>CAJUPW010000059.1 GCA_910588635.1 uncultured Oscillospiraceae bacterium | reverse complement strand
GTCCAGCGCCCACTGCTTGGCCTCCAGCAGATCCTCAAACGAGAACACGGCCATCTGGTAGGGCAGATTGTGCTGTTCGCACAGCCTCTGCCGGTTGTGTCCGTCAATGATGACCATGTCCTCGTTGACGATGATGGGCGAGTAGCAGCCGTTCTTTAGCAGATCCGCCTCCAGGGTGGCGAGCTGCTCCCCCGTGAGAGGGGGGAGCAGCTCGGCCATTTCAGGCAGGACGGCGGGGGTACGCTGGTTGCTGGTGTAAATTGTGCCGGTGTTCCGCATCAGGCCGCATCATCGGCCACGGCGGCAGACTCCTCCACCTTCTTGGGGGACAGGAATTCCACCTCGTTGGCCTTAATGAGGAAACCGGGCTGGCGGGTCGGGTCCTCCGCGAAGCAGATGGTCTCGAAGTCCCCGGAGGCCGCCAGCTTGCAGCCCTTGTAGGCGAAGGCGGCGCAGCGCTCGGCCAGGGGGCCGCGCACCTTGATGGAGATAAAGTCGGTGAGCTTGTTGCCCTCCCGATCCCGGTAGCGGCGGTCGGAGGCGATGCGCAGGATGGCGTAGGGCTTGCCGTCCTCATGGGACTTCAGCTCCACATCGTTGGTCAGGTTCCCGATGGCAGTGATCTTCAGCATAGTCAGTTCTCCTTTTCTTTTTGATGATTTGGTGATATATTTATAATGTATAGGGAATGGAGGAGGCCCCCCGAAGTGGGGAGCCTCCGTGGTGCGCTCAATAGCCCGTCTTGGGCAGCGGGGTGGGCTTGCCGTAGACGGTGGTCACCCAGCGGCTGATGGCCTGCACCCAGACTCCGTTATAGGTGCCGCCCACGTCAGCGATGTTCACGAAGCTGGTCCCGGCCTTGAGGCCGGCGATGGCGGTACACTTGATCTGGGGTTTCTCCACCTGGGCAAAGCCTGCGGGGGCCTGCCCAAAGACAAACATCACCTCTGTTACCCGCTCATTGGCGGCGAGGCCCAGGGCGGCGGGGGATGCCTGCAAGGTGTAGTTTTTGCTGGTGGAGAGATTGTCCGCCAGCGTCCGGTACTCGCCGCCGTTCACCCGGTAGGTGATCTTATACACGCCGGGGAAGTTGTAGGTGCCGGTGACGATGGTGTTCAGCCGCACCTGTGCGGGCAGGGTATCTCGCCAATAGAAGTTGTCCAGCCGGACGTTGGAATTGTTGGCGATGCCGGAAAGAACATAGTTCACCGGCTGGCCGCTCATGGCCTCCTTGGGTCCCGTCTTGGTAATCGACACGCCGGTGGTCAGGCTCTTGTTGGTCACCTCGAAGCGGACGATCTGGCCCTCATGCTCCAGGTAGGCAGTCAGCTCCTGGTCGCTGACACCGTAATTGGCCGGGGCCTTGGTTTCCCGGATGGTGTACCGGCCCAGGGGCAGGGGCTTGGAGACTGCCAGCCCCCGGTTATCGCTCTTGATGGTGTCCACCAGATTCCCGGCCTTGTCATAAATCTCAAACACAGCCCCCTCCAGCAGCGTACCGGCAGGCAGACCGTTGGTGGAGTTGTAGT
>CAJUPW010000058.1 GCA_910588635.1 uncultured Oscillospiraceae bacterium | reverse complement strand
TGCGGTCGCTGGCGCCGGTGACGGTGGTGCCGCCGCTGCCGGTGAGGGTGAACTCGGCCCCCTCCAGGGGCGCGCCGCCCGCGCCGGCCTTGACGATCTGGAGGCTGGCGTTCTCCGGGAGATCCGAGCCGCTCCACTTGAAGGGGGCCTGGGCCTCCAGGGTGGTGTAGCCGGGGTCGGCCACGATGTAGGACTGCTCCGAGGCGGAGGGGTTATAGGCCAGGAACAGGTTGTACTGCGCCACACCGCCCATGGCCTTGATGGTAAAGCTGCCCTCGGCGGCGGCATTGTCCACGGGGATACAGACCTTGAATGTCCCGTAGTATTCCTCGCCGTTGGAGTTGAGGTTGGTGGTGTGGGACCGGCTGGTGTCCACCTTGTAGCAGGTGGCCCCGTTCTCCTGCACCATCTCCAGGGGGGAGTTGTTCTCCGCCACGAAGATGGTCCCCTGGGGGGCGTCCGTGGAATAGACCTTGGTCATCCGGTCATCGATCCAGGTGGAGGTGGCGGAGGCCAGATACATCACACGGGTGTAATACTCCTTCCCGTTGATGGTCTCCTTTTTGATGCCGTCCTCGTTGTCGGCGGCGGCGCCCTCCAGGCCGTACTCGTTGAGGACTTCCACGCCGCGGACATCCTTATCCTCCTCCGCCCGGATAGACAGGCCAGTGTAGAGGTTTTTCGTCCAGTGGGCAGAGTATTTCAGCATGGCCTTGACGCTGTCATACACTCGGATCTTCTGGGCATCTGCGGTCGGCTCCACCAGGGCGGCCCGGCCAGCGGTGAAGGATGTACCGGGGACGGAGAGCTGGCCGCAGGAGGCCCAGACCGCCACCTGGGTGGCGTATTTGTACTCGTCCTCCGTCAGACTGGCGATGCCCCGCACGTCATCGGGATGCAGTTCTTTGAACTGCTCCAGGGTGCGCATGGGATAGCCGTTGGCGAACACGCCCATGGTTTGGGGGTTCCGATTGTACTCCTGCAGGGTCAGGGCCTTGTTGGGCGAGACTGCCGACAGGCCCCAGTTGACGCAGTAGGCGGTGCCGGTGAGTCCATCGTTGCTGGTGTAGCTCCAACTGCTGCCGCTCAGGCTGCCGCCCGTGCTTTTGGACAGGTACTCATGGCGGCCCAGGTACTGGATGTTGACGGTGCCGCTGCCGTTCAGCGAGGCGGCGCTGGCGGGCAAGGTGAACAGGCCGGCCAGCGTAGCCACCACCAACAACAGGGAGAGAAAACGGGTAAAAGGCTTGTGTTTCATGAAAACTCCTTTCTGTTGCGATCTGTTTGAGAACAAAAAAGCGGCAGGCCGTTTTCCGGCCTGCCAGCGTGAAGGATGTATCTTGCTTATTTCGTTGATCCGGGTACGAATAGTTCCTTGAGGAAGGCGGTGGCTTCCGGAGCCTGATCCTTCCCGGTCTGGTAGCTTTCCACCAGCAGTACCCCGTTCCTGCCGGAGAGGTCGTTGGCGGACACATCCACATGGAGCCATTGACCATCCACATACACGAGGTTCCAAGTGTGGGTCTTACTGCTGACGGTGAAGCATGGGATGTCCGCCGCGGCGCAGAGGAACTTCAACGCTCTGGCGTAGGACCCGCAGGCCGCTTTCAGCTCCCCGGTGTGAGGGGCGAAGGTCTGGGTGATGCCGGCTGTTTTTCCCTTTTGGTAGGCCAGCAGGGTGCGGATGTAGTCGTTGAAGGCTTCCACCCGCTCCCGGTCCGTCATCTCCGCCGTGCCCTCGATGACCGGCTGGACGAAGTCCAGGGGCGCTTGATAATTCTCCGGCATTTCGGCGGACACGGCGAAGTAGTCCAAGTACCGCCAGTAGTCGGTGAAGTTCTGTGGCACATGATGTTCGTAACGCAGCACCCCTTCCATGCGCCCGATCAGCTTTTTCACCGCGCTGTAGTCCTCCTTGGACACCTGTGTGTAGGCGGGGGCGGTGCCGCTGGTCCCGTCCACCATGGTCTGGCGGATGGCGTTGTACAGCTCCCGGC
>CAJUPW010000057.1:1049-2530 GCA_910588635.1 uncultured Oscillospiraceae bacterium | reverse complement strand
TTCATGGAGACCAACGGCTTTGAGCGGCGGCAGTATTCCGTGTATGTCTCCACGGAGAAGCTGACTGCACTGGACGTTGCCCTCCTGACCCAGAAGATGGCGGAACAGCTTCCCTGGCTGCGGCACTGCGTCAGGGAAATCACGGCAACAAACATCGGGGCGCGGCACAGCCTCCTGGGCCTGCTGCGCGACCATACGCCGCCCGCTGAACTCCTGCCGCCGCCTGTTCGGCGGGGACGGCAGAAAAACAGAAAAGCAATGCAGGAACGATAGACGGCAGGGTGAATACAATTCACCTTGCTTCTCTTTTTTACAGAAATCTGGGTGAATCTATTACACCCAACAGGAGGTGGGAAGTTGCCAAAATCTACGATCTGCGGCTGTTTCTTCTTCAAAGCCAGCCACGCCCAGGAGCTGGTGGAGGTTAAGACCGCCCAGCTCATCCTGGTGGAGGTGGTCAAGATCCTCCAGTTGACCGGCCAGCAGTTTCAGAATTTTTCCGCCAATTTGCTGCGGGATATGCCCTTCCTCATCCCCAATAAGCACCTTACTGGCTACGACAAAGGAGTGACCCGCTGCCTGCTGGTGACCACCAGGGGCCGCAGGGACGGTATCCTGGTGGACTGCCAAGGCTACAACTACGCCCGGTATTCGTGCTATGTCCCCGAAAAGCGGAGCCTGGATCTGCGTGATGTGCCGGTAGACCACTACGATCTGAAGCTCCGGCAGCCCCGGAGCCAGCGGGAGCGGTAATGAGTTTCCCTTCAAGAGAGCGGGCTCCGCCCGCCCGTTCCAATCAACCTACCGCTTGGAGCGAAGCCCCGCCGCTGGCGGGGCCGAGGCCGACACCGCCCCCTGGGCGGTGTCGGCGCAAGCATAGCGCAAATGTACATTTTGCGCGCTTGCAGGGGGAACATCCCCCTGTCCCCTATGCCGCCTGCGGGCGGAAGATCGGCGGCGGAGCCGCAGAAGGGAGCGTGAAACGCAGAGTGGCATTTTACGCCAGCGTGAGCTTCGGGAAAGACTCGTTAGCCATGTTACTGCTGTTACTGGAAAAGAAAATGCCATTGGACGAAGTGATCTTTTACAATTCGGAAATGGAATTTGACTGCATTTATCATATCCGGGACCGGATCAAGCCGGTCTTGGAGCAGAGGGGCATCCGGTTCACTGAGGTGAAGCCGGGTGTCCCGTTTTTATACAATATGCTGGACAGGCCAGTTGACTCCAAAAAGAACGGCTTCCATCTGGGCTACGGCTGGTGCGGCGGCCCCTGCCGCTGGGGAACCAAGCTCAAGACCCGCTCCCTGGATGGCGTGGCTCTGGATGCGAAAGTCCACTATGTGGGCATCGCCCTGGACGAGCCGGAACGGCTGGAACGGCTGGAGGCCCCCAAGTGTTCGCCCCTGGCCGAAGCGGGGATGACGGAGGCGGACTGTCTGGCATTCTGCTATGAGCGGGGATTTTTCTGGGAGGAGAAT
>CAJUPW010000057.1:0-1039 GCA_910588635.1 uncultured Oscillospiraceae bacterium | reverse complement strand
TGCCTCAATATTGGGAGAGGCTGAAGGGGCTGCAGGCCCAGATCCCCATGCCTATGAAGCCCTACAGCCGGAAGGGCGTCCCTTATGGCAATGTGTTTGATTTGGAAAAAGTGTTTGAACAGGAGATTCAGGCGGAGAACAGCGGCAGCTCTCCCAAGGGAAAAAGGAGGCGGCATGAGCAGAGCAGATAAGCACGGCAGGCATCATGTCCACATCGAACTGACGCCGGCGCAGTACCAGCGGCTGGTGGCCCAGGCCAAGCAGTGCGGCCTCTCCCGGAGGGCCTACCTCGTCCGGCTTATTGAGGAAGTTCCACTCCCGGTAAAGCCTATCCAAGAGATCAAGGACCTTCGTTGGGAAGTCCACAAAATCGGTGTAAACATCAACCAGATCGCCCGCAGCGTCAACGCCGGGATCGCCAGGGCCGAGGACGCCAAGCGGGGCCTGTTCCTGCTGGATCAGGTCTACGAGCTGATGTATCAGATCGCTAAAAAATAGCGTTACAGCACCATCAACAGCGTTCCGGCCCCAATCAGGATACAGCCCAAAATGGACTTGGGCGTGAACTGCTCATGCAGAATGACAGCCGCCAGGATCATGGTAATCACAACACTCAGCTTGTCGATGGGTATCACCTTGGATGCCTCACCAATTTGCAGGGCCTTATAGTAACACAGCCAGGAGGCTCCCGTGGCAATACCGGACAGGATCAGGAACAGCCAACTCCGCCTGCTGATCTCTGCAATGCCGCCCTGCGTGTTCGTGATGAACACCATCCCCCAGGACATCAGCAGCACAACAAAGGTGCGGATGGCTGTCGCAAGGTTGGAGTTTACCCCCTCAATGCCGATCTTGGCTAAAATCGAGGTCAGCGCCGCAAATATGGACGAGCCTAACGCAAATAAAAACCACATATTTTTCTCCTAAAGTTTATTGGGATCATTATACCACAGGAGTCAGGAACATGGCTATCACAAAAATCCTGGCCCGGAAGGGCCGACTGGACGTGGGCATCAACTACGTCCTCAACGGGGACAAG
>CAJUPW010000056.1 GCA_910588635.1 uncultured Oscillospiraceae bacterium | reverse complement strand
TGGTAAGATAGGGTATACCAAAATCCGCCACTGAAAGGATACCAAACGTCGCCACAAAAGGGGCCAAATCTCGCCACGAAGTATACCACGGAAGCCGGAGGCAACCATCTGGTAAAATGATGAGGAGACTCACCCAGATGGAGGCCAGAAAGGAATGAAAGGGTATCACGTGTACAGCAAGATTCAGCAATTTCGTTCGGCGGGATTCAGCCAGCGGCAAGTGGCGCGGCGGCTTGGAATCAACCGCAAGACAGTAAAGCGGTATTGGGAAATGCCGGTAGACGAGTACGAGGAAATGAGCAGCACTGTCTGCCGGATGCAGTACCTGGACAAATACCAGGCGCGGATTTTGGAGTGGCTGCGGGAATTTCCAGACCTGACAGCGGCCCAGGTATGCGACTGGCTGAGGGAGCACTACCGGGAGGAGGTGAGCGAGCGGACGGTATCCCGGTATGTGAAACAGCTGCGGGAAGAATACGGGCTGAAAAAGAGCGCGGCGCCGCGGGAATACGAGGCGGTGCCGGAGCTGCCGATGGGGCAGCAGATGCAGGTGGACTTCGGGCAGAAGATGATGCCCAACGTGGACGGCGGGCAGACCAAGGTGTACGTGGCGGCGTTTGTGCTGTCCCGGTCGCGGTACAAGTACGCGCAGGAACAGAGCCGGCCCTTTACCAGCGTAGACCTTGTGCGGATCTGCCATGATTGCTTCCAGTACATGGGCGGGATGCCGGAGGAGCTGGTATTTGACCAGGACAGTATCGTATGCGTAAGTGAAAATGCCGGGGACATCATCTACACCTATGAGTTTGAGAAGTTCCGGCAGGAATGTGGTTTGTCCATCCGTATGTGCCGCGGGGCGGATCCGGAGAGCAAAGGAAAAATTGAGAATGTGGTGAAGTACATCAAGGGCAATTTCCTCAGCCACCGGCTGTATGTGGACGATGGCATCCTCAACGGAAGCTGTCTGAAATGGCTGGAGCGGACCGCCAACGCCAAGGTGCATGGGACCACCAAGCTGGTTCCGGCGGAGGTGTTCCAGGAGGAGCGCGAGCACCTGCGGCCCCTGCCGGTCTGTGACCAGGTGAAGCGCCCGGTGATCTGCCGGACGGTGCGCAAGGACAACACGATCATCTACGACAGCAACCGCTATTCCGTCCCCTTGGGGACCCACACCACCCAGCGGTCGGTGCGGATTGAAACGCTGGACGGCACGCTCTATATCCAAACGCTGTCTGGCGAGCCCATCTGCGAGCACCGTATCGCTTCCGGGCGGGGGCTGCTGATCCAGAGCCAGACCCACCGGCGGGACCGCACCTCAAAGTTGGACAAGCTGCTGGAGGAATTGGATACCGAGCTGGACGGCAGGGCCACGGAGTTTTTGACTGCCATCCGCGTGGACAAATCCCGCTATGCCAGGGACCAGTTCCGCTTGATCCACTCCCTGCTGGAGCAGTACGGCAAAGAGGCGGCGCTCCAGGCCATTGGCTTCTGCCAGCGCAGCAGACTCTACAGCGCCAACACCATGCGGGACTACCTGGAGCACCAGGCCGCCCTCTCCTGCGAAACGCGGCCCACGCCAGCCATCCCCGCCATCCCGGTGGATGACCCCAAGTACCATGTGACCACACAGAAGCGGCCCCTCTCGGCCTATGCGAAGGTGGGTGATCCCCGATGCTGACCCCCTTGGAACGGGTGAATAACCTGATAGCCGATCTGCGTTATGCCCAGGTGGACTTCGACGCCCTCTTTGCCGGGAAGAACAGCCTTACCCCGCTGGAATCCGTGGAGCTGTTCCTGGCCGAGCAGCAGCGTCTGCGCGTCCTCAAGCAGAACCTCCTGCGCAGAAAGCGGGCCAACCTCCCCGCCGAAAAGACGCTGGATTCCTTTGACTTCGGCTTCCAGCGCAGCGTTTCCAGGGAGCAGATGCTCCGCCTGTCCGATATGACCTGGGTGGAACAGGCCTTTCATATCTGCTTCCTCGGCCCGCCCGGCGTGGGCAAGACCCACCTCGCTCTTTCCCTGGCCGTCCAGGGCCTTGACCTGGGATACTCCGTGGCCTTTGAAACCCTGGACAATCTCATGACCATCCTCAAGACCGCCGAGATCTCCAGTGCCAGCAAGCGCCGCCTCAAGTATCTCCACAAAGCCGCCCTCGTGGTGGTGGACGAGGTGGGCTTCATGCCCCTCTCGCCCGCCGAGGCCAATCTGTTCTTTGGTTTTATCTCCGCCATGAGCGAGAGAACTTCCCTCATTATTACCTCCAACAAGGGCTTTGACGAGTGGGCTGACTTCCTCGGCGACGCTACCATTACCACCGCTATCCTCGACCGCCTCATCCACCGCTGCGAGATTATTAACATGTCCGGCTCCAGCTACAGACTGGAGCACCACCTGTCCATTACTAACTAACTTTTTCCGCTGGTATACTTCCTGGCGATACCTCGACCCGGCACTGGTATACTTCCTGGCCAAATTTGGCCCGTTTTACTTGACTGCTTACACCAAGCGCTGCTTCTGTACATTCGCCAGAAAGCCTAAGCATAACGCCAGCAAGAAAAGCGATATCACACAGATAAATGCTCCTCGATAGCTTCCTCCAATATCATAGAATAAACCGATAGGCGAATAGGAAAACGCGCCAGCGAGACTGTTCCCCATCATAATCAATGCCCAAATGGAGGGGTAGTCCCGGCTGCCCAGAGTGTCACGTACCAGGAGGGGGCTCTGCACCGTATACATACTACCTCCCAGGCCGACCAGCAGTGCGGTAGCCA
>CAJUPW010000055.1 GCA_910588635.1 uncultured Oscillospiraceae bacterium | reverse complement strand
GCTGAAGCATCCCCATCGCCAGGGCAAACACCGTCAGCTGGCTGATAGAAATACGCAGGACGGTTCCATCCGCCAGCCGCTGCGCGCAGTACAGCGTCCGCTCAGTCAGCGTTTCCGAGTAGCGGACCCCGCCACTTTCACCTTTGGCCAGGGCCTCCCGAACCTCCGCTCGGTCCGCGTGGTTCTCCATCTCGGAGGCCGGGACGTGGGTGTCGAAGAGTACCTCGCCGCCGGGGGCGATCCAGGTCAGGCGAAAATCTGCCGTGGATGGGAACCGATAAGGAGAGGCCAACCGCTCCAGATAATCCAATCCGTCCACCTCTGTTCCATAGGAGGCCAAACGGAGCTCATCCCGCAGCTGTTTCTCCTGCACGTTTTTGTAATAGTCATACAGACAGCCCATGATGATGACCAGACTTGCCAGAAGAACGGAGACCGCCGCCAGCAGGATGGAACGGAAAATTTTCTTTGTCATGGCTTTGCCTCCAGCCGGTAGCCGATATGCCGGACTGTTTCGATCATTGCGCCATAGTCCCCCAGCTTCTGCCTGAGCGTTTTGATGTGCATATCCACCGTCCGCGTCTCCCCGGTGTAATCCATGCCCCAAATGTCGGACAAGAGCTGCTCCCTGGTGAACGCCACGCCGGGGCGGGAGAGGAACAGCCGGAGCAGTTCAAATTCTTTGTAGGTGAGCAGGATACGTGCTCCATCTGCGGTGACAGTCCGTTCTTCCAGATCAACCGTCAGTCCCCCGGCTGTCAGCTGCTTTGCCGGAGATACCGGGCGGCAGCGGCGCAGGACGGCCTTTACCCTGGACACCATTTCCATCATGCCGAAGGGCTTCACAAGGTAATCATCCGCGCCCAAATCCAGGCTTTGAATTTTGTCGTACTCCGCGCCCTTGGCGGTGGCCATGATGACCGGAATATCGGGAATTGCCATCTTCATCCGCCGCAGCAGCTCCACGCCGTCCATTCCCGGCAGCATGACATCCAGAATGACAAGCTCCGGCCGCTCTGTTTCCAGCGCCGCCAGGAACGCTCCGCCGTCCTCAAAGCCCCTGGCTTCAAAGCCGGTGGAGCGCAGGGTGTAAAGCTCAATATCCCGGATGCTAGCATCGTCCTCTACACACCAGATCATAGCGTTTCTCCTTTATGCTCGCCTGTCACGGCAAAGATCACCCATTCCGCAATGTTGACCGCGTGATCTCCGATGCGCTCCAGATATTTGTCGATCATCAGCAAATCAAGAGCGTGTTCGCCGCAGTCTGGATTTGCCGCGATGTTCCCAATCAGCACCTGTTTTACCCGGTCAAAGCACTGATCCACAATGTCATCATGGGAAATCACCAGCTTGGCCCGGACAGTATCTTTCTGGACGTAGGAATCTACGCTTTCCGTGACCATCTTGATGACCTCCGCCGCCATTTCCCGGATATGGCCCACATCCTCCGGCACATATCCCTGGGCCAGCATCGCCAGGATGATCTCCGCGATGTCCGCAGCCTGATCTCCGATGCGTTCCATATCCGTGATGATCTTCATGGCGGCGGAGATTTGCCGCAGGTCGCGGGCCACCGGCTGCTGCTGAAGCAGCAGCTTCAGGCACAGCGTTTCAATGTCCCGCTCCATCTGGTCAATCTCGCCCTCCAGTGGCTTAACCTGTTCTGCCAATGTGTGATCGCCAGCATCCAACGCCTTTGCCGCCTTTGAGATGGCCTCCTCGCACAGCGCCCCCATTTGAATCAGTTCTGTATTCAGAAGGGCAAGCTGGCTGTCAAATCTGCTCCGCATCACCCAAACCTCCCTGTGATGTAGTCCTCCGTGCGCTGATTCTCTGGCTGAGAAAACAGCTTTTCCGTTTCGTCATATTCAATCAGCTCCCCCAGCAGAAAGAACGCTGTGCGGTCGGAAATGCGTACCGCCTGCTGCATATTGTGGGTCACGATAATAATAGTGTACCGCTCTTTCAGCTGCATTGCAAGTTCCTCAATTCTGGAGGTAGAAATGGGGTCCAGGGCGCTGGTGGGTTCGTCCATCAGCAGCACCTTTGGCTCCACGGCCAGGGCGCGGGCGATGCAAAGCCGCTGCTGCTGGCCCCCGGACAGTCCCAGGGCGTTCTTTTTCAGCCGGTCTTTTACTTCATCCCAAATAGCTGCACCCCGGAGGGACTGCTCCACAAGTTCATCCAGCCTAGCCTTGCTTTTGATGCCGTGGGTACGAGGGCCGTAAGCGATGTTGTCATAGATGGACATGGGGAAGGGGTTGGGCTTCTGGAATACCATGCCGATTTCCTTACGCAGAGCGTTCACATCCAGGCCGGGAGCAAAAATGTCCGTATCCCGATACCGCACCTCCCCGGTGATTTTCACGCCGGGAATCAGGTCATTCATGCGATTCAGCGTTTTCAGAAACGTGGACTTTCCGCAGCCGGAAGGGCCAATCAGAGCGGTGATGTTGTTCTCTGGAATCTGGATGTTGATATTCTTCAATGCCTGAGTGCTGCCATACCACAGGCATAAATTTTTTGCGGTGATTGCGTGATTCATAGTGCCCTCCTTTTCTTGAAGCAGCGGCCCACCAGGGCGGCGGTCAGGTTGACCGCCAGCGTCAAGAGCATCAGAATGGCGGCGATGGCAAAGGCCACGCCAAATTCTCCCTGCTCCTTCGCGTAGACATACAGCGCCACGGTGAGGGTGGCCCCCGGACTGGTCAGCCCGGTAAACAGGCCGTTCAGCGCATGGGCAAAGCCCGCCGTAAACAGCAGCGCCGCCGATTCACCC
>CAJUPW010000054.1 GCA_910588635.1 uncultured Oscillospiraceae bacterium | reverse complement strand
GGTGTGGGCTCTGGAGGCCTACGGCGCCGCCTACACCCTACAGGAGATTCTGACCGTCAAGTCCGACGACGTGACCGGCCGTGTCAAGACCTACGAGGCCATTGTCAAGGGCCTGAACGTGCCCAAGCCCGGCGTGCCCGAGTCCTTCAAGGTACTGATTAAAGAGCTGCAGTCCCTGTGTCTGGACATGAAGGTGCTGGACGACCAGGGCAGTGAGATCGAGCTGAAGGACGATGACGACGACGGCTACCAGCCCGTCCGGGACGACTACTACGACCGGGAGGACGACTTCGGCTATCAGGCCGACGACGATTTTGCCTCCGCCGGCGGCTTCACCTTCAAGGGTGACAGCGACGACGACGATTTGACCCTTGAACCGGCCGGGGAGAGCGGAGACAACGCCCTCTTTGCCGAAGACGACTACAATTGACAAAGGGAGGAGATCAAAACATGAGCTACGCTGAGTTTGACGCGATCCGGATTGGCATCGCCTCCCCCGAGCAAATCAGAGAGTGGTCCTACGGCGAGGTAAAGCGCCCCGAGACCATCAACTACCGCACCCTCAAGCCTGAGAAGGACGGACTGTTCTGCGAAAAAATCTTTGGCCCCACCAAGGACTGGGAGTGCAACTGCGGCAAGTATAAGAAGATCCGCTACAAGGGCAAGATCTGCGACCGCTGCGGCGTTGAAATCACCAAGGCCAAGGTCCGCCGGGAGCGGATGGGCCACATTGAGCTGGCCGCCCCTGTGTCCCACATCTGGTACTTTAAGGGCATTCTCTCCCGGATGGGCCTGCTGCTGGACATCAGCCCCCGCATTCTGGAGAAGGTGCTGTACTTTGCCGCCTATATCGTCATCGACCCCGGTTTCTCCCCCCTGTCCAAGAACCAGATTCTCTCCGAGAAAGAATATCGGGATATGCGGGAGAAGTACGAGGACGATTTCGACGCCGGCATGGGCGCCGAGGCAGTGAAGAAGCTGCTTCAGCAGATCGATCTGGAGGAGCTGAGCGAGCAGCTTCGTAAGGAACTGAGGGACGCCTCCGGCCAGAAGAAGGTCAAGATCATCAAGCGGCTGGAGGTGGTGGACGCCTTCCGTCTGTCGGGCAACAAGCCTGAGTGGATGATTATCGACGTGCTGCCCGTCATCCCTCCGGAGATTCGGCCCATGGTCCCTCTGGACGGCGGCCGCTACGCCTCCTCCGACTTAAACGACCTGTACCGCCGGGTCATCAACCGGAACAACCGCCTCAAGCGGCTGATCCAGCTCAACGCCCCCGACATCATCGTCCGCAACGAGAAGCGGATGCTCCAGGAGGCGGTGGACGCCCTCATCGACAACGGCCGCCGCGGCCGGGCCGTCACCGGCGCCAACAACCGTGCCCTGAAGTCCCTGAGCGACATGCTCAAGGGCAAACAGGGCCGCTTCCGCCAAAACCTGCTGGGCAAGCGCGTGGACTACTCCGGCCGTTCCGTCATTGTCGTCGGCCCTTCCCTGAAAATTTATCAGTGCGGCCTGCCCAAGGAGATGGCCATTGAGCTGTTCCGCCCCTTCGTCATGAAGAAGCTGGTGGACGACGGCCTGGCCAACAACATCAAGGCCGCCAAGAAAATGGTGGAGAAGGGCGAGGGAGCCGTGTGGGACGCCCTGGAGTTTGTCATCAAGGATCACCCGGTGATGCTCAACCGCGCCCCCACCCTACACCGCCTGGGCCTCCAGGCCTTCGAGCCCGTCCTGGTGGAGGGCCGGGCCATCAAGCTCCACCCCCTGGTATGTACCGCCTTCAACGCCGACTTTGACGGCGACCAGATGGCTGTCCACGTTCCCCTGTCTGCTGAGGCCCAGACTGAGGCCAGGGTGCTCATGCTGTCGGCCAACAACCTGCTGCGGCCCCAGGACGGCGGCCCTGTCACCATCCCCTCTCAGGACATGATTCTGGGTGCTTACTACCTGACCTACACCCGGGACGAGGGCGATGTCAACCACGCCTTTGCCGACAAGGACGAGGCTATGCTGGCCTACGACGCCGGCCTGGTCACCCTCCACACCCCCATCCAGGTCCGTCTCTACCGCGAGGTGGACGGCGAGATGCGCCACAAGCTGGTCACCACCACCGTGGGCCGCCTGATTTACAACGAGGCCATCCCCCAGGACCTGGGCTTTGTGGACCGCACCGATCCCGAGGCCATGTTCGATCCCGAGGTCAACTTTGTGGTGGGCAAGAAGCAGCTGGGCAAAATTATCGACAAGTGCATCAGCAAACACGGCTTCACCACCTCCGCCGGTATGCTGGACGCCATCAAGGACCTGGGCTACCACTACTCCACCGTGGGCTCCCTCACCGTGGCCATCGCGGATATGACCGTCCCCACCAAGAAGTATGAGCTCATCGGCGACACCGAGAAGGAGATCGTCCGCATCGACAAGCAGTACCGCCGGGGCCTGATTACCAACGAGGAGCGTTACCGCCTCACCGTGTCCACCTGGGAAAAAACCACCAAGGACGTGACCGACGCCCTCCAGGAGTCCATGGACAAGTACAATCCCATTTTCATGATGGCCGACTCCGGAGCCCGCGGCTCCATGGCTCAGATCCGCCAGCTGGCCGGCATGCGCGGCCTGATGGCCGATACCGCCGGCCGTACCATCGAGATTCCCATCAAGGCCAACTTCCGTGAGGGCCTGTCCGTGCTGGAGTATTTCATCTCCTCCCGAGGCGCCCGGAAGGGCATGGCCGACACCGCTCTGCGTACCGCCGACTCGGGCTATCTGACCCGCCGTCTGGTGGACGTATCCCAGCAGGTCATCATCCGGGAGGAAGACTGCGGAACTCATGACGGCATTCTGGTCAGCGAGATTGAGGAGCATGGCCAGGTCATTGAAACCTTCGCCGAACGGATCCACGGACGCTACCCCACCGAGGATATCAACGACCCGGAGACCGGCGAGATACTCTTCACCAAGGACACCATGCTCCGCAAGGACGACGCCGCCACCCTGGAGAAGCACGGCATCCAGCAGGCCAAGATTCGCTCCGTTCTCACCTGCCGGGCCCGGTCCGGCGTGTGCGCCAAGTGCTACGGCATCAATCTGGCCATCGGCGAGCCTGTGGGCGCCGGTGAGGCGGTGGGCATCATCGCCGCCCAGTCCATCGGCGAGCCGGGCACCCAGCTTACCATGCGTACCTTCCACACCGGCGGCGTGGCCGGCGGCGACATCACCCAGGGTCTGCCCCGTGTTGAGGAGCTGTTCGAGGCCCGCAAG
>CAJUPW010000053.1 GCA_910588635.1 uncultured Oscillospiraceae bacterium | reverse complement strand
TGATTATATCTCAAATCCTTGAGAATGGGCTGTCAACTTTTTTTATACCACATCACCCTGTCAGCATCCGGGTGGCCGCTGGAGCAGTGCCGGTCAAAGTCCTTCGCCCGGTCGAGGTAGGTAGCCTCCGAGAACCCAAATATTGCCTTGAGGGCGATCATGTCCTCAAGGTCTTTTGCAAACCCGCTGGTAAATCCATAGCTCATGACAGGCACCCCCTTTCAAGAGGGATCACGCTGAAATCAAGTGCGCATTCCCGGAGGTCGTCTGTATTAAGAGAAAGGTACTGGCGGGCAGAATCCGTATCGTCATGGCCGAGCATCTGTGACACTGTGGTGAGCGGCGAACCTGAAACGAGCAGTTTCTTTGCCAGCCTCCTGCGCAGGCCATGGAACCCCTTCCCGTCAAAGGGCTGCCTGCGTATCCCGGCTTTTTCCTGATAGGAGCGGAACATGCAGCCGATACAGGTCGTGTCCTGGATCTCCGTCTTTGGGGCTGAAACACGCAGGAACACTTCCCCGCATCCGGTCCCTTTCGGCCTGGCGTTCAGGATATAGTCCTTCAGGGCCTCGCCAGTCTCTTTCATGAGCGGGACGTGCGTTGTCGTGCCTGTCTTGCTCTGGACGAGCTTTATCTCGCCTTTCCTCCAGTCAATGTCCGTCAGCTTCATGCGGATGATGTCGATGGCACGCAGGCCCGTGGTCGCGCCCACAAGGATGATGGCGCGGTTCCGTTTCCCTGTTTCTGTCTCCGTGTCGATTACACCGAGGATCCGCTCCAGCTCCTCATCGGTCACGTAACTCTGGATGGGCATCCCCCTGTATACCTTGTATGAAAAAAGTTCTACGCAGTCCGGGGCCGGTATCCCGGAATCCTTAAGGAAGATATGGAAATGCTTCAGGTAGAGCAGGACATTGTGCAGGCCTGATGTCTTTATGCTGGCTGCGGTCTTTAAGATGAATTCCCGGACTTCATCATGTGTCACATCTGAAAGCGAGGCATGGCCGCGCTTCTCCATGTACTGGAGATATTTCCGCACGGTCCATCCGGCATCATATCTCGATTTGTCCCCGCATGACCTCGAACAGAGGAACTGGTCAACGATCCGCTCATTCCCCTCCGACAGCATAAAAGAAGTCCCCCTTTTTTGCGATGTGTACCGGAATTGTCCACTCAGGAAGAATTCATTCATCCTGCGGCCGACATACCGTGTTTTCTTGAAGGACTGGTAGGTGACCTCTCCGCGCTCATACCTTTCCTTGTTCAGGCTGATATACTCATCCGTGATCTCTGGGCTGTATGCTGCCTGTCCGGTCTGCACATAGTATTTCCGGAACTGCCCCATGGCAGGCTGATAATACCTCCAGATCGTAGTCTCACTGTAACCGATTCGCCTCATCTCATCCAATATCTGCGCAATCAGCTGGGTTATACCGAAACTTCTATTATACCGAGGCTTACGGAGCAGCCACTGTATTTCAACGATTTTTTAAGATAATTCGGTATAACATTTTCTCCAAGATCCGGCAATCTTGCTGGCGCCTCATCGGACAGATGCTCAAATTCGGTATAATACTTCTCGCACAAAAACAACGTATCCATGATAATAGACAGGGCAGACAGGATAATGTCTGACTATTATCAAAGGAGGCGTTTTGCCATGGAACAAAACACAGTAACCATCAACCAGTTTATACCGAATTCGGTATAATCGGAGCAAGCAGTGTCTTTGTTCCCACAAAGACTCGAAACAGCGGTTCCCGGCTCCGCCGGAAATCGCTGTTTCTGCTTGTTGGGAAGCGTCCCAAACCCTTTGAACAACCTCGTTACCGAGGTTGGCTGCGCGGCGTTCCGCCGCTTCTGGCTACCGCCCACTGTTGATTTTCCGTTCCCGTCTCCGCTTCGGGGACTGCGGTTTTTCAGAAGAGACGGGAGCATCGCCATCAAAGTTTTCTTCTTCTGTCTGCCCTGCCTGTTTCCGAAATTCGTAGAAGTCGCTCAGGAACGCCGGGAACTTGCTTTTCCAGAGGGCGTACTCCTCATCGGTCATTTCTCCGGCATCGTGCTGGGCGCAGGCTTTCATAAATCCCAGAGTACGGTATTGGAGCAACGCACCGGGACTTCTCGTGATGGTCTCTATATCCGGCTTGAAATCGTCCATTGCCACACTGTCCCTGAACACAAAATGGATATGCCCGCCCACCTCCGTCGGGTACAATCCGTAAATCTCCTCCAGCTTATATAACGCCTGTAGCGCCCCTTCCATATCCGAGATTTTTTCACCGCTGATGGCGGCGTAGTTGACCCGGAGTTTTTCGGCGATTATATGGAGCGTGAGAAAATCCGGCACTCGGTTCCCCAGTTCATAATTCCTGATAGCGGACTCGCTGACCTCGCATAGGGCGGCGAGTTCTTTTTGCGTCAGCCCCGCCTGCTGGCGGTAAAACCTTATTCGCTCTCCCAATGTCGAGTTAATTGACAGCAGTTCCATGCCGCGCCCTCCCTGTTCTGGTGTTGATTTGAGTATAGCCGTCCTGCCGGATATTATATCACACGCCGTTCAAAAATGAAAGGAATTTTTGCAAATCACTTGACAGCACATTTCTGAACGGCTATAATGATAAGTGCAGTTCAGAATTGAACTCTATAAACTTCCGTATATAGAACAACCCGGCATACATGCCAAATCAGCGGCCAGCCCGGACAGGAAGGAGGTCATCCGGGCCGCTTCGCCGCTTCACCCACTGTCTCCGCCAGCGTTATGGTGTTCGCTGGCGGATGCCGTGAAAGGAACTGTGAATGACGGAAGAAAAACAGAAAATCCCTGAACTGAAAGTAATCCCGGCGGAGGAACTGCTGGACACGACCTACGCCCCGTCCGGCACTTTGATTGACGGTTTGATGGGTCAAGGCATCTACATCCTCGCCGGAGCGCCCAAGGTGGGCAAGTCCTGGCTGGTGCTGTGGCTGGCGAACCAGGTCAGCAAGGGCGAGCCGGTCTGGGGAATGAAAACGGAACAATGTGGTGTCCTCTACATCAGCCTGGAGGATACCTTCCAGAGGATGCAGCAGAGGCTGAACGATGTCAGCGGTGGAACTCCCGGCAGCATCTGGCTGGCGACCGAGGCCCTGTATATCGGCGAGGGCTTCGAGGAACAGCTTACCAATTTCCTCGCCGCCCATCCCCATGTGAAGCTGGCAATCATCGACACCCTCCAGCGCGTTCGCAAGGCCGGGCAGGAGCAGTACAACTATGCCAGCGACTACGAGACGGTATGCGCCTTGAAGAAAATCGCCGACCGATCCCTGATAACGGTGTTGGTAGTCCACCACACCCGCAAGGCCGGGTCCGCCGACTCCTTCAACATGATCTCCGGCACGACTGGCCTGCTGGGGTGCGCTGACGGGGCGCTTGTCCTGCAAAAGTCCTCCCGGATGGAGACCTCCGCCACGCTGGATGTGACCGGGCGGGAGGTGGCCGACACTCAACTGAACCTCCGCTTTGACAAGCAGAGGAAAGTGTGGGAGTTTGTTTCCTTTGGGGGCGAGGCCTCACAGAAAGAGCCTGACCCTATCCTGACTGCCGTTCAGACCTTCACCCAGGTGCATGGCGTGTGGCGGGGTTACGCCGCTGTGCTGCTGGACGAGTTGAAGGCGGAAACGGAAATCAACGCCGAGCCGAACACACTGACCCGGCTACTGAACGCCAGCATCGGAGAACTTGAGCGAGAGTATGGCGTCCGCTACCGTTCCGGGAAACGCACCGGGAAAGGTCGGCTGGTCTCTCTGCTGGATTTGAATGCTCCCTGGGGCAGCACCGACATGGAC
>CAJUPW010000052.1 GCA_910588635.1 uncultured Oscillospiraceae bacterium | reverse complement strand
GGGAACGGCAAAATTTTTTACACTTCTTTTACTTCTTTATCCCACATGAGCAAAAAAAACGGGGAGGAAGCTCTGGAGCTCTATGTATCCCGGTTCCACGTTCTGCGCAGCGATGGCTATGAGGGCCTGGGCGACTGGCTGTGGGATTGGCTGCGGTACACCGAAACCCCCTACTCCCGTCTCATCGACCAGGGGAAGTCCGACCCCGCCCTGGAGAACGCCGCCCGGCGGGACATTGACACCCTGGTTCTGCTGGCCCAGACCGACTGCGACCGCTTTATCGACGCCATGAAGCCTCTGCTGGGGGACGAGTACGCCCCGGTACTGGCCGGTCTGCCCCGGTGGCGGGCGGCCACCCCCTTCGACTTCGATTCTCTGACGCAGTTCTACCGGGAGCACGGGGCGGGTGAGTTCGCCAGATACCGGGCCTTCCTGTGGGAGGACGGCGGGCTGGTCCCGGTGGCCGACCCGGACTGCCCCCGCCCGGAAGACCTGCTGGGCTATGAGCACCAGCGGAGCATGGTGGAGCAGAATACCCGGCTGATGATGGCCGGGCGGCAGGCCAACAATGTCCTGCTCTTCGGCGACGGCGGCACCGGCAAGTCGGCCACGGTAAAGTCCATGCTCTGCCTGCCCGGCATGGAGGACCTGCGTCTCATCGAGGTCGAGAAGGAAAACCTCACCGGGATGCCCCAGCTCATCCGCTCCCTGGCCGGCCGGCGGCAGAAATTCATCCTGTTCATCGACGATCTCGCTTTCGACCAGGACGATAAGACCTACTCCGCCCTCAAGACCATCCTGGAGGGCACCCTGGAGAAACGGCCCGTCAATGTGTGCATCTGCGCCACCTCCAACCGGCGGCACCTGGTGCGCCAGACCTTCGCCGACCGGGCGGGGGACGAGGTGGACACCTTCGAGACCATCTCGGAAAAGACCGCCCTGGCCGAGCGCTTCGGCCTGCGCATCCCCTATCTCACCATGAATAAAACGGACTATCTGGCCCTGGTGGACCATCTGGCCGCCCAGGCGGGGCTGGATATTCCTGCCGACCGGCTCCACGCCCAGGCCATGACCTGGGAGATCCGCCACGCCGGACGCACCCCCCGGGTGGCAAGGCAGTTTGTGGCAAGTTTAAGTTGACAGAGCGCGGCGGCTATGCTAAAATAATACAGACCGGCGGTCTGTATCTGGAAGGGAGAGGCCTCCATGGCCCGGAACAAGCACCCGGAACAGACAGTAAAACTCATTCTGGACACCGCGTCCAGGCTCTTCCTGCAAAAGGGCTACGACAAGACCACCCTTCAGGACATTATCGACGCCACAAAGCTGTCCAAGGGGGCCATCTACCACCACTTCGCCTCCAAGGAGGCCATCCTCATCGCCGTGGCGGACCGGATGGGGGAGCACAACACCGCCGTCCTGGCGGAGATTCGGGACCGCAAGGGCCTCACCGGAGCGGAGAAGGTGCGGGAGATGTTCCGCACCGCCATGCGGCTGTCCTTTCAGGGCGGCATCGTGCACATGCTGCCCTTCCTCATTGAGAACCCCAAGTTTATGGCTCTTCAGATACAGAGCATTCTGAATGAGGCCGCCCCCTACTACGCCTTGCCCATTCTGCGGGAGGGCATCGCCGACGGCTCCATCCGCGCCGACTACCCGGAGCAGCTTGCCGAGGTGCTGCTGCTCCTGTCCGACCTGTGGCTCCACCCCATCTTCCGCCCCAGCACCCCGGAGCAGGTCCGGGCCCGGTGCGCCTTCTATAACCAGCTCACCCGGCAGTACGGCTTTGAGCTGCTGGACCAGGACATCATCGACACCATGGTGGACCTCTGCCGCTCCTGAACATAAAACTGCCCTGTGGGCAGTTTTATGTGACACATTTACAAACCGACGGTCGGTTTATTGAGAAAGGAGTACACTATGAACACACAAAAAAGCGCCCTGTTCACCCGAGACTTCACCCTGGTGGTCATCGGGCAGATCATTTCCCTGTTCGGCAACGCCATCCTCCACTTCGCCCTCCCACTTTACCTGCTGCGGGAGACGGGCTCCATCGCCCTGTTCGGGGCGGTGAACGCCTGTTCCTTTGTGCCTATGATCCTCATGGGCCCCATCGGCGGGACGGCTGCTGACCGGGTCCACAAGGGCCGCATCATGGCGGGGCTGGACTTTCTCACCGCCGGGCTGACAGTGGCCTACTGCCTGCTGTGGGGCAAGGCCCCGCTGGTCCCTCTGGTCATCGTGACCCTGATGCTGCTCTACGCCATCGCCGGGGCCTACCAGCCGGCGGTCCAGGCCAGCCTGCCTCTGCTCCTCTCCCCTGGCCGGCTCGCCCAGGGCAACGCGGTCATCAACATGGTGGCAACTCTGGCCAACCTGCTGGGGCCCGCTCTGGGGGGCGTCATCTTCGGCCTGTGGGGGCTGGGACCCATCCTGACCATCGGGGGGGTGTGCTTCTTTCTCTCGGCGGTGATGGAAATCTTTATCCGCGTCCCCCATGAGCGGCGGCCTCGCACCGCCGGGGTACTGACCACGGTGGGCCGGGACCTGGGCGAGAGCTGGCGGTACATCTCCCGAGAGCGGCCGGTATTTCTGTCGGTGACGCTGGTGCTGTCCGCCTTTAACCTGATTTTATCGGCGGTGATGATCGTGGGCGTCCCCGCCATTGTGGCCCAGGTGCTGGGTATGAGCGACGCCGCCCTGGGCCTGACCCAGGCGGTCATGGCGCTGGGCGGACTTTTCGGCGGACTCCTTGCGGGGCTTTTGGGTACACAGCTAAAACCCCGCCACGGGTCGCTCTGTCTGCTGGCCTGCGCTGTGACGGCGGGCTTCATGGGGCTGGTTGTCCTCCCCGGGGTACCCACGGCAGTGAGCTACTGGGGCATTACCCTCCTGTCCATGCTGGCCATGGCCTCTGCCATGCTGTTTACCGTGGTGCTGCTCACCCTGGTCCAATCCCAGGTGCCCTCTCTGCTGCTGGGCAAGGTGATCGCCTGCATCCAGGCGGTGGCCAACTGCGCCTCTCCCCTGGGCCAGGCGGCCTACGGCCTGCTCTTCGACGCCCTGCCTCCCTGGGCCGTCCTGCTGGCAGCGGCCCTCCTGTCCGCCCTGGTAGCCCTCCGGTCCCGGCGGGTGTTCCGCCGGCTGGAGGCATAAAAAATCCCCCGGCCACTGAGGCTTGGGGTGTCCTGCTGTAATTCCTTTCAATGATTTTCAAACTGGTTATAAGGCGGTAAAAAGCCGCTTTAATGGTTTACAGGAATTGGAACGCCGGTCTGATTGTTTAGATGCTTTATTACGTTATTCTCAAGTAAGCTATTCATCAAACGACGATGAGGCAGAATGGGAGCATTATATAGCTGACAGTCTATACTATGCAATTTC
The DNA here is from genome assembly GCA_910588635.1 of uncultured Oscillospiraceae bacterium. Lineage (GTDB taxonomy): Bacteria > Bacillota > Clostridia > Oscillospirales > Oscillospiraceae > Lawsonibacter. The sequence continues at coordinate 812 of CAJUPW010000052.1, read as the reverse complement.
TGGGGAACAGATATTGCAAGATGATTAACAAATAATATCCAAGTGGGGTTGTTCGGGGCTTTGGTCCCACAAGCCAAATGATTGTCCGTATTGGGAAGAAACAGGTAAATTTTGGTCCGTATATCGGCAGGCTTTCTCCTGATTTAAAAATCCGTTTCCTAAAGCAGACAAAAATCCCCCGGCCACTGAGGCCGGGGGATTTCTATGTTGGATTGCCGAATTACACCAGCTTGGCGCCGTTGACCTTGACGCCGGGACCCATGGTGGCCGCCACGGTGCAGCTCTTGATATACTGGCCCTTGGCGGCGGCGGGCTTGGCCTTGATGATGGCGCCCATGAGGGCGGCAAAGTTCTCGCTCAGCTTCTCGGGACCGAAGGAGACCTTGCCGATGGGGCAGTGGATGATGTTGGTCTTGTCCAGACGGTACTCCACCTTACCGGCCTTGATCTCGTTGACGGCCTTGGTCACGTCCATGGTGACGGTGCCGGCCTTGGGGGAGGGCATCAGGCCCTTGGGGCCCAGCACCTTACCCAGACGGCCCACCACGCCCATCATGTCGGGGGTGGCGACCACCACGTCAAAGTCGAACCAGTTCTCCTTCTGAATCTTCTCCACCAGGTCCATCTCGCCCACATAGTCGGCGCCGGCGGCCTTGGCCTCGTCGGCCTTGGCGGCCTTGGCGAAGACCAGAACTCTCTGTGTCTTGCCGGTGCCGTGGGGCAGGACGATGGCGCCGCGGACCTGCTGGTCGGCGTGGCGGGAGTCGACGCCCAGCTTCACATGCAGCTCGACGGTCTCGTCGAACTTGGCG
>CAJUPW010000051.1 GCA_910588635.1 uncultured Oscillospiraceae bacterium | reverse complement strand
CCCAAGGAGAGCCGCAGCGCATCATGGACTGCGCGGTGGCCAACGTGAAGGCCTATCTGGACGGAAAACCCATCAATGTGGTCAATATGAAATAAGGAGAGAGGCGCTATGAGCTTGCGTTCCGACGCTCAGACCATAATCTCCGCCTCCATCCGGGCGGTCCAGCCTGACGCCGCCGTCCGGCGTGCCCTCCAGGGCCGGGAATTTCCCGGCCAGGTGGTGCTGGCCGCAGTGGGCAAGGCCGCCTGGCAGATGGCCAAGGCCGCTCAGGACTGTCTAGGAGACCGGATTGGCGCCGGCGTGGTGGTCACCAAATACGGCCACGTCCCAGCGCCCATTCCCGGCATCACCTGCTACGAGGCCGGACACCCCGTCCCCGACGAGAACTCCTTCCGGGGCGCCCAGGCGGTGCTGGACCTGATCGGCCGGCTGACGGCGGAGGACACCGTGATCTTCCTGCTGTCCGGCGGGGGGAGCGCCCTGTTTGAAAAGCCCCTCATCCCCGGGGAGGAGCTTCAGGATATCACCAGCCAGCTTCTGGCCAGCGGGGCGGACATCGTTGAGATAAACACCATCCGCAAGCGGCTGTCCGCCGTGAAGGGCGGACGGTTCGCCCAGATGTGCGCCCCCGCGAGGGTGTTTGCCATTGTCCTCAGCGACATTCTGGGCGACCCTCTGGATATGATCGCCTCCGGCCCCGCCTGCGCCGACCGCTCCACCTGTGAGCAGGCCCTGGCCATCGCGGAAAAATACGGGCTCCGGCTCAGCGGCGAGGCCCGTGCGCTGCTGGCCCAGGAGACCCCCAAGACGCTGGACAACGTGGAGACCCGGATCACCGGCAGCGTCCGGGAGCTGTGCGCCGCCGCCGCAAGCGCCGCCCGGGCGCTGGGCTATGAGCCGGTGCTGCTTACCGACCAGCTGTGCTGTCAGGCCCGTGAGGCCGGCGCCTTCCTGGCCTCCGTCGCCCGCACCCATCACGGTCAGGGCAGGAAGCTGGCCTTCCTGGCGGGGGGCGAGACGGTGGTGAAGCTCACCGGCGCCGGCAAGGGCGGCCGCAATCAGGAGCTGGCCCTGTCCGCCGCCGGGGGCATCGACGGCCTGGACGGCGTGCTGGTCTTTTCCCTTGGGTCCGACGGCACCGACGGCCCCACCGACGCCGCCGGCGGTATGGTGGACGGGCGGACCGCAGCTCTCCTCCGGGACCGGGGTCTGTCCATCCGCCAGGTGCTGGAGGACAACGATGCCTACCACGCCCTGGAGCGGGCGGACGGGCTGATTTTCACCGGACCCACCGGAACCAACGTCAACGATGTGTCCGTGCTGCTGATCGACCAGTAATATAGTTTTTTTAGATATTTAAAATAATAAATATCAATTTTACAAATATTAAGGTTTGTGCTACACTGACTATATCAACCGAAAGGAGAATGAATCATGTTCAATCCTGCCAGCCGAATGGAAGCGCTTCCCTTCTCTGAGATTCGTGTGATGATGGAGAGAGCCACCCAGATGCAGAAGAACGGCGAGGACGTCATCCATATGGAGATTGGCCGTCCCGACTTCGACACCCCCGAGGTCATCAAGCAGGCCGCCAACACCGCCCTGGCCAACGGCAACGTGTTCTATACCTCCAACTACGGCACCCCGGAGCTGCGTCAGGCCATCGCCGACAAGCTCAAGCGGGACAACGGCATCGACTACAAGGCCGAGGAAATTCTGGTGACCATCGGAGTGGGCGAGGGCACCTACGCCGCCGTGGCCGCCTTCACCGAGCCGGGCGACGAGATTCTGGTCCCCGATCCGGTGTGGCTCAACTACATCCACGTGCCCCACTTCTTCGGTGCCGTTCCCGTCAGCTACAAGCTGAGAGAGGAGAACGACTACCAGATCGACTTAAACGAAATTGAGGGCCTCATCACCCCAAAAACTAAGATGCTGGTCATCAACACTCCGGGCAACCCCACCGGCGTGGTCCAGTCCCGGGATACCCTGGAGAAGCTGGCCGACATCGCCAAGAAGCACGACCTGATCGTGGTATCCGATGAAATTTACGAGAAGCTGGTCTACGACGGGGCCAGGCATGTGAGCATCGCCGCCCTGCCCGGCATGAAGGAGCGGACCATCACCCTCAACGGCTTCTCCAAGTGCTACTCCATGACCGGCTGGCGTCTGGGCTACGCCGCCGCCCCGGTGGAGTTTATCAAGGCTATGGTCCGGGTCCACGCCTACATCAACACCTGCGCCCCCTCCTTCGTCCAGGAGGCCGGCATCACCGCCCTGGAGAAGGCCGAGCCCGATGTGCAGGAGATGGTGAAGGAGTACCAGCGCCGCAGGGACTACGCCGTGTCCGCCATCAACGCCATCGACGGCCTGAGCTGCAAGACCCCGGGCGGAGCTTTCTACATCTTTGTGAACATCAAATCGCTGGGCAGGACCTCCGCCGAGATGGCCGACTACCTGCTGGACCACGCCAAGATCGCCGCCGTGCCCGGCTCCGCCTTCGGACCCCAGGGCGAGGGCTACATCCGGCTGTCCTACGCCTGCAGCTATGAGCGCATCGTGGAGGCCATGGAGCGGCTGAAGAAGGCCGTGGCCGACCTCAAAGGCTGAATACCTGCCCCACGGGGATGTCAAATTTCAGGTTCTCCAAGTAGAGGGCCAGCTGCTCCTCAAAGAACTCCAGGGCCGCCTCGCTGGTGACCAGAGGGAATCGGTGGGTAATCTTATAGCAGCAGCGGTCAGGCGGCGGGTTTTGAAGCTCACTGACATAGAGAGGCCGGACCTGGGCCATGTCATAGACCACCGACTCGGGCGCAATCATCCAGCTCTCGCCCTCCTGCCACAGCCGGCGGGCCAGGGTAATGGTGTCGGTGGCCACGCAAGGCCGGGCGTAGTTGGTCAGCCATTGGTTATGCCAGAGCTGATAGGGGTCGTCCCATTTGAGAAAAATCTCCCGGGAGGCGTCCAGCTCCTCTGTGTGGATCACGGGCTTGTCCACCGCCGGCCGGGCCGACTGGATCAGGTAGAATTTTTCCTGGAACACCCGCTCGCAAAGGATGTTCTTGTAGTACAGGTGGTAGAACACAAAGCCTACGTCGATGTCGTGGTTGTCCAGAATCCCGTAGAGCTCCGGCGACTGGTGGGTGCGCACGTCCAAGTCCACGATGGAGTCCGGCCCCATCAGCTCCCGGTAGAATGGGGCCAGCAGGGCCACGTTGACGCTGTCGGTACACCCCACCGACAGCAGCACCCGGTCCCGGTTGCGCTTTAACAGCCGGGTCTCCTTCCACAGCGACAGCATCCGCTCGGCGATGGGGATGAACTCCACCCCCTCGGAGGTCAGCTCAATCTGCTTGAACCCCTTGCTGCGGACAATGAGGGGGAAATCCAGCTCCTTCTCCAGGGTCTTGAGCCGGTGGCTGATGGTGGGCTGGGAGAGAAACAGGGTCTCGGCCGTTTTGGAGATGCTCTTGGTGTTGACAATGGTCAAAAACATTTCCACATCGGTCAAATCCATAGATATCCGCCTCCTCTAATATTTTGTTTTTCTATATTATAATGGATTTTTTAACTTTTGGAAAGAAGGTTTTTTATCATGGCAGTTGGCTGCAGAATCAAACGTAATTTTGTCCGCCCGGACCGGGCGCTGGTAGAGGCCTTCCGGGGCATTCCCGTGGCCAATATCGACGACTGCATGGGCCGTCTGGCCGCCGTGGACGCCGGCCTGGAGCCCATGAACCACTCCCCCTTGCTGGGCACCGCTTTCACCGTGCTGTGCCCAGCAGGCGACAACCTGATGTTCCACAAGGCCCTGGACATGGCCCAGCCCGGCGACGTGCTGGTCATCGCCGCCCGGGGCAGCCTGAGCCGTGCCCTGTGCGGTGAGATTATGGCCACCTACGCCAAAAGCCGCGGTCTGGCCGGGTTCCTCATCGACGGCTGCGTCCGGGACCGGGATGAGCTGGCCCAGTTCACCGACTTCCCCGTCTACGCCCGCGGCGTGGTGCCCAACGGACCCTATAAGAACGGCCCCGGCGAGATCAACTTCCCCGTCAGCGTAGGCGGTCAGGTCATCTGCCCGGGTGACATCCTGGTGGGCGACGGCGACAGCGTGCTGGTGGTCAAGCCCGAGGACGCCGAGCGGGTGGCCAGAGAGGCCGCCGCCGTTCAGAAGAAGGAACAAGGCCAGATTGCCGACATCCTGTCCGGCAAGGGCTTCCCCCGCCCCTTCGTGGACCAGGTACTGGAGCAGATCGGTGTGGAGTATGTAGACTGACCAACAGCAATTTGTAAGCAGGAAATAAAAATATCCCCCGGCATTGAACTGCTCCAGTAAAACCGGACAATAGACAAAATCCCCCTGATGTAGGAAAATAAGAGCACTACATCAGGGGGTAATTATAAAATATGAAAAACACCGCATTTTCATGCAGTGTTTTTCGCCTGTATCTTTTTTATCAACACAGGTTGGAGGCGCCACCCAGACTCGAACTGGGGGTGGAGCTTTTGCAGAGCTCTGCCTTACCACTTGGCTATGGCGCCGTCCTTACAGGATATGCAGTTGTAACGGAATTATGATTTGAGAAAACGGGGCAAAGCTCCTTTGCCCCGTTCTGGAGCGAGTGACGAGGCTCGAACTCGCTACCTCCACCTTGGCAAGGTGGCGCTC
>CAJUPW010000050.1 GCA_910588635.1 uncultured Oscillospiraceae bacterium | reverse complement strand
GACGCCCGCCGTCAAGGGCTGATAAAGGAGATTGCCGCACTGAACGCGGAAAGCGTCTCCCCGCAAAAGATCGAGTATCTGTCCTCCCACCTGGGGAATTGGGACAACATCGACTTTGACGACCGGCGGCAGGTGGCCGACATCATTCTCTCCCAGGTCCAAGCCACCGCCGAGCGCGTTTCTTTTGAGTGGAAAATCTGATTTCTTACCCCCAGCGTCTTATTCAATGGTGTGTTTACCATTGTCAAGCGATGCTACCTTCACAGTTGGGAAGACTGCTGTCGCAGCGAGCCTTTTCGCCCATATAGAATTGATAGGTCGCAAGTATTTGGGGCGATGCGGCGGAGCTCACCACGTCTACTTTGCCGATGCAACGACCCGCAGCCACGCCTGATATAGGCCGCTTTGCCAAAAACAGATGATTCTTCAAATCCAAATATTGGGCAAGTCTTTTGGCGTCTGCGCATGCGTCCCAGCAATCCGGAGCAAACCAGTCCTGATCTAAAAAGTCTTTCCGTGCCGCGGCGCTTCCGGCTATATGATCCATATCCCAATGGGACAAGATAAAGAAAGACGGCTTTTGGGCGTATATCCTTTTCATGGATTCGACGTAAGAATATAGCTTTCCGGGCACAATTATCTTAGGCCGATGCCTGTAATGAAAGCCTATGTCATAGAAAAAGCTCATATCGCCGCTTTCTCCCTGGGCATAGACGCAATTGCCATTCCCGACTTTATATACATCAATGGTTGACAGGCGGTCGTGGCCCAATTTCTGTTGAAGCCTTTGAGTGAAGGATGGGTCATCTTTCAAGCAGGAAGGATTCAGTTTGTACACGTCCAAAATACTCTTGGCCATCCTGCGAGAGGTCGTTGGATCCTCTATCTTAATATAGAGCGGCGCTTTTATTTTGCTGATCCTGCTGGCACTTTGAACGACATATCCGTCCAGGCTGATGTCAGAGCCCTCACTGTTTGAGGCAAAGGTGCAGGCAAACCACAGATAAGGATCGGATTCGTTGTTCTCCCGCCGCGATTCTTCGGCCACCCTTTCCTGCAATTTCTTCAGTGCGTCATATTTTTTCTCATCTAACTCCATCACATAGCTGAAAAGATACGGCCGGTAAAATCTTTGCGCCGCCTCCCTGTATTCCTGGTCCTCTTCATCGCGCATAGCTTCAAACATCATGGTATCATACTCGAGCATCTGTATGGTCATCAAGGAGCAGGAGAGCGTAACGACCCGATCCTCTCCATCAGACTGATGGCAAAACGATATATTGCTCTCCTCACTGTGTCTCAAATCCTTGATCTGGATATACGTTTTCAAGCGGCCCTTCAAGGCATGCCGGAACATTTCATGACAAATTTCATGATTGGTCAGTTGGGAGGACTGCACAAACTCTCTCCAGCCTGTTCTGGATTTGCGCCGATTCCAACATTCATATATACGGTTAAGACGCTCTTTTGTACTCGGAAGAGTATCGCAAAACTTGAAAGCATCAGGGCATATATCGCACAGCCCCAGCTTTTTCACCGTGAACTGCTCCAGTTCCTGCATCAATCTTTCTCTGCCTCTTACATACATCTTCTTCTCTCCCTTTTCTGAGATGTTTTATATCATGCGTTCATTCATTTTGCCGCGGCTCCTTGTCAAACCGGACCCCCAGGCAGCGAAAGGTGTCAATGCCGCAGATATTCGGGAGGCCGGTACTGCAGAGCCTCGGCCAGGTGGGCGGGCCGGATATCCCCGCCGCCGTCCAGATCGGCGATGGTGCGGGCCACCCGGAGGATACGGTCGTAGCTCCGGGCGGTGAGGCCCATGCGGACGAAAGCCCCCTTCATCAGCCGCTGACAGGCCTCGTCCAGAACGCAGAACCTGTCCAGGCTCTCCCGGGTGAGCTGGGCGTTGCTGGATACCCCGGTGTCCTTCTGCCGCACAGTCTGTAAAGCTCTTGCCCTGTCCACCCGATCCTTGACCTGGGCGGAGGTCTCCGCCCGTTCCCGCTGGGACAGCTCGTCGAACTCCAGCGGCTCCACCTGGACAAACAGGTCCAGCCGGTCCAGGAGGGGGCCGGACAGCCTGGAGAGGTACTTTTTTACCTCCGCTCCGGTGCACCGGCAGCGCCCCGAGGGGTGGCCGTACCAGCCGCATTTACAGGGGTTCATTGCGCATACCAGCATGAACCGGGCGGGGAAGGTGACGCTGCCCGCCGCTCGGGAAATTTGGACCTGACCGTCCTCCAGGGGCTGGCGGAGCACCTCCAGCACCTCCTTGGGGAACTCCGGCAGCTCGTCCAGAAAGAGCACCCCGTTGTGGGCCAGGGAAATCTCGCCCGGCCGGGGGTTAGAGCCGCCCCCGGCCATGCCGGTGGAGGACACCGTGTGGTGGGGGGAGCGAAAGGGCCGCAGATTGATAAGAGGCTGTTTGGCGCTGGTCTGGCCCATGATGGAGTGAATCTCGGTGCACCCCAGGGCCTCCTGGCGGGTCATGTCGGGGAGGATGCCGGGCAGACGGCGGGCCAGCATGGATTTGCCCGTCCCCGGCGGGCCGGACATGAGGATGCTGTGCCCTCCGGCGGCGGCAATCTCCAGGGCGCGCTTCACCTGCTCTTGTCCTTTCACCTCCGCCATGTCGGGGCAGTGGAAGGCGGTGGGGGAGGGGACCCAGGGCGGGGCGGGGGAGATGGGTTGCTCGCCGGTGAGGTGGCGCTCCAGCTGCTGCACGTCTCGGACGGGGTAGATGACAGGCCCCTCGGCCAAGGTGGCTTCGGCGGCGTTTTCCTCGGGAACATACAGGGCGGTGACGCCCTCCCGCTTGGCGGCCAGGGCCATGGACAGCATCCCGGCACAGGGACGCAGCCGGCCAGACAGGGACAGCTCCCCCACAAAGGCGCAGTTTTCCCGGGGCAGGCGCAGCTGCTTACCGGCGGCCAGGATGCCCACCAGCATGGGCAGGTCGTAGAGGGTGCCCACTTTTTTTAAATGGGCGGGGGCCAGATTGACGGTGATCCGGCTGACCGGGAAGGTGAAACCACAGTTTTTGATGGCGGAGCGCACCCGCTCCCGGGCCTCGCTGACGGCGGCGTCAGGCAGGCCCACCACCGTGAAAGCGGGCAGGCCGCCGGACAGGTCGCACTCGGCGGTTACCAGGTAGCCGGTGATCCCATGGAATCCCAAAGATTGGATGGATTTTACCATATCCTTGCCTCCTCGGTAAAGTGGAAATGATTATGGTTCATTGTAACGGTTTTTGGCAGAAAATGCAACAGAGAGGGAGAAAATTAAGATTTGATAAATTTGAGTTTAAGGTGTTGATTTTTTTGCGGGACGCTCGTATAATAAGCTTCACAGCCCTCGGGCTGAACGCTGTAAGAGGAGTGATTTGAAGTGAAACAAGTTCGCAGAACCCCCGCGCTGCTGCTGGCGATGCTCATGCTGTTCTCCCTGACTTTGACCAGCTGCGGAAAGAAGGAAGAGATCGCTGATCCCGATAAGGTGGCCGTGGCCATCTTCGATATCGTCCTGAAGGACGATCCCAGCGCCATCGTGGAGCTGTTCGGCTACAACGACGAGGCCGAGGCCCGGAAGGATATGGGCATTGAGGGCAGCGTGTATGACGATCTGGCCGAGCAGATGGTGGATATGTTCGAATCGCAAGGCATTACCGCCACCACTGAGGACGCCCAGACTTTTGTGGACGCCTTCCTGACCATGTTCAAAAACGTGACCTTCAGCGCCAAGACCAAGTCGGCGGACGAGAAGGCCGGCACCGCCGTGGTTACCTGCACCATCAGCACCTTTGATCCCAACGGCATCGAGAATGCCATGGGTCAGGTCATGCAGGAGATTATGGCCGACGAGGACCTGCTGGCCGGCGATGAGGCGGAGCTGTACAGCGCCATGCTGAACAAAATCTCTGCGGCCATTGCCGAACTGAAGCCCACCGACAACACCACAGACTTTGATGTGGACTTTGTCCTGGAGAAGCACACCATCAACGGCAAGGACCGTCAGGTCTGGATGCCCAAGGATGTCAACGGCTTTGGCGCCGCCATCGGCAGCAACGCCATGGGCGCCTGATCCATAACTGATTTTGAACAAATCCAGCCCCGCCGGACCGCAGTCCGGCGGGGCTATACTATATATAGTGGCGCGACAAAAAAACATGGTGGCCGCCACCACAAAAAATTGAAGGAAATTTTGCAAGGAAAGTTTACAAACGGCTGAAAAAGTGCTACACTACATCTGTATGAGCACCCAAGGCGCGTCCAGTCTGCCGGAGCGCCGCGGGCCCGTCCCGATATAACCGTATGCTTATGAGAATTATAACAATTTTCACCATTGGTTGGATGGGGACAGGCCTGTAAAATAGAGCAGAGAAGCACTTCTCCACTCCAGTAAAATTAGGAAGAAAGTAGGGAACCTCTATGGCAAGAAAATTCAAAACCATGGACGGCAACAATGCGGCCGCATATGTCAGCTACGCGTTTACCGAGGTAGCCGGCATCTACCCCATCACGCCGTCCAGCCCCATGGCCGACTATGTGGACCAGTGGGCCGCCCAGGGCCAGAAGAACATCTTCGGTAACCCTGTAAAGGTCATCGAGATGCAGTCTGAGGCCGGCGCCGCCGGTACCGTCCACGGCTCGCTGAACGCCGGCGCCCTGACCACCACCTACACCGCCTCTCAGGGCCTGCTGCTGATGATCCCCAACATGTACAAGATCGCCGGCGAGCTGCTGCCCGGCGTGTTCCATGTTTCCGCCCGTACCGTGGCCGCCCAGTCTCTGAACATCTTTGGCGATCACTCCGACGTGATGGCCTGCCGCCAGACCGGCTTTGCCATGCTGGCCGAGGGCAACGTGCAGGAGACCATGGACCTGGCCCCTGTGGCCCATCTGGCCGCCATCAAGGGCCGCGTTCCCTTCATCAATTTCTTCGACGGCTTCCGCACCTCCCACGAGATTCAGAAGGTGGCCATCTGGGACTACAAGGACCTGGCCGAGATGGTGGACATGGACGCCGTGGCCGCTTTCCGCGCCCGCGCTCTGAATCCCGAGCACCCCACCATGCGCGGCTCCCACGAGAACGGCGACATCTTCTTCCAGCACCGCGAGGCCTCCAACAAGTACTATGAGGCCCTCCCCGAGATCGTTGAGGAGTATATGGGCAAGATCAATGCCAAGCTGGGCACCGATTATCAGCTCTTCAACTACTACGGCGCTCCCGATGCCGACCGGGTCATCATTGCCATGGGCTCCATCTGCGACGTGGCCGAGGAGGTCATCGACTATATGAACGCCCACGGCGAGAAGGTGGGCCTGATTAAGGTCCGTCTGTACCGCCCCTTCCGGGCCGACAAGCTGATCGCCGCCATTCCCGCTACCGCCAAGAAGATCGCCGTGCTGGACCGCACCAAGGAGCCCGGCTCCCTGGGTGAGCCCCTGTATCAGGACGTGATTACCGCCCTGGCCGAGGCCGGTATCAGCGGCAAGACCGTCATCGCCGGCCGCTACGGCCTGGGCTCCAAGGACACCCCGCCCCGCAGCGTGTTTGCCGTGTATGAGGAGCTGGCCAAGGCCGACCCCAAGAAGAAGTTCACCATCGGTATCGTGGACGATGTAACCAACCTGTCCCTGGAGGAGCACAAGGCCCCCAACACCGCGGCCGAGGGCACCATCGAGGTCAAGTTCTGGGGTCTGGGCGGCGACGGCACCGTGGGCGCCAACAAGAACTCCATCAAGATCATCGGCG
>CAJUPW010000049.1 GCA_910588635.1 uncultured Oscillospiraceae bacterium | reverse complement strand
GGCGGTCTATCTCTTGTTTTCGGTTGCTTGCTTCTTTACCGTACATGAGCATTGGTTCAGGGCGTCCAGCAGCATCCAAATACCGCTGAGAACGGCGGTGTTGGTCACGTCTCGGTAAGCGGATATCCCCCGCAAGGCGGCGCGTAAAGCGTTTAATTCCATAGATCTGTCTCCTTTTGAGATTTTTTCCATTTTACCGGGAGATTGCGGCCTTGTCAACATTCAACAGACATGATACAATGGGGAAAATTCTTTGACGCGAGGTATCTATGGTCACCATCGGAGGAATTGCAGTCGATACGCCCCTGGCTCTAGGTCCCATGGCGGGGGTGACGGACATGGCCTTCCGCACCATCTGCCGGGAGCAGGGGGCGGGGCTGACCTGTACGGAGATGGTCAGCGCCAAGGCCCTGTGCTATCAGGATAAGAAGTCCATCCCCCTCCTGCGGATGGGAGAAAACGAGACACCCGCCGCCGCCCAGATATTCGGCAGCGACCCTAAGTGCATGGAGGAGGGGGCGGCCATTGCCAAAGAGGTGTCCGGGGCGGATTTTATTGATATCAACATGGGCTGTCCCGTCCCCAAGGTGGCCAACTCCGGGGACGGCTCCGGGCTGATGAAGAACCCAGACCTGGCCGTCCGGGTGGCCGAGGCCGTCATCCGGGGCGCGAAGTGCCCCGTCACCGTGAAATTCCGCCTGGGCTGGGACAAGGGGTCCATCAACTGTGTGGAGTTCGCCAAGGCGATGGAGGAGGCCGGGGTGTCGGCGGTAGCCGTCCACGGCCGGACCAAGGTGCAGATGTATGCCGGCGCCGCCAACTGGGACTGGATACGAGAGGTCAAAAAGGCGGTACACATCCCCGTCATCGCCAACGGGGACGTGTTCAAGGGGGCGGACGCCCCCCGCATCCTCAGGTATACCGGGGCGGACATGGCCATGATCGGCCGGGGGGTGTTCGGCAACCCCTGGCTGTTCGCCCAGTGCAGGGCGGCGCTGGAGGGCCGGCCTATCCCCGACCCGCCCCCTTTGTCGGAGCGGTGCGACACCGCGGTGCGGCAGTTTGAAATGGCCGCCCAAAATAAGGGCGAAAAGATTGCCTGCCTGGAGGCCCGGAAACAGTACGCCTGGTACTTGAAGGGGGTTCCTCACGCGGGGTATTATAAGGAGCAGATCGTGAGGATCACCACCCTGGAGGACGTGTACCGGGTGACTAGAGGAATCAAACGAGATTTGTGTTAGGGGGGAAACTGCCGTGACCGACCGGGAGCTGGTGGAGCGGGCGAAAAGGGGCGACCAGAGCGCCTTTGAGCGGCTGGTGCTGGACAATCAGAACAGGGTCTACTCCCTGGCCCTGCGGCTGGTGAACGACCGGGAGGAGGCGGCGGACCTAGCCCAGGAGGCCTTTGTCAAGGCCTGGCAGGGACTTCCATCCTTCCAGGGGGAGAGCAGCTTCGCCACCTGGATATACCGACTGACGACAAATGTGTGCATTGACTGGCTGCGCAGGCAGAAGCGGCGGGAGGGGGTGGAACCCTCTGTCTCGCTGGACGACGAGGAGAGCGGCTGGGCTGAGCCCGCCGACCGGGACAGCGACCCCCACCTTCTGCTGGAGCGGTCGGAGCGGGGGAAGGCCCTGGCCCGGGGGCTGGACAGGCTGCCCGACTGGCAGCGGCGGGCGCTGGTGCTCCGGGAGCTGTCCGGGCTGAGCTACCAGGAGATCGGTCAGGCGCTGGACATCGACCTGGGGACGGTGAAGTCCCGCATCGCACGGGCCCGGCTGAACCTTAGAAAAATTTTGCTGGAGGACGGGAACTTTTTTGATAGGCCGCCGTCTAAACCATCGAAAGGCAAAACGGAAGGGGGGTGAAGCCCGTGGCCTGTGACAGATATCTGGAGCTGCTCTCCGCCCGCCTGGACGGAGCTTTGACCGAGGCCGAGGAGCGGGAGCTGGAGGGACATCTGGCCGCCTGCCCGGACTGCCGGGCAGTGGGAGCGCAGCTGTCTGCGCTCCAAGAGGCTTTCCCTGAGCTGGAAGAGGCTGGCACCGCCCCCGAGGGCTTCGCCCGGGGCGTGATGGACCGCATCAGAGCGGAGGAGCCGAAAAAGGTGATCCCTCTGTTCAAGCGCCCCCAGGTCCGGGCCCTGGCCGGGCTGGCCGCCTGCCTGGCGCTGGTGGTAGGGCTGTACGGCGCATCCCGGCCCCGGAGTTTGGGCGAGACAGTAAAAATGGATATGGAAGTCCGCAGCTTCAGTCAGGATGCCCAAGTGGAGAGTGAGGAGAACCCCCAGGTGAACGCCTCCCCAGCGGACCCGGAGCTGGCCGCCGCCCCCCAGATCGCCGCCTACGCCGCTCCGGAGGCGGATGCGTCCGCAGGGACGGTGGGGATGGCGCCTAATTCCACGGCGGACGGCCTGGGGGGCGGCGAGCGGAAAGTTGTCCCGGATATGGCCTATGCGGAGGCCGTCCTGACCCTTGAGCGTATGCCCGAGGGGGGCTGGGAGCTGATTCCCCCGGAGACTCCCGTCTCACCGGACGGCCTGACTGTCTCGGCAGAGCTGATGGAGCAGTTGGAACAGCTGGCCCTTGAGCAGGGGATCAGTGTGTCTTTGGAGTCCGGCCCGGAGGACAACGACCACTGTCTGATTATTATTCTGGACGCAGCGGAGTAGGGGCCGCCGCCCTCGGCGGCCCGTTCTTTCCACAGACCATACCGATATTTTGCGGGCCGCCCAGGGGGGCGGCCCCTACTTTTTGATGGAAGCCAAAATACCTCAAAAAAACAGTTGTCACAGAAGAGAATTTAGTGTATAATGACAAACAGCGTGTAACGCCCGATAACCGGAGCTTGTCCGGGGCGATACCAAACGATAAGGAGTGGAAGCAACTATGAGCTATTCTGTACAAAACATCCGCAACGTGGCCCTGATCGGACACGGCGGCAGCGGCAAGACCGCCCTGGCCGAGAGCCTGCTGTACATGACCAAGGCCATCGACCGTATGGGCAAGGCCGTGGACGGCAACACCGTGTGCGACTACGACCCCGAGGAGACCAAGCGCCAGATTTCCATTTCCCTGGCCGTGGCCCCCGTGGAGTTCAAGGGCTGCAAGATCAATATTCTGGACACCCCGGGCGGCTTCGACTTCGCCGGCGAGGTGATGGAGGCCCTCCGGGCCGCCGACGCCGCTATTATTGTCTGCTCCGCCAAGGATGGTATCTCTGTGGGACTGGAGAAGGCCTGGAAATACTGCGAGGAGCGGAATATGCCCCGCTTTATCTACATCTCCAAGACCGACGAGGACAACTCCGACTACAACGCCACCTTCGAGGCCCTTCGCTCCAAGTACGGCAACAAGATCGCTCCCCTGGTGGTGCCCATCTGGGACGACAACAAGAAGGTCACCGGCATCATCGACGTGCTCAACAAGCGGGCCTATGAGATGCAGAAGCTCCAGCGGGTGGAGATTCAGCTGCCCGACAGCAAGGCCGGCGTGATCGACGAGTTCTACGACTCTCTGAAGGAGTCCGTTGCCGAGACCAGCGAGGAATTCATGAACAAGTTCTTCGACGGCGAGGACTTTACTTATCCCGAGATGATCCAGGGCTTGCGCCAGGGCGTGCGTGATCTGTCCCTGTTCCCCGTGCTGTGCGGCTCCGCCGTCAACTGCATGGGCTCCCTGATGCTGATGGACTATATCACAGAGCTGCTGCCCACCCCCATGGAGGGCAACTACCACAAGGCCACCCGTCAGGACGGCGAGACCGAGGAGTTTGTGGTCTCCCCCGGCGGCGTGCCCACCGCCTTCGTGTTCAAGACGGTCTCCGACCAGTACGGCAAATACTCCTTCATCAAGGTCATGTCGGGCCACATCACCTCCGACCTGAGCCTGGTCAACTCCCGCACCGGCGCCACCGAGAAGCTGGGCCGGCTGTACGTGATGAAGGGCAAGCGGGCCGAGGAGGTCAAGGACCTGAGCTGCGGCGACATCGGCGCCATCGGCAAGATGGACAAGGTCAAGACCGGCGACACCCTGTGCGACAGCCGCAAGGTGGTGGCCCTGAAGCAGATTCCCTTTGCCGAGCCTTGCTACTCCGTGGCCATCGCCCCCAAGACCCGGGGCCAGGAGGACAAGGTGGCCCAGGGCCTGAACCGCCTCAACGAGGAGGACCCCTCCTTTACCCTGGTGAACAACGGCGAGACCCACCAGATGGTGCTCACCGGCTCCGGCGACATCCAGGTGGACGTGCTGGTGGCCAAGCTGAAGAGCCGCTTCAACGTGGAGGCGGAGCTGAGCGAGACCCGGGTGCCCTACCGGGAGAAGATTCGCAAGACCGTCCAGAAGCAGGGGCGGCATAAGAAGCAGACCGGCGGCTCCGGTCAGTTCGGCGACGTGTGGATTCGCTTTGAGCCCAACCCCGAGGTGGAGGCGATGGAGTTTGCCGAGGAGGTCTTTGGCGGGTCCGTGCCCAAGAATTTCTTCCCCGCCGTTGAGAAGGGCCTGCGCGAGGCCTGTGTCCATGGCCCCCTGGCCGGCTACCCCGTGGTCAACCTGAAGGCCGTGCTCTATGACGGAAGCTACCACCCCGTGGATTCCTCTGAAATCGCCTTCAAGACCGCCGCCCAGCTGGCCTATAAGGCCGCCATGCCCGAGGCCAACCCCGTGCTGCTGGAGCCTGTGGGCGAGCTGAAGGTGACGGTGCCCGACAGCTACATGGGCGATGTCATCGGCGATCTGAACAAGCGCCGGGGCCGCGTTATGGGCATGAACCCCACCGGCGACGGCGATCAGGTGATCGAGGCCGAGGTGCCCATGGCCGAGATGACCTCCTACGCCATTGACCTGCGGGCCATGACCCAGAGCCGTGGGTCCTATGTGTTCCATTTTGTCCGCTATGAGGACTGCCCCCCCGCCGCCCAGGAGAAGGCCATTGCCGCCGCCAAGGCCATGCAGGAGGAGTAAGCATGATAAATCCCGCCCCACCGGGGCGGGATTTTTTCATCTTTAACCACAACACTTTAAAAAGTGTTGACAAATTATTTGTATTTGATTATAATAAGCAAAAATGATGATTGGAGGCAGGAAAAATGAAGAAAATTATATTTAAAATACTTTGCTTAACTTTAGTCGCTGCAAACATAATGGCTTTTTCCTCTGTTTCCGCTATTGCTTCTGATACACCAACAACAAATCAGGGATTTATTCCTTCCGATGATTCTACATGGGGGGACCTCTATCGTTATTTCGATCCAGAAGGATTTTCCGCTTTACCTCCAGAGGTGAAACAAGTTTATAATTCTACACTGTTAAATAACGATACTGCGTCTCCCACACACGCAACTTCTACTCCCGATCAAGTATCTGCTTCTACTACCATAACTTTCCTTCCTAAAGAAGAAGCCGCAACACAAAATAGTGGTTCCGACTTAGAGATTGTATCTGCTTCTACTACTATAACTTTTCTTCCTAAAGAAGAAGTCGAGGCACAAAGTCGTGGTTCCGACTTAGAGTTGGCGAACTTTACATTGAATTTAGCTCCAGGGACAAATTCTATTAGTTATACAGGCTTTATTGCAAGCACAATCCCTTGCCCTAAATTAGGAATCGCAGTAACCCTTTACAATGAAGATGGTATATATGTTGACTTTAATTCAGAATCAGAAAAAGACTCGATTTTTTGTTCCATAGCGGGTACTTTTGATGATTTGGAAAGTAAAACGACATATACAGCTCATGGATTAGCATTGGTAACACCTCCACCGGGCTATATTGCCCCTCCAGGATACTTATTTTTGGAGTGCACGACGAAATAGAAGGTCACCAGTAACAGGACAAGATCAATTTCCAGCTCCGTATAGAAAATACAGAAAACAGGCTGAAGCCCGCCCGGTCAGGGCGGGCCTTTTCCTGCCCTTTGGAGGAATTGCCTTTTCCGGGAGATTATGTTATACTGAGCGCAGTAATTTTGATAAGGAGGCGTCCCATGAGCGAGGTATTTGGAAGACCCTTCGGCGTGACAAAGAACGGGGAGGAGGTGCGGGAGCTGACGCTGGACAACGGCGTGCTCTCCTGCGGCATCCTCACCTTCGGCGCCACGCTGCGCACCCTCCTTGTCCCCGGGAGAGAGGGGACGGTGGACGTGGTGCTGGGCTACGACAGCCTGGAGCAGTATGAGACGGAGGGGGGCTTCTTCGGCGCGGTGGTGGGGCGCTATGCAAACCGCATCGCCGGAGGAAAGTTTACCCTCAATGGCCAGGAATACGTTCTGGCCCGGAACGACGGCCCCAATCATCTCCACGGCGGGACAGTGGGCTGGTCCCACCAGGTCTGGACGGTGGAGGAGGCGGACCGGGAGCGGGCCATCCTCACGCTGGACAGCCCTGACGGGGAGGAGGGCTACCCCGGACACCTCCAGGCCAAAGTGACCTACGCTCTGGAGGGGGACGCCCTGTCTATCCGCTACGAGGCGGTAAGCGACCGGGATACCCCCTGTAACCTCACCAACCACAGCTACTTCAATCTGGCGGGACAGGGAAGCGGCCCGGTCCTGGACCAGGAGCTGAAGCTCTTCGCCTCGGCCTACACCCCCACCGACGATACCAGCATTCCCCTGGGGCGGGTTGAGCCGGTGGAGGGCACCCCCATGGATCTGAGGACCTCCGGGCCCATCGGCAAGCGCATTGACGAGCCCTTCCAGCAGCTGATCTGGGGCCGCGGCTACGACCACAACTTTGTGGTGGACGGCCGGCCTGGCACGCTGCGCCCGGCGGCCAGGGCCCGCAGCCGGGCCACTGGCGTCGCCATGGAGGCGGAGACCACCTGTCCCGGCGTCCAGCTCTACACCGCCAACTATGTGGAAGAGGGCCGGAGAGGCAAAAACGGGGCCGTCTACGGCTTCCGGCACGGTTTCTGCCTGGAGACCCAGCACTTCCCCGACACCCCCAATCAGCCCGCT
The DNA here is from genome assembly GCA_910588635.1 of uncultured Oscillospiraceae bacterium. Classification (GTDB taxonomy): domain Bacteria; phylum Bacillota; class Clostridia; order Oscillospirales; family Oscillospiraceae; genus Lawsonibacter. The sequence goes on along the minus strand of CAJUPW010000049.1, from coordinate 347 downwards.
TTTCCCTCCGCCACGCTGCGTGCGGGGGAGAGATACGACCAGCTGACCAGATTCCGTTTTTCACTGAAGAAAGCGTAATTTCGGTTCGGCAAAAAAAGTTTGAAAAACCCCTTGACAATTTCTGAGCTTTTGTTATAATAGCTATCGTCCTCGTGAGAGCGAGGCTGATAGCGGGATTGTGTAAGGGTAGCACGACAGACTCTGACTCTGTTTGTGAGGGTTCGAATCCTTCTCCCGCTGCCATATCAAAACCCGCCGAAAGTACTTGAAACACAAGGCTTTCTGCGGGTTTTGTTTTTTGTGTTCCACCCTTTGACTGTTCAAAAGTGTTCATGAATAATCAATTC
>CAJUPW010000048.1 GCA_910588635.1 uncultured Oscillospiraceae bacterium | reverse complement strand
GGCCGGGTGTCCCTGGAGGAAACCAAGCGCAACGTGATGTGCAGCGTCACCATCACCGCCGACGACGGCGAGGTGGTCTCCTACGCCTTGCCCTACTCCTCCGGCATCCGGGTGAAGGAGGGCGATGTGGTGGCCAAGGGCGACCAGCTCACCGACGGCGTCCTCTCCCCCCACGACGTGCTGCGCATCCGCGGCCTGTCCGACTGCCACAACTACCTGATCTGCGAGGTGCAGAAGCCCTACCGTCAACAGGGCGTGGATATCAACGACAAGCACATCGAGGTCATTGTCAGCCAGATGATGCGCAAAGTCCGGGTGGAGGAGCCGGGAAGCTCCGACCTGCTGTCCGGCGCCACCATCGACCTGGTGGACTTCCTGGACGCCCAGGACGCCGTCCAGGCCCGCATCGACGCCGGCGAGAAAAACGAGATGGGCGAGGACCTGGTCCTGCCCACCTGCACCCGGCTGCTCATGGGCATCACCAAGGCCTCTCTGGCCACCGAGTCCTTCCTGTCCGCTGCCTCCTTCCAGGAGACCACCAAGGTGCTCACCGAGGCCGCCATCAAGGGCAAGGTGGACCACCTCCAGGGTCTGAAGGAGAACGTCATCATCGGCAAGCTCATCCCCGCCGGCTCCGGTCTGGCCCAGTACCGCCAGGAGGACGTGATCGACGACGAGGGCAACCTCATCGCCCAGGCCCGCCGCCGCCCCGAGCGGGAGGTCAATCTGGACTTCAGCGTGGACGAGGACGAGGATGAGTCCGACTCCGAGGGCGACGACCTCTTCTCTGAGATCGGTCCCCTGGAGCTGGAGCCCGCCTCCTCCGAGCCCGAGACCCAGGAAGCCGAGGTCTGACAAAATATGAAAGGGACTGCCTCCGGGCAGTCCCTTTTGTCATACTACTTTCAGACAGGCGTCCAGCCGCTTGCGGACCTCCTGATTGGCTTCATCCAGATACCGCCAAACAGCATAGAACCCGCTTGCGTGAGCATCCTGCACCTGCTCCAGACCCATGACCATGACCTCAACCGCATTCACGCCATCGGAAAGATGTCCAATCGCTTCCTCCAAATCATATAGCTTTGCTACATCCATATTTCCTCCTTGCTTTTCGCCGGGAGTTGTGACATAATGGATTTGCCATTCCTCCGGGCGTGGTCAATAGGGTTTCGGTGTTCCTTGCAGTGGGGCCGAAACTCTATTTTTTGTCCAGCTCAGCCTTTAGGAGCTCAATCCCGCTGACAATGGCGTCAATTCGAGACGTACCCAGCTTATCGGCACAGTATTGTATCATTTGTGCTTCCTTTTCTGTCACTCGGATATTGATTGTTACTGTGCGGGATGCCTCCCCTTTTGGCGGCCTTCCAGTCCTTGGCGACACAGTATTCACCTCACTTTAGTGCGCACATTAATTATAATTTATACACGTGCAAAAGTCAAGGGGTTTTACAAAATAAATCCGCCCTTGACAAGGCGGCGGAAACTGGTATAATAAACATAGGAAGGCACCGCCCGCAGTCGGCGGTCACTCTCCGGTTAAGTTCTAAAAGAAGTAACCGTCCAACTTTGGCCAGCTGGGACGGTTACTTCCTTTTATGATTGATGATCTGGACAACCAGACTGATGACGCCGAGGATTACCAGACAAAACTGGAAAATGTCTGAATAAGTAGGCATCAAATCACCCCCTCTCCCTGTGGGAGAGGCTTGGAAGCACCCTCCCAGTCGGAGAGTCCACCCGCCTGCGTAAATGGCGGTGCCTTGTTCCAAATTATAGCATGTTTCAACAGTTTACGCAAGTAAAATACAGGGCCGCCCGTGAGGGCGGCCCTGTTGCGTCTGTCACAACTCAGCGCAGATTGAAGAAGGCCTTCATGCCGGGATACTCGGCGATGTCGCCCAGCTCCTCCTCGATGCGCAGCAGCTGGTTGTACTTGGCCACGCGGTCGGTGCGGCTGGGAGCGCCGGTCTTGATCTGACCGGCGTTGAGAGCCACGGCGATGTCGGCGATGGTGGCGTCCTCGGTCTCGCCGGAGCGGTGGGACACAATGGCGGTGTAGCCGGCCCGGTTGGCCATCTGGATGGCGTCCAGTGTCTCGGTGAGGGTGCCGATCTGGTTGACCTTAATCAGGATGGCGTTGCCCACCTTCTTCTCAATGCCGGTGGCCAGACGGGACACGTTGGTGACGAACAGGTCGTCGCCCACCAGCTGCACCTTGTCGCCGATGGCGCGGGTCAGCATGGCCCAGCCCTCCCAGTCGGTCTCGGCCATGCCGTCCTCCAGAGAGATGATGGGGTAGGTGTCGGCGAACTTCTTCCACATGTTCACCAGCTGCTGCTGGGTCAGCTTCTTGCCGGACTTGGGCTGGACATAGCACTTCTGGTCCTCGTCCCACCACTCGGAGGAGGCGGCGTCGATGGCGATGCGGAAGTCCTCACCGGGCTTGTAGCCGGCCTTCTCAATGGCCTGGACAATCACCTTCAGTGCATCCTCGTCCTTCTTCAGGTTGGGGGCGTAGCCGCCCTCGTCGCCCACGCCGGCGGCGGGGGTACCGTTCTCCTTGAGGACGACCTTTAAGGTGTGGAACACCTCGGCGCAGCGGCGCAGAGCCTCGCGGAAGGAGGGGGCGGAGACGGGCATAATCATGAACTCCTGGATCTCCACGTTGTTGGTGGCGTGAGCGCCGCCGTTGAGGATGTTCATCATGGGCACGGGCAGCTGCTTGGCGTTGACGCCGCCGATATAGTTGTACAGAGAGGTACCCAGCGCGCCGGCAGCGGCCTTGGCGCAGGCCAGAGAGGCGCCAAGGATGGCGTTGGCGCCCAGGCGGTCCTTGTTGGCGGTGCCGTCCAGATCAATGAGCATCTTGTCGATGGCGGTCTGATCCAGCACGTTGGTGCCGATAAGGGCCTCGGCGATTTCGGTGTTCACGCTCTCCACGGCCTTCAGCACGCCCTTGCCCATGTAGCGGCTCTTGTCGCCGTCGCGGAGCTCGCAGGCCTCATAAATGCCGGTGGAAGCGCCGGAGGGTACGGCGGCGCGGCCCATGGTGCCGTCCTCCAGGTAGACCTCTACCTCGACGGTGGGGTTGCCGCGGCTGTCCAGAATCTCGCGGCCGATTACGTCTACAATTTCGATCATCTGCTTCATGGTGTTTGATCTCCTTTCAAATTAACGGATATCATTGGTAAGGCGGGCTCCCCCGCCGGGGCAACAAAGCTTATTGCGCGATGAGCGTCTCCCCATCCATCTCCGCAGGTTTTTCAAGGCCCATCAGGTCCAGCATAGTGGGGGCGATATCGCACAGGCGTCCGTCCCGAAGGGTGACGTTGGCCCCCACAATGCAGAAGGGCACCAGGTTGGTGGTGTGGGCGGTGAAGGGGGAACCGTCGGTGTCGACCATCCGCTCGGCGTTGCCGTGGTCGGCGGTGATAAGAGATACGCCGCCCATCTTGGAGGTGGCCTCCACCACCTTGCCCACGCACTCGTCCACGGTGGACACCGCCTTGCAGGCGGCCTCGTATACGCCGGTGTGGCCCACCATGTCGCAGTTGGCAAAGTTGAGGATAATCACGTCATAATTGCCGCTGAGGATGCGCTTGACGGCCTCCTCTGTGACCTCGTAGGCCGACATCTCGGGCTGGAGGTCGTAGGTGGCCACCTTGGGGGAGTTGATGAGGCATCGGTCCTCCCCGGGGAACACCTGCTCCACGCCGCCGTTGAAGAAAAATGTCACATGGGCGTACTTCTCCGTCTCGGCGATGCGCAGCTGGGTGAGACCCAGGTTGGAGATATACTCTCCAAAGATATTGGTCAACTTCTGCCGGGGGTAGGCCACCGTCACATTAGGCATGGTGGCGTCGTACTCGGTGGTGCAGACAAAGTCCACGGGGATGAAGCCGGTCTTTCGGTCAATGTCTGTGAAGTCCTCGTCCACCAGGGTGCGGGTGATCTCCCGGGCCCGGTCGGGACGGAAGTTGAAAAAGATCACAGAGTCGTTGTCCCGGAGCCGGGCGTCCTTGACGCAAACTGCCGGCACCATGAACTCGTCGGTGATCCCCGCGTCATAGGAGGCCTGTACCGCATCGGCGGCATCGGCGATAAAGGGAGCCTGGCCGCACACTATGGCGTCGTAGGCCTTCTGAAGGCGGTCCCACCGCTTGTCCCGGTCCATAGCGTAGTACCGGCCCATGACGGTGGCGATCTGACCGATCCCCAGCTGCTGCATCTTGGCCTGGAGCTTCTCCACAAACGCCTTCCCCGAGGAGGGAGGCACGTCACGGCCGTCCAGGAAACAGTGGACGTAGACCTTCTTCAGCCCCTGGTCCTGGGCCATTTTCAGCAAGGCGTACAGGTGGGTAATGTGGCTGTGGACGCCGCCGTCGGACAGCAGGCCCATCAGGTGCAGGGCGCTGCCCCACTCCCGGCAGTTCTCCATGGCCTCCAGATAGGCGGGGTTCTCAAAGAAAGCCCCGGTCTCGATGTCCCGGCTGATATGGGGCAGGTCCTGGAACACCACCCGGCCCGCGCCGATATTGGTGTGGCCCACCTCGCTGTTGCCCATCTGGCCGTCAGGCAGGCCCACGTCCAGCCCGGAGGCGGACAGCCTGCTATGGGGGCACTGGGCAAAAAATCGATCCAGATTGGGGGTGGGGGCGTTGACCACCGCATTACCCGCGGAGGGTCCCTCCATCCCGAACCCGTCCATGATAATCAAAGTAGTAGGTGTTTTCATACAAAAAACCTTTCCTCTATCTTGTTCATCCGCCGTTTAGGCAATCCTCTTCCGGCGGGCCGGCCAGGGGGCCGGCCCCTACTGTAGGGGCCGCCGCCCTCGGCGGCCCGTTCCTAAACCGCCCTCGGCGGCCCGTTCCTAAACCGCCCTCGGCGGCCCGTCCGTTGAGAATCATGTCCAAGCGGATCAAACACATTACTCCTGATTCGCCGCCTCAATGATTTTCACAAAATCGGCGGGCTTCAGGGCGGCGCCGCCGATCAGACCGCCGTCCACGTCGGGCTGGGCCAGCAGCTCCTGGGCGTTCTTGGCGTTCATGGAGCCGCCGTACTGGATGGTGACGGAGCGGGCCACATGGGCGCCGTACAGCTTGCGGATGACGGTGCGGATAGCCTGACAGACCTCGCCGGCCTGCTCGGCGGTAGCGGTCTTGCCGGTGCCGATGGCCCACAGAGGCTCGTAGGCGATGACCACATGGCGGGCGTCCTCGGGGGCCACGTTGGCCAGGGCGCACTTCACCTGATAGGCGATCAGCTCCATGGTCACGCCCAGCTCCCGCTGCTCCAGGCTCTCGCCCACGCAGACAATGGGAATCAGGCCGGCGGCGATGGCGGCGTGGACCTTCTTATTCACGGTGAAGTCGGTCTCGTTGTAGTAGCTGCGGCGCTCGGAGTGACCGATGATGACGTACTTGGCCCCCGCCTCCTTAATCATGGCGGCGGTAATCTCGCCGGTATAGGCGCCGTGGTCCAGCTCGTGGCAGGTCTCGGCGCCGATGGCGATGTGGCAGTCCTTGAACAGACGGACGGCGGCCTGAATGTTGACGGCAGGGACGCACAGCACCACATTGCACCACTTGCCCTTAGGCATGATGGGCTTGATCTCCTCGGCAAAGGCCTTGGTCTGGGACAGGGTGTTATTCATCTTCCAGTTGCCGGCGATGATGGTCTTGCGGTAACGGCGGTTCATAATCAATCTCTCCTATCGTATATTTTGATTTGTTATTGATCCAGCAGACAGGCGACGCCCGGCAGCTCCTTGCCCTCCATAAACTCCAGGGAGGCGCCGCCGCCGGTGGAAATATGGGTCATCTTGCCGGCGTAGCCCAGCTGCTGTACCGCGGCCGCGGAGTCGCCGCCGCCGATGATGGTGATGGCGCTAGTCTCGGACAGGGCCTCGGCCACAGCCTTGGTGCCCACGGCAAACTTGTCGAACTCAAACACACCCATGGGCCCGTTCCAGATGACGGTGCCGGCGTCCTTCACAGCGTCGCAGTACAGCTTCACCGTCTCGGGGCCGATGTCCAGGCCCTGCCAGCTGTCGGGGATCTCGCCGGCCTTGACCACCTTGCTCTCCGCGTCGGGGGCGAACTTGTCGGCAATGACGGTATCCACGGGCAGCAGCAGCTTGACGCCCTTGTCCTTGGCCTTCTGGATCATCTCCAGGGAGTAGTCCTTCCAGTCGGCCTCCAGGAGGGAATCGCCCACCTTGCCGCCCCGGGCGGCGGAAAAGGTGTAGGCCATGCCGCCGCCGATGATGATGGTGTCGGCAATTTCAAGCAGGTTGTTGATAACGCCGATCTTGGAGCTGACCTTGGACCCGCCCAGGATGGCTACCAGAGGCCGCTTGGGATTGGCCAGCGCGCCGCCGATAAAGTCCAGCTCCTTCTGAATCAGGAAGCCGGAGACGGCGGGCAGGTAGTCGGCCACGCCGGCGGTGGAGGCGTGGGCGCGGTGGACCGCGCCGAAGGCATCGGACACGTACACGCCGTTCTCCCCGGCCAGCCCGGCCATCTTTCCGGCTAGCTCGGGGTCGTTCTTGGTCTCGCCCTTCTCAAAGCGGGTGTTCTGAAGCAGCATGATCTCGCCGCCCTTCAGAGCGGCGGCCTTGGCCTGGGCGTCGGGACCGACAACATCGCCGGCCAGGATCACCTTCCTGCCCAGCAGCTCGCTCAGGCGGGCGGCCACAGGCTCCATGCGCAGCTCGTCCAGGGACTTCTTCCACTTCTCCTCAGTCAGAGAGGCGGGGTCCTTGCCCTTCTCGGCCTGCTTCTTGACCCACTTGTCAAAGCTGGGCACCGGCTTGCCCATGTGGGAGCAGGCGATCACCGCCGCGCCCTGGTCCAGCAGGTACTGGATGGTGGGCAAGGCCGCCCGGATGCGCTTGTCATCGGTGATGACGCCGCTGCCGTCCTTGGCCATAGGCACGTTGAAGTCGCAGCGCAGCAGTACCTTTTTGCCCTTGACATCCACGTCCTTGACTGTTTTCTTGTTATAGTTCATTCTCTTGACTCCTTTCTTTTGGTAAAGGTGACAAAATAGGGGGTCACAACTCTTTCGCCATCTCTCCCGTTCCCGACAGGCCGGGAAAGCCTAGCTGCCTCAGGGCCTCGTAAGTGAGGACGGCCACCGAGTTGGCCAGGTTCAGGCTCCGGGCGTCGGGCCGCATGGGGATGCGGACGCACCTGTCATACCAGCGCCGCCGCAGATCCTCGGGCAGTCCGGCGGTCTCCTTGCCGAACATGAGCCAGCAGCCGTCTCGAAACTCCACTCCCGTGTAGTCTCGGGGGGCCTGGGTGGTGGCCAGC
>CAJUPW010000047.1 GCA_910588635.1 uncultured Oscillospiraceae bacterium | reverse complement strand
CTTCCATGCTGAAAAACCAAACCAGAAGTGGGTCACCGATGTCACAGAGTTCAGCTTGTTTGGAGAGAAACTATACCTGTCTTCCATCCTTGACCTGTACAGCAGCAATCTGGTCAGCTACACAATCTCAGACAGGCCAATTCTCAACATGGTTATCTCCATGCTGGACAAAGCATTTGAAACGATACCGGACGGAACAAAACTCATCCTTCACTCCGATCAGGGTTGGCAATACCAGCATAAACAGTACCAAGCTATGCTCAAGAAAAAGGGAATCCACCAGAGCATGAGCCGAAAAGGCAACTGTCTGGACAATGCCGTGATTGAAAACTTTTTCGGCTTGCTGAAAAGTGAGTTGCTCTATCTGCAGGACTTCCAGTCCATAGAGCACTTTAAGCATGAATTGATTGCCTATCTGGATTACTACAATAATCGCCGCATCAAGGCAAAGCTAAAGGGCTTGCCGCCTGCTCTGCACAGACAACAAGCCCTTTCGGCTGCTTGAACAATTTTACCGCCTTATTTTTGTCTAACTTTTTGGGGGCACTTCATAAAGGCGCGGTGTTTTTGCCGTCAGGGGAGCGTCAGAACATCAGCGGCCTTCATCACAGCCAGAGTCTTTTCCCGCGCCGCGACAAGACATTCCTCAGCAGGCATTGACTGGACTGCCGGGTCGAATACTTCCACAGAGACGGCGCCGTCATAGCCAACTTTCTTCAGGTTCCTCAGTATGTCCGTGACAGGGACCACACCGTCTCCGGGAAAATAGCTCTCGCTGCGGACGGCCTCTCCGGGCTCACGGGCGGGACAATCGCTGACATGGACCATTAAAATCTGTCCGTCCTGTGCCCGAAGAATATCCTCTGGCTGAGAACCAAATGCGTAATGGTGCCATGTGTCCAAAAGAATGCCCACATTGTCCCGACCCACGGCATTGACGATTTCCAAGCTTTGCAGAAAGGTCTTGACAGAGCTGGCGGGAAGGCCCATATACTCCAATGCCAGATTCACGCCGTAATGGCCCGCAACGTCGGACAGCTGCAAAAGTGCCTGGACGGTCTCGTTCTTGATCTCGTCCGAATGATCTGTGGGAGGACGAAACGAGGCAATGACTTCCACACAGCCGCACCCTATCCTGCGGCAGCAGTAAAATAGGTAATCGCTTAGCTCCTTCAGCATACGCATACCGCGCCGGTCGTGAAAGGAGATGCTCTCGATGGCGTTTACGCAGACGGGCGTAACGCCGTGGTCCTTCAGCGCCCGGTCAATTTCGTCCAGACTGCGGCCCTCCCGCAACGTGCGGATCAGGCTCGCTTTGCGAATCTCCATATAAGAATAGCCCTGCTCCGCGCAGGCCGCAATATGGGAAAACAGGTCTCCGTTTTGCATGATTGTAAGCTCATTCATACATAGCTGCATCGCGCGGCCTCCCTTAAATGGTCAAGTGAATGGCAAAACCGCCAAATTGCTGCTGTAAATATACAAAAATAATTTTGCCGTCCTTGTCTCTACGAATCGTATTTTCGTAGAAGGTGATCCCCTTTCCGGCAAGCTCCGCCATAGCTGCCTCTACATCCTCGGTTTGAAGCGCCAAATGACCATGTGTCCCACGGTTGGAGTGCTTCATGACCTCAAATATCTCTCCGGCAAAAATACTGGAGGGAGATTCTGAAATCTGTTCCAGTCCAAGAATTTCACACAGTTCGTCCGCGAGTGCGCGGGCCTGTTGGCCGGTTTCGTTATTGATACCCACATGCTTGATCCGGTATGTCATATCATCCCCGCCTTCATCCCATTATAACATATTGTAAGTGTTTTGTCAAAAAAACGGACAAAAAGTCCCTTTTAAGGAAGGTGTTGCTGGGATATACCTTCGGCAGTTTCTACAAAAGTACATTGATATAATAGGAATCTTATGCTATAATCGGCTCAACAAATCCCGGCTGTGGGAGGGAATTATGAATTATCATATTAGAACACTATTAGAGGGAGAAGATGGCTTACTTCAAGAATTTTTATACAATGCCATCTTTGTGCCGGAGGGAGTACCTGCACCACCTAAATCAATTATCAATCAGCCAAAATTGCAGGTATATATAGCCGATTTTGGTAAGAAAAAAGACGATATAGGCTTGGTTGCGGAGGTTGATAAAAGAGTTGTCGGTGCTGTTTGGGTACGCATTATGAATGATTATGGACATATAGATAACCACACTCCGTCCTTTGCCATTTCCTTATATAAAGATTATCGGGGATTTGGAATAGGAACTAATTTGATGAAGAAAATGCTTCATATTCTGAAAGACAGAGGATATAAACAAGCATCACTCGCTGTACAAAAAACAAACTATGCTGTGAGAATGTATCAAAAAACAGGATTTGAAATTGTAGGCGAAAATGAGGAAGAATATATTATGCTTTGTCGTCTGTGATGATATAACCTCCGGTTTAGTGGGCAGTCATCCACCAGTGGATGGCTGCCCACCTTGGATATTTTGACGCACGGCTTGACGAAGCGGCTTTTGGCAACACCAATCTGAAAAGGGATGACAAAACGGGTCATCTCTGCTGTTGATCTGCCGCGGCGGCGAGGTTTTTTGACAGACTGAAGGGACATCCTTTCGGATGTCCCTTTTCCGTGCGTGAAAAAACTCACTGAAAGTTCCTGATCTGGATGCCCTCGTCCAGAAATGCCTTGCGGATACGCTCCACAAAGGCCAGCGCCTTGGGGCCGTCGCCATGGACGCACAGGGTATCGCCCCGGATGGGCACGTCCTTGCCGGTGATGGTGGTGACCATTCCCTCCTTCACCATTCGGATGCACCGCTCCACCGCCAGATTCTCGTCGGTAATCATGGCGCCGGGCTGCTTCCGGGGCACTAGGTTCAGGTCGTCCTGAACGGCCCGGTCGGCAAAGATTTCCGCCGCCGTCTTTAACCCCATCTTCTCGGCCTCCTCGCCCAGAACCGCTCCGGCGCAGTAGAAGATCATGATGGACGGGTCGATTTCATACACCGCCTCGCAGATGGCCCGGGACACCTCCCGGTCATACTGGCACAGGTTGCCCAGAGCGCCGTGGGGGGCCACATGCTGCAGCTTCATGCCGCTGCTGTGGACGAAGGCCCACAGGGCGCCGATCTGGTACTTCATATAGTTTTTAATTTCGTCCGGGCTGAGCACCATCTTCCGGCGGCCGAAGCCCATCAGGTCCGGGTAGCCGGGGTGAGCTCCCACGGCCACTCCCTGGGCCTTGGCGTTCTTGACCACCTTGTCCATCACCATGGGGTCGCCGGCGTGGTAGCCGCAGGCGATGTTGGCGGAGGTGATGCAGGGCAGGATGCCCTCGTCGTTGCCGATTTTATAGGCGCCAAAGCTCTCGCCCATATCGCTGTTCAGGTCGATCTGATACATAGTTCCACTCCTTTTCATCTGGAACGGGGCGTACGCCCCGCTTTGGCTTTCATGTATGCTTCACTACCTGGACCAGGTAGCTCTTGCCGTTTACAGTAACCCTATAAGAAGTCCCTGCGGGCTGCGCCGGCTGAGGCTGAGCCAGCCGGACCTTCAGCTCCTCCAGCTCCCGGTTTGCATCCCGCCAGGCCCTGTGGGCCTGCTCCACGCTCACCGCCTGGAAGCGGATCACATCCCCCGTTTTCCGCTGGCCTACCAGAGGCAGGTCGGCGGAGATCACCGTGGCAATCTTGGTGTAGCCTCCCACGGTCTGGCGCTCGGCCAGCATAATGATGGGCTGGCCCGAGGTGGGCACCTGGATGGCCCCGGTGACCATGCCGTCGGAGATGATATTACCGTCGGTCTTGTGCCGGATGACCGGCCCCTCCAGCCGGCAGCCCATCCGGTCAAAGTCCTTGCTGACGGCGTAGGGCTGGGACAGGAAGGTCCTGACCCCCTCCTCCGTAAAGGCGTCGTCCTGGGGTCCCAGGATAACCCGGATGACGACCTCTCTCCCCGCGTGAGCGGGGACCGGGGCGGTTCTGGGCAGAAGCAAGGCGGGATTTGGAGCCCGGAAGCCCAGGCTGTCCCCCTTGGCCAGCTTACGGCCCTGGAAGCCGCCCACCTTGTTTTGCAGCGCTGTGGCCCGGCTGCCCATCACCTGAGGGACATCCAGCCCGCCGGCAAAGGCGATGTAGGCCCGGCAGCCGGTTTTGGCGGCCCCCAGCGCCAGCCGGTCCCCCGCCTTGACGGCTACCGCCTGATACATGGGACAGGGCCGGCCGTTGAGGATGGGGGCCATGTCCGCCCCGGTGACGGCGACCACATTGTCCTGGTCAAAGCGCAGCGTGGGACCCAGCACGGTGGCCTCCAGGGCGCTCTCCCCCTCCGGGTTGCCCACCAGCAGGTTGGCGGTGCGGAATGCCGTTCCATCCATAGGCCCCGCCGGAGACATGCCGAACTGCTCATAGCCGTACCGGCCCTCGTCCTGAATGGTGGTGAGGACGCCGGGATTTTCTGTCACAAAGCCCACGGTCAGACCCCCCTCTCACAGGTTTTACATTGGTACTCGCCCAGCTCCACCTGCCGTTTGATCTCCATGAACTCCGCCTTGTCCACCGGGACGTGGCGGATCCACTGGCCCGCCTTGAGCAGAAAGGGGTTCTCCTTCCGATAGTCGCAGGCCAGAATGGGGGTGGTGCCGATGATATTCCAGCCGCAAGGCTGGTCGAAGGGAATGATGTCGCTCAGCCCCAGCTGAACCACGATGCTGCCTCCGGGAATGCGCACCCGTGGGGTCTCCCGCCGCTTGAAGGAGAAATGGTTTTCAAACCGGGCGGTGTAGGGGTGGCCGGGGGCGAATCCCAGCATGTACACATAGTAGTCGCTGCCGCTGTGAATCTTGATAATCTCCTCCGGGGTCTTGTTCTCCAGCCTTGCGATCTCCTCCAGGTCCAGGGCGTACTCCCCCTCGTAAAGGACGGGAATTTCCGTCACGACGGCCCGGGGCAGCTGAGACAGGTCCATATTAGCGGCGGATGTCTTGACGGCTTCCTTCAGCCGGTCCAGGTCCGCTCTCAGGGGGTCGTAATGGATCAGCAGAGCCCGGTAGGTGGGGACCAGCTCCCCCACACCGGGGATTTTTTTCTGCTCCAGATCAAATTTCAGGGCGCGGACCTTCTGGTTGACCTCCATGCTGATTTCGTTTTCAAACTCCACCAGAAGGGCCTGATCGCCCACATAGCGCAGCGTGTAGTCAGACACAGCTTTTTCCTCCATCCAAACTGATTTTTACGCTCCCGCTCCCGGACAGGTGGGAGCGGGAGCGAAGCGTGACAGAATCAGCTGTTGTACACCTTGGCGTCGAACTCGTTCTCGGTCTTGGCCACGATCACGGTGGTGGCGGCGTCGCCCACTACGTTCAGGGTGGTCAGCACCATCTCACAGGGCTTGTTCATGGCAAGAATCAGTGAGTAGATCAGAGTGCACAGCTCGGTGCCGAAGCCGGCGCCGGTGAGCACCGCGTACAGCATGACAGTGCCGGCGGCGGGAATGGCGGGAGTGCCCATGGAGGCGCAGATGGCCAGCAAGGTCATGGTGGCATAGTGCATAGGGGTGACCTCCAGGCCGGCGCAGGTGGCGATGAAGGCGGCGCCGATGATGTGCATAATAGCGGTGCCGTTCATGTTGATGGTCATACCCACGGGCAGGACGAAATTGGTGATCTCCTCGCTGCAGCCCAGCTCCTTCACGCAGGTCTCCTTATTCAGGGGCAGCGCGGGGGCGGAGGCGGCGGCGCCGAAGGCGATGATGGCCACCTTAATCATCTTCTTCATAAAGATGTAGGGGTTGCAGCGGGTGATGGCTCCGATGGCGGCGGGGTAGGCCACCAGCAGGTAGATAATCAGGGTGATGAGAGTGACCAGGATGTAGGAGAAGATGTTGCTCACCTGGTCAATGCCGTAGATGGCGAAGGTGCGGGTGACCATGCAGAACACGGAGATGGGGGAGCAGGTGATGATGAGGAAGTCCAGGAACTTCTGGGTGATCTGGCCGGCCTCGTCGCAGAAGGTCTTGAACACGGTGATCCTGCTGCCCATGGAGGCGATGCACACACCGATCACCACCGCGCAGGTGATAACGGCCAGCATCCGGTTGTTGGAGGTCATGGGGGAGATCAGGTTGTCGGGCACCGCGTTGACGATGGTGACCAGGATGTTGCTGGTCTCAATCTCGGTGACGCTGGCGGCGGCCTGATCCACCTGGAAGGGGCGGTACACACCCATGCCGATGACAAGCTCAGAGACGACAGCGGCAAAGACGCAGGCCACCAGGTAGAACAGAACGAAGGTGACGATGGTCTTGCCAGCGATGCGGCCCAGCTTGCGCATGTCGTTCATGCTGCACACCGACATGATGATGGAGAAGAACACCATCGGGACGATGGCCAGCTTCAGGGCGTTGGTAAACAGAGTCTGAACAATGTAGAACAGGCCCAGGGCGCTGCGCCCGGCGCTGACGGTGATGTCCTGGAAGAAGATCATATTGATGACGTTCCAGGTATCGGGGTTCATGGAGGTTTTGGCCAGGCTGGCGATGATGCCGCAGATCACGCCCAGAACCAAACCGGCAATCATGCGCTTGACAAAGTTTTTACGTGCTTTTTCTCCCATATTTGTCACTCCTTAATTTGATATTTTCTGCGCCTTTGTCTTGCTGATGGCAGTATATCATAAGGAGCACATTTGGTAAAATGAATAATTTAATTGATGTATATTTATATCTTTTATATTTAATGACGATTTTTCGTCATTTCGTCAAATATTGGCTTTTTAAATAAGTTACCAAAAAAATATCTATTTGCCCCGGTTTTTTTCGTGTGCTATACTCAAAAGCACCAAACTTGAATTGGGAGGTTTTACTGTGAAAATCGTGGTTTTAGACGGATATACCGAAAATCCCGGCGACCTGAGCTGGGATGAGCTGGGCATGCTGGGGGAGCTGACGGTCTATGACCGTACCAGCCTCACCGACGAGGACGAGGCCATTGCCCGCATTGGAGACGCGGAGGTGGTGTTCACCAACAAGACCCCCATCACAAAAAAGATCATCGACGCCTGCCCCGGCATGAAGATGATTTCCATGCTGGCCACCGGCTACAATGTGGTGGACTACGTCTATGCAGCCGAGAAGGGCGTCCCCGTCACCAACGTGCCCACCTACGGCACCGCTTCCGTAAGCCAGTTCTCCATCGCCTTGCTGCTGGAGGTATGCCACCACATCGGCCATCACGACGCCTCTGTCCACGCCGGCAACTGGGCCAGCTGCATCGACTGGTGCTATTGGGACTACCCCCTCATTGAGCTGGAGGGCAAGACCATCGGCATCATCGGCTTCGGCCGCATCGGCCAGACCGAGGGGCGGATAGCCAAGGCCATGGGCATGAAGGTGCTGGCCTATGACCTGTACCCCAATGACTCCGGCCGGGAGATCGGTGAGTATGTGGACCTGGACACCCTCTACGCCAGGTCCGACGTGATTACCCTCCACTGTAACCTGACCCCGGAGAACACCTGCATGATT
>CAJUPW010000046.1 GCA_910588635.1 uncultured Oscillospiraceae bacterium | reverse complement strand
CCTATCAGCTCTCGTTGGCAGACGATCCCAGCCTCATCCCCACCGAGGACTTCATCCGCAACGGGCGGCGCTACTATCTGCTGGACATGACCCGGAAGGACGAGGTGGGGGTGGACATCCAGACCCACACCGAGACAGTCACCAAGCCCAGCGACACCAACAGCCTGGAGACCATCCTCCAGCGGCTGGACGCTGAGATGGAGGTGACCACCGAGGACGGCTATGTGGGCATCCTGCGGCTGGACCACACCAGCGTCCAGGTCACCACGGACGGCTACGCCAACAAAACGACCTCGCTGTCCGCCAGCCGCAGCTATCCCAATCTGTCTGAGGCGGATGTGTCCCTCATCCCCAAGAGCATCGAGGATAAGGGCAAAACCCTGACTCTGGGTGATGTGAAGTGGAGCGAAACCATGGATGTGGATGGCGAGGGCAACCCTGTCACCCGCTACACCGCCACCGCAAGCTATACCGGCTCTACCACCAGCCGGTACGCCACCGGCTACACCGTCACCGCCAACTACACCGGCGAGGTGTCCAAGGCCAACTGCGCTGTGGTCACCTACACCGCCATTTTTGGCAGTGAAAAGGCCCCGGAGGAATCCAAGACCCCTGGAGCTGATGAAAAGAATGACAGTAATCAGCCGGATGGGGCCGAGGCCCCAGACACCGAAAAGGAGCCTGTGGATCTGTCCGGCCTGAAACGCCCTGTGATCATCGGCGTTGTGGTGCTGGCCCTGGGCGCTGGCGGCTGGTTCGCATTCAAAAAATTCAAGGAACGGAGATGATGTACCTTTGAAAACCATGAAACTGCGCAGTTTTCTGCTGGCCGCTATGCTGTGCGCCCTCTGCGTCACCCAGGCCAGCGCATTGGAATATGACTTCGACGCCCCGGAGGATTACCTGTTCGGTCAGCCGACATCGGATGATACCATCTACGAGTGGGAGAACCCCAACGTGGACCGGAGCAAGAACACCGCCCTGGCGGCTCCCGGTTTCGGCTCTCCCACCAGCTACCTCCCCGGCAGCGGCGAATACCTCACCCCCAACCTCGTCCCCGGCGCTCTCAGCGGCGGACTGGTCAATCAGGTAGGGAGCGCCGGGGCCAACACAACAGGCGGCGCTCCGGGCAGTTCCTTTGTCCCTGGGCAGTACCCTGCGGTGGATACCAGCGGTAACTTCACCATGACCCAGATCCCCAGCAGCCCCACCGACATCGCCCAGGGCAGTACCACCAGCGGTTACACGGAGGTCACCAGTGACCTCTACTACAGCGGCGGACACTTGGGGACGCTGAAGATCCCCGCCATCGGCCTGACAGTCAAGGTCTACCAGGGGACGGACAGCGCCGCGCTGAAGAAAGGTGCGGGCCACTTTACCGACACCAGCATCTGGGACGGAAACTGCTGTTTCGCAGGCCATAACCGAGGGGTGAACAATCACTTCGGGAAGATCCACACTCTGGAGGCTGGCGATACCATCACCCTGACCACCCTGCTGGGGACCCGCACCTATGCCGTCACCAGCGTGGAGAAGGTCAGCGTCAACGACAACAGCGGCACCGCCCCCACCACCGACAACCGCGTGACCCTCTACACCTGCGTGATGAACCAGCCGGAGTACCGCTGGTGCGTGACCGCTGTTCAGCAGTAACCCTGTTCGGCAATCGCCGCCGCTGTGTGCCGATTGTGTTCGACTTTCCCCGGTTCATGTGGTATGGTTCGGTTTGCAAACCCCACATTTTATGAAACGGAGGAAACGAGCATGAAAAGCAAAAAATTTGTGTCCCTGTTCCTGACCGGGGCGATGACGGCGGCGCTGTTGGCCGTCCCAGCCCAGGCGGTGGAGGCCCCACAGCCCTACTCCATCACCGCCAGCCACTGGAGCCGGGAGGACTTCTCCCAGGAGGCCAACCCGGACGTGTTCACCGGCCCCTACACGCGGGAGCTGTACAACGCCATCCGCCAGACCATGGTGGACGGAACCAGCGATACCGCCCCCGCCTACACCATGGTGAGCAAGGAGGACTACAGCGCGGTGAAGAAGCTGACCGGGCGCATGGAGGGCGTCCTGCGCTACGAACACTATGTGCCGCAGGGCTTTACGGACTACTGGCAGTACCTGGACTACTACGCCGTGTCCGCTGAGATGCCGGAAAACTACCAAGCGCCCCTGGACTTCATCCAGCCTGCCCTCGACCATGCGGGGACACTGGCCTCGGACAGCGAGAAGGTGGAATATTTCAACGACTACATCCGCACCCTGCTGGCCTACCAGAAGGGCAAGGTCTCCGGCATCACTCAGACCTTCGCGGCCCACGCCGTGGAGTTGAAAGCAGCCTGCGGTTCCTACGCCAGAGCGATGAAGTTCCTCTGCGCCGCGGCGGACATCCCCTGCTTCACCATCAGTAGCAAGGCCCACACCTGGAACCTCGTCTATGTGGACGGAGCGTGGCTCCATGTGGACGTGTCCGCCAACGACCTCTCCGGCAGGAACAGCGTCCTGCTCACCGAAAGCTACCAGACCGGGCGGGATCAGGCCCCGGAGGCCACCGCCTTCCTCAAGGAATTATTTGTACCCGGATCGACAAAGTAAACATCCTCTCTCCGCAGCGGGGGCGGCTTGCAGCAATGCAGGCCGCCCCCGCTTTTTCTGTTTTCCACAGGTTTCATGCGGTGTACCTGTTCAATCACCGCAAATAATTTTTACAAGGAGACAGTATGAAACATCATCGTTTTACCAGACTGCTTGCCCTGCTGCTGGCGGTCGCCACGCTGGCCGGCCTGCTGGCCGTTCCCGCCAGCGCCGCCAGTCTGGGCGGCAGCGGCAGCGTCAAGATCACCCAGGCCGGCTTCGGCAATTACCTGGACAAGTCCACGGGCGGGTCCATCGGCGGCGGCTACTGGAAGTACACCAGCAACGATGGCCTGACCGGCACCGCCTACTGCGTCAACTGGGGCCTGAAAGGGGTGTCCCCCTCCAAGTCCCTGACCCTGCGGGAGTATGACCGGAACCCCCAGACCATGGGCGTGTTCGCCAACGGCTATCCCAACCGGACGCTGGAGCAGTTCAAGGAGCTTCACGCGGACGATGTTCGGGGCGTCGCCAGTCTGACGGAGGATGAGTATAAGTACGCCACGCAGTTGGCGGTGTGGGCATCCTGCGGCCAACTGGCCGTCCCCGGCACCTCCTCCACCGCTGGCCGGGCCTCCCTGGTACAGCCTACCGCGGACGCCCAGAAGATCCGCATTTTTGACAGTGTCAAGACCATGCTGGACCACTCCACCCACTGGACGAAAAATCTCTACACCGGGCTGTCCATCCGCGCTGAGGAGGACAGGGACATCCGGGGCGTGGAGGTGCTGAACGAGTACGGCCTGGAGGGCGCTGCCGCCGACCATGAGGACGGAATCAAAAAGGAGACCATCAACGGGGTGGAATATTACACCCGCACCATGTATGTGGCCTCCGCCACCTCCACCTGGATCGATGACCGCACCACCAAGGTGTACTCCACAGACGCCCCCCAGGGGACCATCTTCGTGGCGGAGAATAATGCTCCGCTGGAGACGGTGTCGGAAAACGGGGCCACCTGCTATAAGGTGGATACCAGCCGGAACCGCAATACCAATCTGAACGCCAACGGCTCGGAATACTATGGCGCGTTTAAGGTCTGCATCCCTGTGGATAACGTCCCCACCGAGGGCAGCTTTACCATCCGGGCCACGGGCGGCGTGGCGCAGTATAATCTGTACCTCGCCTACAACCCCTCCGCCACGGAACAGTCCTACATCGTGTCCGACCCCGGCTACACCACCCTGGACGCCCAGGCCGCCTTCAAGTGGAGCGGTACGGAGGAGCCGGACACCGCCAGCCTGCAGATCGTCAAGACCGGCCCAGGCGGCGCGCCCCTGGAGGGGGCGGAGTTCACCCTCACCGGTGACCGGGGTACCACGGTCACCGGCACCAGCGACCGCAGCGGGCAGATCATCTGGCGCGACCTCCCCGCCGATGAAAAATTTACGCTGTCTGAAACCTCCGCCCCGGAGGGCTACCAGATCATCGCGCCCATGAACGTCACCCTCACCCCTGGCCGCACCACCTACCTGACGGTGACGGACGATGAGGAACATGGCTTCACCGTCAAGAAAATTGACGCCCAGAATAAGGGCAGCTTGCAGGGGGCCGTGTTCGTCTTTGAGCAGATTGACGGCTCCTATAAGACTACCGGCACCACCGGCTTTGACGGCACGATCTCCTTCCAGGGCGATGAGCTGCCCTATGGGTCGTACCGGGTTTGGGAGCAGTCCCCGCCTCCCTCTTACCTGAAGGATGAGCGCATCGAAACCGTGGAATGGACAGGCGAAAAGGATGTCCTGCTCACCTTTGAGAACGTCCGGGAACCCCAGCTCATTCTCGTGAAAAAGAACGAGAACGGCGTCTGCCTGCCCGACGCCACCTTTGACATCTACGGTGACGGCAAATACCTCACCTCCGTCACCACCAATGACGCCGGCGAGGCGTACATCACGGGCATCAAGGCGGAAATGTACGTGGAGGCGGTGGAGAAGATCGCCCCGGCAGGCCATGTGCTGGACCGCACCGCCCACGGAATCCACATTGATCCCTATGACCCGGCTATTGAGGACGACCCCGTTTTGACGGTGGTGAACCTGTCCCGGCCCTCCCTGCGGATCATCAAGTATGACCGACTGAGCAAGGCCAAGCTGCCCAACGTCACCTTTGAAATTTACAAGGACGCGGAGCTGTTTGATACCGTTACCACCACGGAGAGCGGGGAGATCAGCCTCTATGACCTGGAACCGGGCACTTACCTGGTTAAAGAGGTGTCTACGGATGATACCCACATTGTGGACACCACGCCCCAGCAGATCGAGCTGAAAGCGGGCCAGACGGCCACCCAGGAGCTTGTCTTTTTCAATGACAAGCTGCCCGGTATGCACCTCATCAAGGTGGACAGCGCCGACCTGTCCAAGCCCATCGCCAACGCCCGCTTTAAGTTTGAGGCGGTGAACGGGAGCTGGGGGCCTGTGGAGTTGACCTCGCTGGAGGACGGTACCATCGATCTGTCCAAGCTGCCCACCGGGGCGGCAGTGGTGACGGAACTGGACTGCCCCGGCTATGTCATCGACAGCGCCCAGCGGATCATTGAGCTGAAGCCCAACGAGACCGCCCAATTTGTGTTCACCAACAGCAAGAAGCCCTCTTTGCGCCTCACGAAAACCAGCTCGGACGGCGCTCCTCTGGAGGGCGTCTCCTTCCGGCTGGCCAAGATCGAGGACGGCTCCCACTACCTGGACCGGGTGACCAATGAGCGGGGCGAGATCTTGTGGGAGGGCCTCGATCCTGGGGTCTATTCCCTGGTGGAAACCGCCACAGTGAACGACCACATCCGGGATCTGAAAGAGCATCATGTGGAGCTGTTCCCCGGAAAAGAAAGCACGATTGTGCTGGAAAACCATAAGCGGCCCAATTTGTATGTCTATAAAAATGACGCGGACGATGGCAGCCCGATTGAGCATACGATTTTTACCGTCCGGGCGGCGGACGGCCATTCGGTGGATGAGATCGAGACGGACAGCACGGGCCTTGCCGTGCTGGAGAATCTGCTCCCCGGTGTGTACGAAATTTCGGAAAAGTCGGTTCCCTCGCCCTACCTGCCGGACGCGCCCAGCCAACTGGTAACGCTGTACCCGGACCGGGATCACACCGCCTACTTCAAGAACCACAAGCGGCCCGTCATTGAGATCGTCAAGGAAAATGCGGTTACTTATGAGCCGCTGGCCAACGTCCCCTTCCAGGTCTGGTACGCCAGCAACAGCACAGCCACCGGCGAGATCAACGACCTGGGCGTGTTCTACACGGACGAGAACGGGCGCATTGAGCTGAACGGCCCGGAGATGGGCGAGCTGGGCCTGCGGGACGGCTGGTTCCGGGTCAAGGAGCTGGAGCCGCTGAAGGGCTTCGCCAAGGCGGACCCCGACACCCAGGAGGCATTTGTCCCCGCTGGGCAGGGCCACACCTTCCGCTTCCGCAACCAGCCCCTGTCCGCCATCTGCGTTTGGAAATACGACAGCCAGAATCCCAATGTGGCCATTGAGGGGGCGGTGTTCCAGATCCGCTATCTCTCCGGCAACACCTCCGGCACAGGCGGCACCGTGATCGGGACGTTCCGCACCTCGGCCAACGGCTCTTTCACCGCAACCGGGTTGAAAAAGGGCGCTTACATCATTGAGGAATTGTCCAGTGACGGCGCTCATGTGATCGATACGCCGCCCCAGACGGTCTACCTCTCCGGCGAGGAGCAGGAGGTCATCCAGGTCCATTTCGGCAACAGCGCCAAGGGCTCCCTGTTGGTCACGAAGGTGGGGGACCAGGGCGAGCCTCTGAGCGGCGTTGAATTTTTGGTCACCAAGTCGGACGGCTCCGTGGTGGGCGACGCCAACGGAAAATTTACGACTGCGTTGGATGGGACCTTCCTGGTGGAGAACATCGACCCGAACACCACACTGGTGGTCAAGGAGACCCGCTCAAAAACCGGATATGTGCTGGACGATGTGGCGCAGACCGCCGTTGTCAAGGCCGGACAGTGTGTGCGGCTGCAATTCATCAACCACAAGGCGGGAAATCTCGTCATCCATAAGCTGTCCAGCCTGGACAAAACTCCGCTTGAGGGCGCGCAGTTCAAATTGACCTACGCGGACGGGAAGGTGGTGGACGCTGAGAGCGGCCAGCTCTCCTCCAACGGTCTGTACTGGACTAATTCCGAGGGCCAGATCGTGGTGTCCAATATCACCGGCACCATCATCGCAACGGAGGTCACCAGTCCGTCTGGATTTGCCGTTGACCCCAATACCCGCAGCCAGACCGTGGTGATCAATCCCGGCGATGACACGCAGCACCTCTATTTTTATAACACGCCCCTGTGTTCATTGACCCTCTCGAAACGGGATTCCACCAATGGGAAGCCGATCCCCAACACAGTTTTCTCGGTCAAGGACGGCGATGGGAACCTGATCGGCAGGTACACCACCGGGGCGGACGGAACGGTGACTGTTACCGGCCTCATGCCCGGCTCGACCGTGGTGGTGTCTGAATATAAGGTGCCCGATACCCATGTCCTCAACACCACCCCGCAGACCATCATCCTGAAATCGGGGACCAATTCCTTCACCAGCGGCGGCACCACTACCACCACTCCCGGCGCCAACACCGGCACAGGCGGCGGCAACAGCCTCGATTTTGAGAACGACCCCAAGATGGTTTTGACCATCAAAAAGTACATCAAGGGGACGGATCATGAGCCGCTGAAGGGTGTTTGCTTCAAAGTCGTGGACGGCTACGGCAAGCCCATCGGCACCAACAACGGGGTGTACTATACCAGCAGCGCCGGGGAAATCGTGCTGAATGACCTGGAACCCGGTACCACCGTCACCGCACGGGAGATCTCCACGGTGGAGGGCTTTATGCTGGACGGCGAACCCCAGACCATCACGATCCAGGCGTCCAAGAAGCCCCAGGAGATGATCTTCTGGAATGAAAGGGCCGGTTCCCTCGTCATCCAGAAAAAGAGCAGCCTGGACGGCAGCCCGCTGGCCGGGGTACAGTTCTTGTTGACCTACGCGGACGGCTCCTATGTGGACGATAACCATGGGCATACCAGCAGCAAGGGCCTGTACGAAACTGACCGGAACGGAGAGATCCGGATCAGCGGGATCGTGGGCACTGTCATCGCAAAAGAGGTGAAAACGCTGCCTGGATTCACCATTGACCCGGCAACACAGACGCAGACCGTCAAAATCGACCCGGATGACTGCCAGACGCTGGTCTTTTACAACACGCCTGTGGGGAACTTCGAGCTGATCAAGGTGGTGGAGGGGAACGAGAGCAAGCGCATCCCCAATGTGACCTTCGAGATCCGCCGCGTCTCTGACGGCGGGCTGGTGGACACCATCACCACCGGCAGCGATGGCCGCGCCACCCTTCAACTGGACAGGGGCAATTATTACGCGGTGGAAACCGCCTGTCCGAAGGAATTCAAGCTGGATTCCACGCCCCATTACTTCACCATGCAGGATGGCGGAAAAGGTACCACCTTGACGGTGAAAAACAAGGCTTTCAGCGGCATCCTGATCCATAAGACGGACAGCGTCACCGGCAAGGGCATCCAGGGCGTGACCTTCCTGCTCTACGACAGCGCCAACACCCCCATCGGGCAGTACACCTCCGATAATTCTGGATATGTGTACATCGAGGGCCTGACCAAGTCGGGCCGGTACTACCTGCGGGAGCTGGAGAACAAGGGCTACGTCCCCGACACCGCCATGAAAACTGTCTACGTCACCGCAGGTGAAACCACCCTGATCGAATGGAAGAACATTCCCATTACCGCTCAAATCCAGATCACGAAGAAGTCCGCCGACTACAACTCCACCAACGGTCTGCCTGCCGGTACGCTGCTGGAGGGGGCTGTGTT
>CAJUPW010000045.1 GCA_910588635.1 uncultured Oscillospiraceae bacterium | reverse complement strand
ACGAAACATATGAGGCGTTACACGGGTGGATATACCAATTCGGTACAGATATTTATTAATAATCCGCCTGACTGACTGTGGGGAGAGGGGGTATCCCCGCCGGTTAAATAGAATGATCCCTTGTTTTTGAATCTCCTTGGAAAACGCATCGCAGTATGTTTGCACAAGCTGGATCAGTTCGGGAGTTGTAATTTGAATGATACGCTCTTTTCTCCCTTTGCCCTTGACCAAGAGACGAAGTCCGCTGTCGCTTAATACAAAGGTATCCTGCGACAACGCGCATAATTCCGACACCCGGAGGCCAGTACCGAACAGGAGCTCCAGCACCAGAATATCCCGAAGGACCTCCCGGCATCCCTGCGTATAGGTATCATAAGCACATTGCAAAAGAGCCCGCACAATCTGCTCAGGGATAATCCGTGGAAGCTGCTTCGGCGAATGGATACGGATGTGGAGCTTGTCAAACGGATTCTCCTCCAGTTCCCCGCTGATTTCCATCTCGTGATAAAAAGCTCGCACGCTTGCCAGTTTACGCTTGACAGACCGGGGGGCAAAGTGCTGGTTAAGATATTTGATGTATTGATTCAACATATCTTTATCAGCCCACGTACCTTCTGTAAAGTCAGCAAACTGCCGCAGATCGATGCGATAAGCCTTTATTGTATCTGGCGACAGTTGTTTTTCGTACTCTCCCGTTTCAAGATAATCGGCGATTAGAGAAGATATTGTCCGCATAACACAGCCTCCATTTTCTAAAAACTTTCTTCAATTATGGAGATTCTGCCGCCGCCTGTCCACATATGTATCTCATTTCTCAAAAAATTAACGAACATTATAGTTGAAATAAACGCCGCAATATGGTAGAGTATAAATAAACAGAGGGCGTTTACCCCAATGTCAAATCAGTAAGGAGTGATACACATGATTCGTGTTATTATGGGTAAAAAGGGTTCCGGCAAGACCAAAAACGTGATTGAGCTGATTAACAACGCCGTTCAGACCGAGCATGGCAACGTAGTGTGCATTGAGAAAGGCAACAAGCTGACCTTCGACATCCATTATCATATCCGCCTGGTGGAGGCCAGCGAGTACGACATCGCCGACTATACCGCCCTGAAAGGCTTTATCAGCGGCATGTACGCCGGCAACTACGACATCACCCACATCTTTATCGACAGCCTTACCAAGATTGTCGGCGGCGACTGCGACAACGAAACTGAGTTGTTCCTGGACTGGCTGAACAAGTTCGCTGAGCGGCACAACATCAAGTTCACCATCACCATCAGCGACGACGCCTCTCTTGCCCCTGAAGGTGTAAAGAAGTATTTTTAAGCCCACGATTACCAACGGCTCTCCGGCCTAAGGCCGGGGAGCCGTTTTTTTGGACTGTTTCAAGCCGCGCCGGCGGAAATTCCAATCTGTATAGTCCCTTAAACCGGCCCAAGATCGAAAATATGTTCCAGTTTTGAGGTTGACATTTTTCAGGGAAAAGGGTATTCTAAGCGCAGTTATAGAACAGGTGTTCTATAACTGCGCTTTTCTAATGCGCCTCGTCCTTTGCGGGTAAGCGGGTTCAAATTGGAAAGGCGCCGCAGCGGATGAGCGGGCCGCGGCTTTAAAAAAACCGCCGCAAGCGATATGACGCTTGCGGCGATGTGGTGGAGGAGGGTGGATTCGAACCACCGAAGCGAAACGCAACAGATTTACAGTCTGCCCCCTTTGGCCACTCGGGAACTCCTCCAGATTAAGTTGTCGCTGCCGCCCTTCGGGCGGCCCCAACTCGAACCCCAGCGCAGCGGGTTCGAATTGGAAAGGAGACACAGCGAAGGGAACGAGCTTTCGTGCCTGCACGAAAGCGAGCGATCCGGAGCTTGTGTCGATGTGGAGCTGGTGGACGGATTTGAACCCCCGACCTGCTGATTACAAATCAGCTGCTCTACCGGCTGAGCTACACCAGCACATGGCGGCTGTCCACCAACAGCGAACGCTATTATAGCAAAGAAAGGACGGTATGTCAAGTAAAAAAACAAATTTTTTTCGCCCCGCCCCTACGGGATATCCAGGCCCGGCGCCCGGCCTGGCTCTGCCCCCGGTGCGGCGGGGAGCAGTATCAAAACGACCGGGACGGGCGGTTGTGCGCCCGGTGTCTGAACCGTTATACACTGAGGAGGGAACACCATGACGTTAGCTGAATTATCGCTGGAGTACCGGGCCCACGCCCACGCGCTGGACCTGCGTATCTGGCAGCTGGAGGATAAACTGGAGCACACGTCCAACGCCGATCAGCGCTGCCAGCTCCAGGACCGCATCCGAATGCTGTCCACCATGCTGCGGGAGGCCAACGAGCTGGCGGTCTTGACCGGGCGCTATTACGACAGGGGGTATCGCCGGAATGCCAAATACACGATATAGAAAGGGCAAGCTCTACGCCGCCGACATGGCCATGTATTCCCGGCAGATCGCCGCGGACAACAGCCAGGAGATCAGCCGGCTGAAGCGCAACCTGATCCGCTGCCTGCGGGAGGATGTCACCTCCAAGCAGCGGCAGATGATGCTGCTGTACTACGCCGAGGGCAAGAACATGCGGGAAATCAGCGAGTCCCTGGGGGTGGACAAGTCCACCGTCTCCCGCACCATCAAGCGGGGGGAGCGGCGGCTCCAGCGCTGTCTGCGCTACGGCGCCGAGACCTATCTGCGGAGTATGGATGACCTCTGAATCGGACAAGCCCCCGGCCGGTCAAAACGGGAAAGTATTTTTATGTCTCTGCCCCGAAAGCGGCGGCTTACCGAGAAGCTTCTGTCCCGCCGTATAGGCTGACTGTTTTTTCCAGCGCCTCCACGTAAGCGCTTTTGACAATAGCGCCCCCGTGGCCGGTGAGGCCGTCCTCCTGAATCAGCTCCCGCTGAAGCCCCCATGCCATGCTTCGCTCTGCCCATGAAGAAACTCCCGGCAGGTCCATAGGCAAAATGTCCTCCGGGCTGTCCGCGTACCGATAGAGGATGGACATGGCCTGTTCCACGGTCAGGCGGTCATTCGGCGCGAAACATCCGCCGCCGCGCCCGGAGATATACCCGCTGCTTTGGGCCCAGCCCAGGGCATACCAATAAGGCGAGGAGAGGTCCACATCCCGGAACGCGGGGCCGTCCGCCGGCCCGGCAGAGGCGGCGTCGTAGAGCAGCTGAACGGCCTCCGCCCTGGTGATGGTTTCATTTCGCTTTTCCACCCACTGTACCGAAATATGATCCACATACCAGGAGCTGGTCCCCTCGAACCCGGAGTCGGTGCCCAGGATCAGATACACCCTGCCATCCTTCCCCGGCACGGCCTCCGCCGTAAAGTCGAAGGACTTAAACTCATATACGCCGGGCCGCTGGGAGTCGTATTTTTCCATATCGCCGATCACGGCCATATCCGCGCCGCCCGTACTCTGGTTTCCCTTGTCCAGATTCAGGCGGTAATACCGCTCCTCTGTCTCTGCGGCAGCGGGTTTCTGCGCGGTGACGCCCCCTTTTACACATACGGAGGACCCTGGCGAACCGCCGATCCCGATCATCCCCGACTCCACATCGGTGGCCAGCTGGAAGGTGACCCGGAACACATAGCGCTCTCCCGGCGTCAGGCCGTCCAGTTCCTTATAGTACCCCATGAACAGATCGTCGCTGTGGTTGTTGCCGGAGAGGAACAGCCCCTTTCCCGCCCCCTCCACCGGAACATCCCGATGGCCATACTCCAGCTCATAAAATTCCTCCGTTCCTTCCACCGCCGGCAGGTCGGCAAAAATGGGGAGAAAACCGGAGTCGTCCTCTTCAAAATCGAAATTCATCCCGCTTTCGGCGGCAGACGCCCCATTCCATGGCATGGCCAGCAAAGCGAGCGCCAACGCGGCCGACAAGATACGTTTCATCGTGATCCCTCCTGAAAGCAATCAGATTTTTGCAGCTGTGCGATCATTTATTTATGACGGCGGTGTCTGATAAAAGTTCCCAGGAAAGACATATTTTTTAAGGTTTGGCCTTCAAACCGCCGCACATACTGACAGCAAAAGGAGATGTTGCGGCGGTGCGCAGGAAAAAAATTGCGGTATTGCTCTGTATGGCGGCCCTGGCGGCCGCCCTTCCCGCTCCGGAGCGGCCTGTCCCGGCGGACGCCCCGGTGGAACTTGAGGCAGGCGGTCCGCCCCTGGTGGCCCTCACCTTTGACGACGGCCCCCGCTCCTCCACCACCGGCCCACTGCTGGACGGCCTGGCCTTGCGGGAGGCGCCCGCCACCTTCTTCCTGGTGGGCAGCCGCATCCCGGGCAATGAGGAGCTGGTCCGCCGCATGGCCGTGGAGGGCCACCAGATCGGCATCCACACCTACGACCATGTGGAGCTGAAGGGTCTGTCCCGGCGGGACTTCGACCTCCAGGTGGGCAGAACCCGGGCCCTTATCACCCAGCTGGCGGGGGAAGGAAACTACTGGCTGCGCCCCCCCTACGGGCTTCTGGACAAGACCGCGGAGGGCTGGTGCGGCGGTCCGGTCATCCTGTGGTCGGTGGACCCGGAGGACTGGAAGGACGACGATATCGACCGGGTGGTGGCCGCCGTGGTGGAGCACGCCTCCGACGGGGACATCATCCTCCTCCACGACCTCTTCCCCAGCTCCGCCCAGGCGGCTCTGCGCATTGTGGACACCTTGCTGGCCCGAGGGTTCTGCTTCGTCACCGTGGAGCAGCTGATGGAGCAGCGGGGCGTCACGCCGGAGGCGGGGGTGCGCTACAGAAAAATAAATTAAATTTCCCAAAAACGATTGTAATTTCTCCCGTCATCGTGTAAACTGGGGACAACAGTTTTTCATAGGAGGTACCACCATGAAAGTTGCCCGCTTTGTTTTGAAGATCGTGGCCCTGTCTCTGGCCGCCGCCGCCGCTGTGTGCGCCGTCATCGCCTACTGGGACTGTCTTGCCGAGCTGGCGGGGGGCGCCAAGGAGAGGCTCCAGCGCTCCGCCCACATCGACGAGTACGACGATTACGAGGAGTAAAAAATAACCGCCGGTCTAAGACCGGCGGTTATTTTTCATACCACCGCAGGCTGGCGGTGTCCCCTGTGCTCCGGAGAGCGGCGGCGGTGAACAGGCCGTCGGCCACCAGGGTAGCCAGGGCCGCCCAGCCCACCGGGTCGGGAATCCTGGCCAACCAGGGGGACAGCGCCGGGTGGACCCGGTACACCAGCCCCAGGGACAGCGCCCCCCAGGCCAGCGAGAAGGGCAGGCACACCCGCCCTTGCAGATTACCGGGCAGGCCATGGTAGTCCCAGAAGGACACCTCCAGCGCCTTCTCGTGCCAGAGGGCGGCCAGATACTCCGCCGCCGTGGCGGTCAGCCCGCCCAGCAGGAACAGGGCCAAAGGGCGGTTGTCCACCCACCGGGGTAGGGCCAGAATGAGACAGGCCCCCGCCCCGTATACCGGACACAGGGGGAGCACCAGCAGCCCCTTCCGGTCGGCCCGTCCTCCCACCAGCCGGGCAAAGGCCACCTCCAGCAGAAAACCGGCAAAGCTGTACACGATAAAGCTCCAGAACCACAACAAAAAAGCCCCCTCCGTTTCTCTCGTTAGGATGTGAGATCGGAGGGGTTTTATACCTGGGATCAGGCCCAGCGGCCGCAGCCGTGTCTGTGGGAAGCTTTGACCGTACAGGAGTTGTCACAGTAGCCGCAGTCGTGGTTTGCGCCGCAGTAGCCCACGCCATCGTGGGTATGCCGGCCCGCCTCGGCGCAGTCCTCATAGGGGCACAAGGCCAGACAGGTCCCGTCGCACACGCCGCTGCCGTGGCCGTAGCCGCAGTAGGTCACACTGTCGTGGGTATGCCGGCCCGCCTCGGCGCAGTCCTCATAGGGGCAGACCGTAACGGCAGTCTGGACATTCTGCCGGTATCCGCCGTGGCGGCCCCGTCCGCCGTGACAGCCGTGGGCGGCCGCGGGCACGACCAGCATAGCCGCCAGCATGACGCACAGTGCGCCGGCCAGCAGACGGCTTCTCTTCCTGAACATGGGAATGACTTCCTTTCTGTCCGCACATGGCGGGTGATAACCGTATTATAGCATAGTCTCTCCGGGCGTTCAAGAGATATATTTTACAGCTTTGGGTCCTCCGGAATATACTCCAGCAGCTCACCGATGGAGCAGTTCAAAACAGAGCAGGAAAACCCTTGAGATATGGTCATTTCCCTTCTTGCGCAAACTGCCGCTTTATGGTAGGATAGCGTGAGAAACAAAAGAGGGGAAAATGGTATGCGGCATCTGATCGATTTTGGAGACCTGACGCGCCGGGAGTGGGACGAGCTCTACGCCCGGGCCGGCAAAATTATGGACGACCCGGGCAGCTATATCGACGCCTGCCGGGGAAAGGTGATGGCCTCGCTGTTCTATGAGCCCTCCACCCGCACCAACTTCTCCTTCCAGACCGCCATGCTCCGCCTGGGCGGAACGGTTTTCGGCTTTGCCGACCCCAGCTCCTCCTCGGTGGCCAAGGGGGAGACCTTAAAGGATACTGTCAAGATGGTCTCTGGCTACGCCGACGTGATCGTCATGCGCACCCCCTGGGAGGGGGCGGCCAAGGCGGCGTCGCTGTACTCCCATGTGCCCGTGGTCAACGCCGGCGACGGCGGCCACATGCACCCCACCCAGACCACCGCCGACCTGACCACCATCACCCGCCTGCTGGGGAAGGTGGACCACCTGTCCGTGGGCCTGTGCGGCGATCTGAAAAACGGCCGCACCGTCCACTCCCTTATCAAGGCTCTGGCCAAGTTTGAGGATATCCGCTTTTTTCTCATCTCCCCCCGGGAGCTTGCCGTGCCCGAGTATGTGCGCGCCTTCATGCAGGAAAACGGCATGCCCTTCACCGAGGTCACCGGACTGGAGGCGGTCATTCCCCAGCTGGATGTGTTGTACATGACCCGCATCCAGCGGGAGCGGTTTGTGGACCCCCTGGAGTACGAGCGGAATAAGGGGGTGTACGTCCTCACCCGCCGTAAGCTGGAGCGGGCCAAGGACAAAATGCTGGTGATGCACCCCCTGCCCCGGGTGGACGAGATTGCCGTGGACGTGGACGACGACCATCGGGCGGTGTATTTTGAGCAGGCCCGGTACGGCATGTTCGCCCGGATGTCGCTGTTGGCCGACTTGGCCAACCAGCCCCGGCTGGACCGCACTCCGGCGGTGGAGATCGGCACAAAGCCGGTCTGCCGCAATCCCCGGTGCATCACCCGGACCCAGCCCTATCTGCCCCCCCTGGTGAAAAAGAACGGCGGTGTGGACTGCTGCGCCTTCTGTGATGCGGCATTGACCTGAAACATTGAATTTTTTCACAAGCCGGAAAGAAAAGATTGAAAGAGCACCTTGATTTTTGCGCCAATGTCTGGTATGCTGAAAAAGCTCCGCCGAGCCGCGGGGCAATATAAGCGGCGGTATCGAAGCGGTCATAACGGGGCTGATTCGAAATCAGTTTGGGGTAATCCCACGTGGGTTCGAATCCCACCCGCCGCGCCAAAATGAACGACCCTACCCAATCTGAACAAATTGTTGTCAATTGTTTGGATTGAGTAGGGTCGTTCTTTTCCTGTAACCCTTGCGTTTCAAGGACTCCAGGCTTTTTCAACTCCGGGTGTCATGTGTCACTGGACAATAGCAAACAGTTCAAAATCAGAGAGTAAAACGTGTGATTAGGGGGATTCGAACCCTGCTGACATCCTCTTGCCCCTTTTATTGGTTGCTGCTCATGAACAACTCTTCTACCTGACATGGTGTTTGGTTTTTCAGTGTACGATGGGGCCGCTTCGTATTATAAAATTCAATGTAGGAGGCAAGACCACGCTTGAAGGCTGCTTCCGATGTGTAATCCTTTCGATATAGATCTTCCTTTTTAAGTGTGGCAAAGAAAGATTCGGCAACTGCATTATTATGAGGCTTCCCTGAATTGGAGAAAGACTGTTCTACGGATCGCTCGTGAAGTAGTTGTCTAAAACGATGAGAGGTATATTGGGCCCCTCGGTCACTGTGAAAGATGAGGCTAGCGTTTGGGCTGCGTTGCTCCCATGCGGTCTTAAATGTAGAGGTGATCAGCTGGGTGCTATTTTTCTTAGATACGTTATATGCAACAATCCTGCGGGAAAACAAGTCCAAAATCACACAAGTGTATAAGTAGCGTTCTCCCAGCTTGAAGCAAGTGACATCGCTGACCCAAATCTGGTTGGGCCTATCTGCCTGAAATTGCTGACGGAGAATGTTTCGTTTCTTCTCCGTCGCATTGAGTTTTATGTAGTCCTGTTTCGCGGTACTGCGGATGCTGGCCAACCCCATCTCTTTCATCAATCTTGCCACGTATTCTATGCTGACCTGGTATCCGCGCTGAACAAGTATCGTGCGAATTTTCTCCGCGCCCAACACTTGTCGGTATTCATCAAATACTTCCCGAATCAGGATACAGTATTCTTCCCTTCGCTTCTCAAACCACGCATTTCCTCGCTTATTGCGTAGGATATGACAGCTCCATTTCCCAATAGGAAAGGAGCTATCATGGAAAACCGTATCGACGCTATCTACGCCAGACAGTCCG
>CAJUPW010000044.1 GCA_910588635.1 uncultured Oscillospiraceae bacterium | reverse complement strand
ACATTACGCGCACCGGGCCATTTCAATCCACGCCCCCGAGAGGGGAGCGACCACCTCATCGATCACCGGAGAGGTCACCGAGCGGGATTTCAATCCACGCCCCCCGAGAGGGGAGCGACCTCCTGCGTCCGCTTGATTTTGCCGCGCAGGCTGATTTCAATCCACGCCCCCCGAGAGGGGAGCGACGGGTTTATATCTGGTAATGGTGTCCCCGTTTGGATTTCAATCCACGCCCCCCGAGAGGGGAGCGACCAATCACCTCCTCCCCGTTGATTATCTCCGTGTGATTTCAATCCACGCCCCCCGAGAGGGGAGCGACGGTTTATATCTGGTAATGGTGTCCCCGTTTGGTATTTCAATCCACGCCCCCCGAGAGGGGAGCGACTGCAAAAACAGCCAAAATTTCAAGCTGTTTTTACAACAAGTAGACAATTTTTTCAGATATCTCCTCCTAATTCCGATTCAATTTCTAAAAACAAGGTCACCTGTTCACGGAAAACGCCGCGAAATCTGGTGCGAACCTGTGGTGATTTTCCGCGTACTTGCGCTTCGCACTTAAAGCATCAACACATCCTCCGGAGCATAGGATGCCTTTATTCCAAAATGCTCAATCTTCTTTTCGTAGCGGTTCCCCAGGTAGTAAAAACGCAGACTGTCTTTTTCCTGATCCATGATTTTACATAGCTTTGCCTGTAACATCCGGCACTGGGCCGCGTCCAGCAGGCACTCAAAAACAGAGTTCTGCACCCGCTGGCCGTAGTTGACGCACTGCTTTGCGATTTGCCGCAGACGCTTGCGGCCAACAGCGTCCTCGGTATTTACATCGTAGGTGATTAAAACCAGCATCCGATCACTTCCATAAAAACGGTGGGTAAGCGTCCAGGTCTCCCCGGAGATAGCGGGCCAACAGAAGCGCTTGAATACAAGGGATCATCCCCCACGGGAGCTTTTCTCCCAGATAGGGGTGGGTCAGCGTCTCTTTTTTCTTCTCCTGCCAGTGCTTCAAAAACGTTTTTCTGCCGCTGTCTGTCAGCAGCACCGCGCCGCTCTCCATATATTGAAAGTCCGCCGCCTTGACCTGACGGTTGTTGATGAGCGTCAGCACAAAGCGGTCCGCCATACAGGGGCGCAGTTCCTCCATCAGGTCCAGGGCCAGGGAGGCCCGGCCCGGGCGGTCCCGGTGCAGGAATCCCACATAGGAATCCAGCCCCACGCTTTCCAGCGCGGAGGCGCAGTCATGGGCCAAGAGGCTGTATGCGAAGGAGAGCATGGCGTTGACCGCGTCCAGCGGAGGGCGGCGGCTGCGTCCTCGAAAGGAAAATGTCTCTTTATCCCCCAGGATCATCTCGTCTAACACGCCGAAGTAGGCGGAGGCCCCCGCTCCCTCCAGGCCCCGCAATTCCTCCAGGAGGGTTACCTCCCTGACCTGAGACAGGAGCCCTTGGAGCTGTTTGGAGGCGGAGAACAGTTTTTCGCTGTCCACCCGCAGACCGTGGTCCCGGCGGGTACGCTCGATACTCCAGCGGGCATTGAACAGCTTACCGACAATCATGGTGCGGCTGATCTGACAGCACTGGCTGGGGTCGTCCGCAGTCCGGTACTGTGTCCGGCGGAGCAGGACATTTCCATTTCCCCCGCCGCACACCCGTGCCAGGAATTTTCCTCTGGGCGTGCAGAAAGCTAGGCCAACCTGCCGCTGGGCGCAGGCCCCCATCAGCGCCGGGGATGCCCCGGCATAGGAAAACGTAATAATATTCTGCAAGGTGTGCAGAGGATAGCGGGCGATGGCCTCCTTGTCCCGGTTGGCTACCACATTTTCTCCATCCAGAGACAGGTAAATTTCTTCCGAGAGAATATAGAGAGTGTTGAGCAGATGTTTCATTCCAGCTCCTCCATGGCAGCGGCTAAGTAGTCCGCAACTTTCTTGCGGCCCATCAGCCTGGGCAGACACAGGTCCTTCAAAGAGCAGGCGTTACAGGCTTTAGACGGCTTGACCTTGGGCGTATAGCGCCGCTGGTACAGCTGGCGCATCTCTGTCAAACTATCCCGGACCTGCCTGCGCAGCTCAGGCGTAAAGGACACTACAGTCCGGCGGCGGGGTTCCCCGTAGTAGAGCGCCCCCTCCGAGATGGAGCAACAGAGCATCTCCTCCAGGCACATGGCCTGGGCACACAGCTGAAGTTCGTCCGCGCTGTGCTCTTTGGGTCTGCCGCGTTTGTACTCCACCGGGTAAGGCAGCCACAGCCCCTCCCGGTCCCGCAGAGGGACCCCAGTAGGGTCTCTGTGAAACTCCACCGCGTCACACTGACCGGAGACGCCCAGCTCCGCCGAGCGGATCGCCAGCCCTCTGACAGTCAGCCGGTCCCCCCGGCTCTCCCGGAATGTCTGGCCGTGAACATGCTCGTGCATGAGATGGCCGTCCACCGTGCGGTAATTCTCCGCCCACTGGTCCTCAATGTGGATCAGCGCCCACTGGCGGCGGCAGAAGGCGAAGTGCTGCAAACCAGACAGTTGGAGCCAGTCCTCTTCCCTAAATACCATCCAGAATCTCCGGGTTCAGCCCATCCAGAGGTTCCAGCGTAATCTGGTAATCCTCCGCACAGACAGGGAGAGTATCAGAGACGGTCAGTTCAGCCTGGACCGAGCGGTGGACTTTGGCGGAGGAGTACTGCCCTTCCTCGCAGTTGTGGCGGAACCAGTAGAGTTTGACTACCTCCATAGAGCCATCCGGCCGGGCAGAGGAGGCGTCGTTGACGAAGAGGGTGCGCAAGCATTCTTTCAAGACCTCGGCATCCTCCTCCGTGAAGCCGGTTTTTTTCGCCAGCTGGACATTGATGGAGCCCTTGATTTTATAGAAACCGAAGCGGACAAAGTGCTTCATGCCCATGGTATCGGAGGAACGGGGCTTATCGCTGGCCTCTCCATTTACGCTCTTGGTGATCTGCATATCCTCCACCTGCACTGGGGAGAGGCTGACACCCTGATGGACAGAAACCGGGCCACGCACACCGATGGACATCCCCTTTGTATCCTTAAACGCGAATACCTGGCCAAAGGAGCGCACATCCAACCAGGTTTCACAGGCCTTTTGTGCATAGGCGTCCGAATCCTTGAACTCCTTCGCTTTTCCCAGAACAGCGGCGGCCCGTTCACTGAGGCTGCCGCATCCATCGTTGCATCGGTCGGCGGACTGGACGAACACAGCCTGTCCCAGGTCCTGCATCCGGTTGCGCAGCTTGCGTTTGACGCACACGTCACTGATCTCCCCCAGGCCATTGTAGTCGGTGCGAGGGCTGTTGCCGTTGAGTGGGTCGCCGTTGGGGTTCGCCATGGCGACGGATACAAAGACTACAAAGTCGATTTTGTTCTGTAAGATGCCCATTTAAGATTCCTCCTCAGTTGTTTGTTGATCGGACTTTTCGGTACGGTAAGCCCGCTGATGGTAGTAGCCCAGCAAATAGATATCATCCAGTTTCTGGTTCAGACCACCGTCCGAAACGGGCAGCTTGTCCACGATTTCCTGGGTCAGCTTTCGATAGTACTGGCGCAGGCCGGGGCTGAGCTGCTTGTAATAGGACCCTAGTTTCTCCTCCAGAAGCCGCCAAGTGGCCATTGGCCGCAGCGCAAAGGCTTTCTGCATTCGCATGGCGTTCGTCTCACGCCGGTTCTCGTCCGTGTAAGTGCTGTTCTCTACCGCCTCCGCAATGGCCAGAAGGCGGCCGAACAAATAGCTCCGGTCAGAACAGTTTTTGTCTAAAGCCATATCCCACTCCTCCTTCAAATGGTCATAGTGATATTTCCGAATGGCCGCGCAGGCCGTGAATAACAATTTTTGCCGATTTTCTCCCTCATAGAGCAGAAGATGAGAGGCTTTTTCCACCAGCACCCGTTCCACATCCAGGGGAAACGGCGCTCTGTCCACCCGGCAGGCTACAAGGCGCTGCATCTGCTGGCGCAGGATGCGGTCATCCACTTCTGTCTTGCCGTTCCGGGGCGTTCCAAAGGCCCAGCTGACGATTTGAAACAGAGAGGGCGACTGAATCCCATAGGGGCCGTTTTCCCAGCGGCAGGAGGCCTCCCAGTCATAGAGGCGGTCGAGAAAGTCCGAAGCCAGCAGCTCGTTGTAGTAGGTGACGGCCAGCCGGCCTGTGGTCGCAGCGTCGAAGGCGGCAATGGCCACGCCCGCCGACTGGGGCAGCTCCGCTTTCCAGCCAGACAGGGCTTCACGAAGCTGTCTTTGGTACTGGCTGGGGGTAGCTGACCGCTGAGCGGTCCCGCTTTTGCGGCCCATAGGACCTGTCACCTTGGGAATCTGGATGCCCTCGGGACTCCAGCACAGGAAGGTCCGTCCGCCAAAAGGGGCGCTCTGGTTGGCTACCAGCCACCGAAGGGCGTTGTGGGCTTTCTGGGATGCGGTGTAACTCACAGTCGCGGCCTGTGCCGCATCGCCAAATCGCCCCCGGTAGGTGAAGCCGCTGGAGTCGTTGGCGGAAATCAGCTTGGCGTTTCCATTGATGGGGACAATCCCCTTGGGGTGCTGTCCGGCGGGAGCTTCCATTTTGCCCGAAACCATACAGAGCGCGGGGGAGATGTCTGTCCGTTTCTCGCGGCTGTATGCAATGAATGCGTCCATCAGCGCCTGATCTGTCCAGCAAGGGCCGCTGCGTTCCTCCCCTAAGCCATTGACCACCCAACAGATCATCGCTTTCTCTTCGGCATCAATACCAGCCTGACTCAGATCCGCCAGAATCGTTCCGCCTTGCACATAGTTTAAAACAGCGCGCAGTTTGGGATGGGAACAGGGCGAGTTTGTCCAGTCAGATAGTTGGGATATGTAGTGCTGATACTCTACCTGATTTTGGGGCAGCAGATACCGCAGATAGTCGCATAGGGGGTGAGGAAGTTCAGCTGCCTTGACGGTTCGTCCTGCTGATTCCTCCGTTGCGGGTATGATGATTTTCGGGGCGCCCTTCTCGAATGCCCGGAC
Organism: uncultured Oscillospiraceae bacterium; assembly: GCA_910588635.1. Lineage (GTDB taxonomy): Bacteria > Bacillota > Clostridia > Oscillospirales > Oscillospiraceae > Lawsonibacter. Next base: position 4,418 of record CAJUPW010000044.1, on the reverse strand, counting down.
AAAACCAAACCGTCCGTCTTGGTCCAACGTGATTTCGATCTGTGGCCGTGTCATGATGTGGGCGATGGGAGCCAGCGGTTCATTTTCTCCCTCGAATATCTGCCCGGCCCGGTACGCCATCGCGTCGTAGGTTTCGACAGCTTTTTGCAGCAGCCCCATCACTCCACCTCCCCAAATTCCCGCAGACCGGAGAAGTTCTCAAGTTCCTCACCGAAGGGCTTGACCTCCATCTCCCGCAGTGGCTTGGTGAGCGTACAATCCTCCGGTCGGAGGAAGGTAATGATCCCCTGTTTCATCACCGGATACCAGAACCGGGCGGTCATTTTTCCCTGTGTTTCAGGGGAGTAGGCCTCGTCAGCGTAGGTGATGCCGTGGTACATCAGCCCAAAGCTCAGCTCCGGCAGAGTGTCATAGGCGCCGGGCCCCTCCCCAAACACACAAGGTTCCACATAACCCTGGCACTCCCTGGTTCCCAGGAAAACGTCCCGGCGTCCACCCTTCTCGATCATCCGCTTGGCGATATTGTGGTGCTTGTTTTCATTGCGGTCCCCGGCCAGCTCGGGGCGGTTTTCGTTCCACTCAAAGTGGGCCCGCACCTGATAGCGGCAGTTTTTCAAGTAAGTATAATAGGATAACTCGTTTTTACCATCCTGGTAGTGGATGGGCCGGATTCCCTTTACCTCGGTCTGAATCTGGTTCATGACCCGGACCGCGTCAATATACCAGATCAGCGTTGGCTTCCAGTACACAGAGGACAAAATGCCTTTCAATGCCTCATAAGTGGGCACCTGATAGCTGCACTTTTCCCCGCCCACACGCATGATCGGGTCGGAGAAGAGGGCATAGTCTCCTATGACCTGAAATTCCACAATGTTTGGATGCCGCATCGTATCACCTCCACAAAAACTCAAGATTGGATTCGTCCATCGAAAAACCGGTCTCCGCACTGTAGTGTCCGCTGAGTCCCAGCGCTCCGCCCTGAAGGGGGATGAGGCTGTGCTCCTCGTTCAGCCGGTCAATTTGATATTGGTACAGGGAGACGGTGTAGGGCTTGGCCTGCTCCAACAATTCTTTCAGATAGGCAAGGTCATATTTCATCCGTTCACCGCACAGCTCCGGGATCAGTCCGGCGCCCGCTCCGTAGGGAACTATCACATCTGTGGTGTTCTCTTCAAAGACTTGAAACAGCGAACCGGCCAATCGAAACGCCTGCCGGAAATAGTAGAGTGGTTCCTGTGTGCAATAGCCGTTCAGAGATAGGAGGGAAAACAGAGATGGGCTGTCTTTCAGGGAGTAGTCATGATGTCCTTTCGGCTCGACGCGGTACAGGGCGCGGTAGTAGTATCCGATTGCCGCGTCAGAATCCAGCGTGCCGTGATACAGCTCCGGATAAAGCGCGAATTCTGTAATCAGTTCCTGAGCCGCGCTCTGCCCTCTCTGGATGTCCGGCAGCTTGGCGAGGGATTCGTTTTGGCACTGAACCAGATAGACCGGAGCCAGAACCCCCGGGCCGGCTTCACCGCTGCGGTTGCAGCGGCCCGCCGCCTGAACGACACTGTCCATACCGGCGGAGAGGCGGATCACACAGGCAAAGGAGATGTCCACTCCGGCCTCAATGACCTGGGTAGAGACGCAAACTGTTTTTTTGTCCCCCTGCCCCAGAGCGTGTCTCAGCTTGTCCAGTGTATCTCTGCGGTGAGCCATGCACATGGCAGCAGAAAGGGAGAACAGAGCAAAGTCTCCGCCCTTCAGCAGGCGGTACAGACCTTCCGCCTGGCTCTTTTTATTGCAGACGATCAATAGACTGCTGACAGAGTTCAGCTCTTTCAGGGCAAAGTCAGAAATCTGCTCCAACGACATGGCCCCAATACTTTGAATATTTGTCCGGCGAAAAACTTCCCAGACAGTGGGATCGTATGGAACAATATCAGGGATTGGACTGTGTATAGGGTGTTCGATTTGTTCCGTACAGGGCTGGGTAGCGGAACAGAGAACGACAGTGGCTCCACATATCTCCGACAAAAAGTTGACCGCCATGGAAAAAAGAGACAACATTTTGCTGGGTACGGTCTGGACCTCGTCAATTATGATCACACTGCCGCACAGGGAGTGAAACCGCCGGATGTCTGTGGTTTTACCGGAAAACAGGGTGTTCAGCAGCTGCACAAGAGTCGTGATAATGATCGGGGCTTCCCAGGTTTCAGTCAGGAGCTCCCGTTCATCCAGCTGCTGACTGTTTTCCTCAGTCCGGACCAGATTGGAGTGGTGCTCTAGGATCAGGCTGTTGTCCTGAATATAATCGCGGATTACCGCCGCGTTTTGCTCCAGGATGCTGAGCAGAGGAGAAGTGAAGATGATACGCTGTTTTCGGTGCCGGCGGGCGTGAGCGAGAGCAAACCGGAGGCCGGATAGGGTCTTGCCGCCGCCGGTCGGTATGTCCAGACGGAACACACCGCTGGGCCGGTCCGCAGACTTTTTGCACTGGTCAGAAATCATCCGTCTGGCTCGGTCGATGGAGGACGACTGAGGGAGCTCATCCAGCTTTTCCTCCACCCGGTCCAGGCAGCCGCTCCACAGTTGCTGTAAAGCCTCGGCGTTTTGGCGTTCGGAGAAATGAGCTCCGTTCATGAACGCCGCCGTATCTCTCCGGTCCCCCTCGATCACCGCAGAGAGCAGCAGCCGGGCGAGCAAACCGGAGTAGAAAGCGGTCTCCTCATCATAGCGGCCATCATCAGCGTCCTCACCGGTCATGGAGAGGATGTGCTCCAGTACTGGAACTAACTCCTCCTGAGCTGCCCGAACATACCGGTCCAGTTCCTCCAGGGGCGCACAGAAACGAAAAAAATTCTCTACCGCTCCCTCATAGCCGATGCCCTCCTTGTTTAGCCGGTGCTGGAAGCCGCTCTTGCCGCCCTTGTCCACGCAGTCAAATTCCCCATGATGGCCGCCGACAGCCAAAGCCAACAGTTCGGCGGCGATATCTGCCAAATTTTCTGGCGGTTCATGGTGATACCGCTCCAAAAGAAGGCGCACTCCGGCAAAGGTGTGATTCACCAAACCACGTGTGCCAATACCGTCTTTTATGTAGGCCTGAAACTGCTCTGAGTATTTTCCAATATCATGCAGCAGCCCCGCCGTCTTCCCCGCAGCGGAAAGTTTTACTGGCTCCAGCGCCGAAGCCGCATATGCTGCGGTGTTGTGACAATGATCGCTGACTGGTTGAGCAGCGATCATTGCTCCAACCGAATCTCTTCGGATATGTGCCAGGTGGGTTTCCATCGCTCTCACCCCTGAGTACGTTATTTTGAGTAAGAATACCACATTTACAATCCAATAAACTGGACTATTGTTTGATTTTAGAATGAAGTTCAGACAACAAAGGACTTACCTTGATATTAAAACTGTACCATAAAGATTTTAACTTGTCGACCTAAAACTTCCTCTTTTCTAGAAATTAATTATAAAATTTGTAATGGGCTGCGTCACAGCGTAGCCGCACCGCTTCATACAGTGGACGGGATATCCAGGATATTCAAGGATGGCTGGGCCATCAAAAAGTTGGATAAAGAAGAAATCACCGTCAAAACCAAGTGGTTTTGACGGTGATTTCTGGTGGAGACAACAGAACTCGAATCTGTGACCTCTCGCGTGTGAGGCGAGCGCTCTACCGGCTGAGCTATGCCTCCATATGAAACGGTTGGTGACCCGGACGGGACTCGAACCCGTGTTGCCGCCGTGAAAGGGCGGAGTCTTAACCGCTTGACCACCGGGCCGTTTATATGGAAACGGACATGGGTCCGTTTTTTATATGGTAGCGGCACCTGGATTTGAACCGGGGACACTACGGGTATGAACCGTATGCTCTAGCCAACTGAGCTATGCCGCCATTTTGCACCCCAATCAGGGGCAAGGAATAGTATAGCGGATTTCTCTTTAATTGTCAACAGGTATTTTCATTTTTTTACAACAGGCAAGTTTTAATATGTAATTGGACAGTCGGAATTTGTCGGGCTGTTATTTTTTACCAATACAGTAAAGGGCAAGGTCCCAGAAAGTATCTCAAAATAAGTAAAGGATTCAACATAGATTTCAAGTAGCAGAGTTATGTGTTCCTTAGAAGAACACCAGGTACATTTTAGGTCCGGGACGGAAGACGTGTCCCCTTTGACTACACGCTCTACTGTGATTTCCTTCAGCAACCAAGAACATAGCGGCGCTACCGCCTCCTCTTTTCGTGTCTGCAGCCTTGACAAAGCTCTGGAACAGGAGGAACCCGGTCATTGGGTACGTGTGGAACTGGTTATGCACTCCAACAAGTTCATAAATAATATAAAACAGGACAGTCAATTGACTGTCCTGTTTCGTGTTGGCATTACCTATCTTCCCGGTCCGTCTCCAGACAAGTATTTTCGGCAGAA
>CAJUPW010000043.1 GCA_910588635.1 uncultured Oscillospiraceae bacterium | reverse complement strand
GTCCGACGTGATTACCCTCCACTGTAACCTGACCCCGGAGAACACCTGCATGATTAACAAGGAGTCCATTGCCAAAATGAAGGACGGGGTCATCCTCATCAACAACGCCCGGGGGCAGCTCATCAACGAGCAGGATGTGGCCGACGCGCTGAACAGCGGAAAAATGGGGGCCGCCGGCCTGGACGTGGTGTACACCGAGCCTATCCGCGCCGACAACCCTCTGCTCCAGGCCAAAAACTGCATTATCACCCCCCACATCTCCTGGGCGCCCAAGGAGAGCCGCCAGCGCATCATGGACTGCGCGGTGGCCAACGCCAAAGCCTACATTGACGGCGCGCCCATCCATGTGGTCAATCCCTGAGGGCCTCCCATGAAAAAATGTATCGTGATTTCCGACTCATTCAAAGGCACCTTATCCAGCCGGGATATCTGTGAGATTGCCAGGCAGTCCATACCCAGATTTTTTCCCTACTGCGAAATAGCCGCGCTTCCGGTCGCCGACGGGGGCGAGGGGACGGTGGAGTGCTTTGTGGAGGCCATTCAGGCCCAGCCGGTGGAAGTGACGGTTGCCGGACCTTACGGAGAGGCTGTTCAAGCCATCTATTGCCGCTCCGGCAATAGAGCCGTGATTGAGGTGGCTTCCGCCGCCGGCCTGCCTATGGTGGGAGAGCGGCAGAACCCTGAAAGGACCACCACCTTCGGAGTCGGACAGCTGATCCGTCATGCCGCGGAGAACGGCTGCCGGGAAATTCTTCTGGGTTTGGGGGGCAGCTGCACCAACGACGGGGGCTGCGGCTGCGCCGCGGCTCTGGGAACCAGATTCTTTCAGGGCAATGATGAGGAGTTTGTCCCTGTAGGCGGGTCGCTGGAACGGATTGCCCGTATTGATATCTCGGAGACCAGACGGCTTTTGAAACAGGTGACGATTACCGCCATGTGCGATGTGGATAATCCCCTCTGCGGCCCTCAGGGAGCGGCTCACGTCTTTGGACCGCAGAAGGGAGCGGACGAAGCTATGGCGGAGCGGCTGGACAGCGGCCTATGCCATCTGGCGGACATGATCCGGCGGGGGCTGGGTTTGTCGGTGGGGAATATTCCCGGCGCGGGAGCTGCCGGCGGGTTGGGCGCAGGCTGCATCGCTTTTCTGGGCGGGACTCTGAAGCCCGGAATTGAGGCAGTGCTGGATATGCTGGATTTCGACCGCCGACTGGCAGGTACGGATCTGGTCATCACCGGAGAGGGGCGGCTTGATTCCCAGAGCATCCACGGCAAGGTGATCTCGGGTATTGCCAGACGGACAAAGCCCGGAAATATACCCCTGCTTGCTATCGTGGGCGGTATCGGGTCGGGAGCGGAAGAGGCCTATGATCTGGGTGTTACCGCTATCTTTGGAACCGACCGTCAGGCCGCCTCTTTGGACGAAATCTCTCCGTTGGCTAGTGAAAACTATCGCCGGACACTGGAGGATGTTCTGCGGCTTATTCGGGCCGTGGAAAAATGACCTTTCCTCTTTCAATTTCCCTCTTTCAACCACACAGGCCGCCGGATATCCGGCGGCCTGATGTCATGTATGGCAGATAATCTGCAATTAGCCTTGCTTTGATTGTTTCGACCACCACGTTCTCATTGATATTTTGCGGCGGCGCATTAAGGACGAAGCGTTTCTGTCCCTCATGTGGAAATTCCTGAAAAGGCCAGACAGGAAGGCGGGACTTCCGGTCTGGCGCTCTTTCCCTTTTCGGACATTTCGGCGTGCAGGTCATGGCGCGGGTCAGGCCCGAATCACAAAGCAAACGCAAGGTGCACCTCTGGCGCCGCTAAAAACAGTACCCGCCGAAAAGCACTTCTTTTTAGCGGGTGCTGACATCTTTACAGTATGATCCCTCGTCGGGCAGGCGTTTTTCCTCAGGTTTTCTGCTTCTTGGCCTCCAGATAGTCGTTCAGCTCGGTGTTCAGCACATCGGTGATGAACATATGGCCCGGAGCGTGGGTGATGACGATAGGTGGCTTGGCGTTTTCCACCGCGGCCTGAGGGGTGACGCCGCAAGGCCAGAAAACGGTAATCTCGCCGGGATAGATGTCCACCGCCTCGCCGTAGTCGGGCTTCATCACGTCGGCCACTCCCACTTCCGCCGGGTCTCCCATGTGGACGGGGGCGCCGTGGACGTTGGGCATTTTCACGGTGATATCGTAGGCCTTTTTGGCGTTCTCCGGGGTCATGGGCCGCATAGAGCACACCATGGGACCCTCGAAGGGACCGGCCTTCGCCGTCTGGATATTGGTCTTGTACATGGGCACGTTGCGGCCCTGGGCGATGTGCCGCACCTCGATGCCCTCCCGGATCAGGGCCTCCTCAAAGGAAAAGGAGCAGCCGATGAGAAAGCCCACATAGCCCTCCCTCCAGTATTCCGAGGCGTCGGTGAGCTCCTTGGTAAACACACCGTTCTCGTAGACCCGGTAGCGGGGGATATCGGTGCAGATGCTGCCCCCCTCCCCCATGTCATGGGTGTCGGGGGCGCCCTTGATGATCTCCAGAATGGGACAGGGGAAGGGGTTTTTCCTGGCGTACTCCTCAAAGTCGGCGGCGTATTCCGGGGGCAGGATTACCAGATTGGCCTGGGCGTAGCCCCGGCACATGCCGGCGGTGGGAAAGTCGATCACGCCCTCCCGGATGAGCTTGCGCACCTCAGCGGGCTTCATGTCGATGTAGGGGGTAATATCAAATGCCATGGATACTCCTCCTCATTACTTTAATGATGGCCGCCCCGCCGGGGCGGCCATATGCAGTTTTAAGCGTTAATCTTGCTCAGCGCCTTCAGGGCGGAGCGCTGGGCCAGCAGCAGACCTTGCGCGTACTCCACCGGCACCTTGACGAACCGCACCTTGTCCCCCGCCTTCAGCTGGGCCAGGATGCGGAAGTCGGCGGTGATGACGGCTGCAATCTTGGTGTAGCCGCCGGTGGTCTGCCGGTCGCCCAGCATGATGATGGGCGTACCCGCCGAAGGCACCTGAATGGCCCCGAAAGCGATTCCGTCGGAAATAATGTCGCCGCCATCCTTGTGGGCGATAACGGGGCCATCCAGACGGCAGCCCATGCGGTCAAACTCCGGGGTGACGGTGTAGGTCTCACTGAGAAAAGTGGCGATGCCCGCATCGGTAAAGTAGTCGTCCTGAGGGCCCATGACTACCCGCAGAGCGTAGACCGGCTTAGGGGAGAACTCGGGCCTGAGAGCCCGGTCAGCCATACGGGGCAAGGTGTCCACGGGGGCCCGGAAACCGATTATGTCGCCCTTCTCCAGCTTGCGGCCCTGGAAACCGCCAATTTTAGCCTTCATATATGTGGAACGGCTGCCCATGGTGAGAGGAATGTCCAACCCGCCGGCAAAGGCAATAAAGGCACGGCAGCCCGCCTTGGGGCCGGCAAATTTCAGCACCTGCCCCGCCTTGACGGCTACCGCCCGGTAACTGGGAATCGCCTTGCCGTCCAGAGTGGGGCCCAGATCGCCGCCGGTAATAGCAATCACATTGGCTTTGTCAAACTGGAGCTGGGGGCCCATCATGGTGCACTCCAGCACCGCCTCGCCCTGGTCGTTGCCGGCAATAATATTGGCCAAAGCGGCGGAGCGGGGGTCCATCACCCCGGACACTGACACGCCGAACTGCTGATAGCCGACGCGGCCCTGGTCCTGGACGGTGGTGAGCAAGCCGGGATTCAATACGGTGATACTCATTTTCCGCCCTCCTTCCTAGGGTGACGCTTGACCTGATAGCCCTCTGCCGCCTCCTGGGCGGCGATTTTGTCAAACTCCGCCCGGTCGATGGCATAGAACTTGATGTACTGGCCCGCCTGGGGCAGGATAGGGGTGGCCCGACCGGCGTCGTACATCCGCACCGGGGTGCGGCCGATGAGCTGCCAGCCGCCCGGGGAGTCGATGGGGTACACGCCGGTCTGAGAGCCGGCTATGCCCACCGAGCCGGCGGGAATTTTTACCCTGGGAGTTTTCAGCCGGGGGGTGGCGATGGCCTCGTCCATGCCGCCCAGATAGGTAAAGCCGGGGGTGAAGCCAAGCATGTAGATCAGGTACTCGGTGGAGGTGTGGATGTTGATGACCTCCTCCTCCGTCTTGCCCGCGTGCTCGGCTACGAACTTCAGGTCGGGGCCCATCTCCTCCCCGCCGTAGAGAACGGGAATCTCCAGCACCTCGCTGGGGGGGATGGTAATTTTGTCCAGCTGGCCCAGCAAGCCCTTCAGCTTCTCCATGAGAGGGGCATAGCGGATAACCTCCGGGTCGTAGTGGACCATGAGGGAGCGGTAGGTGGGCACCGTCTCCACAATGCCGGGAATGCTGCTGCTGCTCAGGGCGATGTTAAAGGCGCGAATCCGGGCGTTGATGGGCTCGCTGATCTCGTAGCCGAACTCCACGAACACCGAGGTATCGCCCGTCAGCAAAAATCTGACGTCAGCCATAGGCGGCTCCTTTCTCGATGAGATTACGCGCGGGCCAGAGCGGCCCGCACGTCAACAGAATCAATGGGATCATGTAAAGAACATCTTCATCACGCTGTCATAAATTGTCTTACCCCCCAGAATGGCGGCCAGGAAAACCACTACAGCGCCCAGGATAATCAGAGCGGTGGGATGCTTGTAGTCCCCCACAATTTTTTTGTTCTTGGAGGCCACCAGGATGATGAGCAGCGAAATAGGAAGAATCAGACCATTTATCATGCCCACCCAGACAAGCACGTCGGCAGGGTTTCCTACCAGGAACATAACCAAGGTGGAGAACGTGATAAAGCCCACCACAAACCACTTCTCATTCTTCATGATAAAGGGGTGCAATGTTTTCAGGAAGGAAACAGAGGTGTAAGCGGCACCGATAATCGAGGTTGTGCCCGCGGCGAACAGGGACAGACCAAACAGGCGGTAACCCAGATCTCCGGCAGCCTGCCGGAAGGCCTCAGCGGCGGGATTGCCGGCCCCATAGATGGTGGCCGCAACATCGGTGAGAATCACAGCGCCGCTGGTGCAGACGCCCAAAACGGCCAGGAACAGCAGGATACGAACTGTTCCGGAGACGCCCACGCCGGTCAGAACTGATTTACGGAAATGGCCTACGTCCTCAATTCCGCCGTACCCGGCGTCCAGCAGACGGTGCGCGCCGGAGAAGGTGATGTAACCGCCGCAGGAGCCGCCCAGCAAGGTAATCATGGGGAAAAACAGGTCGATGGGCTTTTCCGGCGTGAATATTCGCATAACGGCAGTACCCACAGGGGGCTTAGAGGTAATACACACATAGAGGATAACCACCAGGATGATGCCCCCCATGACCTGGGCAACCTTATCCACCAGAGTTTTGCCGCTCTTGGACAGGAAAATGCAAATACCCAGTGCGCCAGCCAGAATATATCCGGCCTTCTCAGGAATTCCAGCCAGAGCGTTCATACCCAGGGCGGTGCCGCCTACATTGCCGATGTTGAAGGCCAGGCCGCCGATGGAGACCATAATGGCCAGAAACACCCCCAGCCCGGGAAGTATCTTATTGGCGATATCCTGCCCGCGCAGACCGGAAGCGCCGATTACGGACCACACATTTACCTGAGCAATGATGTCCATAATGACAACACATACAATAACAAAGGCGAAGGAAGCCAGATACTGGGCGGTAAATTTAGACGTCTGTGTCAAGAAGCCGGGGCCGATGGCGGATGTGGCCATGAGGAAGGCCGCCCCCAGAAGGACCGACATGCTCTTGGTGTCCTTTTTGTTGTCGTTACTCATTTAAGTACCTCCAAATAGTCAGTTTTTCTCTCTCGCAAAACGAACCGTTGTCATTTGCCCGGCAAATGACATCTCCTTTGTCAAAGGAGACTAATTTCCCTTTCCTTTTTCAGCCAAAAATCTTCCGAATCACACAATGTCTGCAATGGGAGCGATGGTGACGCCCTCGGCCTCCAGCCTGGCCCGGATGTTCTTGACAAACTCCACCGCGGAGGGATTGTCGCCGTGGACGCAGATGGAGTGGGCGTCGATGGAGACCTCCTCGCCGGTGATGGCGGTGACCTTGCCTTCGGTGACCATGCGGATGGTGCGGGCGATGGCCTCATCCTTGTCGTGGATGACCGCGCCGGGCTTGGAGCGGGGCACCAGGGAGCCGTCGGCCTGATAGGCCCGGTCGGCAAAGACCTCGCTGGCAATCTTCAGGCCCACCTGCTTGCCGGCCTCCAGCATCTTGCTGCCGGCCAGACCCAGCAGGATTACGTCCTTGTCCACGCTGGCGATGCCCTCGGCGATGGCCAGGGCCAGGTCCATGTCCTTGCCGGCCATGTTGTACAGGGCTCCGTGGGGCTTGACGTGCTGGAGCTTCACCCCGTTTGCGGCGGTGAAGGCCAGGAGCGCGCCCATCTGGTACTGGATGTAGGCCTTGGCCTCCTTGGGGGAGCAGACCATGTTCCGGCGGCCGAAGCCCATCAGGTCGGGGAAGCCAGGGTGAGCGCCCACCGCTACGCCGGCGGCCTTGCATGCGGCCACGGTCTTGTCCATCACCAGCGGGTCGCCGGCGTGATAGCCGCAGGCCACGTTGGCAGACGACACATGCGCGATGACCGCCTCGTCCATACCAATGGTATAGGCGCCAAAGCTTTCACCCAGGTCGCTGTTTAAGTCTACCTTGTACATGGGAATTTCCTCCTTGCAGAATTGATTCATACAAAATTCTTGGGAACAATTGTCACGTGATACATTTTACCATAAAGCGGCCTGAAATACAATATAGTTTTATGAATAACTGACAATATTCCGCAGTGAGAAAACCACCGGGGCTTTGTCAACATTTTACGGCGCGATAAGGTACAATCTTCTCTGACATGGTTTACTGTCTCTTCTCTGAATGGTGTGTTCCAACTTCATCCTACCAGAGAGCTGCAAACCATGTCTCTTTTCTTACTTTTTTATTTGCGCATCTTATTGTACCTTATCGCTGAAAAAGCATCCTCAGCAGTCAAAAATCGCGCTCGTTACGATACTGAAGAAATCCAATTTCTAAAGGGAACGGCTGCTTTGATTTGGATTACCAAAGCAGCCGTTCCTCTATTTTTTGTTAATTCCCTCTACTAGTCCTTTTGCAATCCTATTTACAATAGTTTTCTTCTCACTATTAAACTCACCTTCTGTATCATAAAATAAATGAAAAAAGTTGGACTTTCGCTCCTTTTGGGGCCCAATTGTTGTAACTACTTTCCCAAGGGGAACCACACTATCTTCCACATTTGGAAAATAAATTGGGATATCCTCCAGTGTTGCCTTAAAACTACTATTAAACTTCTTTTGGAAGATAATTAGAAATTCCTCTTTAATCTTCAACTCAGCCGCCAAATCAAGTAAAACTTTGGCCCAATGTCGATTTGTTGCAATGCCTCGCATAATATCTTCATAATAATCGTTGTCAATAGTTTCGTTTTTTTGTGCATCTATTGCCTCAAGTTCTTCCTGCTCTAAAATGGTAAAAATCATGTTATTGATAATCGGTTGCCCTGTCTTTTTCTGAGCATAATTTGCTAGGGACTCTATATCACCTTCTAATATTTTGATGTCCTCACTATCGTCACCTATACGTTTTTGAAATAATGCTCTAAATTCTGCCTCTGATTTCCACACCGCAGACCGACGCTTATTTCTTGCAAAGTATTCAAATCCCAACCCATCTTTGCAAAATTGTTTCAGTAAATATAGAAAGTCTTCGTCTGCAAGCAAATGTATTGGATATTCAAAGGACACCATATAATTTTCCATAATCACACAATCAGAGAAAAGCTCTTTTTGTTCCAGCAGTTTTTGTGCTTCTGCGCTCCATATTTTATTTTCTCGTAAAAGCAAGGAAGCCTTCTCAGAGAACAGTGGTTTTAAAACTTGTAATACCTTTCCTTCCTCTGTCAAAGCCTCATAGCAAAACAAAGGATTTAGATCTGTCTCAGATTGAAATAGATTAGTTAGTGCACCCATTGCACTTTTCAATGCCTCCATCTCATAAAGAATAGTTGGGTGGCTTTGCACCCACTTTTTCTCAGCGTCATGGGCATATACAGCACTTTCTATTACACTCAATGCACTTTTATGATAACCAATACATAGTCTCTTTTCAAACTCTAAAATACGTATTCCTTTGAGTAAACGCATATAATCTATTTGAACATTCTCAAACCCTATCGTAGCAGCATCTCTGATAACATAGTCCAAACGATCCACATCAATAATCGAGGAATTTAACAAGCTAATGATACAGTTTAAGAGTTCAATCTCTGTTTTATTGATCTTATATTTTTCCCGTTGCTTTTTAACTTCTTTTCGCTCCTCCGCACTCATTGTTTCTCTAAACTCTGGTTTCTCTTCCATTAACCGAAAGGGCATTCCAATAATACAACGAGAAAAAAAGCTTTTCTCTTCTTTGTTCTTAAAAAACTTATCAAAACTTCTTATCGCCACAATGCAACTCATACATTCATGCTCAGCAGGCTTTGCGCCCAAAGCGTCAAAATCCTCTGTAAATCGCTCATCCCCTACGGTTTCCTTCAATTTTTTATAAAGTGTTCCAGCCTCATCCAAGTAAAATGTTTCTCCAGTATGAGAAAATGGGGCATGGCCAACATCATGTAATAAACATGCTAATTCAAAAAACTCCTGTATTTGTTCTAAGTTATCAGATAATTTTTCTTCTTTGATAATCTCCTTCAATCGTTCTTTTATTGATGAAAAAGCGATTGTTCCCAAATAGTAAACTCCAAGCGAGTGGATAAACCGATTATGGTATGCAGCCGGATACAGCGGAGTATAGCTTGTTTGACGAATGTCTTTTAAGCGCTGAAATATAGGAGTATCAATAATCTGCTCTACCTTTTCACTACTAATATCTATGTAACCATAAATAGGATCCTTGAATTGTTTCTCCAACATATTCACTCCTCTTTCTCTAAAACAAAAGGAACACTGCATATCAGTGCTCCTTTAAGTGACGTAATACCGTTTTTAGCCCACACTCATAAGAGCTTGTAGGGACTCCTCTTTTCCTAGCGCCTTTGCAATATCCACTGTAAGATTTTTTATAAACTGACAGCGCAAATCTTCTACAGTAACGCCTTCCTCTAATTCAATATACTCTATTCCCTCATAGTTTCGGATAGAGAAAAATTCGAAATAGTCATGCACAAACTCATAAGTGCTTTCTTTAGTCAGAAACAAAATTGCACTCTGCCCCGACTGTGTGAGTAGTCGCACAATTACGGTTCCATAGTTGGAAAGGGCCTGTAAGCTAACTTTTCTATTGGTTCTCTCACGCTTCATTACCTCGATCAAAGCACTTGCCACAAGATCTTCAATGCCAATATACCTATACATATTGTACCATCCCTTTCCAAAATTTTTATTATACCAATATTCGTGAAACCCTCCCTAACTTCAAAAATCCATTTTAGTAGTCAATCAATCTCCAAACAAAATTACATGGTATAATAAAAACCCTCAAAGCCTCGCGACTCAAGGGTTTTTGTGGAGCTGCTACCCAGATTTGAACTGGGGACCTCATCCTTACCAAGGATGCGCTCTACCGACTGAGCTATAGCAGCATAAATGGCGACGCGGAAGGGACTTGAACCCTCGACCTCCGGCGTGACAGGCCGGCGTTCTAACCAACTGAACTACCGCGCCATTTTCATTATAAAACAGATTACTCTGTAACTCACATGGCAGGGGCAGAAGGAATCGAACCCTCGGCACGCGGTTTTGGAGACCGCTGCTCTACCTGCTGAGCTATACCCCTAAATATGGTGGGCCTTCACGGGCTCGAACCGTGGACCGGCCGGTTATGAGCCGGCTGCTCTAACCAACTGAGCTAAAGGCCCATGGCCGCAACACCTTATTTTGGAAAGAACGGCTTGCCGTCACAATAGGCGGCAAGCCGCTTTTGGCGCCACCTGTTGGACTCGAACCAACGACCCTGCGGTTAACAGCCGCATGCTCTACCGACTGAGCTAAGGAGGCATAAGAAGAGGGTCCGGACCAGCGGGCTGGACCCTCTTGTGTTGGCATTACCTATCTTCCCGGTCCGTCTCCAGACAAGTATTTTCGGCAGAA
>CAJUPW010000042.1 GCA_910588635.1 uncultured Oscillospiraceae bacterium | reverse complement strand
TTTCCCTTCCTTTCCGTATTTGCTAAATGATAAGTTTCGGAGCAAGCATAGGAAACGGGTACCCATTTCCGTAAATCTGCCCGTCCACGCTATAGCTTGTCGGACAGATTTTGCTTGTTGGGAAGAATCCCAAACCCTCTTGAAATCCTCTCACTACCTACAACACCGCACAGGGCGATTTTGACGGAGAATTGAGAAAAATTCTTCAAAAAGTTTTCCTTGCTCCTTAATACAGGGAAGTTTCGGAAATGCCAAATATGGATAAAGAAAAACCGAAGTTTTTATGAGCTGTAATGTGGTTTTAGAGTATGTCTGTACAGTTCTACTTGTCAACTAGAATAGAACACATTATTTGAGATTGACATGTCGAAAATAATGTGGTATATTTATAACGTAAAGTGCGAAATACACCACATAAAAAGGAGTAACACAATGAAAAATTGGTATGGCTGTATAGGTTTTCTTTCTTTGTTAGGATTTTGGGGGATTTTGGGTGAGGAACCCTTATTCCTATGTTTCTTTGCGTTTGCCCTATTCTTTGAATATTTCTGGGTAAATCCCGATGAAATGTTTATTGAAAACATGAGGAAATGCGCTACTTTTGCGTTTGTATCAAACCTCTTAATTACAACATCCGCAACCTTGATACTGTCACATTTCAATCTTAGCAGCAATCCATTAGCAGCCGGAACAGCATTGGGATTTGGAGTATCAATAGCCATTTTTGCTTTTTCAACTTTTATAATGGAAATTAGAGAGAGGTTAAATGCAAAAAATGATTAAAAACAGAATAAAGGAGTATAGGGCGAGATTTGATATGAAGCAGGAGGAATTAGCTTCAAAAGTGGGTGTGCGTCGTGAAACTATCGGAAATCTTGAAAAAGGAAAATATAACCCTTCTTTAGTTTTGGCATGGAATATAGCAAAGGTTTTTGGTGTAACGATTGAGGAAGTATTTACGGTAGAGGAGGAGAAAAAATCGAAATAAAAATGGATAAAGTCAAATGGATATTATGCCCTGTTTGCGGCAATAAGACACGATTGAAAATTAGGACAGATACGGAGTTAAAGAACTTTCCTCTCTACTGCCCGAAGTGCAGACAGGAAAATTTAATTGACGTAAAGGATTTGCAAATAACAGTTATCCAAAAACAATAAAGAGCCAGACGCATAAGACGCAGAGCCGACAGACTTGTGATAAGAATCACAGTTTGTCGGCTCTTTTTATGTTCAATAAAGAAATTTCTATCAAGTCAGCAGACTTATTTTACGGATAACAAAGGGGAATCGTGATGAAATGCAAAGTATGTCAGCAACAAAATAGAATAGTCATTTATCGGTCAAAAAAAGCCAAACAATTAACAAGGACTATTACGCCTATGAATATGAATACACATATCATTTAGTATGTCTTAATAACTCATATTACCCAAGAACCTATGCGGATATATTCTGCATGGGTTTTTGTTGTAATAGCCCCCTACTGGGAAGAAAGGGGGTGAGAGAAAATGAGATATTCTGAACAGTTCATGGAGCATATTGAATATGCTTTCCATGCGTTCTGCAAGGTTGTCCTGCGCCATGAAGCAATCAACGCATGGCGGGATTTGAAGCGAAAAATGGAACGAGAAATATCCCTTGACTATCTGATGTCAGAACGATATTTTGAACCGTCTGCTATGGATAGTTACTTTGAAAAACAGGACAAGCCGACCATATTTTTTGTGTTGGGAAAGAAAGTTATCGTTGATGATGAACGGTTAGCAGCGGCATTATCAAGATTGCCGAAATTAAGACAAGAAGTTTTGTTGCTATATTACTTCATCGGTTATCGTGATGAAGCAATCGGCAGACTGTACGGGCGTTGCAGAAGTACAATAAACAGTCGGAGAAATGTTGCGCTGAAACAGTTGCGGAAAGAATGGGGGAGATTGGAACATGAGGAACAAAAAGCTGATACCTTTTGAAGTAATCGAAAAAGCCGTTGCCGGAGAGCCGGAAGCGGTAGACGCAGTATTGCGGTACTACACCGCACACATCAAATACCTGTCTATGTATAAGGGGCATATCAATGACGATACACAGGACAGATTAAAGGCGAAACTGGTTGAAGCCATATTGAAATTCCGCTTCGACCGATAGGAAGTAGCAAAGACAGAAAAAGCTGTCAAGGGTAAACTTCGCGCTACGCGCCCTTGACAGCTTTTTCCGCCTTTGCTAATGGGCAGTCAAGAGGACGAAATCAGTAAACTGCTTTCGCCCTCAACTTATTATGGGATTTGTTACGCAGTAGAGGTTATTTTTCTCTTGATTTATGCGGCTTTGCGGGCGTTGAAATGGCGGGGTAAGGGTTTTATATGTCTGCTCTCAAAAACGGTGTTCTATTGCGTAACAGAAAAGCAGAGAACCGACCACTAATGAAAGTGATATGTTCTCTGCTTTTGCTTGCACCCTGTTTGTCTGCGTTGATGATAAGTTGTTGTAAATACTTCCTTATCAACGTAAAACTAAGGCTTTCGGCGGGTTTTTCATTGGCACGCCCGAAGGGACTCGAACCCCCAACATTCAGAACCGGAATCTGACGCTCTATCCAATTGAACTACGGACGCACATCTCAAAGGCGCTATGTTAGTATAGCACCTTTGAGTGTATTTGTAAAGAGGAAAATTTCCATCTCCGCCAGAAAAGGGCGTCTCAGGGCTGTACATCCCGATAGGGGGCCAGCTCTTCCGCGCCGGGGTCGTCAAATACCTTGGCAAAGGTATCCGCGTCCATGGTCTCGTGGTCCAGCAGATATCGGGCGGTAATCTCCAGCTCATGGCGGCGGAGCTTCAAAATACGCTCACAGTCGCTGTAGGCCGCGCCGATCAGGGCGCTGACTTCCTGGTCGATGAGAGCGGCTACCTCCTCGGAGTAGCTCTTGGCCTGAGCCATGGACCGGCCGATGAACACCTCGTCGTGACCGGTCTCATAGACCACGCTGCCCAGCTTGCCGCTCATCCCGTAGCGCATGACCATATTTCGGGCGATAGCGGAGGCCCGCTGGATATCGCTGCCCGCGCCGGTGGAGATATCCCCCAGCACCAACTGCTCGGCCACCCGGCCGCCCAGGCAGCGGGCAATCTGTTCGGTGAGCTCCTTTTTGGACTGGTAGGCCTTATCCTCGTCGGGCAGGGAGATGGTCATGCCTCCCGCCTGCCCACGGGGAACGATGGTGATCTGGTGGACCGGGTCGGCGGTTGACAGCTCATGGATGACCACCGCGTGGCCCGCCTCGTGGTAAGCGGTGAGCCTGCGGGTATGCTCGGTGACCACCCGGCTGCGCTTCTCCGGGCCGGCGATCACCTTGAGCATGGCCTCGTGGAGGTCGGTACGGGTGAGGAAACGCCGGTCGGCCCGGGCGGCCAGCAAGGCCGCCTCGTTGAGCAGGTTCTCCAAATCGGCCCCGGTAAAGCCGGATGTGGCCTTGGCCACATCCCGGAGCACCACGTCCTCTGCCAGGGGTTTCTCCCGGGCGTGGACCTTCAAAATATCCTCCCGGCCCTTGATGTCGGGCAGGCCCACATAGATCTGCCGGTCAAACCGGCCTGGCCGCAGGAGGGCGGGGTCCAGAATATCCTGCCGGTTGGTGGCGGCCAGGACAATCACGCCCTCATTGGAGGCAAAGCCGTCCATCTCCACCAGCAGTTGGTTCAAGGTCTGCTCCCGCTCGTCATGGCCGCCCCCCAGGCCGGTGCCCCGCTGGCGTCCCACGGCGTCGATCTCGTCAATGAACACAATAGCCGGGGCATCCTTTTTGGCCTGATCGAAGAGGTCCCGGACTCGGGACGCGCCCACGCCCACGTAGAGCTCCACAAAATCGGAGCCTGAGATGGACAGAAACTGCACTCCCGCCTCCCCAGCCACCGCCTTGGCGATCAGGGTCTTACCGGTGCCCGGAGGGCCCACCAGCAGCACGCCCTTTGGGATGCGCGCCCCCAGGGAGGTGAACTTCTTGGGGTCCCGGAGGAACTCCACGATCTCCTGCAGTTCCTCCTTCTCCTCCTCCGCCCCGGCCACATCCTGAAAGGTAACCTTCTTCCCCTGGTCGGACAGGGTGCGGGTTCGGGCCCGGCCGAAGCGGGCCGCGCCGGGGGCGCCTCCGCCGCCGCTGTTCCCGCTGCGCTGGCGGACCAGGAGAAACCAAAACAGACACAGCACCGCCGAGGCCACCAGATAGGGAATCAGGTTGTACCACCAGGCGCTCTCCACCCCGGGGGGATAGTCATACCCCTTGAGCACCCCGCTCTCCAGCTGCTCGTTGACCAGCTCCCGCATATCTGTATAAAAGAGATCGGGGTCGGCCACCCGGTAGGTGATCCGAACGGGGTCGCTTCCGCTCCCGCCCCGCAGGATCAGGGTGAGGGTCTTGTCCTCCAGAGTGAAGTACTCCACCTGCTCCTGGAGAAAGAGCGTTCTGATCTGGCTGTAGGTAGGCGCGTCCTTTTTGTCCATCTGCTGGAGCGTGGAGAAGGTAAAAAAGATCATCAGCGCCAGCAGAATGTATATGGTGATGTTCTGGAGGCCAAAGCGTCTCATAGGCATGATTCCTTTCCTGTTACCCTCCGTAAACCTCAGGCTTCAAAATGCCGATATAGGGCAGATTGCGGTACTTTTCCGCGTAATCCAGGCCGTAGCCCACCACGAAGGCGTCGGGTATGGTAAAGCCGCGGTAGTGCAGGTCCACCGGCTTGGTCCGCCGTTCCGGCTTGTCCAGCAAAGTACACAGCCGAACCGAGGCGGGGTGGCGGTGCTCCAGAATATTCAGCAGATAGCTCAGGGTATTGCCGCTGTCCAGGATATCCTCCACCACAATGACGTGCCGGCCGGTGATATCCTCGGACAGGTCCTTGGTAATCTGCACCTGGCCGCTGGAGGTGGTGCCGGCGCCGTAGGAGGACACCGACATGAAATCCAGGGTACAGGGCAGGCGGATGGCCCGGCACAGGTCGGCCATAAAGATGAAGGAGCCCCGGAGCACGCTGATGAGCATGATCTCCCTGCCGGCGTAGTCCGCCTCAATTTGCCGGGCAATTTCGTTCACCCGGCTTTTCAGCTGTTCCTCTGTAAATAATATCTCCTGAATATCCTGTTCCAGCATATGCGTATTCATTCCTCTCTTTTTTATATTGCAATAGTTTCCGGCTCTATTCCAATCATTACAATCGGCACAGTTGGATTGGATCTGCCTTCACGAATTACATTTGCCACTTCATTTTCAAACCAAGCAACGCCGGTATCCATTTTTACACACATATCCCGCGTTGGAATAATTTCGATTCCAACGTCGATGTCGTTTCGCAGGAAAAAGAACGTGTGCTTTACATGTAAATCATACGCAACGCTGAAATACTTGCCGAATTGAACCTCAACAGCTACCCTGTCCTTTACGAAGTCAACCTGATTATTGGTCCGGTATGGAGTATATCCCCGCTGAAGGATAATCGCCCGCTGTTCCTCTTTATCGCGGATATTCGCAATTTCTCTGGCTGTGGAAATATCATCTGTAACATAATACGGAGTAGTAACCGATTGCCAGCCTTGCGGAAACAGGATGCACTCAAACTCCCTATTCAAGGCCTTCTGGTCATAAAGTATTTTGCCAAAAGTCGGTTTCGCTTTGCTGATTTTAGTAAAGCGATTGCCGTCTATCTCCGCGATTGCCATTTCTATTTCATCCATCAAATTCGGCCGGTGCACAAGCATATACTCGTAGCCGTTTAAGTGGCTGTATAAATTTGCAATTCTCACTGTGCCACCTTCCATTCATCCGGAATCTGAGAGACCTTCTCATTCCCCTTCGGCGTATGGATTTTCTGATAAATTGGCCTGACCTTCAGCATGTTGTTTTTCAAGCGGTCGATCCGGGAAAGTCCAATTTTAACATATTGGCTTTCCAGCTCTGTGCCGTATGCCCGGCGGTTATTTTTCAAGGCGCCAAGCAAGGCGCTTCCAACACCCGCAAACGGATCATATACAAGATCGCCCTCATCCGTAAGGGCCAAAACACACCGTTCAACAAGTTCAATTGGGAACTGACAGGGGTGCTCTTCTTTTTCAGGGTGATTGGATTTCACGTTAGGAATATCCCAAACCAAGCTGTCCCAATCATCGTAGAGCCGGTCAAGCGTCAGCTCCCAGACATCCTCGGGATTTTTCCCCAGCCTGTTCCCGGAAGGCTGTCCCTTCTTATCCCCTTTATAGCTTCTTTTTCCCGGGTATTTGGACGGAATGCGGACATCATCAAGATTAAATGTATATTGGTCCGACTTGGTAAACCACAGAATGGTTTCATATCGTCCGCTGAACCTGTTTTTACAGTGCAGGCCATGGCCAAAGTGCCAGATAATGCGATTTCTTAATTTAAGTCCAAGTTCCTTAAACATGAAGTAGTAATAAATGTCCAGTGGGAATATTTCTCCGTGATCTACATAGTTTCCAACCTGCCAGCAGACACTCCCGTCATCCGAAAGAATCCGATACATCTCTGAAATGATCGGCTTCATATTTTCCAGGTATTCTTCTATTTTTGCCCTTGTTTCGTACTCTTTTCCCACGTTGTATGGAGGTGATGTAATAATCAGCTTGACAGAATGCTCCGGCATTTTTTTCATAAATTCAAGTGCGTCCGTACATTCATATCTATAATTCAACAGCTTCACAATGTCAGGCCTCCAAACATGGGATTCATTCGCAAGGAATTATTACAATATGCCACGCTGGCCGTCCCTCCCGGGCGGCGAAAGTCCGGTCGGGCCCCAGACCGGCCACGGCGGCGGCCTGGCCCCCACAGTCAAACACAGGCAGAGTTTCCCGGCGGAACCGGGGAATTTTTTCCTCAATCATCCATTTTTTTACCGTTTTGCCCAACCGGCCGGGAGGTGTAAGCCGGTCGCCGGTGCTCCGGACCCGTAGGGACAGGGCGGGAGCATTCTCCCGGTCCAGCCAGAAGTCCCAGGGGCCCTGGGGCTGGCCGCAGTAGTTCTCCTGAACGCAGGAAATGCGCCAGGGACCGCAGTCCAGCGCGCCTGGCAGGGGCATAGGCCCCTCCTCCAGAGGGATGGGCCCCAGCCGGGGAACAAAGAGGAGCATCCCATAGGCCCGCCGGGCGTTGGTGCCGTGGGGGAGGCAGACCTCCCCGGAGGGGTCATCCCCCCGGCACAGCTTCAGCAGAGCGTTAAGATGGACGGCGGAGCAGTTCTGGTCGCCCCCCCACAGCCGGCCCAGCAGCAGCCGGAGGCAGCGGCTGGCGACGGGGTCGGGGGCGGAGGCGATAACGGCCGCCTCGATGGCCAGCCCTCCCTCCCGGGGAACGGCCCGGCCGGCCAGCTCCCGGGCCAGTCCGGTGAGACAGGCCTCGTCCGCCCGGAGCAGGGCGGCGGTGTCCGCCGCCCGGGCCAAAAAGCCGGGGGATATCTCCTCCAGCACAGGCAGCACATGGTGGCGGATGCGGTTGCGGGCGTAGTCGTCGTTGGAGTTGGAGCTGTCCTCCATGTGGGGCAGGCAATGGTGAAAGAGGTAGTCCTCCACCTCTCGCCGGGTGACGGTGAGCATAGGGCGGATGATCTCCTCCCGTCTGGGGAGGATCCCCCCCAGCCCCCGAAGGCCGGAGCCCCGTGCCAGGTGGAACAGGATGGTCTCCACATTGTCGCTGGCGGTGTGGGCGGTGGCAATGAGGTCGGCCCCCGCCTCCCGCGCCGCCTGACGGAGAAAGGCGTAGCGCATGTCCCGGGCGGTCTCCTCAACGCCGGTCCCCCGGAGTCGGGCCTGTCCGGCCACGTCCCCCGAGCCTGAATACAGGGGGACGGCGGGGAGGATAGTCCCGTCAACGCGCCGGTGCTCCCCGCAGCACAGCCGGACAAACTGCTCCACAAACCGCCGGTCCCGGTCGGACTCCGCCCCCCGCAGATTGTGGTTGTAGTGGGCGGCGGCCAGCGCAAAATCCAGCTTGTCCCGGAGCCGGTAGAGGATGTGGAGCATGGCAACGGAGTCCGCCCCCCCGGACACGGCGCACAGCACCGTGGACCCGGGCGGGATCAGGTCCTGCTCCCGGATAAAGGTTTCAACGGTCTTTAACATGACAGGACCTCATTTCCTGTATGGGGGACGCGCCGCGGCGCGTCCGTTTTTAATACTCCTCCCGCCGCCACTCCATGTCGGTAAAGGTGGTGAACTCAGGGGTCCACTGCAGCTCCACCTTCCCCGTCTCGCCGTGGCGGTTCTTGGCGATGATGCACTCGGCCAGATTGGGATTCTCGGTGTCCGCGTTGTAGTAGCCCTCCCGATAGAGGAAAAGCACGATGTCGGCATCCTGCTCGATGGCCCCCGACTCCCGCAGGTCGGAGAGCATGGGCCGCTTGTCCTGGCGGGATTCGTTGGCCCGGGACAGCTGGCTCAGGCACAGCACAGGAACGTTCAGGTCCTTGGCCATGATCTTCAGGCTCCGGGAGATGTCGGAGACGATCTGCTGCCGGTTCTCCCCACGGGCGTTGTTCTTCCCCCCGGCGGACTGCATCAGCTGGAGGTAGTCGATGACAATGAGTCCCAGGTCCTCTACCCGGCGGCACTTGGCCAGAATATCGGCCACGGTGATGCTGGAGTCATCGTCGATCAGGATGGCAGAACGGTTGAGGGAGTCTGCGGCGGCGGCCACGCTCTCCCAGTCCTCGTCGGACAGCTTGCCGGTGACCAGCTTCTTGTTGTCCACGAAGCACTCGCTGGAAATCAGGCGCAGAGCCAACTGCTCCCGGCTCATTTCCAGGGAAAAGAAAGCCACCTTTTTCCCCGATTTCTTGCCCGCGTCCAGCAGGATATTCAGGGCCATGGAAGTCTTGCCCATGCCCGGCCGGGCGGCGAGCAGGATCAGATCGGAGTTGTTCAGGCCGGAGATGGCCCGGTCCAGGTCCCGCAGGCCGGTGGACAGTCCCGGAATGGCGCTGTCGCTGGCGGCCAGCTCCTCCAGCCGGTCATAGACGTCGATGATGACCTCGGAAATGGGGATCAGTCCCCGGGCGGCCCGGCCCTGGCGGATGGCGTAGACGCGCTGCTCCGCCGCCTCCAGAATGTCCTGTCCGGTGGCGGTGCCCTCCTGAATCATGGCGGTCAGGTCCCCCGCCGTCTCGGCCACCCGGCGCAGGAGGGTCTTGTCCTTGATGATGTCGATGTACTCCCCCACATTGGCGGCGGTGGGGGTGGTGTCCATGAGCTGCAGAATGTAGCCCCGGGACTGGTTTTCGTCATAATAGCCGTTCTGCTTCATGTTCTCCAGCACCGTCACCGGGTCGATGGTGAGGGAATAGTTGAACATGGAGTAGATGGTCTCGTAGATTTCTTTATTCTGGCGGATATAGAAGTCGTCGGGGCGCAGCTTGTCGATGACCTCGGAGACACACCGGGGGTCAATGAGCATGGAGCCTAAAACCGCCTGCTCCGCCTCCACGCTGTGGGGCAGCTGCCGGAGCAGCAGTTCGTCGGTTTCCGTGGGCATCGTCAGCCCTCCACCACCAGCACGTTGACCGTCCCGCTGATCTCATAGCCCAGTTTGGCCTTGATCTGGTAGCTGCCGCAGGACTTGATGGGCTCGTCCAGCACCAGTTTGGTCTTGGGAATGCTGATGGCGTGCTGAGCGGCCAGGGCCTCGGATACCTCTTTCCCGGTGACGGCGCCGAAGAGGCGGCCCCCCTCGCCGGACTTGGCGGCAATCTTGACCATAACGCCCTCCAGCTGCCTGGACAGGGCCTCGGCCTCCGCCTTCTCGGCGGCCTCCTGGGCCTTGCGGGCCTTCTCCTGCTGCTTCATGGTGTTCAGGTTCTCGGCTGTGGCAATCACAGCCAGCTTCCTGGGCAGAAGGAAGTTCCGGGCGTAGCCGTCGGAGACCTCCACCAGCTGGCCCTTCTTGCCCTGGCCTCGCACATCCTGCTGTAAAATAACTTTCATATCAATCAAATCCTTTCTGCTGCGATTCTTTTTATGTCAGGGCCGCCGTCCGCGGCGGCCCGCTTCTTACGCCTCTTCCAGATACTGGTCGATGGCTCTTGCCAGGTCCTTGGCCACCTCATCCACAGTCTTCCCGGAGACCTGCCCGCCGGCGGCGGCGGCGTTGCCCCCGCCCCCCAGCTTCTCCAAAATAATCTACACGTTGGTGTCCCCCATGGAGCGGCCGGAGATGTTCACCCGCTCCCCGTCGGGGGAGATGACGAAGGAGGCGTCGATGCCGATGATGTTCAGCAGCTCGTCCGCCGCCTGGGCCGCCGTCACCCGGCCCACCGTGTTGTCCACCGCGGCGATGGCGATGTCCTGGCGGTAGGGCTTTGCGGCCTGGATAATGCCGTATTTCGCCACCGCGTCGGACAGGTTGGTCTGAAACAGCTTGCGCACCTCTCCGGTGTCCCCCCCCGCCCGGCGGAGCATGGCCGCCGCCTCGAAGGTGCGGCCCCCGGTGCGCATGGTGAAGTTTTTCGTGTCCAGCATCAGCCCCGCCATCATGGCCTGGGCCTCCCCCGGCAGCAGGTCGGTGGGCTCCATCAGGTAGGCGATGAGCTCCGCCACCAGCTCGCAGGCGGAGGAGGCGTAGGGCTCGTGGAAGTTCAGCGCGGCCCCCTCAATGTAGGTGGCCGCCCGGCGGTGGTGGTCGATGACCGCCACCTTGTTGCAGG
>CAJUPW010000041.1 GCA_910588635.1 uncultured Oscillospiraceae bacterium | reverse complement strand
ATTGAAAAGTGACGGCTTTTTCTGATCCCGGAATACAGTTTCCTGGAAATACAAAAAGCACCCAGCAAAAAATACTGAGTGCCTGCATTAGAATCATATTCAATTATTCAAATTCGGTCAAACTATGCCAAACTGTTCTCGTATAAATCGAGGGGAGAGAGGGAGTAAAAATCACCTCTGAAATACCCCAAAAACAGAGCTGTGGTTATCCTATTTTGTAACCACTTGACCCTCTTTTTGCCCGGTTATCCTATTGGGAACCACTATAAATTTGGTGAAAAATGGCTTTTTAGCGTCAAACTGCATCAAACCCTATCAAAAGCAAAAGCCCGGAAAACCTTGATTTTCCGGGCTTTTTGAGCCATTTTGATAAAATTTAACGCTTGCTGAACTGCGGAGCGCGACGAGCCGCTTTGAGGCCGTACTTCTTGCGCTCCTTCATGCGCGGATCGCGGGTGAGGAAGCCGGCGGCCTTGAGGGCGGGGCGGTTCTCCTCGCTGGCCAGCAGTAAGGCGCGGGCGATGCCGTGACGGATGGCGCCGGCCTGGCCGGTGACGCCGCCGCCGGTGACGGTGGCGACCACGTCTACCTTGCCCACCTGATTGGTGGTGACCAGAGGCTGACGGACGATGAGCTTCAGGGTCTCCAGACCGAAGTAGTCGTCGATGTCGCGGCCGTTGATGGTGATGGCGCCGGTGCCGTTCTCAAACAGATGGACGCGGGCCACGGAGGACTTCCGGCGGCCGGTACCATAGAAATAAGGCTTCTTGCTCTTATACATACTCTAAATCCTCCTTACTCGGCATCCCAGGGCTGGGGCTTCTGGGCGGCGTGGTTGTGCTCGCCGCCGCGGTAGATGTGCAGGCGGGTCAGGGCCTCCCGGGACAGGGAATTCTTGGGCATCATGCCCTTGACAGCCAGCTGCATGGCCAGCTCAGGTCTGGTCTGCATCAGAGTGCGGTACTTGGTCTCCTTCAGACCGCCCACCCAGCCGGAGTGGGTGCGGTAGAATTTCTGGTCCAGCTTCTTTCCGGTGAGCACCGCCTTCTCGGCGTTGATGATGATAACAGCGTCGCCGCAGTCGGCGTTGGGAGTGAACTCGGGCTTGCGCTTGCCCCGCAGCAGGTCGGCGGCGATGACAGCGGTTTTGCCCATAGGCTTGCCGGCGGCGTCAATCACGTACCATTTCCGCTCGATGCTGCCCTTTTTGGCCATGAACGTGGACATAGGTGAAACCTCCAATTTCTTTCCGTTTATGTGAAAAATGTTCTGTGACAAACATTTTACTCCGAAATCCGGACGGGCGGAGCGTGTTGTATTATAGTACGGCCCGGTCTGGGTGTCAACGGTTTTTTGGAGAATTTTTTATAAAAACTTTATTATCTCGATTTTTCTTTGATTTGCATTATTATACTCTTAATTACTCGTTTTTGATTTTTGTTTTTTACTTGCGGAAAACAGGTGCTTTGTGGTAAAATGCCGGTATTCAAGGAGGGCGCGGAATGAACAAAATACTCTCCCTCACGCGGCGCTGCGTAGAGGACTACAATATGATCGCCCCCGGCGACCGCATCGCGGTGGGGGTGTCCGGCGGAAAGGATTCCCTGATGCTGCTGGCGGCCCTGGCCAAGCTGCGCCAGTTCTACCCCGTCCCCTTTACGGTGGAGGCAATCACGCTGGACATGGGCCGCGCCGATGGGGTGGAGGGGCTGGATTTTTCCCCCATCGCCGCCCTGTGCCGGGAGCTGGAGGTGCCATACACCATATTGGACAGCGAGATCCAGCACATCATTTTCGACCTGCGGAAGGAGAAAAACCCCTGTTCCATGTGCGCCAAGATGCGCCGGGGGGCCCTCCACGCCGCGCTTCAGGAGCGGGGGATCGGCAAAATTGCTCTGGGCCACCACTACGACGACGCGGTGGAGACCTTTTTCATGTCCCTGATTTTTGAGGGCCGGCTGTCCTGCTTTCAGCCCGTCACCTTTCTGAACCGGACGGGAATTACACAGATTCGCCCCTTGCTCTACTGCGGAGAGAACCTCATCCGCAACACCGCCCGGCGGCTGGAGCTGCCTGTGGTGGAAAACCGCTGTCCCGCCGACGGCAATACCAAGCGCCAGGAGATCAAGGAGCTGATTTATGAGCTGCAGGGCCGTTACCCCGGTCTGAAGGCCCGGGCTTTCGGGGCCATGCAGCGGCTGCCCTTGCCCGAGTGGGGGCCTGTGGAGCACCGCCGCCGCCCCTTGCCCGAGGAATTGGAGGAGTGAGCCATGAGCCGAAGGAGGCAAAAGCGGCAATCCGGCTGGGAGCTGATATTCCTGTTTATCATGCTGGTGCTGGCGCTGGTCTACGTCCTTTACAGCAGGCAGGAGCAGGCGGCCCCGCCCCCAGCGGCGGGAGGCAGCCTTGAGGTCCATTTTATTGACGTAGGCCAGGCGGACGCCGCCCTGGTAATTTGTGACGGGCACTATATGCTCATCGACGGCGGCAATGCCGAGGATTCCGGCCTGGTCTACGCCTATCTGAAGGAGCACGGCGCCGAGCATCTGGATTATATGGTAGCCACCCACGCCCACGAGGACCACGTCGGCGGGCTGTCCGGCGCGCTGAACTACGCCTCGGTGGACGCGGCCTTGTGCCCGGTGAGGTCGTACGACTCCAAGGGCTTCCAAAATATGGTGAAGTATCTGGAAAAACAGGGGAAGTCCATTGCCGTGCCCCGACCGGGGGACAGCTTCGACCTGGGCTCTGCCCGGGTGGAGATTCTGGGCCCGGTGCAGGAGTACGACGACGCCAACAACACCTCCATCGTCCTGCGCATCGACTGCGGGGAGACCTCCTTCCTGTTCACCGGGGACATGGAGACGGGGGCGGAGGCCGACCTGCTGGATTCCGGGGCCAATGTCCGGGCTACTGTGCTGAAGGTGGGCCACCACGGCAGCAATACCTCCACCGGCTACCGCTTTCTCCGGGAAGTCATGCCGGAGTACGCGGTCATTTCGGTGGGGGAGGGGAACAAGTACGGCCACCCCTCCGATGAGGTGCTCAGCCGGTTCCGGGACGCGGGCGCGCAGGTCTACCGCACCGACCTGCAAGGCCACATCGTGGCCAAAAGCGACGGGAAAACGGTCACCTTCACCACCGAAAAGGAGGCGGACGCCGCCGTCAATCCGACAGTTGATTCCACTTTACGGATATACATTGGCAACGCCGGAAGCAAAAAATTTCATTTGCCCGACTGCGCCTCCGTCGAAAGCATCCGAAAGGAAAATCAGGTGGAGCTTTCCTCCCGGGAGCAGGCCGTAGCGGAGGGATATAAGCCCTGTGGGCGGTGTAAACCGTAAAGAATAAGGGGGGAGCTCTGTGTTCAAGCTGATTCTGGGCCGGGCCGGGTCCGGCAAGACGAGGTTGGTGCTGAACAGACTGTGCGAGGCGGGCCGGGAGCGGCACCAGGTGCTGCTGGTGCCGGAGCAGATGTCCCATGAGACAGAGCGGGCGCTGTGCGCCGCCGGCGGGCCCCGGATTAACCTCCGGGCGGAGGTGCTGTCCTTCAGCCGGCTGGCCAACCGTATCTTTCAGACCGCCGGCGGCCTGGGGGAGGAGGAGCTGGACGGCGGCGGACGGCTATTGCTGATGTACCGGGCGGTTCAGGGCGTGTCCGCCAGCTTGAAGGTCTACGGCCGGCCCTCCAAGCGGCCCGCCTTTCTCACCTCGCTGCTGGCCACGGCGGACGAGCTGAAAAGCTGCCGGGTTCCGCCTGAGACGCTGGTCCGGGCGGGGGAGGAGGCCTCCGGCCCCGAGGGGGACAAACTCCGGGACCTGGGGTTCATCTTCGGGGAGTATGACGCCCTTACCGCCCGGACTGCCCTGGACCCCCGGGACCGGCTTACCCGGGCGGCGGACAAGCTGCGGGAGAGCCGATGGGGGGAGGGGACCGACTTTTGGCTGGACGGCTTTACCGACTTCACCCCTCAGCAAAGGGAGCTGCTGCGGCTGCTCATGGCTCAGGGGCACAGTATGACCGTCACCCTCACCTGCGATCATCTGGAGGAGGATGATGGAGGGGCGGGTATCTTTTCCCCCGCCCGGCGTACCGCCGGCATCCTGCTCCGGCTGGCCAAAGAGGAAAGACTTTCCTGTGAAGTGGAACACCTTGTCGGTCCTTTCGCCGGCAAGGAGGAACCGTTGGCCCATCTGGAGCGTTCTCTCTTCACTGAGGGGGAGCCCGCCCCTGTGTCCTGTGAGGGGGCGGTGGAGCTGTTTCAGGCGTCTGCTCCTCGCAGCGAGGTGGAGTGGGCCGCTGGGCGTATCCTGCGGCTGGTCCGGGAGGAGGGCTGCCGCTTTCGGGACGTCGGCGTAGCCGCCCGAAATTATGGCGCCTACCGGGACCTGGTGGAGTCGGTGTTCGGCCGGTACGGTGTGCCGGTGTTTTCCTCCGCCATGACGGATATTCTGGAGAAGCCGGTGCTGGCCCTGGTGACCGCCGCTCTGGAGACGGTGGCGGGAGGCTACCGCTATGACGACGTGTTCCGCTACTTAAAGACCGGCCTCACCGGCCTGCCTCAGGAGGATGTGGACCTGCTGGAGAACTATGTCCTGAAATGGGACATTCGGGGCAGCCGCTGGACACAGGGAAAGGACTGGACCTGGCACCCCAAGGGTTACGGGATGCAGTGGACCCAGGAGGACCGGGCCCTTCTCACCCGGGTGGACGCCGCCCGGCGGCAGGTGGCCGCGCCCCTGGAGGGGCTGCGGAAAAACCAAGATAAGACCGGACGGGGGCAAGCGGTCTCCCTTTACAGTTTTTTGGAGGAAATCGGCCTGCCCGGCCGGCTGGAGGAGCGGGTGGACCTGCTGATTCAGCGGGACCGCCCCGCTCTGGCGGAGGAGTACCGGCAGCTGTGGGACATCCTCTGCGGCGGTCTGGAGCAGTGCGCCCGGCTGCTGGGGGACGCCCCTATGGAGCTGGAGGAATTTACGCTGCTCTTCCGGTTGGTGCTGTCCCAGTACGACGTGGGCACCATCCCCGTCTCTCTGGACCGGGTGACGGCGGGGGAGACCACCCGTCAGACCGGCCACCGGGTGAAGGT
This sequence comes from uncultured Oscillospiraceae bacterium, assembly GCA_910588635.1. GTDB lineage: Bacteria > Bacillota > Clostridia > Oscillospirales > Oscillospiraceae > Lawsonibacter. The sequence goes on along the minus strand of CAJUPW010000041.1, from coordinate 6,195 downwards.
GCTCTTTCTTCTGGGGGCGGACGATGCCTCCTTACCCCAGGTGGGGGCGGTCCCCGGTCTGCTCTCCGACGACGACCGTGTCCTACTGGCAGGCTACGGCCTGGAGCTGTCCCAGTCCCAGCGGGAGCTGCTCTACCGGGAGATGACCACAATTTACCAGATCTGCGCCCGGCCCAGCCGGAAGCTGATCGTGACATGGCCCGTTCAGGGCCCCGGCGGCGAGGAGCGGCGGCCCAGCTTTCTGGTGGGGCGGCTGCGGCTTCTGTTTTCCGATTTGAGGCCGGTGCGGGAGGAGGACCTGCGCGGCTCCTTCCGGCTGGAAGCCCCTCTGCCTGCCCTGGAGCAGGCGGGGCGGGACATCTGCGCCCGGCGTGCCCTGGAGGGCCTTCCGTGCTTTGAGGATCAGGTGGCCCGGCTGGACCGGGCCGCCGCCTGGGAGCGGGGACGGCTGTCCCGTCAGGCGGTGGACAGGCTGTACGGCCGGCGGGTGGCCATGTCGGCCTCCCGGATGGATAAGTACAAGTCCTGCCACTTCTCCTATTTCATGCGCTACGGCCTGTCTGCGGAGCCCCGCAAGCCCGCTGGCTTTACAGCCCCTGAGTACGGCACCTTTGTCCACTATGTGCTGGAGCATGTCCTCCGAGATGAAATGTTTGCCCAGACAGTCCTCCCAGGTATGGAGCATGAGGACGCCCGGAAAAGAAAACTGCGCCGTCTGACAAAGCGGGCGGTGGACCGCTATGCGGCCGAGGAGCTGGGGGGGCTGGAGGGTCAGAGTCCCCGGTTCCAATACCTGTTCCGGCGGCTGCTCCGGTCCGTCCAGGCGGTGGTGGACAACGTGGCCGAGGAGCTGCTCAGCTCCCAATTCAAGCCTATCTCCTTTGAGCTGGGCTTTGGCAAGGGAAAAGGCGGGGAGGAGCCGCCCCTGGCGCCGGTGGAGCTGACCTGTAACGGCGTTACCATCAGCGTCACCGGCTTTGTGGACCGGGTGGACGGCTGGGAGGAGAACGGCCGGCTCCATTTGCGGGTGGTGGACTACAAGACGGGGCGGAAGTCCTTTGACCTCACCGAGGTGTGGAACGGCCTGGGGCTGCAGATGCTGCTCTACCTCTTTACTCTGGAGGAGAAGGGCCGGGCGCTCTACGGCCTGCCGGTGGAGGGGGACGGAGTGCTTTATCTGCCCGCCAGAGAGGCCGTCATCCGGGGCAGCCGGGCCATGGGCGACGAGGAGCTGCGGAAAAAGGTGGACAAGGAGTTGACCCGCAGCGGCCTGGTGGTGGATGACCGGCGGGTGCTGGACGCCATGGAGGCCCAGGGGGAAAACGGCTACCGCTTCCTGCCTCTGCGGGTGAGCAGGTCCACCGGACAGATCACCGGGGAGGCTCTGGCCTCCGCCGAGCAGCTGGGCAGGCTGGGCAGGCACGTCCAGCGGGTGCTGGAGGACATCTGCCGGGAGCTGGCCGGGGGCAGCATCGCCGCCGACCCCTTCTGGCGGGGGCCGGAAAAGAACGCCTGCCGCTTCTGCGACTATGCCGCCGCCTGCCACTTCGAGCCAGGACATGGCGGCGACTGCAGGCGCTGGCTGCCCCATGTGAACGCGGAGGAATTTTGGGAACAGATCAAGGGGGAAACATAATTGGAACACAGTAAAAATATCTTGATTATCGGCGATATGCCCGGCTACGGAAAGATGGGTCTGGCGGGGATGCTGCCCATTTTGTCCAACATGGGCCACAGCGTCTACAACCTGCCCACCGCCCTGGTGTCCAACAACTTTGACTACGGAAAATTCTCCGTGCTGGATACCACGGCCTACATGGGGGAGACCATCCGGGTGTGGCAGGAGCTGGGCTTTCAGTTCGACTGCATGACCACCGGCTTTTTGGCCTCGGCGGATCAGGTGGACCTGCTCCGGGCCTTTATCGACCTGCAGCGGAAGGACGGCCTGCTGGTGGTCACCGACCCAATCATGGGGGACGGAGGCAAGCTGTACAACGGCTCCACACGGGAGACGGTGGACAACATGCGCCGGTTTATCGGGGCGGCGGATGTGATCGTCCCCAACCTGACCGAGGCGGAGTTTCTCACCGGGCTGCACGAGGGGGCGGAGAGCCTGACAGCGGGAGAGGCCGGCCGGGTGCTGGACGGCCTGCTGGCTCTGGGACCTGAATCAGCGGTGATTACCAGCGGCCGGGAGACAGAGACAGGCCGGCATGTGGTGTGGGGCTTCGACGGGGGAAGCGGGGAGTATTTCACTGTCCCATACCGTTTCATCAAGGCCCATTTCCCCGGCACCGGGGATATCTTTACCTCTCTGCTTACCGGCCAGCTTGTGAGCGGGCGGTCTCTGCCCCAGGCAGTCCAAAAGGCAGTGGAGCTGCTGGAGCGGCTGATCTTTCTGGAGCAGGACGTGGCCGAACGGAACAACGGCATCCGCATCGAGAAGTATTTGAGCGTGTTGACGGAGTAAAGGAGACAGACCTATGCCCTTTCCCCTGACAGAAGAACAGAAAAAAATTGTAGACGACCGGGGCGGGGAGCTGCTGGTGTCGGCGGCGGCCGGGTCGGGCAAGACCCGGGTGCTGGTGGAGCGGCTGCTGGACCGGGTGACCAAGGAGGGACTGGATATCGACCGCTTCCTGGTCATTACCTACACCAAGGCTGCGGCGGCGGAGCTGCGGGGCCGCATCGCCCAGGAGCTGTCCGACCGGCTGGCGGCCAACCCCAACGACCGCAGCCTCCGCCGTCAGACCACCCTGGTCTACCGGACCCAGATATCCACCGTCCACTCCTTCTGCGCCGCCCTCCTCCGGGAGAGCGGTCACCTGCTGGACCTGGACCCCGACTTCCGCCTGTGCGACGAGGGGGAGGGCCACGTCCTCATGGCCCAGGTGCTGGAGGAGGTGCTGGACAAGCGGTATGAGGACCTGACCGAGGACAGCCCCTTCGCCCTGTTGGTAGATACCCTGTCCGCCGGCCGGGACGACAGCCGGCTGGCCCAGATTGTGGCGGACATTTTCGGCCGGGTGCAGAGTCACCCGGACCCAGCCCGATGGCTGGAGGGCCAGAAGGAGCTGTGGCGGCTGGCGGACATTTCCGACCTGACCCAGACCCCCTGGGGCGCCCCCCTGCTGGAGGACGCCAGGCGGCAGGTCCGGGCCTGTCGGGACCGTCTGCTCCGGGCGCTGGAGCTGTGCCGGGAGGACGAGCTGCTCCAGACGAACTATGCCGCGTCCATCTCCGCCACTCTGGAGGGGATGGAGGATTTTCTGGCAGAAAAGACCTGGGACGGAGCCTGCGCCCGGCTGCCTATTCCGTTCCCAGCGGTGGGGAAAAAGCGGAAGCGGACGCTGGTCATCAGCCCGCTTGCGGAGGAACGGGCCGATTGGGCCAAGGAGCGGGTGAAAAGCACCCGGGACCGATGCAGAGATACGCTGAAAAAAATGGCGGAATCCTTCACGGGAGACACTGCCGTCCAGTTGGAGGAGCTGTCCCTGTCCGCCCCGGTGGTGGAGGCGCTGATGGACCTGGTGCTGGACTTCCAGGCCGCCTTTTCCCGGGAAAAGGCCCGGCGGGGTGTGCTGGATTTCTCCGACCTGGAGCACTTCGCGGTCAGGCTGCTCACCGACAGGGAGGGCGGGCCCTCTGAACTGGCCCAATACTGGGGCGCGCGCTATGAGGAGGTGCTGGTGGATGAGTACCAGGACACCAATCAGGTGCAGAACGCCATTTTCCATGCCATCTCCAACGGGGGACGGAAGCTGTTTCAGGTGGGGGATGTAAAGCAGTCCATCTACCGCTTCCGGCTGGCCGACCCGTCCATCTTTCTGGACAAATACCGCCGCTTCCGGGAAGGAGAGCAGGCGGCGGAGGGGGAGCCCCGCAAGCGGGTGCTGTCCCGGAATTTCCGGTCCCGCCCCCAGGTGCTGGAGGGGTGCAACGACCTGTTTCGAAGCATTATGTCAACTGAATTCGGCGAGCTGGACTACACCGACGACCAGGCGCTGGCGCCGGGAAAGTCCTTTGTCTCCGAGACGGAGGCCGGCGGTCCCTCCGATCCCTACGCTCTGGAGCTGGACGCCATCGATCTGTCCTTCCTGGGAGAGCAGGAGGGGGAGAAGGGGGACAAAAATCTGCTGGAGGCCCGGTTCGCGGCCCGGCGGATCCGGGAAATGCTGGATCCGCCCCTGATGGTGGAGGAGGGGGACGGCCTCCGGCCGCTGCGGCCCTCGGACGTGATGATCCTTCTGCGCAGCCCCGGCCCGGTGCTCCACCACTACCTCCAGGCCCTCAGCGAGGCGGGAATTCCCTGGACCGCCGACGGAGGGGAGGACTTCTTCAAGACGACCGAGGTCAATGTGGCCCTGGCCATCCTCCAGATTGTGGACAATCCCCGGCAGGACGTGCCCCTCATCGCCGCATTGCGATCTCCAGTGTACGGCTTCTCTGGGGACAAGCTGGCCTTGCTCCGGGCGGACTGTAAAGGGGAGGACTTTTATAGCGCCGTGGTCCACGCGGCGGAGGAGGGAGACCGGGAGTGCCGGGAGTTTCTGGACAACCTGGAGCAGCTGCGCTTTGACGCCGGGGACCGCACCTGCCGCCAGCTCATGTGGTATGTCTTTGAAAAGACGAACCTGCTTGGAATTTTCGGCGCTATGGAGGGGGGCGGGGAGCGGCAGAGCAACCTGCTGTCCCTCTACGCTCTGGCCGGTCAGATGGAGGACAGCGGCTGCCGTACCCTGTTCCAGTTCCTCCTGCGGCTGGACCGGCTTCGGGAGTCAGGTTCTCCTCTGGGCGCCTCCGCCGGAAAGGGCAAGGAGGGGGAGGGTGTATCCATCCTGTCCATCCACCGATCCAAGGGGCTGGAGAAGCCGGTGGTACTGGTGTGCGGCCTCACGCGCCGCCTGAACCGGGACGATCTGATGCGTCCGGTGCTTTTTCACCCGGAGCTGGGGGTGGGACCCCGGGGTCTGGACCGGGAGCGGATGGTGGAGTACCCCACCCTGGCCCGGCGCGCGGTGGCCCGCCGGCTGGAACGGGAGATGCTGGCCGAGGAGCTGCGGCTGCTCTATGTGGCCATGACCCGGGCCCGGGAGAAGCTGATCCTTACCTTTGCCTTGCCCGAGGGGGCGGACGCCCTGTCCCGGCTGGGGGACAGCCTGCCCATCTCACCCCTGGCGCTGGAACAGCAGCAGACCGTGGGGGCCTGGGTGCTCCTCCACGCCCTCACCCGGCCCGAGGGGGACGCCCTCCGGACCCTGGCCGGACTGCCCGAGACAGCCGTGTCGGGACTGGGTCCCGCCTGGGACGTCCGTTGGGTGGACGGGACCGCTCTGGGAGAAGAATGTGAAGTAGAGGGACTTTGCACAGATATGCCCCGGCAGGAGGGGGAGGGCGGCGATCTGGCCGCCCGGCTGTCCTGGACGTATCCCCACATCGCGGCGGCCGGACTGCCCTCCAAGCTCACCGCCACCCAGATCAAGGGCCGGACCCTGGACCAGGAGGCGGCGGAGGGGACGGCTCCGACTGCCCGCCAGGGACAGCCCATTACCCGTCCCAGCTTTATTGCGGAGGAGCGGGGCCTCACCCCGGCTCAGCGGGGGACCGCCCTTCATCTGGCCATGCAGTACCTGCCCCTTGACGGGGACAGCAGCCCGGAAGGGGTGGCGGCGGAGCTGGACCGGCTTACTCAGGCAGGTTTCCTCACCGGACTGCAGCGTCAGGCGGTGGAGCCGGAGCGGCTGTCCGCTTTCCTGACCAGCTCTCTGGGCCGGGCCATGGCCGCGGCGGGGGAGAAGTGCCGCCGGGAGTTTAAATTCTCCGTGCTGGATTCCGCTCTGAACTACTTCCCTGAGGGGAAGGGGGAGGAGGTCCTCCTCCAGGGGGTCATCGACGCCTGGTTTGAGGGAGAGGACGGCAGCATCACTGTGGTGGACTTCAAAAGCGACCGCGTCCGCCCCGGCGGAGAACGGGAGCGGGCGGAGGAGTACCGTCCCCAGCTTGCCGCCTACAGCCTGGCCCTGTCCGCCATCCTGGGCAGGCCCGTCAGCCGGCAGGTGTTGTGGTTTTTCGATACCGACAGGTCGGTGGAGCTGTAAGAAAGCTGAAACCCGGGCGTCCCTTGCGGGGCGCCCGGGTTCTTTGTCTGTTAGTGAGAGGGTTCTTAGAAAATACCCTGAGCCATCATGGCGTCGG
>CAJUPW010000040.1 GCA_910588635.1 uncultured Oscillospiraceae bacterium | reverse complement strand
GGGACGCCAAGGATCAGCGCTCCTGGACCCGCTGGGCGGCGGAGTGGCTGGCGGATGCCCGGAAGCTGTGCAAGCCCGGTGCGCCGGTGTGTATGTTCATCGACTGGCGGCAGCTCCCCGCCGCCTCGGACGCCCTCCAGTGGGCGGGGTGGATCTGGCGCGGCACCGCTGTGTGGGACAAGGGCAACTCCCGCCCCCAGAAGGGACGCTTCCGGCAGCAGGCCGAGTACATCGTCTGGGGCTCCAACGGCGATATGCCCATCAGCCGCCCCGTCCCCTGCCTGCCGGGGGTGTTCAAGTACGGCAACCCCCAGAACCGCATCCACCTGACGGAGAAACCCCTCCAGCTCATGCGGGACATTGTGAAGATCACCGAGCCGGGTGGACATATCCTGGACCCCTTCGCCGGGTCCGGCACCACCGTCCTGGCCGCTGTGCTGGAGGGCTACACCGCCACCGGCATCGAAGTCACGGACGAGTACGCCCGCCTTGCCAGTGAGCGGATCGCGCGGGAGCTGGAGCAGGCGGCGTGACCGCGGACTGTCTGCCGATTCATCTGGATATTGCCGGAATTTGCTGGTATGATATGGGCTACCAAACAAAAAGGAGGGCGCAAAATGAAAGTGAAATTTTCCTTTGACCAAGCAGCCGTAGAGCGGCGGGGCCATGCGCTGGAGGATGTGCATCGGACAGTAAAGAGCCTGTTCGCCGCCCACGGCTTCCCCTGCGTTTCCCATGGCGACATCCTGACGTTCGAGGACAAGGGCCACGGCGATGACTTCGCCTGTATGTGGGACATCATCCTGTCCCTACTCCGAGCCGACTGGTTCATGGACTGCGCCGCCTCCTGCGTCTGGCAGGATGAGGACGGCGAGGAGGACATACTCGCCCAGGCCGGAAAGGTGCGGGGTGCTGTGTAGCATGGGAACGAGCAGAAAACAAATCGCCTTTGACCTGAGCCAGGATGCGCTGAAAAAGCACTACCCCCGTAGGGAAAATGTTCAGGACCCGCAGTTTTTCAAACGGGCCTATAAAGACATTCAGCGGTTCATGGAGGCCAATGGCTTTGAGCGGGGGCAGTATTCCGTGTATGTCTCCATGGCGGAGCTGACCGCGCTGGATGTGGCTGTCCTGACCCAGAAGATGGCGGAACAGCTCCCTTGGCTGCGCCAGTGCGTCAGGGAAATCACGGCAACGAACATCGGGGCGCGGCACAGCCTTTTGGGCCTGCTGCGCTCCGATGCGCCGCCCGCTGAACTTCTCCCTCCGCCTGTGCCGAGAGAGCGGCATCAAAAGAGAAAAGTACCGGAGCGATAGCTGGGAAGCGTGTTCGTGTGGACACGTTTCCCAATTTTTATATCTGGAGACAAGACTATGCAATATTATCCCATTGACGAGGAACTGGCCCGCAGAGCCAAGGAAATGAGCAGCTACTCCAACTATGTGCCGGGGAGCGCCACGGCGGAGTACCGCCGCAGTGTGGATGAGGCCGCCGCCCTCGCGGAACGGCAGAAACGGAAGGTGGACCCCATCCACCATGAGCGGATCGACCAACTGCTGGACGCCTATGCCCGCAGGCTGGCGGAGAACATCAACCAGGGCAACGCCATCGCCGCCCGCGTCCCCTCCATCCTTATCGCGGGCGGCGGCAATTTTCCTGTCCGCAAAAAGGAAAAACAGAACCAGGCGGCTGCCGCCAATCTGGCGGAGTGGCGGCAGATCCAGGGCCTGCTGGACAAGATCCGCGGCACTGGAAAGGGCGGCATCAGCGCCGATGACCCGGAGGCTGTGCGGAAACTGAAGCTGAAGCTGGCGGGGCTGGAGCAGGATCAGGAGAAGATGAAAGCGGTCAACGCTTACTACCGGAAGAACAAGACGCTGGACGGCTGTCCGCAGTTGTCTGACGATGAGATCGAGAAACTGAAAGCGGCCATGGCCCGCAGCTACCGGGCCGCCCCCAAGCCCTATGAGAGCTATGTCCTGACCAACAACAACGCCGCCATCCGGCAGACCAAGGCCCGCATCGAGGAGCTGTCCAGGAAAGCGGAGGCGGAGTACGAGGGCTGGGTCTTTGACGGCGGCGAGGTGAAGATGGATCGGGCCGCCAACCGGCTCCAGGTGTTCTTCGCTGAGAAACCGGATCGGGACACCTGCTCCGCCATGCGGCACAGTGGCTTCAAGTGGGCTCCCAGCGTGGGGGCGTGGCAGAGGCAGCTCACCGACAACGCCATCTACGCCGCCAAGCACCTGGACTGTCTGCGTCCTCTGGAGCCACCCTCGCAGGCGGAACCTGTGCAGGAACCGCCGCAGGCGGTTGACACCGGCTGGCGATTTTATATCATCGCGGATTTGAAAACCTGGGCGGACAACGCTGAAAACCGCAGCCCCTTGGAGCATTATTCCTCTTTGGAAGAAGCCTGCACCCGGTTTGCGGAGCTGCGGGGCGAACCCTACAACAGCGAGGCCGTAGAACCCGGCCCGGACGGTCAGCCGCCTGCCCGCCTGACCCTGGGGCTGGAGAGCGGGGACGGCATGAGCGCCGCCGACATCCTCCATGTGCGCCAGGGCGAGAACTACCTCGTTACCGACTTTGTTCAGATGGAACGGCTCCGGGATAATCCTGTGGTCGTAGACATTCTGGCCCGTGTCTCCCGTGAGATAGGCTTTGACCGAGTGCGGGTGTGGGAGCAGGCGGACGGTGGACGGCAGATGCTGTCCATCGTTCCCTTTGCAGAGTGGGACAACCCCTACTTCGCCGCTGGTACACCGGGCAGGATCGCCACCCAATGCCTGGGGCCGATTTCGGGAAAGCAGCCGAAGCGGCAGAAGAAAATCTCGCGGGAGCGGTAAAGGCGAGGGCAGGGTGCTATGTATTGACACCCTGCCCTCTGGACTGACACCAAACAAGGGTGTCTACGTTGACACCTTCCATCAGAAAGGAGGCGGACAAATCGGCGCTGGATCTCCGGGATGTGCCGGTGGACCACTACGACCTGAAGCTCCGCCAGCCCCGTGGGCGGCAGGAACAGCGGTGACGGCGGTTTTCTCTGAGGAGCCGCGGGCTCCGCCCGCGTAATTCCAATCACTCTACCGCTTAGAAGAAAAAGCCCCGCCAGCGGCGGGGCCGAGGCGAGAACCGCCTCTGGCGGTTCTCGCGCAAGCATAGCGCAAATGTACATTTTGCGCGCTTGCAGGGGGAAATCCCCCTGACCCCTATGCCGCCTGCGGGCGAAAGATTTGCGGCCCACGGGCCGGGAAAGGAGCGTGAAACGCAGAGTGGCATTTTACGCCAGCGTGAGCTTCGGGAAGGACTCGTTAGCCATGCTGTTGCTGTTACTGGAAAAAAGAATGCCATTGGATGAAGTCATTTTTTACAACTCGGAAATGGAATTCCAAGCCATCTACGATATTCGGGATCGCATCAAGCCGATCCTGGAGCAGCGGGGCATCCGGTTCACTGAGGTGAAACCGGGTGTCCCGTTTTTGTACGATATGCTGGAGAGGCCGGTCAACTCCAAAAAGAACGGTTTCCACCGGGGCTATGGCTGGTGCGGTGGCCCCTGCCGCTGGGGAACCAAGCTGAAAACCAGGGCCTTGGACGGGATCGCGCTGGATGCGGACAGGCACTATGTGGGCATCGCGGCTGACGAAACAGAGCGGCTTGAAAAGCTGGAGCGGCCCAAGTGTTCGCCTCTGGCGGAAGCCGGGATGACGGAGGCGGACTGTCTGGCATACTGCTATCAGCGGGGATTCTTCTGGGAGGAAAACGGCGTTCGGCTGTATGACATCCTCGACCGGGTGTCCTGCTGGTGCTGCAAAAACAAGAACCGAAAAGAGCTGAAAGCAATTTATCAGTTTCTCCCACAGTATTGGGAGCGGCTGAAGGAGCTGCAGGCCCAGATCCCCATGCCCATGAAGCCGTACAGCCGGAAGGGCGTTCCCTATGGCAGCGTGTTTGATTTGGAAAAGGTGTTTGAACAGGAGATACGGGATGAGCAGTCGGGCGGCGCTCCCCAAGGGAAAAGGAGGAGGCATGAGCAAGACAGATAAACAGGGCAGGCATCACCTGCACATAGAGCTGACCCCTGCGCAGTACCAATTGCTGACGGCCCAGGCCAAGCGGTGCGGCCTCACCAAACGGGCCTACCTCGTCCGCATCATCGAGGGAGAGCCCATCCGCGCCCGCCCCGCCCAGGAGATCAAGGAGCTGCGGACGGAGATCCACCACATCGGCAATAACATCAACCAGATCGCCCGCAGCGTCAACGCCGGGATCGCCAGAGCCGAGGACGCCAAGCGGGGGCTGTTCCTGCTGGATCAGGTGTATGAACTGATGTACCAGATTGCGAAAAAATAGATAGCGGCAGGTACTTTTATGCGTGAGCCGGGTTGCCCTGCTTTGGAGATGATCTCTCTTTTCTGCTGACATTTTGTGCCGCATACAGGGCAAGACAAATCACCGTCAACACAGTTTCGACCACGGGCTGGGCCATGATCACGCCGTCCAACTGCCGCCAGTGGTTTAAGAGAATGACCGCTGGGATGAACAGGACAGCATTGCGGAGAATGGTAATCAGCAGGGATTGGGCAGCCTTCCCCAATGCCTGGAAGTAGCTGGTCACCATATTGATAACGCCCAGCATAGGAGCGGACAGGCACAGTATTTTGAGGAAATATCCGGCTTGCTGAACGAGGCTCTCCTCATGCAGAAATGCGGCGGCAAATTGTTCTCCCCAGCATAGGAACAGGACAACAAAGAAAGTGCCAAGCAAAACGCCGTACAGAATAGAGTAGCGCATAGCCTTGGACATACGGCGCTTTTCCCCTGCGCCGTAATAAAAGCCAATCAGCGGCGCGACGCCCTGGGACAGCCCCACTGACAGCATGATAGGTACCATGTCGATCTTATAGGCGATGCCATAGGCAGCCACTGCGTTAGAGCCATAGATTGCGATATAGTTGTTCAACACCATATTGGATACGCTCATCAGGACGGTAATCAGCGCACCGGGAACGCCGATGCTGATCACATCCCACACCATTGTCCGATCTGCGCGGAACTGCTTGGGGGACAGCTTAAACAGTTCATTTCCCCTGCGCTCCTCCCGGAACATACATACCAGAAAATAGACCGTAGAACAGGCAAAGCCCATGGAGGTGGCCAGAGCCGCGCCCGCCGTCCCCCATCGGAAGGGTATGATAAAGATATAGTCCAGCACGATGTTGATGATATTGCCTAACATAAGGCCGATCGTGCTTTCTTTGATTTTCCCTGCAGAGCGGAACAGGTTGACAAACCCATTGGACAGCATGATGAACGGCGCACCCAGGAAAATATACCACAAATAGTCACAAGTATAGCCGAAGTTTGCTGCATCCGCACCGGCGATCCGGGCTATCTGTGACAGGAGAAGCAGTCCAAAAGCCAACGTGACGATCCCGGCTCCACCCATAGCGTAGCCGCAGAAATTCAATGTGGATCCAGCGTTTTTGTTCTTTCCCTCGCCCATGAGCCTTGCGATCACACTGCTGCCGCCCGCGCCGAAAACAGCGGCGATGGACATGATAATGAGCAGGATGGGGGTACACAGCGTCACCGCCGCGATCATATCAGGGTTTTCCGTCATGGAGACAAAAAAGGTGTCCGCCAGGTTGTAGATCAGTGTGGTAAGCTGACCTAACATCGCTGGCAGACCTACTCGGAAAATGGCCTTGGGAATGCTTTTTTCTTCAAAAACTGACGTCATGGTGAATACCTCCTATTGAAAACAAGACAATGATACGATACAATAAAATCAAAAACCCGGACATATGTCTTGCTGGAGGATGAGATGAAAAAATTTTTTGAAGCGGACCTGACTGCGGCTTATTTACAAAGCAGCCGCTATGGCCCCGTCCTGAATCACCTGGGTGTAGACTGGTTTCTGACACGCTATGAAAAGGGAGAACTGGTCACGTCACCTTTTTTGAACGAACCGCTGTTTCAAATCGTTGTACAGGGGGCCTTGAATATTTACTTTATTCGGAGTGACGGCGCGAGGTATTCCCTTTCCAGTGGGGAAAAGGACTATATTCTTGGAGATACGGAGGTGTTTTACCCGCAGAATGACAGTGTCTACACGGAGGCGGCGGAACCGCTGACCTGCCTCTCTCTTTCTATCGTCCGGCATCGGGATATTCTGCTGGCCAGCCCGGAATTTCTGCGTGTGGTAGGAGAGAGCCTGTCGGCAAAAATCAAGGCCATCGCTGCTATGGACGCCGCGCCGTCCTCGCTGACGGAACGGGTGCTGTCCTATATGCAGTACAAATGTGATGATGGGGTATTGAAGGGATTGGAACAGGGTGCATTTTATCTCCATTGCAGCCCCCGCCAGCTCCAGCGGATCATGAATCAGTGCGAGCAGAACGGTCTTGTAAAAAAGATTGGAAAAGGTGCATATGTACTTGTAATTTGAAACATTCACAGCATTTTTGATTTTGGGTGAACTCGAAGGGGTTCACCCTTATATTTTGAGGTAATCTATGGCAGTTACCAAAATCCTAGCCCGGAAGGGCCGCCTGGACATCGGCATCAACTACGTCCTCAACGGGGACAAGACCGAGGAGCGCGTCCTCACTGCCCATCTGAACTGCGACCCTGGCCGGGAGTGCCGTCAGATGCTGGACACCAAACGGGCTGTGGGCAAAGCGGACGGGGTGCAGTATTACCACATGATCCAGTCCTTCAAGCCGGGAGAGATCACCCCGGAGCTGGCGCTGGAGATCGCCAAAGAGTTCGCACAGGAGCATCTGCCGGGGTATGAAACCGTGATTGGCGTCCATGTGGACAGGGAGCATATCCACGCCCACATCCTGTTCAATTCTGTGAATGCGGACACCGGCGAGAAGTACCACAGTAACGCCCAGAGCTACTACAGCCAGATCCGGGGTATCTCGGACAGGCTGTGCCGGGAGCATGGGCTGTCTGTCATCATGCAAGGCGAGTCCGCCAAGGCGGTCAGCTATATCGAATGGCTGCGCCAATCCAAGGGCCAGCCCACCTTCCGCTCCATGCTGGAGGCGGACCTGCGGACAGCTATCGAGGACGCCAACGACCTGGGCCACTTCTTCATGCTCATGGAACACAAGGGCTGGGAGATCAGCCACGGAAACCGGCTGGGCTTCCGCCTGCGGGGACAGGAGCGGTTCATGTACCCAGGCCGGAAGAATCCGCTGTTCACCGAGGACGGCATCCGGGCCGCTATCCAAGGGAACCTGGAGGACATCGAGGCCGGACGCAGGCCAGCGGTGATCTACCGCCCGCCCTTCCAGCCATACAAAAAGCACCCCAAATACACTGGTTTTATGGCGCTCTATGTCCATTACCTCTATGTGCTGGGGAAAATCGGACAGCGGCGGTATCCACCCCGCATGACGCCCCAGCTCCGGCAGGAGGTCATGAAGTCCGAGCGATACAGAGAGCAATTCGCATTCCTCCGGGACAACGCTATCTCCACCCAGGCGGATATGACGGCATTCCAGACCCACACAGAGGAAACGCTGGCCACCCTGACCAAGCAGCGTACCATCCTCAACGTGCGGAAGAAGAAACGCCGCTGGCTGTACGCTGCCCTGGCAAATGCGGAGGCTCTGGCTCCAGCCAAGACGCTCTATGAGGACGGGCTGTCCGGCATGGAGGCGGAGTACGACCGCTACCTGGAGGCGGTGGCCGTACTGGAAAAGTGCGGTATTCCAAGGGACAGGCTTATGACAGAAAAAGCTGAGATTTATGAGCAGCTTGCGGAGATCAACCGTCAGATCCGGGCGGAGCGGAAAAAGCTGGCCCTCTGCCGGGAGATCCAGAGCAGGCTGCCCCAGATAGAAAAAGAAATCGAAAAAATTGAAACGAAAGACGAGGTGATCAGAGATGACGATAGGAGGCGGTGAGGCCGCTGACCAGATGGTGCGCATGATGCTCTCCGGTACGGAGGTGGCGGTGCGGCTGGGTGGCTCGGCCCTGAAAAACCTGCTTGCCCTGACCATGGCCCTGGCCCACAACCGCAAGGTCATTTCCGGCAAGGTGAACATGGGCAAGATGCTGCGGGAGACGCGGGATCTGCGCCGGTTCCCTATGACGCCCCAGCAGTTCAAGCAGTTTAAGAAACTGGCGAAAAAGCACAAGCTGTTATTTTCCGTCATTAAGGACAAGGATGACCGGGGCAAGCTGATGGATGTGATCCTGCCGGTGACGGAGCTGGATCGGGCCAACGCTATTTTTGAGCGCATCCTGTACCAGATGCCCCCGGAGCCGGAACGGAAACCGGCGAAAGAGCTGCAGCAGGGCCGGGAGGTATTCCAGCCGGAGCGGCAGGCCCCGGGGAAGGAGCGTCAGCCCCAGGAAAAGGCAAAGCAGCCCCAGCCTAGGGAGCGGCAGGCCCCCAAGAAGGAAAAGGCCGTGTCCGGGCCTGTGAAGGGCCGTCAGGGGCAGGTGAAGCTCCAGCAGGAGGTGTCCCAGAGGTCACCGGAGCAGGGCCGCCAGGAGTCCCCTGCGAGCCGGAGTCAGGAGAACACGCCAAAAAAAGATTCTCGGTCGGAACGAGACTTGCCCGTTATAAAAATCAGCTCCTCTATACACAGAGAGAGCGGCACTGCGAGGGAGACGAGTGAGCGCCCCTCCATAGAGGCGCGGCTCCAGGCGTATCGGGCGCAGAGCAGGAAACCGTCCGCTCCGGCCAGAGATAAGGCAAAAACCGTTGCTAAAAACAGGCCAAAAACGAGATAAAAATGATACTTCCCGCAGCCACAGCACAAGCGGGATCAATGTCCCAATAAAAACGTGCGTTAGGGCTGCGGGGAAGTACCACACTTACTGTATCACAGGCCCGGTGGATTTGTCAATGCGCAGATCCACCGGGCCGCTCTATTTTTGGAGGTGAGTATGATCTGAAACAATCATCCCGAACAAGCAACCTGACTGTTTACCTGTTCCTCTACATTTTCGTAGTCTGGGCGGCGTTGCTCATTGCCCAATCCCTGGGCGGCGGTCTGCCGGAGATCATCACCAATCTGACGGCGGCGATGGAACACCCCTTCCGCATCCAGTGGACGGACCGCAGCCTCGTGACCATCCTGGTCTGCACCGGGGCCTACATCATGGGCATCTGCCTCTACGCAGACCAGCAGGGCCGGACGCGGGACGGCGAGGAGCATGGCTCCGCCACCTGGGCCTCGCCCCAGCAGGTCAACGCCATGTTCGCCCAGAAACAGAACAAGCTGCTCACCCGCAATGTCCGCCTGGGGCTGGATACCCACAAGCACCGCCGCTCCCTGAACGTGCTGGTCATCGGCGGATCGGGCGCAGGTAAATCGAGATCGTATGTGAAGCCAAACATCCTGGAGGCCAACACCAATTATGTTATTACAGACCCCAAGATGGAGGTGCTGACCGCCACAGGCGGCTACCTCAAAAGCCAGGGCTATGACATCCGTGTGCTGAATCTGGTGAACCTGGAGCAGTCGGATGGCTACAACCCCTTCCGCTACCTGCGGGATGAAAAGGACGTGCTGCGGCTCGTCAATAATCTCATCCAAGCCACCACGCCAAAGGGCAGCCATGAAAGTGATCCTTTCTGGACGAAGGCCGAAACCGCTCTGCTGCAGGCGGTCATTCTCATGCTGTGGCAGGAGGCCCCGGAGTATGAACAGAACTTCTCCATGGTCATGCGGGTGCTGGAGTACGCTGAGGTGAAGGAGGAGGACGAGGAGTACGTCTCGCCGCTGGATCTGCTGTTTCAGGCTATGGAACGGGAGAACCCCGCCAGCGTGGCGGTGAGGCAATATCACGTCTTCAAAATGGCGGCGGGCAAGACCTCAAAGTCCATCCTCGTGTCCGCCGCCGTCCGGCTGGCCCCCTTCAACTTGCCTCAGATCAAGGCCATCACCGACAGGGACGATATGGACCTCTACACCCTGGGAGAGCAGAAGTGCGCGCTGTACGCCGTGATCCCGGACAACGATAACTCGTTCAATTTTTTGGTGAGTCTGCTGTATGCCCAGGCATTCCAGGCCCTCTACTACAGCGCCGACCAGATCCATCACGGGGCGCTGCCCTGTCACGTCCACTTCATTCTGGACGAGTTCGCGGCCATGCCCCTCCCCGGCTTCACCCGCGAGCTGGCCACTATGCGCTCCCGCAACATTTCCTCCAGTGTCATTATACAGAATATGGCGCAGATCAAGGAGATGTTTAAGGATTCGTGGGAGACGATACCAGGCAACTGCGATACCATATTGTACCTTGGCGGCAACGAGGCGGCGACCCATAAATACATCTCGGAGGCCCTTGGAAAATCCACGATTGATACAAAAACTCACGGACAGACCAAGGGAAAATCCGGCTCCTACTCCACTAATTTTCAAATGAGTGGCCGCGAATTGTTGACCCCAGATGAGGTGCGGGGGCTGGACAACCGCTATGCCATCCTGTTCATCCGAGGGGCGCAGCCCGTCATGGACCTCAAGTATGAGCTGACCCAGCACCCGGCCATCCGCCACACCTCAGACGGCGGCGGACCGCCCTACATCCACCATCAGGAGAAGCCTGAAGTGAAATTCCCCGGCGAACCGCTGTTTGCCGAACTGCCGGACGATCTGTCCGAGGAAGAAAAGGAGATCAAAGCCTATGAAGAACCTGAAACTGAAGAAGCCCCAGAACACCCTGGAGAGCCAGAGGAAGATTGAGCGCCGCGCCAAGCGGGCCTACGCCGTGTTCGCCTGTCTGGCGCTGTCCATGGCGGTCATGATCGTCCCCGCCTTTGCTGCGGACGATCCTTTGCAGATCGTTTCCAACCTGAGCGACTTCATCTTTTCCCTGATCCGCGCCGTGGGCCTGATCCTGCTGGGCTTCGGCATCCTCCAGGTGGGCCTGTCCCTCCAGAGCCACGACCCCTCCCAGCGTTCCAACGGTATCCTCACCATTGCTGGCGGCATTGTTATAACTTTTACAAAGGAGATCCTCACCCTTATCACCGGGGGATGAGGACATCAGTACGGGGAGGGCGCGGCTGCGCTCTCCCCACTCGTTTCCCACTGGAGGTGATATAAATGGGAAGCGGAAATTGGATCGTGGACAACCTGAACTCCGCCCTGGCGACCTGGAACGACAAGCTGACGGAAATCTGGACGCTGGTCAGCACCACCCCGGAGAACTTCAAGGGCGGCGCGGTCTGGACGGTGATCACCGGGATCAACGGCGCGCTCCAGGCCATCGGCTGCGCCCTGCTGGTGCTGTTCTTTGTGATGGGCATTGTCAAAACTATGGGCAGTTTTACGGAATTGAAGAAACCCGAAATGGTATTCAAGTGCTTTATCCGTTTTGTGCTGGCCCAGGCGGCGGTGACCCACGGCATGGAGCTGATGTCAGCACTGTTCCAGGTGGCCCAGGGGATGATCTCCACCATCATGACATCCTCCGGGCTGTCGGCGCTGACCGCCACGACACTGCCAGCGGAGATGGTCACCATCATTGAAGATGTGGGGTTTCTGGAGAGCATCCCCCTGTGGGCCATTACCCTGCTGGGGTCGCTGTTTATCTGGGTGCTGTCGCTGGTCATGATTTTAACAGTTTATAGTCGTTTTTTCAAGCTCTACATGGCGACCGCTATTGCGCCCATCCCCATGGCCAGCTTCGCGGGACAGCCCTCCAGCAGTATTGGCGTGGCTTTTCTGAAAAGCTATGCCGCCATCTGTCTGGAGGGCTGTGTGATCGTATTGGCCTGTGTGATTTTCTCGGCATTCGCCTCGTCCCCGCCCGCCATCGCGGACGATACGCTGGCGGCGGCAACCATCGTGTGGAACTATGTAGGGGAAATTTTGTTTAATATGCTTGTGCTGGTGGGCGCTATTAAAATGAGCGACCGGCTGATCCGTGAGCTAATGGGCCTGGGATGATTCAGCGCCACAGGCCCTCGGTGTTGATGACATACTCACCGTTGGCCCTGGCCTGCCGCACCCGGTAGGCCAGCAGCTCTGCGGCGGCGCGTTCCTCCCGCCAATCCTCCACCAGACTCCAGAGCCAGCGGAGCAGCGTCACCACCCAGGACAGGACCGCCAGCCCAACCAGGACGAAGAAGATGCCGTCCGCCAGGGCGGCGTGGGCCTGATACCAGCCGTGGAACGCGGTGAGCATCAGGACTGCGTACAGCATGGGGACGCCCAGCCGGAGTTTGAGCGCCAGACGGAACAAAATGGGCAGCAGAAACAGCCCGAACCCTAAAATCGCATAGTACCATAGGCGGACAGACTTTACAACGGTCTGTCTGCCGATTCTTTCAATTCACTCTGGAGGTGAGCATTATCGAAGTCCGCATCAACAAAGAAGTCCGGGACTATCAGGAAAGCCTGTTCTTCGGCCTGTCCCTGCGGCAGTTCCTGTTCGCCCTGCTGGCCGTCCTGGTGGCGGTGGGGCTGTATTTTGGCCTGCGCAACGTGGTGGGCAGCGGGGAGATCGGCTGGATCTGTGTCCTGGCGGCGTTCCCCTTCGCCCTGGGCGGCTTTTTTACTTACAACGGCATGACCTTTGAGAAGTTCCTGCTGGCCGTCATCCGCTCCGAGCTGCTGTATCCCAGAAAGCTGGTGTTTCGGGCGGAGAACCTGTACGCCAAAGCATTGGAACATTCTTCGGTAAAGGAGGCACTGAAAATTGATTAAAACCCTGCAAAATACGCTGAAGCAGGACCGGGAGGGCTTCGTTCTCCCCAAGTCCGTGCAGGACGCCATTCCCATCCGCCGTCTCTGGCCGGATGGGATTTTTCAGTTCGGGAGCAAGTTCTCCAAGACCATCCGCTTCTCGGACATCAACTATGCCATCGCATCCAAGGAGGACAAAACGTCCATGTTCCTGGGCTATTCGGAACTGCTGAACGCCCTGGACACTGGCTCCACCACCAAGCTGACCATCAACAACAAGCGGCTCAACCGCCAAGACTTTGAACAGAAGATCCTGCTGCCCCGGCAGGATGACTACCTGGACGGCTATCGGGCGGAGTACAACACCATGCTCATGGATAAGGTGACGGACTCCTCCAACAGTGTGGTGCAGGAGCGGTACATCACCCTGTCTGTTCACAGAAAAAATATTGAGGAGGCCCGCACCTTCTTCGACCGGGTGACGACGGATGTGACAACCCGCCTGAGCCGTCTGGATGCCCACAGCGAGGAGCTGGACGCGGTGGAGCGCCTGCGGGTGCTGCATGACTTCTACCGCACCGGGGAGGAAACAGAATTCCATGTGGATCTGCGGGACCTCATGCGGAAGGGCCATTCCTTCAAGGATACCATCTGCCCGGACAGTCTGGAATTCAAAAAAGACTACTTCGTCATGGGCGGTAAGTATGGCCGGGTGCTGTTCCTGAAGGAGTATGCCAGCTACATCAAGGACTCCATGATCAGTGAGCTGACAGCCCTGAACCGCACCATGATGCTGTCCATCGATGTGATCCCCGTCCCCACGGATGAAGCCGTCCGGGAGATGCAGAACCGTCTGCTGGGTGTGGAGACCAACGTCACCAACTGGCAGCGGCGGCAGAACAGCAACAACAACTTTTCCGCCGTTGTCCCCTACGACCTGGAGCAGCAGCGGAAGGAAACGCGGGAGATGCTGGACGATCTGACCACCCGTGACCAGCGGATGATGTTCGCCGTGGTGACGCTGGTACATCTGGCGGACAGCAAGGAGGAGTTGGACAGCGACACCGATGCCCTCCAGTCTACCGCCCGCAAGCACCTGTGCCAGCTTTCCACCCTCAACTGGCAGCAGGCGGACGGGCTCGTCACCGCCCTGCCCCTGGGCCTGCGGCGAATCGACGCCCTGCGCACCCTGACCACCGAGGCCCTGGCCGTCCTCATGCCCTTCAAGGCCCAAGAGGTGCGGGATCAGGGAGGCGTGTACTACGGGCAGAACGTCATCAGCAAAAACCTCATCATCGCCAACCGGAAGGAGCTGCTCAACGGCAACGGCTTTGTGCTGGGCGTGTCCGGTTCCGGCAAGTCCTTCACCGCCAAGCGGGAGATGGTCAATCTGGCACTCTCCACAGAGGATGACATCATCGTCATAGATCCTGAGAGCGAGTACCGGCCCCTCATCGAAGGGCTGGGCGGCGAGGTGGTGAATATCTCCGCCACTTCGCCCAATCATATCAACGCCATGGATATGGAGCAGGGCTACGGGGACGGCGAGAACCCGGTGGTGCTGAAGTCCGAGTTCCTGCTGTCCCTGTGTGAGCAGCTCATGGGCGACCGGATGCTGTCCGCCAAGGAGAAATCCATCATCGACCGCTGTACCGCCAATGTCTACCACAACTACATCAAGGGCGGCTACCAGGGCAAGGCCCCAACCCTCCAGGACTTCCATGCCGAGCTGCTCCGGCAGTCCGAGCCGGAGGCCCGTGACGTGGCCCTGGCAATCGAGCTGTTCACCGAGGGCAGCCTCAACACCTTCGCCAAGCCCACCAACGTGGACACCGATTCCCGCATCCTGTGCTACGACATCCGGGACCTGGGCAAGCAGCTCCAGCCGGTGGGTATGCTGGTGGTGCTGGACAGCGTGTTCAACCGCATCATCCGAAACCGGCAGATGGGACGAAACACCTGGGTCTATATTGATGAAATATATCTGCTTTTCCAGCACGAATATAGCGCAAATTTCCTGTTTACCCTCTGGAAACGTGTCAGAAAGTACGGAGCCTGCTGTACTGGTCTAACTCAGAACGTGGACGATCTGCTCCAGTCCCACACCGCCCGGACGATGCTGGCCAACAGCGAGTTCCTGGTCATGCTGAACCAGGCGGCCACCGACCGGGCGGAGCTGGCCCGGCTGCTGAACATCTCGGACAACCAGCTTTCTTATATCACCAACGTGGACTTTGGGCGGGGCCTCATCAAGTGCGGCAGCGCCATCGTGCCGTTTATGGACAATTTCCCCAAGAACCGGCTCTACCGCTTGATGTCCACCAAGCTGAGTGAGACCAACGTCGCCTGAATTTCCGGTTTTATTTTCTGTTATTCGTATGCCAGGGACACCAAATCATGTGGTCGTCCACCATCCCGACAGCCTGCATAAACGAATAGACAATGGTGGACCCCACAAATTTGAAGCCCCGCTTTTTCAAGTCCTTGCTGATCTGATCGGACAACGGGGTGGATGTAGGCAGCTCCGCCATGCTGTGTGGGGCGTTGATGATAGGTGTGTGATTGACATAGGCCCAGATGAATCGGTCGAAACTGCCGTATTCTTTTTGAATTTCAAGGAATGCTTTTGCGTTGCCAATAGCTGCGTTGATCTTGCCCCGGTGCCGGATAATCCCGGTGTTCGCCATAAGGGCTTCGATCTTTGCGTCATCATACAGCGCGACCTTTGGGGGATCGAAGTTGTCAAAAGCAGCGCAAAAGGCTTCCCGCTTTTTCAGCACCGTGATCCATGCCAGTCCGGCCTGCATCCCCTCCAGGATCAGCATTTCAAACAGTTTATTG
>CAJUPW010000039.1 GCA_910588635.1 uncultured Oscillospiraceae bacterium | reverse complement strand
TTCCTGGGCGATCCGCTCCCTGGCGAGGCGGGCGTACTCGTCCGTGACCTCGATGCCGGTGGCGGTGTAGCCCTCCAGCACAGCGGCCAGGACGGTGGTGCCGGACCCGGCGAAGGGGTCCAGGATATGTCCACCCGGCTCGGTGATCTTCACAATGTCCCGCATGAGCTGGAGGGGTTTCTCCGTCAGGTGGATGCGGTTCTGGGGGTTGCCGTACTTGAACACCCCCGGCAGGCAGGGGACGGGGCGGTTGATGGGCATATCGCCGTTGGAGCCCCAGACGATGTACTCGGCCTGCTGGCGGAAGCGGCCCTTCTGGGGGCGGGAGTTGCCCTTGTCCCAGACAGCGGTGCCGCGCCAGATCCAGCCCGCCCACTGGAGGGCGTCCGAGGCGGCGGGGAGCTGCCGCCAGTCGATGAACATACACACCGGCGCTCCGGGCCTGCACAGCTTCCGGGCGTCCGCCAGCCACTCCGCCGCCCAGCGGGTCCAGGAGCGCTGATCCTTGGCGTCCCCCTCGAAGGGCGGGGGCGCGCTGTCCCCCATGCTGGAATACTTCTTGGCGGTGGACTTGTTCTTCTCCGCCTGGGTGCGGCCCCCGGAGGCGTAGGGCGGGTCGGTAATGATGGCGTCAAAGGTGCCGGGGGAGAAGCCCCCCAACAGCTTCAGGGCATCGCCCTGGATGATCTCCCATCTGGGGTTATCGTTCATGTGCGTTCCTCGCTTTCTTTTTCACAGATTTTTGGGGTTCAGTTTTGGGAGACAGCTCTGTCTCCACATACTCGCTGATGATATGGAGGGCCTTGTAATAGTCTCCGCAGGCGGTGACGCGCTCGATCATCTCCTTATTCTGCTCCGCCATCCCGGCCTGTTGAAGGAGTTGGGATGCATCACCCATCAGGGAAAAGATATTGCCGTCACGGCCCAGCAGCTCCATCTTGGGCTTTTGCGGCGGGGCCGGTTCTTTTTCAAAGCCGCCCAGGCGGTTGGGGACGTAGTCGGACAGCCATGTGCCGCCGAATTGGTTGTGGGTCCCAATACGCCACACAGCCAGCTTGCCCATGTCCAGCTCGACCCCCTCGAAGGGGAACAGCATATTGGTGAGGTCGCCGTTCTGGAATACAGACACGTTCTCTGCTTGGAATGTGCTGCCGTTCAGCAGGATACCCGCTTCGGTGAACAGCCCGTTGATGCCGTCCACCCACTCCTGGGCCAGCCCGCCGCAGCCCTGGAGGATCAGGCCCTCCCGATCCCCCATGCGCCGCAAATCGTCTGTGGTGATTTGCTTTACAGTGTTATCGCTCATGTGAATGTCCCTCCTTTTTCTTGGATTTTTTGCCTTGAACAGCGGGAAGAGATGGCTGTGCAAGCTGCTCCCTGTCATACATTTCCCTGTCCCGGATCTCCCAGAGCATATGGCCCATCTCATCACTGTGGCTGTAGCCGGTGATCTCGGCCTCCCAATAGCCCCGTACCAGCTCCAGCGGATCGTCAAATTGGAGTAAAAACTGGATGTCATCCTCATCGCAGGCGTCCAGCAGTTCCTCATGGCACTGCTGGGCGGCAACGATCTCCGGGGCCATGACAATCAACTCAGAGACAGTTTTGCTCTGGAGCTGTGCCAGAAAATCGTCATAGTTTTTATCCAGCCGCTCTTTCAGAACAGCTTTCAGATCACTGCTCATCGCTCACCCTTACCTTTCCGCTTGGCCTGCCTGCCGGGAGGGCTGCGCCCGATGGTTTTCTGGTCGGTCTTGACCTCAATGCCCAGATCCATGGCGTGGCGGATCTCCGCCCACATCCCCTCCGTCCACTCCGGGCCGTAGACGTTGACCTGCTGGCAGGACTCCACCAGCCGCAGGCCCATCTCCCGCGCCGCCTGATCCTGCACAGGGTTTTCCGGGTCGGCAATAGGCGGAAACATGAGGTGGGGGCAGACTGGGATGTCCCCCGCCTGGAACACCTCCTGGGCTTTCTGCCGTGCGAACTCAATGTTTTTCTCCACGTCCCCCCGGAGAGGGGCGCAGATGTACACCAGCTTGGGACCGTCCTGAGCGCGCTCCTGCTGCCGGTCCCGGAACACGCCCAGGTACTCGCCTGCGGCCTGCCGGATCGTCTCATAGTCGGCGGCGGTGGGGTGGTAGGCGTACCATTCCACCTTTCCATTGTAATCCCAAATGCGAGGAGCTACCCCGTCACGGAAATTGGGATTGTTGGGAACAGGTCTCATCCCCAGCAGGTCCTTGAACTTCAGCGTCAGGGTATCCACCGGCCCATCCGTGCGGTTCAGCACAGTGAGCTTCAGTCCGTCATATTCGTTGGCGACATACGTGGAGACGAACTGCGCCCGTACCCGCAGATCCTTGCCCAGCGTTCCGAAGCAGGAACACCCGGAGTAGACAGGGCTACCTATGAGCCGCCCATCTCCGAACAGCTTCCGCAGCTCCTGCTCAAAGAAATTACTCATTTTCCACTTCCTTCCTCATAGATGATGTAGTGGTTTATCTGGATTTGTCCAAATTTTTGCCCTTCTTCTTTTTAACTGAACCGCTGTTTTGTGCCTCGCCATCGGATATCATGTCAATCTGGCCATCCACCTGCTCCGCAGGCTGCGGGAGCTTCTTCAGCTCCGCCGCCGTGGCGGTTCGGATGCCCCTGCCGCGGGGCGTTTCAGCGGAGCGAAGCCGTCCCCGCCGGAGCAGGCCATCGACCAGCTCGGTCATAAACCGAATTCCAACCTCATTGTGCTTGCCCCGGTCGCATAGACGGTGGATCTCAAAGCGTTCCGCGATAGGAACCGCAATCGGAGCGGTAATGTACAGGTTGCTTCTCCTGGTCTTGCACTGCTCCAGCACAAACGCTGTGATCTCATCGCGCTTGGCTTCCAGCGCGGCCCGGTACTCCTCATCGCTCATGTCCATGTATTCCTCGTAGCGGTCAACGGCGTAACAACGGAAGGTTCCCGCTTCCGCCAACTGTTCCCGCAGAGGCTCAATGCCGCTCTCCTCCATTACACCACTGAAGCTGTCCGGGTGCAGATAGAGATCCTGCCGGTCCCTGGTGACCGTATCGCTGGAACCATTTCCTCCCGCCTGAACAGTCCATCCTGATCCTTGAAACAGACGGCGGCTCTCCTCCCGAAACGCTGTCTCGGCCGCCTCACTCGACCAGCCAGAGGCGTAGCCCTCGGTGCGGATGCGGAAGTATACCATCCGGTATGACATTATCTGTCCCGCCCCCTGTCCTTGGCTCTCTTTTTCTCCTTTTCCTTCGGCTGATAGGGCTTCAGCTCATCCCTGGCGGGGTCCCGAACAATGGAGCGCGCCGTATCCTTGATCGTCAGAGCCTCCGGGTCATTATGTCGGATGACCTCTCCGGCGAGGATCACCGTGGTCCCCATGACATGGACGTTTCCCTGTACCGTGCCATATACAGTGCAGTGGTCGGATAATATGGGGAGGTCGGTTTCACCAGCCGGATTTAAGATCGTGCTGGCCCCGCAGGCTCTGGCGTGGCCGCACAGGGCGGCCCCCCGGATGTAGGCGTCGCCCTCGGCGCGGGCGTGGGCGCTCATGCTGCCGTTCTGGGTGAGATAGGCGTTGCCGCACACGGTGGCGTCCCCGAACAGGCGGGAACCCTTGTCCACACAGCCCTCCCCGGCGGCGATGGCGTCATCGAAGATCCAGGCGTCATCCCCCGGCTCAAAGGACAGGTTTTCCTCACGCTCCGCAAAGCCGCCCAAATCTCCGGCCTTGACCCTGTCGCCAATGTCCCGCAGGGCGCGGATACGGTGGAGAAAGGGATATTTTTCGTGGGCGATGTCCGTGATCTCATATTTCTGATTGCTCATATCGCTGCCTCCTTTACCATTGCAGATGATCCGATGCCCCGCAGCGGCGGCAGGTCAGCTCGCTGGTCCCGTTCTCCGGGTCGGCCCTTTCCTTCCAGAGATGGCCCTTGGCCTCGCAGGCCATTACCGCTTCCAGGCACTTTCTGACCTCGCCCATAGCCTCCTCCCGGAGCTGTTCCTTCGGAGGCACGGGAAGCCCCTGATCCTGATAGTCACGGATCAGGTCTCCGATGTCCATTTGAAACAGTTCCAACTTCATGTAAGCGGCCAGACGCTTTTCCAGCTCCGCCTGATCCACAGTGACCGGGGGCAGTTCCATGCCGCAGTCCGCCATCGCACACAGGAGCCTGCCGTGCTGGGCATCGGTCAGCAGCCCTTCCCGGTGCGCTGCCTCCATCTCCTCCATGACTTCCCGCAGCTCGCTTTTCTGCCCTTCCGTCAGGGAAAAGCCCAGCATGATCTTGGTGATTTCAAAGATTTTGTTGTCAAATTCCTGGTATTTGTTCACTTCAAACACCTCCTTTCCGTACTGTTTTAGGGGATTTTCGACACCCACAATACCCGAACGCCCGGAACAAAGCTATCACGATATCCAACAAACATGAGGCCCCAAAACCAAGCAACACCAACAATGACCGGTTACGCTGCCTGTTGTGGAGCGGCATCGCTGTCCTCTTGCCGAAACATGGCGTCAATATCGGAGAATTTCTGGGTGCGGTTGAATTTCTCGGTTACCTTGCCGGGGATGGCCTGCAGCTCCAGCATCCTGGCCCACAGGTCCGGGTGGTGGTCGTAGAGGTGGCGCAGCTCCTCCCGTTTGGCATTGGGACAGAACCAGCAGCCGCCCCGGTCGGTAAAGGCGTAGACAGGAGAAAGCAGCCCTGCTTTCTCGCAGAGCTGCCAAGCGTCCTGTTCTGTGAAGTTGTATTTTGCCAGCAGGGACACCTGCTGGCCACCCTCCAGCCGGAGCAGCCGTTCCTGCTCGTCCTGGGCGATCCCCACATACGAAACTGTCCCGACAGGCAGTGTTTTCCGATACCGCTCAATGGGCCTGATCTTGCAGTCCCGCTGGACGGCGCATTTGCCGCACAGCGGGAACGAGCGCACCATACCCTTCTTCGGGCCGCGGGTGACCCGCCCGGTGAACAGTCCCACATAGGTCTGTTGAGAACGAAGCACCACTATCCGCACACCCATGCGTTCCAGCCTGGGGATGGCGGTGTTGTAGATGAAGTCCCGATGCTCCGGCACCTCGCCGGAGATATTCTCGTCAAACATCACCTCGCAGTACACCGCTTCGTCCAGCGGCTCCCCATGCTCTTTTGCAAGCAAAATGGCGGCCAGCGAGTCCTTGCCAAAGCTCAGGCTGGCAATGTACTTCGGGCGCTCCACCGTCACCTCTCCGGCCCGGAGCGCCGGCGTTTTCGGACGGGCGGCTTCAAAAACTGCGGCACTTCCTCAAAGCCCAGCCGATCCACATAGAACGCTTTTTCTTCACCGCCCCGGTTCAAAACCACCACATCGCTGACGGACATGGAGCGCATCCGCTGCCCAAAGGGGCGGCTGTCCATGTTATGCCTGTCAAACAGGTCGTCCAGCGTAGTGCTGGGGGCCAAAACGCCCCGGTAGGCCCTCTGGTAATGGCCGATCCACAGTTTCCTTTTGGCGTAGTCGTAAGGCTCAAAACTGTACGGAACTTCACGGGTATCCTTGATTTGATAGATCGTGTAGGTGTCGCAGATATCGCCCTCTTGGGGATGCTCCGGGGCATAGACGGCACCCTCCCGCTGTGCGAATTCAGCGAATTCGCAGATGTGGAACGTGTCGTTTCCTATCACCGCGTGGTAGTCATCAATATAGCGGCAGGGGAGGAGCTTGCGCCGGTCGTCAAAGGTGGTGAGGAAAATACTGTCTCCGTCTGGCACATGGAACAGCGTGTTGTAGCCGCTGTCGATGAAGCGGATCTTCCTGCCGCCCTCTCCGTTGGGGAAGGCCAGTACACCGCGGATATTGACAGGCACATCACCCATTGCGCACCCTCTGGCTCATCTGCTTGCAGGCATCCATCAGGGTGGCGGCCATGTCCGTCTGCTCCCAGGGGGCGTCCTGGTGGGTGAAGTGTCCATAGTTGCAGAACCGGGCGAAAATGGGCCGGTCCAGCCCCAGGGCGCGGATCATATCGGAGGGGGTCAGGTCGAACACGGCCCGGACAGCCTGCTCCAGCACAGCCTCCGGGTACTCGCCGGTCTGGTGGGCATCAATGTCCACAGCTACAGGGTCGGCCCTGCCGATGGCGTAGGCGAGGCTGACGGTGCATTCCTTGGCCAGCCCAGCGGCCACGATGTTCTTGGCGATGTACCGGGCCATGTAGGCCCCGCTGCGGTCTACCTTGGTGGCGTCCTTCCCGGACAGCGCCCCGCCACCGTGAGGGGCCAGCCCGCCGTAGGTATCCGCCATCAGCTTGCGGCCCGTCAGGCCGGTGTCGGCCTCAAAGCCGCCCAGCACAAACCGCCCGGAGGGATTGATGAACACCTCGGTTTTCGGGTCTGGGTACAGATCCCGCAGGGCGGGAACGATGACGTGCCGGATGATCTCCCGGCGCAGCTCCTCCAGATCCTTGCCCTCATCGTGCTGGCAGGAGACCACCACAGCGGCGATCCGGCTGGGGCTGCCGTCCCGGTACTCCACGGACACCTGGGCCTTGCCGTCCGGCCCCAGCCCCCGGATGGTCCCCGCCCTGCGGGCGTTGGTGAGCAGGGAAGTCAGGCGGTGGGCCAGTACCACGGGGAGAGGCAGGAGCTGGGGCGTCTCCGAGCAGGCGAAGCCATACATGATGCCCTGATCCCCAGCGCCCATCTGGGCCTCCTGGGAAACAGCCCCGGCGATGTCGCCGCTCTGGTCGTGGGTGATGACCTCCACCTCATAGTCGGAGCAGTAGCCGGTTTCCCGCACAGTCTGGCAGACGATGGCGGGGATATCCGGCAGCTCCCTGGCGGTGATCTCCCCGGCCACGATAATCTTCCCCGCCGTAGCCATGGCCTCGCAGGCCACACGGGCGGCGGGGTCGTTCTTCAGGCAGGCGTCCAGAACAGCGTCCGCGATGGTGTCGCACAGCTTGTCCGGGTGGCCCTCGGTGACCGACTCGGCGGTCAGGATGTAGTTATCTCTCATGGGATCGATTCCTCCTTTGCTTTTTGTAGGGCTGGGGCGCGGGTTCGGCGCACTGCGGCAGGTCGAAGCCCAGCGCCCTGATCCTTTCGTTGGGCAGATCCAGGCGGTCATGCAAAATCTCGTACAGCTCGGCGCTGTCGTGTTGCTCGCCCAGATAGCTGAGGATGGCGTCCAGGAACTCCTGCTGGGGTTCCAACTGCTCGGCGCAGTCGGCCAGCGCAGATGCGTAGCCGTGGAGCCACGCAGCGTTGTAGCTGTCCTGGGACGGCTCCAGACTGGCGCGGATGCGGGCCTGACTGGCAGATGCGCTGATTGCCTCCATGCCGGACAGGTCATAATTGGGCATAGACATTTCCTCCTCTCACCGTTCCTGCCCTCTCGGTTTTTTCCTTTGGGAAGCCCGTTTTGCCTGGGCTATGGACTTGGGCGGCAGTTCTGCCGCCCTCTCAAATTTATCCGTTTGATAGCAGTAGATGTAAAAGTTATAATCTCCGCGCCGGGGCAGGAACCGCAGGTAGAATCGGTGCCTACCGGTGTCCACCCGGAAACCGTAATAGTCCGAGCCGGACGCAGGACTCATCCGGGATCGGGGCCGTTTCCGGCAGAAATCCTCCATGGAGCGCAAGTCCTTCAGCGGGCCGTCTTTTCGGAGCGCGTTGACCACAGCGTCCAGCTCGTCCCTGAAAGGCTGATCCTTTAATTCTTCGTGGTGGTCCCACCATGTTGTCCAAAACTCCGTGCCGCTGCCGAAGTCTCCCCGCAGGTGGCCAACGCAAGCCTGTTCCTCCGTGGCGGTGGAGAAAAAAAGGTTTTCCTCATCCCTGCCAGTTTCAAAAATAGGATACATTTCACCGCTCATATTGCTTTGTGCCTTTCTTTGAGGGCGGCGCGGGCCGACGCTCCCGGTCGATCTCCATCTGCCGGATCATCCGAACGACTTTCCGAAAGTCCATATACCTCTGGATCTGCTCCGGGTCATCGGTGATCGTGCGGACAGTCTCCCACAGAGGACTCCCGTGGTGGCTGACATCCTCCTGTACAACGAGGGCGGGATGATCCCCGCCCTCCAGCATGACGCGCTGATCCCGGTTCTCCTCGGCGCGGCTGTAAAGACCATACGCCACGCCAATGGCCTTCAGCGCCTCCTGTGCGTCCACTGTTGTGTAAACGCTGCCGGTGCTGATATGCACCTCACCGGCCAGCGAAATGGTTTTACTGGACATACCGTCTCTCCCCGTGTACTATAGAGTTATCGCTCATGACCGCCCCTCCGCTTCGGGGGCTTGGAACGGTCAGTAAAACTGGCGTTGATGCGCTCTGTCTCCTGATGCACCTCCCGCACACAATGCTCCCATGCCTTTTTCAGAGGCTCCGTGGGCATACCGTTCTGCCGGTAGCCCTCCAGAATACCGTGATAGTAGCTGTCGGAGGGGAGCATCGGCTCCCGGAACCGCTCATCCATGATGTAGGCCATGACGGACAGGGAGCGGCCCTCGCTGTCCCGGACGGTCACCATCCGCTTATCATAGAAGCGCGGGTAGCCCTCGTATCGGTCTAACGACCGCTCACACCCCGGCGTGATGCTCCACAGCAGGCCAACCACCGTTTCACCCTCTTTCGGCGCGATGGTGGCGAAGCCACCCCGCCGGAACAGCAGTTCATAGTTCTCCAGCGTCACCGGCCCCACCTCCTGAGCGTCGGGGCAGCGGTAGGCCATCTGATCCAGGTTAATGTTCGACCCGTAGGCGAAATACAGCCTATCAGCCATCGCAGATCACCTCCAACGCCCCAGCTCTGGCCAGATGGGCGAACATGGCCCGCGCCTGCTCCTCGGTGTTCCCGTCCGGCAGAGGGCAGTCCAGGTCGGTGGCCCGGATGAAGTTGCTGCGGAGCTGGTAGATGTAGCTCTCGGTGTCCGGGTACTCGGTGGGGTCGAAGGTCTGCTGCCGGAGCTGCTCCATGATCTCCGTGGCGCTGCCCTCGTAGGCGCGCTCATCAATGCGAATTTTCATTGTCACCTCTCCATTTCTCGTTGTCGTTTTTTCCTTTTGTTGACCTCGTAGCTGTCCTTATCCCTGCGCCAAGCCCTGTCCCCCTCAAGATGAGCGAGTAAATGGTCCCGCGTGTGCTTGAACTCCTCGCCGTTGAGGCCCAGCCGCACCAGCCACACCCGGAAGGTGAACAGCTCGTTGTCACTGTGGGTCTTGCGCATGACTGTGCTGCGCTGGGCGATGGCCTGGGCGGAGATGGCGAGGCACAGGTTCACATAGGCGGCGATTTTCCCGGCGTGGAGGCTGCCGTTGAAGCACCGCCACTCCACAGTGCCGCGGTAAAAAACAGAATGTAAATTCAAAGCGTGGTAGCGCGTCCAGTTGTAATGCTCATCGTTGCTTACATGGCCCTCGTACCACACCTGCTCCAGTTGGGTGAGGTCCTTAGTCTCATCCGATGAGAGCTGCCGCGCCTGCCGCAGCATAGGTTCCCGTACCTTCTGGCACCAGCGTTCCGCCCTGGACTCGCTCACCTGCAAGGCTTTGAACAGAATATCCTCCTTGGAATACATGATGCCGATCAGGTTCTTCAGGCTCTGGCGGTTGTGGTTGGAGGCGTCCACGTGAACGTGGATACCGCAGGAACCGTTGACCTTGGCCCCCGCCTTTCGCACCCGCCGCACACACTCCTGGAACTTTGGCAGCTCGGCATAAGTCAGCTTGGGCGAGACCATCTCCACCTGATATTCTCCGCTCCCCATGTTCCGGGGGAAATCGAAGGTGTAGCCCTCCGCAGTTTTTCGTTCCGGTCTGATGCTGCCATCGCTCATCAGCTTCCAGACCTTCCCCTCCGGGTCGGTGACCCCCCAGGTATCGTAGTAGGTTCCAAGATATTGGGGCGTTGTGCCGAAATACTCCGCCAGCGCATCGGCCGCCTGTCTGCGGGTGATGCCGGTCATCTCCACCTCCACGCCGAAGCACTGATCCTTGATGCCGATCTCACTCATGCGGCCGCGTCCTCCTTTCGGAGTTCCTCATCCACTTCCCGGATTCGATGCCCAATGGCCTCGATCACGTTAACGGTGACGCTGTTCCCGGCCTGCTTGTACGCCTGGGCGTCCGAGGTGATGGCGAGGATCTTGTCGATCTGTCCGTCCTCTAAGCCCTGCAGCCGGAGACACTCCCTGGGCATGAGGCGGCGGATGCGTCCGCCTCGCTCCACAATGCCCTGGATGCAGTCTGTCTCCAGCGTGTGGGCGATATCGTGGCCCACACGGCCGCGGCGGGTGTTGCTCCCGGCGTAGCCCAGATCCACGGTGTCGCCGGGGCCTGCCTCCTTGTAGCCCCGCTTGGTGGCCTCCTTGATCAGCAGCACCCCGGAGCGCTCCCTGGGGTGGGTGGACAGGCTCGTCTGCCCGTACCGGGCGGTGAGGCAGCGGGCGATGTCGGTCTGCTCCGGGCGGCCCGCGCACAGGTCCACCAGATACAGCCCGGTCTTTCCTCCCATGCCGCCAGCCCCCGCCGTCTGAGTGCAGGCTACTCCTTCGGGGTCGTAGACCCGCGATCCCTGCGGCCCTCCAACGATTTGTACAAGAGCTTTTCCGTCTGTTCCAAAGACAGGAAGTATTTTTCCGGCGCATCGGGGATCAAGATACGCGATAATGAACACCCGTTTCCTTGACTGGGGGACTCCGAAATGTTTTGAGTTAAGCACAGACCACTCGACATGATACCCCAGGTCATCCAGCGCGGCGAGGATGGTACCGAACGTCCGGCCTTTGTCATGCGAAAGCAATCCCGGTACGTTCTCAAGCAGAAGATAAGGGGGCCGTCTGGTTTGAGCCAGTCGGGCCACCTCAAAGAAGAGAGTACCTCTGGCGTCGTCAAAGCCCCTTCTTTTGCCAGCGTTAGAAAACGCCTGGCAGGGGAATCCGCCGCACAGCAGGTCGAAGTCGGGCATTCCGCCGGGGTCAATTTCTCTGGCATCGGGATAGTACACTTCCTCCTCTCTGATGTTGTGGATGGCGCGGTAGCTGGCATCGGCGTACTTGTCGATCTCGCAGTGGCCGACACACTGGAAACCGCCCGCGCGGGTCAGTCCGGCCCGAAAGCCGCCGATCCCCGCGAACATATCAAAATAGCGGATCAGTCGTATCACCTTCCTCCTGTTGCAGAGCCAGCAGAAAGCCGAGGACGTTCTCATCCACGTCCCCGGCCTGCGGCTCCTCCGTTTTTTCTTTTGCGGAGATAAATTCCACGCCGCGCAGTTCCTCATGGATCACTGTGCGGATACCCTCCAGCAGCACATCCCGCCTGTGGCTGTCACAGATCATCCGGCACACAGCGTCCGTTCGTTTCCCGGAGGGGATGGCCCGGAGGATGTTCCACGCCTCCCGCTGATGGGGCGCGGACAGGTTGAGGGAGAGGTTCAGTCGCCGTTTCTCAGCCACCGCCAACGCTCCTCGACAACTGCCCAACGAGGCGTTCGTAGCCTTTGGCGTTCAGACATACGTCATCCAGGATAAGAGGCCGGAAAAGGCCGTCTGTGGCCCCAACGTGGCGTTTCAGGAGCGCTGCCCCGCCGCCCAGGAAAATGGCGGGCATGGCGCGGGCGTCCAGGCCGCTCTCCGTGATGGCGGAGAGGAGCTGGCGGACATAGGCCCCGGCCTCCCGGTGGATGATCTCTTTGGCCTGCTCGTTTATGCTGGTGACCTCGCCCCGTAACACCGTTTCGATCTGCGCCGCCGTCATGGACAGGCCCAGCTTGCGGCGGATCTGCTCGGAGATCCCGTCCAGACAGCGGATCATGCCCAGCTCCAGGCTGCGGCAGGTGGCGGCGTTGGGGACGCGGTTGTCCAGCCGCATCAGGTCCACCGTCCAGCCCCCAATGTCCGCCACAATAACGGACGGTTCGTCCAGCAGCTCGCTCTGGGTCAGGACTGCGGCGTAGCCCTGGGGGAACAGGGACACCTCCGCGATAGTGACGGTGTAGCCGATACCCTCATAGCGGAAGGGAACCGGCTTGCCATCCCGGAGCAGATAGGCCCGGAACTTCTTCTTATCCCGCCCGAAGCTGGTGAGGGGCAGGCCAGCGGCAAGATGCACAACGGCGGTCGGCTCCGCGCCCCGGTGCGCCAGCTCCTTGGCGATGGCCGCCAGGGTCAGGAGGTAGTAGTCCTCGGTGACGGTTTTATCCTTCTGAAGCGGCTGGCGACCGCTACCGACAACATAATATTTTCCGCCATATTCCAGCACATCCTTGCTGGTGTAGGGTTCATGCTCGTATTCCACCAGCCCGGTGGGGAAGGAGAAATTTTTGGATTTCATGGCGGCATACCCATGATCCACTCCGATAATGACCGTTTCACTCATCTGGCGTCACCTCCTTTTTTGCGGGAACTTTTCACTTTTTGCGGCTTATATTTTTCTCTCATCATCTGTAATTCCAGCGTGTTTGGATTCCACATTGCAACACCCCGCGCAATATTTTCCCGAATCTGTTCCGGTGTCAGATACTTCTTGAACAGCCGGGGCAGATGAGACTCCAGTTCATGCCATTCCAGCGGATATTCGATGTTGGGGCTATACATGGTCTCGTTTCTTGCCTGTTCCAACTCTGCCTGCAAACCCTGGGGGACTGCCACATCATAGGCGCTATTGCCGGTTTTTTCTTCATAGATCCAGTCACCCAAATAGCTCAGATTTTCAAAGCGGCAGCCACCATAAGGCTCCACCGCAGCCAAGGAATCCGGGTCTTTCAAAGCGGCGAGGTAAACATCTTTCCCCTGGGCGATCAGCCAAGCCCGAAAGTCAATAAAACCATCCTCTCTACAGCCATGGGACAAAACACAGGCGGCGCTCCACAGCCCGTATTTATATGCCGCGTCCCGGTAACCTCGTGTGAAGTATTGAAAGCGGAGAGCCTGCTCAGGAACCATGGACATCAGCTTTTCTTCCAGCCATTGGTATTCCTCGCAGAGATTCTGGCCGCACTCTCTCTTGGCTTGCTCCAGCAGCGTCCAAAAGGTATCCCGGTTGATTTCCATGATGCCGCTCATCTGGCGTCACCCCGGTTCTTCTTTTTCCCTTTGACAGCATTCTTTCTCGCCTGCTGCACCTCCTGGCAGGTCGGATTCCAGGTATCGTCATGGTTCTGGATCAGCCGCGCCAGAGCCTGCGGCGGCACATATTTCCCGCACAGCCGGGGGAGGTATTCGGCGGCCTCACTCCATTTATAGGGGTAGTCGATCCCCTCGCCGTACTGGATGTCCTGTGCCAGTTCCCGTTTGAGCTTTTCGTATGCGGATTGGTCGAAACGGTCATAAACGTCTTTGCCGGTCAGTCGCTCATAGACGCTGGCCCCAAGGTAATCCAACGGCTCAAAGCGTCCGCCTCCGTAGACAGGCACATCCGCCAGGGAGTCCGGGTCCTTCAGCGCCGCCAGATAGACGTCCTTACCTTGGGCGATCAGCCAGTTTCGGAAGTAGTTAAAGCTGTCATCGCTGCACCCATCCAAAATGATGGAGGCGGCGGTCCAGAGGCCAAATTTGTACGCCAGAGACGAATAGCCATGCATGATGTTGTCAAAGTTCAGGGCCTGCTCCGGCCCCAGCGCCAGAAGCTGGCCCTTGATCCATTCGGCGGAGGCTTCCAGGTCTTGGCCGCAGCGGGCCTTGGCCTGGGCAAGTAAGTCCCAGAAGGTATCCTTGTTGATCTCGGTGATATCGCTGCTCATCGTGTCTGGTCACCTCGGTTCTTTTTGGGCTGGGGCGGAGGGATGTCTGGTTCCTGTTTGGAAGCTAAAACATCCTGAAAACCCATCCGCTCCAGCACTTTTTCGTATAGCTGCTGTTCAAATGCCTGGTACTCCGGCGTGGTGGTATCCACCTCCCGCAGCGTGGCGTATTCATAGGTGCTGTTGGGGATGATCTCCCAATCTACCGCCTGGAAATGAACGGCGGTCAGCCAGCCCATAAGCTGATGTCCATCCATCACCTCAAACAACCCCCGGTTGTCCTCATAAGGGAAACACGAAGGCACATCGATTCCCGTCAGCTCCTGTGCCATGCGGTACATAGTAAACCCACTGGCGTCCATGCTGGGGGAGATCGTATCATAAAACCGCTTCAGCTCCTCCGGCGTGGACAGCTTGGGACAAAACTCCACCAGAGCGTCCCGAAACGCATTTGATTTGCAGACGAGAAAGTCGATATAATCGTCTTGTTCGCTCATTTTAATCGACAGCGATCCGCAGTCCTGTTGGCTCTGTTCCAGCGCCTGCTGTGTCTGCCGCAGCTCGAAGCGGGCCGTCTCCAGTTCGGCGCGGGCGGCGGGGTACTCCCGGATAGCCCGGAGCATATCTCTCAGCCCCACTCTCACCCCGCCCTTCTGAACCGGGCGAGGAAACGGCCCAGCACACTGATGCGCCCTTGCACCTTGTCGGCGGAGGTGTTCAGACCGCTGATCTGCCCGTTGATGCGGCGGTGGATGATCTTGAGGGCCTGCTGGTCGTTACAGAGTTCCACCACGACATACTCGCTGCCGTGGGCCAGCACCTCCCGCCTGCCGTTCTCGTCCCGGATGCTGGCCATGAGCCGCTGGCCCACACGCTTGCGGTAGGCATTCTGGAGGGCCTCCACATCACCGGACACGCCGTGCTTTGCCAGGATGGCGGCGATCTCCTCAGAGGTGATCTTCATATTGGCGGACAGCCGCTCCATGATCTCCGCCTCCGCTGCCGGGGGCAGGGCGGGCCTGCCGGGAGGCCCCGCCGCACGGACAGGGGATTCTTTGCTCATCGTTCCGGCGCCTCCTTTCTTTTCTGAGATTTATCGGCCGCTTTTTCAGGCGTGGGGAGCGCTTTTCCCGCATCCTCCGGGCAGTAAACATACAGCCCCTTGATCTGTGCCGCCTGTTCAGCCACGAAACCGGGCGGGGCGTCCTCCGCAGAGGCCACCGCCATGACCGTCCGCTTGCGCCTGTCCTGGCGGGAGGTGTAGCTGTAGTGGTGATCCCCGTCCCGGTAGATATGGATGCCCTCCGGCTCTCCGCGCCGCAGGGCATAGGCGGTCACGGCGTCCTTCTCCGCAACAAACGGAGGGACGATCCCCTGCTGCAGTTCGGGGCCGATGCTGTTGACGTATTTGATCATCTCCCGGATATCCCGGCAGTCGAACTCCGGCGCGTCAAACCCATACCGCTCCGTCACCAGCGCCCACTTCGTGCGCTCATGGGGGCTGTCCAGAGAGATCACAAAATATTTGCCGTCACGATCCCCGGACAGTGGCTCGAACCGCACGTCATCGTACAGCGGGCCGGAGAGCGGGCAGTTATTTTTGAACCAGACGTAGTAATTGTCCAAGATAAACGGATCTGTGATGCCCATGACCACCCTGCCGATCTTCTTCAGCCGCCCAGCCAGGGCATGATCCTGGCAGAACCAGTCGTACCATCCCGCCTGACATTGGGTGTACCGGTCCTGGGCGTTGAAGGCCCCGGCCCGGAACTTCTCCTGCCACTCTCGGACAGAAATCTCATCCGGCATCGCCGTCACCTCCCGGAACCAGCGTTTTCAGGATACCGGCGATGGTGGAGAACACCTCCGCCAGCTCCTGGGCCTCCTGGGCGGAGTATGCGATCTCATCGGGGCGCATTCGGGTACACTCCACCCAAATGCGCACATTTTCCTCGGTGGGCGTGAGGGCCAAGGCCCGCTCAAAGGCTTTGCAGAAGATCCCGGATATCTTGCCCCTGCGATCCGCTTCGGCGTCGACCTGCCGTATTTCCTTTTTTGCTTTTTCCAGCTCCACCGCCATGGCGGCGGCCTCGTCCCGCTGCTCCTCCGGCAGTTCCTGCACCTGCCGGGTGATGTTGTAGCCCTGGTTGATGGACAAATCGCCGCTGTCCAGCGCCTCCTTCACAGCGGCGGGGGCGTGTTCATCGATCTGCATGACCTTGCCCATGGTGCGCTCCCCCAGGCCCACAGCATCTGCCAACTCCCGGCGAGTGTCCACAGGCTCAGAAGGAAGGTTTGGCAATGTTGCCAAACCTTTCTCGGTAGTTTCAGATGGACGAAATGCCTGCCCACCAGCGGATTGGTTAGCTTTAGCCCTGGCCTCAATATCCGGTTTCAGCCGGAGCGCAATTTTGCCCAGCTCCCACTTGTCCAGGTTGCGGCGGCCCTTCTGGGTGTCCAGCGCCC
>CAJUPW010000038.1 GCA_910588635.1 uncultured Oscillospiraceae bacterium | reverse complement strand
TGGGAGGAGTAAAGCACAGATTTTGTGGGGGTTGCCACAATTAAATGGCTGTAGTTTCCTGAGGAGGACACAGAAAAACAGCCCTTTCCACAAAAAGAAACGGCTGTTTTTGTTCAATGTGCAAGAACTCAGTCAAAGGCCAGGCCCAGATAGCCCACGGTGTCCCAGTTCCAGGCGCTTTCCAGCTCCGGGTCCAGCCACTTGAGCATGCCGAATTTCACGGCGTCCCCCGGCGTCCGGGGGTTTGCGCAGCCGGGGAGCAGCCGGTCCAGACAGGCCAGAACCTGTTCCCGGGCCTCGGGACAGGCCGCCAGCTCCTTGACCAGCATACGGCCGTCCTCCATCCCCTCAGCGCACAGCAGAGCGGCGCCTTGGGCGGTCTCCGCCAGATACAGCCCGCCGCCGGAAAGGCGGCAGCAGCCCTCCTGATACCGGAGGGCATCCGGGGGGTAGGCGATGTGGGGAATCTTCCGCAGAATGGCCTCCCGGAGCTCGCCGTACCGCCTTGCGTCCACCGGCTCCAGCCCGAAGGACCGGATCAGCCTTTCCGCCGGAACGGGAGCGGCCTGACTGTAGGTGAAGCACTCCCGGAAGCCGTTGGCTCCAAAGAATCCGTGGAGGGAGGGCTCCGCCGGCACCGTGGTGACGGCGGGGATGCCCAGGGAGCGGAAATAGTCATCCGCTCCGGCCAGCAGCGCTCCCGCCAGCCCCCGGCCCCGGCAGGCGGGGTGGGTGGCCACGGCGTATAGGTAGGCCGCACGGTATTCCCCCTGTCCGGGGAGGACAAAGGCGGTGTCGAACCAGGCGGTCATGGACCGGACGGCCCCGTCCTCCTCCAGCACCACCACCCGGTCCGGGCGGTAATAGGTGTTGTAGAAGTTGTCGATATACTGATCGCTGTCCCCAAAGGCCAGCTTCCACAGCTCCCGCTGGGCGGGGACATCCTCCGGAACAGAGGGGCGGACGGTGAGCACGGGCGGAACCTCCTTAGCAGCCGGGGTAGATGTCGCTCTTCTTGGGCATGATGAGGGCGCAGATCAGATAGGCCCAGAAGCCCACGCTGGCGCAGAAAAAGGCGATGACCCAGCCCACCCGCACCAGGGTGGGGTCGATGTCGAAATACTCCGCGATGCCGCCGCACACGCCGCACAGCATCTTATAGGGGCCCTCGGTCCGATACAGTTTTTTGCTTCCCATTCTAAAATCGCTCCTTTTAAAATCGTTTGAGGCTGTTTCTGAATTACATCATACGCACAGAGGATTGAAAATACCATAGGAAAAGAATGAAGAATGGATTAAAATTTCACCAGCAGCCAGGCCCGGCGGACGAGCAGGGCGGCGGAGATGGTGAAAAAGACCTCCAGGGCGGTGGAGACCATCCTGGGGATGAGGAACAGCAAGGCGCTGCCCGCCACGATGAGGAGCCAGCCCCGGAGGGGCCGTCTCCAGCGGGCGGGATCGGTCCGGCGGAGGGCCAGCAGGACGGTCAGCAGCGCCAGCATGAGCAGCACGCAGGCTCCGGCGGCCAGCAGCACGTGGAGGGCGGCGTATTTTGGGAAGTAGGCGGGCAGGTAGGGGATGGCCACGGCGTAGGCCAGAGAGAGGACGGCGCACACCGTCAGCAGCCGGACCGTTGCCCGCTCCCAGCGCCGGGGGAGGACAAAGGCCAGCCTGCTGAGCATGACGAAGAAGTAGCTTCCCGCCAGAATGCCCCAGTAGACGAACCCCCGGTAGTGGTCCGGG
This sequence comes from uncultured Oscillospiraceae bacterium, assembly GCA_910588635.1. Taxonomy (GTDB): domain Bacteria; phylum Bacillota; class Clostridia; order Oscillospirales; family Oscillospiraceae; genus Lawsonibacter. The sequence continues at coordinate 14,950 of CAJUPW010000038.1, read as the reverse complement.
CCGGTGACGGCGATGACGGAAAAATTGGTGCCGAACCACCGCACGCTCCCGGCGAAAAGGAGGGTGTAGGCGGGGATAAGAAAGCAGGCCAGAAAATCCAGCCAGAAGTGAGCGGATTTTTTACTCATTGCTTCTCCGCGGCGGCCACCAGGTCGCCCTTCTCATTAAAGTAGACCGTGCGGATCTGACTGCCGGTGGACTTCACGATGTCGTCCAGACGCAGACCCTCGGTGATAGTGGACACCAGGGAGAAGGCTACCCCGTGGCGGCGGGCCCTCCCTGTGCGGCCGATGCGGTGGATGTAGTACTCATTCTCGTCGGGCACATCGTAGTTGAACACCGCGTCCACATCGTCGATGTCCAGCCCCCGGGCGGCCACGTCGGTGGCGGCCAGCACCCGCAGCTTGCCGTCCCGGAACTTCTGCAGGGTCCGTTCCCGGAGGGACTGGGTGATGTCGCCGTGAATGGCCTCGCAGGAGACGCCCCGCATCCCCAGCAGCCCGGCCAGCCGGTCGGTCATGTTCTTTGTATTGCAGAAGGCGATTACCCGCTCGTAGTCCCCCATCTCCAGCAGCCGGACCACCACGTCCGCCTTCTCGCCCCGGTCCACGTCCAGACGGTACTGGGCGATGTCGGGCCGGTTCTCACGGTCGGCCTGGACGGTAATCTCTACCGGCTCCCGCTGGTAGACCCAGGAGATGTCCAGCACTTCCCGGGAAATGGTGGCCGAAAACATGCCCAGGTTCTTCCGCTTGGGCATCTGGTCCAGAATGTGGGTCACGTCCCGGACAAAGCCCATGTCCAGCATCCGGTCGGCCTCGTCCAGCACCACTGTGTCCACCTTGTCCAGCCGGACGGTGCGCCGCTTCATGTGGTCCATCAGCCGCCCCGGCGTGGCCACCACGATCTGGGGCTTTTTCTTCAGCTGGTTGATCTGGGTGTTGATGGGCTGTCCGCCGTAGAGGCAGACCACCCGCACCCCCTCTTTAAAGGCGCACAGGTCCCGCAGCTCGTCCTGAATCTGGATGGCCAGCTCCCGGGTGGGGGCCAGCACCAGACCGGTGACATGGCCGGCGGCGGGGTCGGTGTGCTCCACCATGGGGATGCCGAAAGCGAAGGTCTTGCCTGTCCCCGTGGGGGCCTTGGCGATGACATCCTTCCAGTCCATAAAATAGGGGATAGCCCCAACCTGAATGGGGGTGGCCTCCACGTAGCCCTTTTTGCCGATGGCACGCATCAGCTCCGGGGAGAGCCCCATCTGGTCGTAGCGGCCGGTCTCGGCCACGGTTTGTCCGTTGATTTCCATAGTCATATCCCTCTTCTGTATAATCTGTCAATCTATATTATATCTATTTTTTGGAGATTGTCCATCCCTTTGCGAAAAAGCCGCATGTCCGGGCGGGCGGAGGCCTCCAAACCCTCTTTACTTTTTTTCGGAGCCCGACTATAATAGACAAAACCGGACAAAAGATTCCATCTGAAAGGAGTTTTTGCCATGCATACCCCGCTGTCCCATCTGGGCGCCTGGTTCGTTGCCCTGGCGCTGCTGCTCACCGCCTGCGCCCCAGCCTCCTCCCTGTCGAAGGGGTCCGGCTCTTCCGTGCCGGAAGAGCCGCCCGCCGCCGGCGGCGGGCCCGGCCAGAGTATGGAGGCCCTCCCTGTCGTCTCTCCTGAGCCGGAGCCTGAGCCCCAGCCCGTCCTCACCCAGGAGGATGTGGACGAGGCTCTGGCCCGGGTGATGGAGCGGTACAAGGCCGCCGGGGTGACGGTGGCCGCCGTGGAGAAGGGCCGGCTCAGCCAGGCGGGGGCCTGGGGCTGGGCGGTGAAGAACGAGCGGGAGATGACCCCGGACACCAAAATCCGCATCGCCTCCATCAGCAAGGTGGTTGTCGCCATGTGCGCCGTGGCCATGGCGGAGGACGGCGTCCTGGACCTGGACGCCCCCATCAGTACATACTGGGGAGCGGGGGCGGTCAACCCCTACAGCAAGGGGCAGCCCACCGCCCGAACCTTTATGACCCATACCTCCTCCATTAAAAATCTGGACACCGCCCGGGGGCTGTCCAAGCTGAGAGGCATTCTCCAGAGCAAGTCCTCCTGGCGGTCTATGGAGCCGGGGAACGGGGGATACTGGTCTTACAGCAATTTTGGCATGTGCGTCCTGGGCACCACCCTGGAGCTGGCCTATGACGGGCTGCTGGACGACTACCTGCAAAAGCGCTTCCTGGAGCCAATCGGGGCCAGGGCCTCCTTCTGCGGCGGAGAGCTGGACGTGGGCGAGGTGGCCACCCTGTACACCACCGGCGGGGTGGGCCGCTCCGCCGCCGACCACGCCGCCCAGCGCATCCCCTCCAAAATCGGGGACACCGCCTCCTACCTCCCCGGCGGCTACACCACCAGCGCCGTGGACATGGCCAAACTGGTGGCCGTGCTGGCCAACGACGGGGTATACAAGGAGCCGGTGTACGGGTACACCGAGACGGAGGACCCGGAGAGCGGGACCCGGATGGTGGTAGCCGAGCCCCTCCCCGGGAAATATAAGGAGACCCGGCTGCTGTCAGAGGATTCGGTGTCTGAGCTGGAGACCCCCCAGTTCACCGTACGGCTGGAGGGGTACGCCCCCTTTGAGCAGTGCCTGATTCTCCGCCGGCAGGAGGACGTGATGGACCAGGAGGTGCTCTACTACCACACGGGCAGCGCTTACGGGGTGTTCTCCCTGATGACCTACAACCCGGTGACCCAAAACGGCGTGGTGGTCATCACCACCGGCGCCTCCCGGAATATGAACGAGTACGGCATGTACGCCCTGTGCTATGACCTGATGGAGATACTTTACGAGAAAATGGAGGAACAGCCCGTATGAGACGCTTTCTTGCCCTTGCCCTGGGCCTCGTCCTGCTGGCGGGGTGCGCTCCGGCTCAGCCGGTGGACGCGGACCAGTCCGCCGATATTTCTCAGCCCCCCGCCCAGTCCCAGCCCGAGACGCCCCCCGAGCCGGAGCCTGAACCGGAGCCCGTCGTGGCCCACCTGATGGTGGCGGGGGACATTATGAGCCACATGCCCCTCACCAAGGACTGCTATGTGGCGGAGACCGACTCCTATGACTACACCCACGTCCTGCGGGAGGCGGCGGAACAGCTTGCTCTGGCCGACTTCGCCGTGGGCAACCTGGAGACCACTCTGGCCGGCGGACCGGAGTACTCGGGCTACCCCCGGTTCAACTCCCCTGACGAGCTGGCCTACAACATCAAAGACGCCGGCTTTGACCTGCTGTGCACCACCAACAACCACTGTCTGGACAAGGGAATCGCCGGCCTGGAGCGCACCCTGGACGTGCTGGACGAGATGAATATCCCCCATGTGGGCACCTACCGCTCCCAGGAGGAGCGGGACGAAAACCGCGGCGTCTATGTGGCCGACGTGGGGGGCGTCTCGGTGGCTTTCCTGGCCTATACCTACGGCCTCAACGGCCATAAACTGCCTGAGGACAAGCCCTACGCCGCCAATGTCTTCAACACCGACTACTACACCAGCGTGTCCAATCCCGACTACGACATGCTGAAAGAGGACCTGGCCGCCGCCAAGGCCCTGGACGCCGACCTGATCGCCGTCATCACCCACTGGGGCATCGAGTACCGCACCAGTCAGAACAGCCACCAGGAGAATCTGGCCCGGTTTTTGGTGGAGCAGGGGGCCGATCTGGTGCTGGGGGGGCACCCTCACGTGCTGGAGCCCTACGACACCATTACCGTCACCGGAGAGGACGGTCAGGAGCGGCAGGGCTTTGTCATCTACTCCCTGGGCAACTTCATTTCCAACCAGAACTTTGACGACCCCAACAAGGATCTGGCCACCAAGACCACCGCCATCCTGGACCTGGAGCTGACAAAGGACCCCGAGGGGAACACCTCCCTCACTGATGTGCGGTACACCCCCTACTACATGGTCCACCGGAACAACAGGCCGGTGGGGGAGCGCCGCCACCTGGTGAATGTGAACCGGACCCTCACCGCCTACGAGGCCGGAGAGGAGACCATTCTGGACAAGAATTCCTACAGGCAGCTCCAGCTGGCCCGGGACCTGTGCCACGAGGTGCTGGGGGCCGAAGGGGACAAGCCCTCGGATTAAAAAAAACGGAAACCGCCCGTCTCACAGGAGACGGGCGGTCTTTTAATCGGCAGGCAGAAGGGTCTTTCGCTTGCGGAGGAACAGGGTCAGGGTGGTGGCGGAGGCCAGAATGTCGGCCACCGGCTCGGCCGCGTAGATGCCTATGACGCTTCCGGTGACCATGGGCAGGACGATGGCCAGAGGGACCAGCAGAATCACCTTCCGCAGTAGGGCAAGAAACAGGCTGGTCCTGGCCTGGCCCATGGCCATGAAGGCGGACTGACAGGCCATCTGCGCCCCGAAGGCCCAGATGCCGCCGAAGAAGATGGGCATGACCTTTGCCACCAGCTCCACCAGTTCCCGGTCGTCGTTGAAGATGAGGGCCAGGGGCTTGGGGAAGAGGGTTACGATCAGGAAGGAGGTAATGGTTACGGTGAGGGTGGTGCGCAGCAGCAGGCGAAACACCTGGCGCACACGCCGGTAATTTTTTGCCCCGAAGTTGTAGCTCATAATGGGCTGCACCCCCTGGGTGATTCCCTGGACGGGCATGACCACCATCTGCATCACGCTCTGCATCACAGTGACGGTGGCCACATACAGGTCGCCGCCGTAGAACTGCAGGCCGGAGTTGAGCACCACCGTCACCAGGCTCTCGGTGGACTGCATGATAAAGGGGGCGACGCCCAGAGAGGCGATGCTGCCCACCACCTTGACATCCAGCCGCATGTTTTTCCGGCGGATGCGCAGACCGGACCGGCGGGAGCACAGAAAGCCCACCACCCAGCAGGCGCTCACCCCCTGAGAGATAATGGTGGCCAGGGCCGCGCCCCGTACCCCCATATGGAAGCCAAAGATGAACAGCGGATCCAGCAGGATATTCAGCACCGCGCCGATCAGCACCGAGCACATGGCGATCAACGCCTGTCCCTGGGCGGTGATGTAGGCGTTGAGGCCCAGGGCCAGCTGGACAAAGACGGTGCCGATCAGATAGATGGATATATAGTCCAGAGCGTAGCCGATGGTGTCCTCCGAGGCGCCGAAGGCCATGAGCACCGGCTCCTTGATGATGGAAAACACCGTGGTGAGCACGGCGGCCAAAATCAGCAGTAGGGTGGCGGAGTTGCCCAAAATCTTCTCCGCCCCCTCCCGGTCCCCCGCCCCCAGGCGGATGGAGGCCAGGGGGGCGCCGCCCATGCCGGCGAAGGCGGTGAAGGCCGAGATGAGCATGAGGATGGGGAAGGTGATGCCCAGGCCGGTGAGGGCGGTGCGGCCCACCTCCGGGATGTGGCCGATATAGATGCGGTCCACGATGTTGTAGAGCATGTTGATGAGCTGAGCCGCCACCGCTGGCAGGGCCAGCTTGAACATCAGCGGGCCGATAGGGGCGCTGGAGAGCGCCTCCTCGCTTCTGTGGGACTGGGACAAGCTGTTTTCCTCCAATCAATTCTGCGCCCCGCCGCTAGGCCGGGGCGCGTCCGGGTTTTGGTGTTAGAAAATAGTATATCATAGTTTTAGGGGAAAGAGAATAGGCTCTGAATTGATCCGGTATGTGAAAACAAAAAATCTCTTGACAACCTTTCTAAATTCAAATAACATACATTTATGAAAACAATAGACTATAAAGATGTTGATGACCACAGTTACATGAATATATGGACATCTCTTCATGTCAGCAAACCTGTGTATGGCCGTTTTCAGAGGAGTTATGGCTATGGAAGCAAATAAAAGGCGTATTTTCTTCAGCGGCGTGATTGCCGGTATGCTCGTCTCGATAGTGGTTTTCCTCCTTTATACGAATATTTCGACACAGAGAAAACTCGGGCTGCCCGATTCCGCGGATAATATCTACTCCATTTCAATAGAGGAGTCCAGTTGTGCGGGGACGTTATGGAAGTGTATCGATGATCCCCAGGGGATCGAGTCCATCATTGACATTTTCCGGCAGGTTGAGATCGATTTTTCTAAGCCGGTAGAAGGGAGGAATCAACCCGGTGCGATAAGCAGAGAAATGCTTCTGTTTTACACAGATAGAACAAGGCGCACGATCAAGATCGAGGCTTTAGGCGGAGATGTTGTGATTTATTATCCCCCACCTGCTGAAAGTGCCTTAGGCTATAAGGGAACATGGCCCGGCGCGGAGGATTTTTTCCAAAACCTGGATTATCCTTGCAAGCGTGTGGTGCACGTCGAGGCGGACTAAGATTCGTATAAAGGCCCGGACACAGTGTCCGGGCCTTTGTCATGTCCTAAAACCTCGCGCCGCCGAACTCGGCCAGCGTTAAGCCCTTGTTCCGCTCTGTCACCTTTAGAAAAAAGGGAACAGGATATAAACCGTTGCAAGACGGGGGGAATAGACAAAATTTTGTTGACATCTCCCTCAAAAACGGTTAATATGTACATACAGCGCAAGAGGCTGACAATATGAACATAAGTGGAAAGGAGTTTGATTATGAAACGGTTTAAACAAATTTTATCCGGGCTTTTAGTAACTGTCCTTATGACTTCGACCTGCTTAAATGCATCTTTTGCGGTCTCCATAGATAATCAATCGTTGATCTATAGAGAGATCGAAAAATCTCTTAGCGCAATTATTCCAGAAAAAGAATATTATGGCCTGGGCGATGTAGACATGGGCAATCTATCAATCGGGGAAAAAATCCCCACATACGAAGTCGTTGATGGGAATTTACAACCGACTTCTGTTTCCCTTTATCCCATATTTGACAATACAGGAGCTTTAGCCGTTGTAGCTGCTACTTCAACGGTAAATGGCGAAATTATCGTTTCAATCTCGCAGACCTTTGTGGATACTTTGCGTTTGCTTGCCCCTGATTCTCAAATATCAATTATTTATGATAAAAAAGCCGCATATCTTTTAAGCGATGGTACTTTGACTAAACTGACTGAATACTCATACGAGACTTATTTTGACCGGGACGATATTGAGACACTGACAGAAAATTCGTTGGCAAGTTTATGTGGCGTTGAGTTAAATGCGAATAAGCGCCTTTCTGTTGAGGACCTTCCAAAGCCGCTTGGTATGGATGATGAAGAGATATACCTTCAAGTCAACAAAGTGTTGCAACGTCCCTACCAATACGCTTGTTGGGCTGCTTGTATTGCTTGTGTTTTTGGATATATTGAACACTGCCCATACTTCACAGGGTCAATTGTTGCGAGATATGGGAGCTCTGATCCGCAACCGACCTCCGATGTCGTGGACTATATAAATGAGTGGTATTCCAATTCCAATGTTAAATATGTAGCTGCCTATGACCACAACTATTCAAATATATGGACATCGCTTTATAACGATAAACCTGTGATCGCTCTTTTTGATATTCCTGAACATGAAATAGGGCATTTTGTAGTAATTCGTGGCATATCTTATTGGAGTGTATTTAGTTTAATGGATCCAGCAAATGAGGAGGATAAATATACCACCGGAAAAATTACTGGTTATGGTAATTCCAAGGAATTTATATACATTTCAGTGGTACATAATGCAACGTTAAATCTTGTCTCATATGGGTATGGGCAATAGCAATGAAAAAATCAACTTGGCTTGTTTTGCCTATAATGTTGGTCATATCAACTTTTGTCATATACCTAACTTTCTTTAAAAAGGAAAAATTTCAGTTGCCTGATTCTCCAGACGGAATACTCTCTATCTCGATATACGACTATAGCTATTTGTACGGCAATAATCGCAAAGATATTTTAGACCGAGAAGGAATTGGGTATATCATTGATGCTCTACAACAAGTCGAGGTCGATTTTTCTAGGCCTCGAGGAAAAGATGATTACGGTAGTACTTCTGGTAGGGAACTTGTCCTATATTATGAAGATGGAACAGAGTATGTAATTCATGTTGTGCTTTGGGGGAGCGAAAAAGTAATGGTTGGCCTTAGCGAAGATAAAGTGTACTGGGGAACTTGGCCCGATTCGGAGAAATTTTTTTGGAATTTGGATTATCCCATAATACATCTTACGGACGGTTGGTATACGGCGAGTTAGGACAGGATTCGTACAAAGGCCCGGACACAGTGTCCGGGCCTTTGTCATGCTCAAAATTTCGCGCCGCCGAACTCGGCCAGAGTGAGCCCCCTGTTCCGCTCCGCCACCCACTGGATGGACCACTGGGAAGCGAAGAGGAGAAGCTGATTGCCCTTGTAGTCCTCCACCAGCTTGGCGTCGTTGGGCAGCAGCAGGTCCTCCTCCTTCAGGGGCGGGGCCTCCTCGTCCTCCCGGACGATCCACCGCAGGTACTCGAAGGGCAGGCCCTCCTTGTACAGCTCCACGTTGTACTCCGCGCGCAGGCGGTATTCCAGCACGTCGAACTGCAGGGTGCCCACCACGCCCACGATGACCTCCTCCATGCCGGAGTAGGGGGTTTTGAAAATCTGGATGGCGCCCTCCTGGGCGATCTGCTCCACGCCCTTCAAGAATTGCTTGCGCTTCATGGTGTCGATGGAGCGGATGCGCTCAAAGTGCTCCGGTGCGAAGGTGGGGATGGGGTCGAAGGCAAATTTTTTCCCCGGGGCGCACAGGGTGTCGCCGATGGAGAAGACGCCCGGGTCGAACACGCCGATGATGTCCCCGGCGTAGGCCTCCTCAATGATCTCCCGTTCCGCCGCCATGAGCTGCTGGGGCCGGGACAGCCTGATCTTTTTCCCCGCCTGGACGTGGTAGACCTCCCTGTCCGCCTCAAACTTGCCCGACACCACCCGCATGAAGGCGATGCGGTCCCGGTGGGCCTTGTTCATGTTGGCCTGAATCTTGAAAACGAAGGCGGAGAAATCGTCGTCAAAGGCGTCCACCACCGCGTCCCCCGCCTTCCGGGCCAGCGGGGCGGTGGTCATGCGGAGAAATTCCTCCAGAAAGGGCTCCACGCCGAAGTTGGTCAAAGCGGAGCCGAAGAACACCGGAGACAGCTTGCCGTGGCGCACCCGGTCCAGGTCGAAATCACAGGAGGCCCCGTCCAGCAGCTCAATCTCGTCCACCAGCTGATTCCGCCTGCTTTCGCCGATGAGGCCGGCCAGAGCGGGGTCGTCGGGCTCAATCTGGGTGGCGGTGGCCGCCTTGGCGTTGGTATTGGAGGTGAAGTGGATCACCTTCCGGGCCTGGCGGTCGTAGACCCCCTGAAACTCCTTGCCGCAGCCGATGGGCCAGTTCATGGCGTAGGTGTCGATGCCCAGCTCATGCTCCAGCTCCTCGCACAGCTCGAAGGGGTCCCGGGCCTCCCGGTCCATCTTGTTGATAAAGGTGAAAATGGGGATGTCCCGCATGGCGCACACCTTGAACAGCTTCCGGGTCTGGGCCTCCACGCCCTTGGCCCCGTCAATGACCATCACGGCGCTGTCCGCCGCCATCAGGGTGCGGTAGGTGTCCTCGGAGAAGTCCTGGTGGCCAGGGGTGTCCAGGATGTTGATGCAGAAGCCCTCGTACTGGAACTGCATCACCGAGGAGGTCACCGAGATGCCCCGCTGCTTCTCAATCTCCATCCAGTCGGAGGTGGCCGCCCGGGTGTTCTTTTTGCCCTTCACCTGCCCGGCCTGGGCGATGGCTCCGCCGTAGAGCAGAAACTTCTCCGTCAGTGTGGTCTTGCCCGCGTCAGGGTGGGAGATAATGGCGAAGGTGCGCCTGCGCTTGATTTCCGCTTCATAGTTCGACAAAAGGGTCCACTCCCTTACTTCTGTTTCGTGTTTGGCAAGCTATTGTACCATAACCTGTCTCGGACAGCAAGAAAAAATTCCGGTCTGCGCACGGGATGCTCACGGGTTTTCCGGGATATCCTCCCTGACCAGCGTCCGGTTGGCCGCGTCGCACACATAGCCTGTGTCAATCTTGATCCGGCCGCCTGCGGTGGTGCCGTAAAAATGGACGTTGAAAACCGGGTCGTCCCCCAGCACCCAGGTCGGCATGTCGATCACATAGCTGCCGTCGGGCTGACGCTTGGCCGGCCTGAACCACAGCGAGGTGCGCAGCTCGCCGTTCATGTGCTCGGCAAAGACCTCAATTTTGGTAAAGTCCTTCTCAATCTCCTCCAGGCCGCTGAGGGTATAGACCAGGGTGTCCTCCTGAAAGTCCACATCCAGCTGAACATAGGTCCCGGCAAATTCCTCCGAAACGCGGTACATCTCCGGGTCGATGCCCGACCGGGCGTTTAAAAACTCCGACTGCCGCTTCAGCTCCCGCTCCATCAGCTCCGCGCCGTCCCGCTCCAGCAGGGTGCTTTGCCTGGAGAAGAGGTTGGCGCCCAGGCCCAGCCGGTCCCCGCTGATTTTCACCCCCATGGCCGCCAGGGTGGTGGGGAACATGTCGTAGGTGGTATACTCCCGGTAGCGCTCGGGGTCGGCCAGCTCCGCGGCCGGGTTGAGGATGGCGGTATACACCCGCCGGGGGTAGTCGGGGCTTACGTTGTCGCAGTAGTCCACGTCCATGGTGGTGTGGTCACCGCATAGGATGACCGTCGTGTTTTCATAGAAGGGCTGCCGCTGAATCCAGGCTACAAAGTCCGCCACCTGCCGGCTGGAGCAGGCCATCACGTTTGAGTACTGGTCGGCGCCGAACTCATCGGAGCACAGGGGGCAGACGTAGCCGTCGGAGAAGTGGGTGTCCGCCGTGAGGATGGACAGGTTGAAGGGGGTATCGGAGGCCGACAGCCGGGTGAGGTGGTCCCGGGCAAATTGAAACAGCTTCTCGTCCTCGTAGCCCCACCACACGCTGTAGTCCGGGGGAATCTCGCCTGCCTCCCGGCTGTACAGCAGGTCCCATATCTCATAATTGCCGTGCTGGGAAAAGTACTGCCTGCGGCCCCCGAAGTCGGCGTCGGAGCCGATGAGCAGCGCCTGCCGGTAGCCCTGGCCGGCCAGAATGTCCCCCAGGCCGATGACGCCGGGAAAAAAGCTCTCCTGGCTGCCCATGGCGTTCTCCGCGATGGGAATTTTCAGGGGCAGGCCGGTGGTCTGGCCGAACAGGGCGCCCGCCGTCCAGGTGGACCCAGTGAGGGAGCGTCCGCCGTTGACCCCGCCCCGGGTTCCGGTGAAGCTGACGTTCTCCTCCGCCAGCCGGGTCAGCTCGGGGATGGTATTGTAGGGAAAAGCACCTCCGTGTGCCTCGTCGGCAAAGGTGGACTCCATCGACTCCAGCCAGATATAGATCAAATTCCGCTTCCGCTCGGGGAAGGTCAGCTCTACCTGGGCGGGATCAGCGTAGTTGCGCTCAATATATTCAGATTTTGTGTTGAGATTGACCAGATAGTCCCCCACGTCCAGCAGGTTCCAGCCGTAGACCAGCAGCCCGGCGGCGGCGCACAGGGAGCAGAGCGACCCCACGCGGGCCGCCCTCGGACTTTTAAGCAGAAACAGAAGAACCCCCGCCCCAACCGCCGCCGCCAGACCGGGCAGGACCGCGGTGAGCAGGTACTCCCTGACCATGTGGCCGCCCGTGCCCTCCAGCGTGGTGAGCTGGTAGACCACCTCCTCCATTTTCAGGTCGCTCCAGTTCCTGGCCTCCCAGAGGGCGGTGGCCGCCAGCCAGACGGCAATGCCCGCCAGCAGGGCGCACAGGACGGACCAGCCTGCGGCAGAACGGCGCTCTCTCCCGCTGTGCATGGTGATCTACCTCCCAACAGCTTTGTCTCAGGGGGCCATTGTACCACAGACTGCGGCGCTCCGCAAGAGCAAAAGGGCCCGGAAGCCAAGGCTTCCGGGCCCTTACGGGTACAGATTACAGCTTAGTGATCCAGCCGTGGGGATCGGCCGTCCGGCCCCACTGGATGCTGGTGAGTTCATCGTAGAGCTTCTGGGTGATCTCGCCGATTTTACCGCCGGAGACAGTGACCTTCCTGCCGTCCATGGCCAGCTCTCCGATGGGAGAGACCACGGCGGCGGTGCCGGTGCCCCAGGCCTCCTCCAGAGCGCCGCTTTCGGCGGCGTCAAAGAGCTCCTCGGCGGAGATGCGGCGCTCCTCCACCTCATAGCCCCAGTCCTTCAGCAGCTGGATGCAGGAGCGGCGGGTGATGCCGTCCAGCACAGAGCCGTTCAGGTCGGGGGTGAGGATTTTGCCGTTCACCTTGAACATCACGTTCATGGCGCCCACTTCCTCAATATACTTGCGGTGGACGCCGTCCAGCCACAGCACCTGGCTGTAGCCCCGCTCCTCGGCCCGGTTGCCGGCCCGGAGGGAGGCGGCGTAGTTGCCGCCCGTCTTGGCCATGCCGGTGCCGCCCTTGACGGCACGGACATCCTCGTTCTCAATATAAATCTTCACCGGATTCAGCCCCTCGGGGTAGTAGGCGCCCACAGGGCAAACCACCACGATGAACTGGACATGGTGGGAGGAGTGGACCCCCAGAGCGGCGTCCAGGCCGATCATGAAGGGCCGGATGTACAGGGAGGTGTCCTTCTCGCGGGGCACCCAGTCCTGCTCAACCTCCACCAGCTTCTTGATGGCGGACACCGCCAGCTCCTCGGGAATCTGGGGCAGGCACAGCCGGTCGGCGGACTTGTTCATCCGGTCGATGTTGTCCCGGACGCGGAAGAGCTGGATGGAGCCGTCGGCGGTGCGGTAGGCTTTCAGACCCTCGAAAATCTCCTCGGCGTAATGCAGCACCTTGGCGGCGGGGTCGATCTGGAGGGGGCCGTAGGGGATAATACGGGCGTCATGCCAGCCTTGCCCCGCATCGTAGTCGATGATGAGCATGTGGTCGGTCATGGCTTTGCCAAACACCAGCTTGGAGGAATCAGGCTTCTCCTTCAGGGCAGCGGCGCGGGTTATTTTGATTTCCATAGCAGATCACTCCTGTTTCCAATTTAGGATAAACTCTATTATAACAGCATTTTTCGTCCGGTCAAGGCCTGAGAAAGCATTTTGTGCTTGTACTTCCCGCGCTTATTTGATATAATAAAATACCTTTGTTATGAACATTCCGCAAGAAGGAGGCGCCTGCTTTGAATCGAAAGCTGAACAAGCTGCTGCAACCCAGCTTCCGACTGTACTTTCTGTGCCTGATTGTCTTTGCTCTGCTGTCGGCGGCCTTCTCCTGGCCGCTGGCCGGCGTGGAGCTGGCGGTGGTGGCCTGCCTGGGCCTGTACAGCCGGGAAGCGTCCCGGCGCAGGCGCAGGGAGATCAACAAATATCTGGACAGCTACACCGGCAATGTGGAGACCGCATCCAAGGACACTATGGTCAACTCCCCGCTGCCCATGGTGCTCTTTCGCCCGGAGAGCGACGACATCATCTGGACCAACGACCGCTTTCTCCAGCTCACCGGCCAGCGGGAACATCTGTACGACGCCAAGCTGTCCGCGCTGATTCCCGGCTTTGACGTCCGGTGGCTGATGGAGGGCAGGAGCCAGTGCCCCGGCGAGGTGGAATACGGCGGACGGCGCTTTCTGGTCTACGGACATCTGGTGCGCACCGACGGGCGGGGGGGCGGCTTTCTGGCCACCACCTATTGGGTGGATGTCACCGAGCTGGCCCTCACCCGGGATAAATTTCAGGCCAGCCGTCCGGTGGTGGCCGTGCTGCTGCTGGACAACTACGAGGACCTGCTGAAAAACCTGTCGGAAAACGACCGCTCCACCATCATGGCCGAGATCGACGGCCGCATCGAGAGCTGGGTGGCCGACACCGGGGGCATCCTGCGCCGCTACCAGCGGGAGCGGTATCTGTTCATCTTTGAGCAGCGCCATCTGGAGAGATTTATCGACAGCAAGTTCGACATTTTGGACGCCATCCACCAGGTGGTCAACCCCAGCGGCATGAACGCCTCCCTGTCCATCGGACTGGGGATGGACGGGGACAGCTTCCGGGAGCTGCTGGACTTCGCCAACCTGTCGGTGGACATGTCCCTGTCCCGGGGAGGCGACCAGGCGGTCATCCGCAACAAGTTTACCTTTGAGTTCTACGGCGGCCGGTCCAAGGAGACAGAGAAACGCACCAAGGTGAAGAGCCGGGTCATGGCCAGCGCCCTGTCCTCTCTGGTGTCCGACTCCTCCCAGGTGTTCATTATGGGCCACAGGCAGGCGGACAACGACGCGGTGGGGGCGGCCGCCGGGGTGTGCGCCCTGTGCCGGAAGAACGGCGTCCCCGCTCACATCATCCGGGAGGCGGGCCACCCCCCCTCCCAGGTGCTTATCGACCGGCTCCAGCAGCTGCCCGAGTACCACGACTGCTTCCTCTCCGCCCAGGAGGCCCTGATTATCGCCGACAACCGCTCTCTGGTGGTGGTGGTGGACACCAACCGCCCCGAGCAGGTCCAGGCCCTGGAGGTGCTCCAATCCTGCAACCGGGTGGCGGTCATCGACCACCACCGCCGGGCGGCCACCTACATTGAGGGGGCGGCCCTGAACTACCACGAGCCCTACGCCTCCTCCGCCTCCGAGCTGGTCACCGAGCTTTTGCAGTATGTGATGGAGCCGGCCCATCTCCTTCGGGGGGAGGCCGAGGCCCTACTGGCCGGCATCGTGCTGGACACCAAAAACTTCACCATGCGCACCGGCGGGCGCACCTTTGAGGCCGCCGCCTTCCTGCGCCGCTCCGGGGCGGACACCGCCGAGGTGAAAAAGCTGTTCCAGAACGATCTGGCGGGCACCATCGCCAAGTACTCCATCATTCAGAACGCCAAGCTCTACCGGGACGGCATCGCCGTGGCCGTGGCCGACCACCCGGTGGGCCGGGTCACCGCGGCCCAGGCAGCGGATGAGCTGCTGAATATCATCGGCATCAACGCCTCCTTTGTCATCTCCCCCGACGGGGACCGGGTGAACATCTCGGGCCGCTCCATGGGGGAAACCAACGTCCAGCTCATCCTGGAGAAGCTGGGGGGCGGGGGCAA
>CAJUPW010000037.1 GCA_910588635.1 uncultured Oscillospiraceae bacterium | reverse complement strand
GCTCCAGGGTGTAGACCGAGGGGTCGATGTCGATTCCCATGGCCTTCAGCCGGTGGAACACCCGGGTGAGCTGGGGCACGCCCAGCCCCATCTTCTCCAGCTCGTCCCCGTGTTGGAACACCTCCCGGGGGGCGCCCTGGAAGGGAATCTTCCCGTCGTTGACAGCCACCAGCCGGTCCACCGACCGGGCCACCTCCTCCATGGAGTGGGACACCAGAATGATAGTGGCGTTGTGGGCCTTGTGGTACTCCCGAATGTTGCCCAGGATGGACTCCACCCCCTCCGGGTCCAGGCCGGCGGTGGGCTCGTCCAGAATGAGCACCTTGGGCTCCATGGCGATCACCCCGGCGATGGCCACCCGGCGCTTCTGGCCGCCGGACAGCTCAAAGGGGGACTTGTCCAGCTGGTCGTCCCGCAGGCCAACGAAGTAGGCTGCGGACCGAACCCGGCGGTCAATCTCCTTCTCGTCCAGCCCCATGTTTTTGGGGCCGAAGGAGATGTCCTTGTACACCGTCTCCTCAAAGAGCTGATACTCCGGGTACTGGAACACCAGCCCCACCTGGAAGCGGGTCTTTTTGGTAATTTTGGGGTCGGACCAGATATCGGCGTTCTGAAAGAGCACCGTTCCGGAGGTGGGCCTGAGCAAGGCGTTGAGATGCTGGATCAGAGTAGATTTGCCAGACCCGGTGTGGCCGATGACGCCCAGGTACTCCCCGGGGTAGGCGCAGAAGTCCACGCCGTCCAGGGCCGTGTGCTCAAAGGGCGTCCCGGCGGAGTATATGTGGGTCAGATGTTTGGTTTCAATAATTGGTTCCATGGGTAATGTCCCATCCTTTATCAGTGGTGCATGCCCGTAAGGGTCACGTCCGCAAAAGCGTGTACAGCGCCTGAGCGCACTCCTCGTCGGAGAGGGCGTCCAGAGGAACGTCGCAGCCCGCGTTCCGCAGCTCCCACAGCAGGGCTGTCGTCTGGGGGACGGTGAGCCCCACCTCGCGCAGCTCCTCCACCTGGGAAAAGACCGACTTGGGGGCGCCGTCGGCAACGACCCGGCCCTTGGCCATGACGATGAGCCGGTCGGCCTGGGCGGCCTCGTCCATGTGGTGGGTGATGAGGACCACCGTTACCCCCCGTTCCCGGTTCAGCTCCTTGACGGTGCGCAGCACATCCCTCCGGCCGATGGGGTCCAGCATGGCGGTGGGCTCGTCCAGCACGATGCACCGGGGCCGCATGGCAATCACCCCCGCGATGGCCACCCGCTGCTTCTGGCCGCCGGACAGGAGGTGGGGGGCGTGCTCCCGGTAGTGGTACATGCCCACGGCCTTCAGGGCGTCGTCCACCCGCCGGCGAATCTCCGCCGGGGGGACTCCCAGGTTCTCCGGGGCGAAGGCCACATCCTCCTCCACCACGTTGGCCACAATCTGGTTGTCCGGGTTCTGGAACACCATGCCCACCGCCCGGCGGATGTCCAGGAGGCGGTCCTCGTCGCCGGTGTCGATGCCGTCCACGTACGCCTTCCCCCCGGAGGGCAGGAGGATGGCGTTGAAGTGCTTGGCCAGGGTGGACTTGCCGCTGCCGTTGTGGCCCAGCACGGCCACGAAGGAGCCCTCCTCGATGCTCAGGCTCACCCCGTCCAGCACCACTGGGGCCGCCTCATCCTCGGCTGTGGGGTAGGAGAAGCGCAATTCTTCGGTTTTGATAATCGTATCGCTCATAAAAAACACCTTATGTCAGGGGTTTTTGGTCCACCGCCCGGCGGCCCCGCAGGGCAGGGACAGGCCGGTCCGGGTGACGGGCAGGCCCAGCTCGTCGGAGACGGTGTGCCCGCCGAATTTTTTGGATATCAGGGTTTCCAGGATGTAGGTGACCACGCCGGGGGCCAGGCCGGTGGTGTAGGAGTTTAAAATGATGAACAACGGGCTGTCGGACAGCACGCCGCTCACCAGCTCCACGAAGGGATAGAGGCTGTCCTCCAGCTTCCACACCTCGCCGGTGGGGCCCCGTCCGTAGGAGGGCGGGTCCATGATGACGGCGTCATATTTCCGTCCCCGGCGTATCTCACGCTCCACAAACTTGCCGCAGTCGTCCACAATCCAGCGGATGGGGGCGTTTTCCAGTCCGGAGGACCTGGCGTTCTCCCGGGCCCACTGGACCATCCCCTTGGCGGCGTCCACGTGGCAGACGCTGGCCCCGGCGGCGGCGCAGGCCACCGTGGCCCCGCCGGTGTAGGCGAAGAGGTTGAGCACGCGCACCGGCCGGCCGGCGTTTTTGATCTGTTCCATGGCGAAGTCCCAGTTGGCGGCCTGCTCGGGAAACAGGCCGGTGTGCTTGAAATTCATGGGCTTGATGTTGAAGGTGAGCGCCCCGTAGGACACCGTCCACCGCTCCGGGGTGGACTTGTTCTGCCACTGGCCGCCTCCGGTGGAGGAGCGGGAATACCGCCCGGCGTTTTTCTTCCAGCCCGGGTGGGAGCGGGGGGTGTTCCAGATGGCCTGGGGGTCGGGCCGGACCAGAAGCTGGTCCCCCCAGCGCTCCAGCTTTTCCCCACGGCCGCAGTCGATGAGCTCATAGTCGGTCCACTTGTCGGACAGCCACATAGCTTTTCCTCCCGGCGGTAAAATCGTTGATTTCAAATCAAGACAGTATACCATTTCAAAAGCGGTTCGTCAATTGAAATAGTGATTGTATTTTGCGGCCGGCTGTGATAAAATACCTCAAAGAGCGACAGAATACCCGGCCAAACAGGCCGATTGAGAGGTGCGAAAGATGGATCATCCCTTCCGGTCCGCCCCGCTGGGGGGCTTCAACAAGCAGGATGTGTTTGCCTTTCTGGAGGAGCAGTCCAAACAGGCGGCCCAGGCCCAGCAGCAGCTTCAGGAGCAGCTGGAGGGAGCGAACCGCCAGGCGGAGACCCTCCGCCAGGAGGGGGAGGAGCTGCGCCGCCGGCTGGAGGAGGCCCAGCGTGAGCTGGAGACCGCCCGGCAGGGCCGCGACAGCCTCAGCGCCCAGCTGGAGGAGGCCGGCCGGGAGCTGGCCGCCAGCCGGGAGGAGACGGATCGGGCGCGGCGGGAGCTGGAGGAGAGCAATGAAAAGCTGGCCGCCGCCCGGGCCGAGCGGGACAAGGTTCAGGCAGAGCTGGACGGCGCGCTGCCCGACGCCCAGGCCTATGCTCAGATCAAGGAGCGCGCCGCCGGGGTGGAGCTGGACGCCCACCGCCGGGCCCAGTCCGTTCAGGACAAGGCGGAGCGGGACGCCGAGCGGGTGCGGCGCCAGCTGGAGCAGTGGCTGGAGCGGATGGAGAAGGAGTACAGCGCCATGCGGGGCGAGGTGGAAATCACCGTGTCCCACGCGGCCAGCGAGCTGGACCGGGTGCGGGCCGGGCTGAACCGGATCACCCAGATGGTGGACGCCCAGGAGGGGGCGCTGGAGGGGATCGCCAAAGTCTACAGCGAGACCGCCGGCCCCAAGATCGAGGCCCCCATGCCCATCCCGGAGGAGGAATAATTGACAAAACAGCGCCTGTCCTCTATACTGAGGGCAGGCGCTGTTGCAAAATGGCGGTTAGCCACTCCCCTGCAGAGAGGGGGTGATGCGGTTGGATGACAGGCGCTGGACGAAGGTCCTGCGTTTCGTGGTGTGTTTGATGATTACAGCTCTGCTGTGGATACTTACAGCCCCAAACGCGTGTTAGCCGCCCGGATGGCCCCGGACGGCTAACAGATTTCTGTTACAAGTGAACGGGCTGATCGCTATGCGGCAGCGCCTTTTACATGCTTATTATATCATGCGGATACAGTTTGTCAAGGCGGGTGAGGAATTTGAAGGACATAAAGTTTTTAAGCGTCCGGATGGACCAGGAGCTGTACGGCAAGTTTCGGTACGTTGCGGAATATGAGGGCCGCTCTATGAACAGTCAGGTCTTGCTGTTGATTCGGAAGTGCGTTCGGGAATTTGAGGAGGAGTACGGGGCTATCCCGGAGGATAGTTCCAAATAATAAGCATATAATACGCATGCAAATTTAAGCAAAAGATTGCAGATAATATACCATGTGCTCAAAAGACTTCCGAGAACGGAGCATAAGGTATGAAAAAACAAGAAATCAAGAATATTGGCCTTCGGGTTAATCCGGAGGTCCATAAAAAGCTGCGTTATATTGCTCAGTATGAGGGCCGCACCATCAATGGTCAGGCTTACTATCTGATTTTATCCTGCATCCGTGCGTTCGAGAAGGAGCACGGCCCCATCCCGGAGGACGAGCTGAAATGAGCCTCCGGGAAAAGGTGCTGGACCTGCTTTTTCCGCCCAAGTGCCCCTTTTGCCGGAAGATTCTGGACGATCCCCGCGCGCCGGTGTGTCCGGACTGTCAGCCCAGGCTGCCCTGGCTGGAGGGAAAGGCGGGGGAGCGGAGCATCGGCTTCACCGACGGCTGCTTCTCGCCCCTGGCCTACCGGGACGCGGTGCCCGGGGCGGTCCGCCGGTATAAGTTCAGCCGGGTGCGGGCCCTGGGGAAGCCCCTGGCCGCCCTGATGGCCCAGTGCCTCAGCGGCCGGCTGCCCCAGGGGGCGGACCTGATCTGCTGGGCGCCCCTGTCCGGGAAGCGGCTGCGGAAGCGGGGCTTCGATCAGGCGGAGCTGCTGGCCCGGGAGGTGGGGCGGCTGCTGTCCATTCCGGCGGCGCCCGCCCTGAAAAAGACGAGAAACACCGGCCCCCAGTCGGAGCTGGAGGAGGAGAGCGCCCGCCAGGCCAACGCCCGGGGGGCCTATACTCTGGCCCCGGGAATCGACCTGACGGGGAAGCGGGTGGTGCTGGTGGACGACGTGGTCACCTCGGGCTCCACCCTCCGCGAGTGCGCCGCCCTGCTGCGCCGGGGAGGCGCGGCGCAGGTGTACTGTCTCACCCTGGCCCGGGCCAGAGGAGACAGGTAAGTCCCGGAAAAAAAGACGAAAATTGTAGGAAAAAACGGTTGAAAAGCGGCCACACTCAGGTTATAATACAAAATGGACTCTAAGAGCCGTCCGGGCTGGACGGCCACAAAATAATAAATAAATATAAGGTGGAACAAATCATGGGTTTCTTCAGTAAAGATATCGGCATCGACCTGGGCACCGCCTCGGTTCTGGTATATATCCGCAACAAGGGCGTGGTCCTGCGCGAGCCCTCCGTAGTGGCCATGGACAAGAACACCGGCAAGCTGCTCAAGGTGGGCACCGAGGCCCAGGCCATGCTGGGCCGCACCCCGGGCAACATCGTGGCCATGCGGCCTCTGCGGGAGGGCGTCATCTCCGATTACGACATGACCGAGCGGATGCTGAAGGAGTTTATGAAGAAGGTGACCTCCTTCTCCCTGTTCAAGCCCCGCCTGCTGATCTGTGTGCCCTCGGGCATCACTGAGGTGGAGGAGCGCGCCGTGGTGGACGCCGGCATTCAGGCGGGCGCCCGGCGGGCCTATCTGATCGAGGAGCCGGTGGCCGCCGCCATCGGTGCGGGCATCGACATTACCAAGCCTGACGGCCACATGGTGGTGGACATCGGCGGCGGCACCGCCGATATCGCCGTCATCTCCCTGGGCGGCGTGGTGGAATCCGCCTCCATCAAGGTGGCGGGCGACAAGTTTGACGAGGCGGTGGTCAAGTATATTCGCCGCAAGCACAACGTCCTCATCGGCGACCGCACCGCCGAGGAGCTGAAAATCCAGATCGGCTGCGTGTTCCCCCGGCCGGAGGAGGTCTCTATGGAGATTAAGGGCCGGTGCCTGATGACCGGCCTGCCCCGGGTGTTCAACGTCACCTCCAGCGAGATGATCGAGGCCTTTGAGGAGACCTCCGGCTCCATTCTGGAGGCCATCCACGGCGTGCTGGAGCGCACGCCCCCCGAGCTGGTGGCCGATATCTCCACCAACGGCATCGTCATGACAGGCGGCGGGTCCCTGCTGTGGGGCTTCGACAAGCTGGTCCAGTCCCACACCGGCATTGAGACCCATGTGGCCGACGACGCCATCTCCTGCGTGGCCTACGGCACCGGCAAGAGTCTGGACAGCCTGGACCAGATGCAGGACGGCACCATGAATCTGTCCCGGAGAAAGCAGATGAATTATTAAAGAAAACAGCCGGCCTCTGGCCGGCTGTTTTTCAGAAGGAGGACCGCTATGGATACGATACAGAGCCTGATCAAGACGGCGGGGAGCGCCCTGGGAATAGATAATCTGACCCTGTGGTCGCTGCTGCGGGTGGCGGTGATGGTGCTGGTGGGCTGGCTGGTCATCCGGCTGCTGATGCGCATGGCGGACCGGCTGCTGGACCAGAGCAAGTCGGTTGCGGCCATCAAGAGCTACATTCACACCGCTCTGAACGTGTTTCTCTGGTTCCTGCTGGCCCTGATGCTGGCCGAGACTCTGGGCGTCAAGGCTACCTCCATCATCGCCATGCTCAGCGTGGCGGGGCTGGCGGTGTCCCTGGCCCTTCAAAATACGCTGTCCAATCTGGCGGGCGGACTGGTGCTGCTGGTGACCAAGCCCTTTTCGCCGGGGGACTATGTGGAGGCGGACGGCGTCAGCGGCACCATCGCCGGGGTCACCCTGTCCTATACCACGTTCATCACTCCGGACAACAAGGAAATTTTCGTGCCCAACAGCCAGCTCTCGGCGGCTAAGATTATCAACTACAACGTCCTGGGAAAGCGGCGGATGGACCTGAACTTTACCGCCTCCTACGACGCGCCCACCGCACAGGTGCGCGCCGCCATTGAGGAGACTCTGGCCGCCGTTCCCGGCATCCTGGGCGACCCGGCTCCGGCGGTCTATCTGTCGGAGTACCAGTCCAGCAGCATCCAGTATCTGGTCCGCCTGTGGACCTCCGCCGGAGACTACTGGAATGTGTACTACGCCCTCATTGAGGGAGTGCGGGAGTCCTTTGCCCGCCACGGGGTGGAGATGACCTACGACCACCTCAACGTGCATATTGTGGAGAAGTAGAGGCCGCGGTCCTGGCAGGCCCGCTTTCTACGGCATGGCAAGCCCGTGGAGAAAGCCGTCCAGCCGTGGGGAGAGGACCTCGCCGCCCACCACGGTGTTTTTGCAGATGAGCAGGTTGGCCTGGACCCCCGTTTCACCGGTGGGGTAGTTGAGCACCTCGTAGGTGTAGCGCTTCACCCGCTTGCCGGCGTACTTTTGCAGGTCGAAGCCCTGGCCGTTCTGGAGGGCCAGATACTCGGTGTAGCTGTCGTCCATCTCCTCGGGGATGAGCAGCTCCTGGGTGGCGACGGGTTCGCCGCTGACCTGCCAGCCGTAGGCGGACAGGTAGTCCACCCGGTCCTGGTTGGACCTGACCCCCTTGGGGTTGGGCAAGGCGGAGGCGGAGGCCTCCCGGTCAATGGCCTGGCCGAAGTTCAGGGCGATGGCGCAGCAGCACAGCAGGGCTGCCGCCGCCACTCCCAGCGACAGCTTCCGTTTGGGCATTTTCGCGGTCACAATCAACACAGCGCATATCTCCTTCCGTTGGGTATGGTTTACCCTATGCGGAGAGGGCGCGGAATATGAATGATGGGGGGGAGCGCATGGAGCGCATCGACAAGCTGCTCAGCGCCACCGGGCGGTGGAGCCGGAAGGAAGTGAAGGAGCTGGTCCGGCAGGGCAGGGTGCTGGCGGACGGGCGGACTGTCCAAAAGCCGGAGGAGAAAGCGGACCTCGCCGCCGTTTGCCTTACGGTGGACGGGGCGGAGGTGGACTGCGCCCCCTTTGTCTATGTGATGCTCTACAAGCCGGCGGGGCTGCTCTCCGCCACCGAGGACAAAAATCAGCCCACGGTGCTGGACCTGCTCCCGCCCGAGCTGAAGAAGCGAGGGCTGTTTCCGGTGGGGCGGCTGGATAAGGACACCACCGGACTGCTGCTGCTCACCGACGATGGGGCGCTGGCCCACGAGCTGCTCTCCCCCAAAAAGCATGTGGACAAGGTTTACCGGGCGGAGGTGGAGGGGCGCGTGGACGGCAGGGACGTGGCCGCCCTGGCTGCCGGTCTGGTGCTGGGGGACGGGACGGTCTGCCTTCCCGCCGGTCTGGAGCCTCTGGGGGACGGGTCGGCCTGTCTGGTCACCTTGCGGGAGGGCAAGTACCACCAGGTGAAGCGGATGCTGGCCGCCCGGGGCAAGCCGGTGCGCGCCCTCCACCGGCTGAGGATGGGTCCCCTGACCCTGGACGGGGGACTGAAACCCGGCCAATGGCGGTTTTTGACCCCGCGGGAGCGGGCGGAACTGCGCGGGTGAGAGAACATTTTCTAAAGATTTAGTCGATTTGAACAAAAAATTAGAAAAAAACTCTTGCCAAACAGAGGGTATACCCGTTATAATGTAAGAAGGACTTACAAAAATTGTGTAGGAGGGATCGCTGTGTCAAGCAGGATGTTCCAAGGTGTCGTACTCCAAATGAAAGACAGCATCAGCCGCACGGTGGGAGTGATAGACGCAGAGGGGATCGTGGTCGCGTGCAGCGAACTGACCTGCATCGGCGAGCACTGGCCCGGAGCGGCGGCTGCCATCAACAGCGCGGAAAATAATCTGGCCCGTTTCGAGGGCCGCACCTTCAAGCCTCTGACGGGCTGGGGCGCTCAGTTCGACTACGCCGCCTTCGTCAAGGGCGAGGACGAGATGGCCGCCTCCCTGTGCGCCATGGCCGTGGTGGCTTTCAACGGCGCAAAGGCCTACTATGAGGAGAAGCACGACAAGGCCACCTTCGTCAAAAATATCATCTCCGACAATATCCTCCTTGGGGATATCTATACCCAGGCCAAGGAGCTCCACTTCGTCTCCGAGGTGCCCCGGGCCGCTTTCCTGGTCCGCCAGCTGGGCCCCGGCGACGTGTCGGCCATCGACGTGATCCAGAATCTGTTCCCGGACAAGCAGACCGACTTTGTTATTTCCATCAACGAGACCGACGTGGCCCTTATCAAGCAGCTGCCCGAGGGGGCGGACGCTAAGGATCTGGGCAAGATCGCCAAGCAGATTGTCACCGCCGTCACCCAGGAGCTGGGGGTCAAGGTGGTGGTGGGCATCGGTACCGTTGTGCCCCACATCCGGGACCTGGCCCGGGCCTACAAGGAGGCCGGGGTGGCCATCGACGTAGGCAAGGTGTTTGACACGGAAAAGACCGTCATCAATTACGAGAATCTGGGCATCGGCCGGCTGATTTACCAGCTGCCCACCATCCTGTGCCAGATGTTCCTCCAGGAGGTTTTTAAGAAGAGTCCCATCGACGCCCTGGATCAGGAGACCTTGCTTACCATCAACAAGTTCTTTGAGAACAACCTGAACGTGTCCGAAACTGCCCGGAAGCTCTTCGTCCACCGGAACACCCTGGTGTACCGGCTGGAGAAGATCAAGAAGCTCACCGGCCTGGACCTGCGGGAGTTCGACGACGCCATTACCTTTAAGGTGGCGCTGATGGTCAAAAAGTACCTCATCTCCCGGGGAATCGAATCTTAACGGAAACGTACCGCCCCGCGCCAAAAGCGCGGGGCGGTTTTGTCTGCGGGGGAGGCTGGGGTCTGTCAAACCTGATAGCAGCCCCCGCCGATGAACTCCCGCAGAAGGGAGGTCTTGGGCACGTCGTCCGCGGGGATGGGCAGGAAGTAGTTGAGGAATTTCAGCAGGCGCTTGGCCTCGATATACTCCTCGCTGTCCCGGGGGACGCCGAAGAGCAGAGGCTGCACATAGGCCTTCAACAGGGCCGTCTCGTAGATCAGCGCCGAGTTGAAGATCATGTCCGCGCTGTCCTGATAGGGGAAGATATTGTTCTCCTCCCCCCGGCGGACGGAGGGCCACATCTTGATGGTGGCCTGGGCGCTGTAGCCCCGGGTCCGGGCGTCCCGCTCGATGCGCCGCAGGAGGCGGGCGTCGGTGGTGGGGATGCGGTTGTGGTCGTCAATATTCAGGGTGGTCAGGCAGCTGATATAAATTTTAAATTTGCTCTCGCGAGGCAGTGCGTGGGTGAACTGATCGTTGAGGCAGTGGATGCCCTCAATGACCAGCACGTCCCCCTCTCCCAGAGTGAGGAAGTTGCCGTTGTACTCCCGCATCCCCTTCTTGAAGTTGAAGGTGGGCAGCTCCACCGTCTCGCCGTTCAGCAGGCGGACCATGTCCGTGTTGAACTGCTCCACGTCCATGGCGCCCAGGCCCTCGAAGTCGTAGTTGCCGTCCTCGTCCCGGGGGGTGTCCTCCCGGTTGACAAAGTAGTTGTCGGTGGCGATGGCGTGGGGCCGCAGGCCGCAGGCCGTCAGCTGGGTGGACAGCCGGTGGGAGAAGGTGGTCTTGCCTGAGGAGGAGGGGCCGGCGATCATGACGAAGCGGACCTCCTTGCGGGAGGTAATCTCGGCGGCGATGTCGCCGATCTTCTTCTCCATCATGGCCTCATGGGCCAGAATCAGCGGGGTGACGCCTCCCTGGGAGACGGTGGTATTCAGCTCGGCCACGTTGGAGGCGTTCAGCGCCTGGGAGCGGAGGGTGGACTGATGCAGCTCCCGGAATACCTTGATGGAGGGCTTGAACTCCCCCAGCTCGTTGGGGTTCTTCTGGGTGGGCAGGCGGAGGATAAAGCCGTTTTCGAACAGCTCCAGCTTAAAGCAGCGGATGTAGCCCGTGTCGGGGGCCATGTAGCCGTAGAAGTAGTCCAAAAAGCCGTCCAGAGAGTAGATATTGACCCGGGAGTTGATCCGGAAGCTGAGCAGATCGGCCTTGTGGACCAGCCCGGCCTGGCGGAACAGCTCCATGGCGTCGTCGGTGGAGACAGACCGCTTCTCGATGGGAAGGGCCTGGGCGGACAGCTCCCGCATCCGCTCCTCCACCCGGTCCAGGAGGGCCTGATCCAGGGTAAAGCTGCCCCAGGCCAGACAGAACAGAGCGCTGCTGAGGGAGTACTCCACCGAGACGCGCTCCACGTTTTCCCGGCCCGCCACATCGTAGAAGGCCTTCAGCATGAGAAATACCGCGCTGCGCTCATAGGTCTGGATGCCCGGCTTGTCCTGGGCGGTGACCATTTTCAGGGAGCAGTCCCGGTCCAGGGGTTTGTGCAGCTCACAGAGCTTGCCGTCCCGGTTGACCAGCAGGATGTCATAGGGGCAGCGGTCCTGAAAATCAGCAGCCACGGCGCGGTAGGGCGTCCCGTCGGGGTAGGCGCGCTCCTCCCCTCCCACGGTGACTTTTATCAGCTTCTTTTCCTCCATAAGATTTGGCCTCCTATTCTATAATAATGTATATTTTTATTGGTTCAGCGCCGCGTCCTGGAGCTGGTCGAAGGATGCCATGCACTCGTCCACGGTGGCACCGCCCAGCAGCTGGCGCACAATCAGGCAGGTATTGCCCCACTGCTCCACATTCATCCCGGCGTTGGAGCCCAGCACATAGACCCCTTCCTCGATCCGGTCGTTGAGGGGCCGCAGCGCGGGCGCGCAGTCCACCTTCACGTTTTTTGAGGGGGAGATGACCCGGTTGGTCTCGGAGAAGAGCTGGAGGGCCTCGTCGGAGAGGATTATGTCCATCACCCGTATGGCGTCCTCGGCATGCTCCGCCTGAGCGCCCACGGCCCAGCCAGTCATGGGAATCACCGGCATCTGCCCTCGGCCGCTGGGGAAGCCGATCACCTGCATCTCAAAGTCGGTCTTGCCGTAGGCGGTCTCGGTGTTGGCCGCACCCCAGTAGGCCATGACGATGGGGGTTTTTCCCGCCAGAAAGTCCGCGCCCTCCCCCTCGATGGCCTCGCTGACCAGGGCCTTCCGGGCGTCCACGTAGCCGTTGTCGATGAGGGTCTGGAGGAACTCAAAGCCAGGGCGCATGTAGTCGCTGTACCGGGCCTCGCCGCTGTTGAGGGCGGCAATCTCCGCCTCGGTGTTCCCGCCGTTGTACAGATCGGCGTAGGCGATGGCGAGCACAAAGGTCTCCAGCCACCAGCGGTTGGCGCCGATGGGGGTCTCGATCCCATTTTCCTGGAACACCCGGCAGCACTCCAGAAATTCCTCCTGGGTGCCGGGCAGGTCCAGACCGTACTGCCTGAACAGGTCTGCATTGACGAACAGGCCGTAGGCCACCACCTCCTGGGGGATGGCCACCAGCCTGCCGTCCACCGTGTTGGCCACACGGATAATCTCACGCAGGTTTTTTGCGCTGTCCAGCCCGGACAGGTCCATCAATTTCCCCTCTGCGCCCAGAGCCAGAATTGTGTCAGGGTTGAGCAGATACAGGTCGTCCATGTTGTTCCGGGCCCGCTCCAGGGCCACATCGTCATAAGTTTTGTCCTGATAGTCCTCTGCGGTGTAAGTGCAGTAGTCCACAGTAACCCCCAGCCGCTCTTCCGCCATGGAGATGGTCAGATCCGCCGCGGTCCGGGCCACGTTCTCCGCATTGGGATTGGATTTCTCCATGGGGCTGAACAGATTGACCACCCGCTTTGCACCCTCGTCCTGGGAGAGCAGATTCGTGGGAATCTCATGGCCGCCGCAGGAGACCAGGGAGAGGACGGTCACGGCCGCCAGGCAGGCGGCGGTCCACGACCGTATTTTGTGAGCCTTCATGGATGTTCAGTCCTTTCGTCCGATGATATGTTGGAGGACTTTTTTCAAAAGCTCCATATTCAGGGGCTTGGGCACATGGGCGTCCATGCCCGCGGCCAGGGCGGCCTTTTCGTCCTCGGCGAAGGCGTTGGCCGTCATGGCGATGATGGGAATAACCTTCGCGTCCTCCCGGTCCAGGGAGCGGATGGCCCGGGCGGCCTCGTGGCCGTTCATAACCGGCATCTGCACGTCCATCAGGATGGCGTCAAACTCCCCCGGCGCCGAGGCCTGGAAACGCTCCACCGCCAGCTGGCCGTTGACCGCGATCTCGCAGGAAGCCCCCTCGATCTCCAGAAGCTCCGAGAGGATTTCCCCATTGATCTCGTTGTCCTCGGCGGCCAGGAAATGCATCCCTGTGAGGTCGGCCGCCTCCTCCGGCTCCGTCTCGGAGTGCCCGCCGGCCGCGCCAGCCGGAGTGTCCACCACCCGCAGCTCCAGGTCCACCCGGAACAGCGAGCCTTTATCAATTTGGCTGAATACCTCAATGGTGCCGCCCATCAGCTCCACGATGTTTTTGGTGATGGCCATGCCCAGTCCGGTGCCCTGTACCTTGTTGGTGGTGCTGTTCTCCGCCCGGGTAAAGGCGTCGAAGATGGTCTCCAGATACTCCGGCGTCATGCCGTAGCCATCGTCCTCCACCTCGATGCGGATGTGCTCATACTGGCTGGAGCGCTGCTTGAGGGCGGTGACACGGAACCAGATATTGCCCCCCTCCGGGGTGTACTTCACCGCGTTGGACAGCAGGTTAATCAAAATCTGATTGAGTCGGGTCTCGTCTCCCACCAGGTATTCGTGGCGGACTCCCGTCACCTCCAGGTGGAACTGCTGTCCCTTGGCCTTGGCCATGGGCTGGATAATGGCGTCCACCGAGGAGAGCACATTCTCCAGGGCAAATTCCTCCAGGTTAAGCACCACCTTTCCGCTCTCAATCTTGGAGATATCCAGAATGTCGTTAATCAGGCTGAGCAGGTGCTGCCCGGAGGCGGTGATTTTATTGGTATACTCCCGCACCTTCACGGGATTTTCCGCGTCCCGGGCCAGCAGCGTGGTAAAGCCAAGCACCGCGTTCATGGGGGTGCGGATGTCGTGGGACATGTTGGACAGGAAGGTGGTCTTAGACTTGCTGGCAATCTGGGCTGCCTGGAGTGCCTGAGCCAGCTGCTGGCTGTGGAGCTGCCGTTCCTCCTCCCGCTCCCGGCGCAGCTTTTCCTGCTGCTTCCAGTTCAGATAGTACAAGGCGATGCACAGGGAGAAGGCGGCCAGCAGCGAGGCCACGACGATCATGATGTTCTGGTTGACCGTCCGGCCCTCCTGCTGGATGGACTCAACCGGCACATAGCCCACCAGGAAGATGGTGCCGCCGTTTACCGCCCACATGTAATTGAGCGCGTGTACCTCCCGGATATCGTGGTAAAACAGGACGTTCCGGCCCTCGCTCAGGCAGTTTGCCACTTCCGCCTGGATTGCCGGATCCTGAATGTCGTTTGCCCGGTAGAAATCTGTCAGGTTCAGGTGTCCCGCGCTGCGCTTGCCCATTCCCTTGGGCTTGAGAACAAAGCGCTGGCTCTGGGCGTCCATGATGTACAGCGACGCCTGCTTGTTGTAAAACCCTTCGGCGGGGAGGGACTGGTCGATGGCGTCGTAGACATACTCGGCGTAGAGGGTCCCAATCTCCTGGCCGGCCCGTTCCACGGGGCACTTTACGGTGTAGGACCAGGTGCCCATGTAGTTCACATAGGACTGGGAGACAGGCAGCCCCGAGATCGTTCCGCCCGCGGAGAAGTCCAGGTCCTCCTCGGTGAAACGCTCCCCGGTGTTGGAGAGTCCTTCTGTCTCTCCGGTAAGGATCAGCGACAGCTTTGCCATGGTCTGATTCTTCTCGTAAGCGAGGATATAGGCCATCGGGTCGTCTGCCCGGGCGATTTCCCGGGCAATCAGCGTCTGAAACTCAGTCTCGCTGTGCAGAATTGCTTCGATGGTGCTCTGGATCAGGTCCAGGCTCTCGCTCAGGTTCTGGATGGCAGAGGCGGACATCTCTTTGGATATTTTCTGCGATACAGAAAAAACAACCGCTCCAAAAACGCTGAAAATCAGAATAATGGAGAGAAGCAAGGAGAAGCCCCTCCGATTTTCCTGTTTAGTTGACATCCCTTTCATCGCCACTCCCCATTTCCGGTAGTCCGGGAGAATAGTTTGCCCAAAGAAAATACCCGTAAGATAAAAGCGGACCTGTTAATCTACTATATTTTATTATACTATTTCTCCCTGTTGAGTGTCAATAGATGTGAGGGGGATCGGTGAAATCGCCGGCGTGGCCGGGAGACCGGCTCCGATCAAAAATTTCGGAAAAGTTTATAATCGGACGCTGATTTATTTACAATTTTGGATTACAATAGGGGTATATTTGAAGGCCCGGGAGGGGAACCCTATGAGGATCAGGAGGCACCTCTTTTTTTACAATACGATTTCCGTCCTGGTGGCGCTGGTGGCCATGCTGGCGGTGAACGGCGCGGCCACCCACGCCATCGGCCGGCACTACCAGCGGCAGGCGGAGGAGATGTTCCAGGCCATGCACATTAACGCCGCCACCCAGGAGGGAATGGTCTGGCTGGACCGGGGGATGGGTGAGCTGGAGCTGGTGGGCATCGCCGTTCCAAGCCATCCGGCGGTCTCCGTCCGGGCCAGGCCCCGGATGGAAGCAATGTCCCTCTCCCTGTTCCTCAGCGGCGGGGCGGCCATTTTGGTAATCCTCCTGCTGAACACCCTGTTTACCCGCTACCAGCTGAAAAAGCTGCTCCAGCCGGTGGACGCCCTGACCCGGGCCGCCGGACGGGTGGAGGCCGGCGACTTTACCCAGGCTGTCGGCTACTCGGGGCGGGATGAATTTTCCTCTGTGTGCGCCGCCTTTAACCGGATGCAGGAGCATCTATTGGATGAGCAAAAGAAAAACGCCGCCTATGAACAGGCCCGCACCGACCTGGTGGCCGGCATCTCCCACGACCTGCGCACCCCCCTTACCAGTGTGAAGGGCTATATCAAGGGCCTGCGGGACGGGGTGGCCCAGACCCCGGAGCGGCAGCGGCAATATCTGGATATTGCATACCGCAAGGCCTGCGATATGGACGTGCTGCTCCAGAGGCTGTTCTACTTCTCCCGGCTGGAGACGGGAAACCTGCCCCTTTTCCCCGAACCCGCCGATCTGGGGGAGTTTGTCTCCCGCTTTGCGGCGGAAGCTGGGCCGGAACTGGAGCAGGCGGGGGGCGGGATTGAGCTGTCCGTCTCCCCGGGGCCCCACCCGGCTCTGATCGACCCGGAGCAGATGTATCGGGTCTTGAACAATTTGAAGGACAACGCCCAGCGCTACGCCGGGGCCGGGGCGCTGTCCATCTCCCTGGCGGTGGAGGGCCGGGAGGGCTGGATTTGTATCCGGTTCGCCGACAACGGGCGGGGTGTGTCGGAGGAATCCTTGCCCCACCTCTTCGAGCAGTTCTGGCGGGAGGACCAGGCCCGGAGCGCCCAAAACGGGGAGGGGACCGGCCTGGGGCTGTATATCGTCAAACATATTGTGGAGGCCCACGGCGGGACCATCCGGGCGGAAAATGCCGGGGGATTGGCGTTTACCATTCTGCTGCCGAGAGAGGGGGAAGAGAATGACTAAAATTTTGATTGCGGAGGACGATCCCGAAATTGCCATGCTGGAGCGGGACTACCTGGAGCTGGAGGGCTATGAGGTGACCGTGGCGGACAACGGCCAGCAGGCGGTCACCGAGGCGCTGAACGGGGGCTACAGCCTGATTCTGCTGGATCTGATGCTCCCGGGGTGCAATGGCTGCGATGTGTGCCGCCTGATCCGGGACAGGATCGATGTGCCCATTTTGATGGTCACCGCCCGCACCGAGTCGGCGGACAAAATCCGCGGCTTGGGCCTGGGGGCGGACGACTATATCCCCAAGCCATTCGACCCGGCGGAACTGGTGGCCCGGGTGAAGGCTCACCTCAGCCGGTATGCCCGCCTCACCGGAGGGGGACAGGCGGAGCAGGAGGTCATCGACCTGGGGAGCGTCCGGATTCTGCCCCAAAGCTGGAAGGTGATGAAGGACGGCCGGGAGATCAAAATGCCCAACCGGGAGTTCTCTCTGCTGAAATTTCTGGCCGAGCACCCCAACGTGGTCTTTTCCAAGGAAAAGCTGTTCGAGACCATCTGGGGCTACGACTACATAGGGGACAGCGCCACCGTCACCGTCCACATCGGCCGTGTCCGGGACAAGGTGGAGGACGACCCCGCCCACCCCAAGCTCATTGAGACCGTCTGGGGGGCGGGCTACCGGCTCAACCGGCCATGACGGTTCCCGCCTCTCCGCCTTTTGGCGGGGAGGCGTTATTTTTTGTTTTCATTCCGTTTAGGTTTTGTTTCGATTTACTCCTCCGGCTGTTCAAATTTTCCTGGTAAGATCGGGTCAGTTTGAAACGGAAAGGACGATTTCAGTTATGAAACTTCCTGTATTGAAACGGGACGCTCAGGAGAAAACAGCCAAGAAGCCGGGGATTCTGGCCAAAAAGCTGCTGCGCAGGCGGGTGGTGATTCCGGTGCTGGCCTGTGCGCTGGCGGCGGCTGTGGCGCTGCGCTTTCTGGGGGGCGGTCAGCCCGCCTCCGCCGCCGGACTGACCTACACCACCGCCCCGGTGGAACGGCGGGATATCACCGCGCAGATTACCGGCAGCGGCTCGCTGGAGGCGGCAAATTCCTACTCGGTCACCTCCCTGGCGGAGGGGAACATCCTCACCGCCGACTTTGAGGAGGGAGACCAGGTGGAGGAGGGGACGGTGCTGTACACCATCGACGCCTCCGACCTGTCCAGCACCCTGGAGCAGGCTCAGATCTCTTTGAATCAGGCCCGGCGCAGCTATGACAGCAGGCTGAAGGACCTGGAGAAGCTGTCCGTCACCGCTCCCGAGGCGGGGCGGGTCCTCTCCCTGGAGGTAGAGGCGGGGGACGATGTCTCCGCCGGGCAGACCGTGGCCGCCCTGCGCAACTCCGACATTATGGCACTGGAGGTCCCCTTCCTCTCCGACGAGGCGGCGGGCTTCCATGTGGGCCAGAGCGCCTCCGTCACCCTGGAGAGCACCTTTGAGACCCTGGAGGGGACGGTCTCCAAAATTGACCGGGTGGACACGGTGCTGGAGGGCGGTATGATCGTCCGCTATGTGACGGTGGAGGTGGCCAATCCTGGGGCGCTGTCCGTCAGCCAGACCGGCTCTGCGGTGGTGGACGGCTGTGCCAGCGCCGGGAGCGCCGCGTTCCGGTACGCAGCCGAGGAGAATATCACGGCGGAGGTGTCCGGGACTGTGGCGTCCATCCGGGCTCAGGAGGGGAGCTGGGTGAACAAGGGGGATGCCATCCTCACCCTGACCAGCGACAGTGTGGACGACAACGTCCAGAGCGCCGCCGACTCTCTGCGCAACGCGGAGCTGTCCCTGGAGAGCCGGTATGACCAGCTGGATAACTACACCATCACCTCCCCTATCCGGGGCACGGTAATCGACAAGAACTACAAGGCCGGCGAGACCAGCGAGGCGGGCAAAGTGCTCTGCTCCATCTACGATCTCAGCTACCTGACCATGACCCTCAGCGTGGACGAGCTGGATATCTCCGATATCGCTGTGGGCCAGAAGGTGGAAGTCACCGCCGACGCGGTGGAGGGCAAAACCTACACCGGCGTGGTCACCAAGGTGAGCGTGGCGGGGACCTCCTCCGGGGGGACCACCACCTACCCGGTCACCGTCCGCATCGACGGGACGGAGGGCCTGCTCCCCGGCATGAACGTGGACGCCGTTATCACCCTGGAGAGCGCCAGCGGCGTGCTGGCCATCCCAACAGGGGCACTGAACCGGGGGAACACCGTGCTGGTCACCGCCGATTCCCCCAGCGCCGCTGACGGCACGGCCATAGAGGGCGGGGAGTACTATTCCGTCCCTGTGGAAATCGGCGCCAGCGACAGCGGCTACATCGAGATTGTCTCCGGCCTCCAGGAGGGGGACACGGTGGCCTACATCCCCACTACCGGTTCAGGCGGCTTTGCCATGATGATGCCCGGCGGTATGGGTGGAGTGTCCTTTGGCGACGCGGCTATGCCCGGAGGCACGATGCCCTCCGGCGGCCCGGCCGGGGCGCCCGGCGGCGGACGGGGAGGCTTCTGATATGACGGCGCTGATTACCTTTCAGGATGTGTGCAGGTACTACCGTATGGGGGACAGCACGGTAGTGGCCGCCGACCACATCTCCTTTGAAATCAACTCCGGGGAGTTTACCGCCATTGTGGGCTCCTCCGGGTCGGGCAAGTCCACCTGCATGAATATCATCGGCTGTCTGGACGTGCCCTCCGAGGGGACCTACCTCCTGGACGGCCAGGACGTGGGACAGATGAACAAAAACCGGCTGGCCGAGGTGCGAAATGAGATGCTGGGCTTCATCTTCCAGCAGTACAACCTGCTGCCCAAGCTGAACCTTTTGGAAAATGTGGAAATTCCCCTGATGTACGCCGGGGTCCCCAGGGGAGAGCGGCGGGAGCGGGCCCGGGCCGCCCTGGAGCAGGTGGGCCTGGGAGACAAGCTGCGCCACAAGCCCATGGAGCTGTCCGGCGGCCAGCAGCAGCGGGTGTCCATCGCACGGGCCCTGGTGGGGAAGCCCTCTGTGATCCTGGCCGACGAGCCCACCGGCGCCCTGGAC
>CAJUPW010000036.1 GCA_910588635.1 uncultured Oscillospiraceae bacterium | reverse complement strand
AAGGACGAAAACGGAGGCTGCAGGATTGTCAAACATGTTGGACAAGGAAGCTGATGGGGGAAAGCCAGACAAGAGGTTACATCGAAAAGTTGTTGGAGCGGCGATTAAAGGTATAGCGGTTTACCCGTTCATATTTATGTAACGGGTAAACCGCCAATACCGATTCTAATACCGCTTCTTTAATCCTTAATATACCCATACAAAAGCAATATAATTCCCAGCACTATACATATAAATGAAAGTTTTCCTTCTATTCCCTGCTGTACAACCGTTGCATTTGTATTCGCTTCAATTATCATAGTTGTGATTTTACTACTGTATAAGAGGATAAACCCACATAAAAAAAGCCCCAATCCGACAATCATCTTTTTCATAGTTTTCTTTTCTTTCCATATATTAAAATATTAAAATTACGGCCGGTAAATAACCGGCCGTAATTTTCGTTTTAGCTCACTTTATCCCAAGTAACTAAAATTGAATGCTCTACCGGGGTACTATATTTTGCCTTCGGATCTATGGTAAACGAAGCTCCCTTCGGAACAGATACAGAAATTGTTCCCCAGGTGGTACTCTTCTGATGCCAATAAGTTCCCCAGCTTTTTCAATTTCACATTTGTTCCTCCTAACTAAATTTTACTCCAAGATAATAAAATTATATCTTCCTTTATCACCCCGCTTCCCTAATATTCAATAAACCCAGTAACACTCACTGTATTGCTGGATTTGTTGTAAACACCAAAGCGATACTCCCCGCGCTCATCAATTCTAATCGCTCGATTGATACTTCCATTCTCTCCAGGCAAATAATAAAACCTGTTATCAGGTGCAATCAGCCCAAACTCAACATCGGCCCACCTTGGAGTATAGGAGCAATTGATAGTGACACACTCACCAGCTTCCATAGGAAACGTAGTATTAGCCTCTTTCAGTATATTTGCTTTGACACTCCAGGAAACGGAAGTTGTGGCCCTTGAACAGCTTATATTATCATCAATGACATTTTGGCTGTCATCCAAGGCCACATACGCCATCTCTGATAGGTTTATGACTTCTTCTTTTGATTCAGATATATCGTTATCGGCCCCTAATGTAACACAACTTGCTGCTGTGATCTCTGTTTTTTCAATCAAATCTACTGTCTCTACTTCTTCTCCGATAAGTGGTTCCGGGAAATTTCCCTCATTTTCCATTACTGCAAACGCAACATAATTAGTATTAGCACAAACCAGAACTAAAAGCAGCGCCACTGCGGACCTCATTATCTTACTCATTTTTACTCCTTTCCAAATTCTCCATCTTCTCGGTCCAGACTCCCAACATCATAGGAATCCAGTTCTCCTATACTTACTGGTGGTGTCTCACTGTTCTCCCGGCTCTTATTGATAGAGAATATAATCCAAGCAGCAACACCAATAAATACCACTATCACACATAAAATTATTGCAATTTTCTTTGAAAATACTGGTTCCTTTGATGTAATTTGTTGCTCTTTTTGTGCAGGCTGGTTATCATCGGTATCAACGCCCATCAATTCATCCATAGATACCTCATAGAACTTACTAAGCCACATGAGGTTGTCTGCCGACGGTATTGCCGTCCCTACCTCCCACCTGGATATAGCTTGCCGGGATACATTTATTGCTTCAGCTAACTCAGCTTGGGACAGGCCCTTCTCCTTTCTTAGGTCAACCAGCTTCTCTTTAAGTTCCATCTGCTTAAGTTCCATCTGCTATTGCCTCCAATTCTACACGAAAAAGTCATTACACGTAAACCGCAAGCAGTTTACATCCTTGCAACTACATGTTGCAAGGGCCGCTTTTCATGTAAACTTTAATTTCCATAGCCGCGAGCGTATCCGGTTAAAAAGCGGAGCGGCACCGCATGCGCCGCTCCGCTCAAAACTCAAATTTTCCGCCGGAGGTTTACAATCCGGGGCGGTATACAGCTTCAGTACAAGGGGATTTTTTACAGCTTGTCAATCTCCTCCTGCTCCACCACCTGGATGTCCCGCCTGGCCAGAGCGGAAGCGGCGGCGGCGGCGTCCGCCACCCGGAAGATCATATAGGCGTGGTCCGTGTCCTTACCGCCCAGAAAGGCGTACATGTACTCCACGTTCACCTGGGCGTCCGCAAGGACCTGCAGGACCTTGTTCAGCCCGCCGGGCACGTCGGGAATGGCCACCCCCAGCACGGGGGTGACGTTGTGGACGTAGCCCGCGTCCTTCAGGACCGTGGCGGTCTTATACACGTCGTTCACGATGATGCGGGCGATGCCGAAATCGCTGGTCTCGGCCAGGGAGAAGGCCCGCATGTCGATCCCGCACTGGGCCAGCACCCCCGTCATGGTGCAGAGCGCGCCGGGCTTGTTCTCCAGAAAGACAGAAATCTGCTTGATGCTCACGGTTGCTTCCTCCAATCACAAAAGTAGGGGCCGCCGCCCTCGGCGGCCCGTCTTATATTTGTATGAATCCACGGAAACAGCGGGCTGGCCAGGGGGCCGGCCCCTACATGGTTCCCCATTAGATTTTCCGCTTGTCGATGACCCGGACCGCCTTGCCCTCGCTGCGCACGATGGTCTTGGGGGCCACCAGAGTGACCTTGGCGGCCAGGCCCAGCATGGACCGCAGGCCGTCCACCAGCTCCTTCTGCCGCTTGGCGATCTCACCCATGTTGTCGGTGAACATTTCCGGGGTCATCTCAACCTGAACGTCCAGCGTGTCGATGGACTTGACCCGGTCCACGATGATCTGATAGTTGGCGGGGTAGCCGTGGTTGAGCAGGACGGTCTCGATCTGAGACGGGAACACGTTGACCCCCCGGATGATGAGCATGTCGTCGGACCGGCCCATGGGCTTGCACATCTTCACGTGGGTGCGGCCGCAGGAGCACTTCTCCCGGGTGAGCATGCAGATGTCCCGGGTGCGGTAGCGCAGCAGCGGAAACGCCTCCTTGGTGATGGAGGTGAACACCAGCTCGCCCTTGCTGCCCTCGGGGAGGACCTCGCCGGTCTCCGGGTCGATGATCTCGGCGATGAAGTGGTCCTCGTTGACGTGCATGCCGGTCTGGGCGGAGCACTCGAAGGACACGCCGGGACCGGACAGCTCGGTCAGGCCGTAGATGTCGTAGGCCTTGATGCCCAGGGTGTTCTGGATATCCTGGCGCATCTCCTCGCTCCAGGCCTCGGCGCCGAAGATGCCCGCCTTCAGGGGAATCTGGTCGGGGGTGAGGCCCATCTCCTTCATGGTCTCGCCGATGTAGGCGGCGTAGGAGGGGGTGCAGCACAGGATGGTGGCGGACAGGTCCTTGATAAACATGATCTGCCGCTCGGTGTTGCCAGAGGAGGTGGGGATGGTGAGGCAGCCCACCTTGTGGGACCCGCCGTTGAGGCCAGGTCCGCCGGTGAACAGGCCGTAGCCGTAGGACACCTGGCACACGTCCTCATTGGTGCCCCCGGCGGCCACGATGGCCCGGGCGCAGCAGTCCTCCCACAGGTCCAGATCGTGCTGGGTGTAGAAGGCCACCACCCGCTTGCCCGTGGTGCCCGAGGTGGACTGGATGCGCACGCAGTCCTTCAGGGGCTTGGCTACCAGCCCGTAGGGGTAGGCATCACGCAGGTCGGCTTTGGTGATAAAGGGCAGCTTGTGCAGGTCGTCGCTGGACTGGATGTCGTCAGGGGTGAGGCCCTTCTCCTCCATCTTTTTGCGGTAGTAGGGCACGTTGTCCCAGACGTGGCGCACCTGCTTCACAAGCCGCTCGTCCTGCCAGACCTTGATTTGTTCCCGGGACGCGCACTCGATCTCGGGCTGGTAGTATCTTTCCATTGGTATCATTCCTCTCAAAATAGCAGTAAGATTATATCTGTTTCCCGCTCCTGCGGGGCGAGGAAATCAGCGAGACCTACGCGTTCTTGCCCAGCACAAAGGCCCTCTTGTTCAGCTCCAGGAACTTGGGGGGCACCATGGCCTCCAGAGACTTCTGCCAGGCCTCATCGGGCAGGTCGAAGTAGTGGGACAGCCGGCCCATGAGGACGATGTTGACAGCCTTGGCCGACCCGGCCTCCTCGGCCAGCCTGAGGCAGTCCAGGGCGTCCACCCTGGCCCCGGCGGCGCGCATCTTTTCCGCCAGATTCTCCGGGTAGCCTGCCGCGCCGGTGATGACGGGCATGGGGTCGATCTGCTGGGTGGAGGTGACAATCTGGCCATCGGGCTTTAAGTAGCTCAGCCACCGGGCGGCCTCCAGCAGCTCGAAGGAGACGATATAGTCCGCCTCGCCTTTATCAATAACGGGGGAATTTACCTTGCCGCCGTAGCGCACGTAGGTGACCACGCTGCCGCCCCGCTGGGACATGCCGTGCACCTCGGACACCTTCACGTCAAATCCCTGCTCCATCAGCAGGTGGCCCAGCAGCTTGGAGGCCAGGAGGGAGCCCTGTCCCCCCACGCCCACGATCATGATATTTTTAGTTTCCATTGTTCAGCCCTCCTTCCGGGTGCTCCGGAACGCCTTCACGCCGCAAAGCTGCTCGCACACGCCGCAGCCCACGCACAGAGTGGCGTCCACGTGGGCCTTGCCCTCTTTGATGGAGATGGCGGGACAGCCGATCTTCATGCAGCTCCGGCAGCCCACGCACTTCACCGGGTCCACCGCCAGGGGGGCCTCATGCCTGACGTACTTGAGTAAGGCGCAGGGCCGGCGGCTGATGATGACGGAGGGCGCTTCCGCCGCCAGCTCCTCTTTCACAGCGGCGTCGGTGGCCTTCAGGTCGTAGGGGTCCACCACCCGCACCCGCTCAAAGCCCATGGCCCTGCACAGGGCCTCCAGGTCGATCTTCCCGGCGGGATCGCCCTTGATGTTGCAGCCGGTGGTGGGGTTCTGCTGGTGGCCGGTCATGCCGGTGATGGAGTTGTCCAGGATAATCACCGTGGAGTTGGACTGGTTGTAGGCGATGTTGGCAAGGCCCGTCATGCCGGAGTGCATAAAGGTGGAGTCGCCGATGACGGCCACGGTTTTGCCCTCGCTCTCTGCGCCCCGGGCCTTGTTGAAGCCGTGGACGGCGGAGATGGAGGCCCCCATGCACAGGGTCATGTCCATGGCGGACAGGGGGGCGACGGCGCCCAGCGTGTAGCAGCCGATGTCCCCCAGGACGGTGCACTTGTTCCTGCTCAGGGTGTAGAACAGTCCCCTGTGGGGGCAGCCGGCGCACATGACGGGGGGCCGGGGCGGAATAGGGTCGTCGATGGTCCGGCCGGTATGTACTGTCCCGCCCAGCTTTTCGGCCACCAGGTTCTGGGAGAACTCCCCCTCCATAGGCAGCATGTCCTTGCCGGACACGGCAAGGCCCAGGGCTTTACAGTGGTTCTCTATGATGGGGTCCATCTCCTCCACCACCACAAGCCTTTCCACTTTACAGGCGAAATCCTTGATGAGCTTCACGGGCAAGGGGTTGGCCATACCCAGCTTGAGGACGGAGACACTGTCCCCAAAGACCTCCTTCACATACTGGTAGCAGGTGGAGGAGGTGATGATGCCCATCTTGGCGCCCCCCATCTCCACCCGGTTGACGGGGGCGGTCTCGGCCCACTGGGTCAGATTCCGGGTGCGCTCCTCCACGAAGGGGTGGCGGCGGATGGCGTTGCCCGGCATCATGACATACTTGCTGATGTTCTTCTCATAGGGCTTCATCCCGGGCTCCGCCCGGTCAGAGGTCTCCACAATGGACTGGGAGTGGGCCACCCGGGTACACATTTTCAGCAGCACCGGGGTGTCGAACTGCTCGGACAGCTCATAGGCCAGCCTGGCGAACTGAAGCGCCTCGGCGGAGTCGGAGGGCTCCAGCATGGGCACTTTGGCGGCGATGGCGTGGTGCCGGGAGTCCTGCTCGTTCTGGGAGGAGTGCATCCCCGGGTCGTCGGCCACGCCAATCACAAGTCCGGCGTTGACCCCGGTATAGCTCATGGTGTACAGGGGGTCGGCGGCCACGTTCAGGCCCACGTGCTTCATGGCGCAGAAGGCCCGCTTGCCCGCCAGGCAGGCCCCGAAGGCCACCTCCATGGCCACCTTCTCGTTGGGGGCCCACTCGCAGTAAATTACGTCGTACTTGACGGCCTCCTCGGTGATCTCGGTGCTGGGTGTGCCCGGGTAACTGGAGATCACGCAGCACCCCGCCTCATACAGTCCCCGGGCAACGGCGGCGTTGCCCAGCATCAGTTGTTTCATGTCGCTTTCCTCGCAATCATTCATTTTCATTTTTTTCGTGAAGTCCGTGGCGCCGGATGACCTCCCGCATCACGCCTCCCGCTCCGTTGTCCAGCATGGACCGCCTCACCCGGCTGATGGTGGCGCTGGAGGCCCCTGTCTTATCCAGAATGTCCAGATAGACGAGCCCCTGCTGTAAGTACACCGCCACATCAAACCGCTGCTCCAAGCTCCTCAGCTCAGTGGGGGTGCATAGATCGTCGAAAAACCGGCAGCACTCGTCCAGGTCCTTCAGCTTCAGAATGGTCTCGTACAGGGCCATGCTCCGCTCCCGCTTTTCCGCCTTCGCCATAGCAATACACACTCCTTTTCCAATTTTCTTTCGCGTTCTTTCCGTAAAATATCCTTGTGTTCCCGCCCCGGGGCGGGAACACAAAAAAGAATGGGGGTCCGTTTCGTATCCGGGAAAATTCACTCGTGTAAAGTGTAGCACAGGAAAGCGTGGAAGTAAAGACCGCTCCTCTGAAAAATTTTGCCGCTTTTGAATTTTCTTGACAAAGGGAAAAAAATGCGCTACACTACTTTAACAGTTAAAACCGATAAAGTACATCACATCGGAGCACATCCGTTTTGGAAAGGAACGAGTATCATGCCCATCACCGATCTGTTGGAGCGCAACAGCAAGCTCTACGGCGACGAGGCCGCCCTGGTGGAGATCAACCCCGAGGTCCGGGAGGAGCAGCGGGTCTCCTGGCAGGAGTATGAGCTGATTCAGCCCACCGGCGACGCGCCCTACCGCCGGGAGATCACCTGGTCGGTCTTTGACGAGAAGGCCAACCGGGTGGCCAACATGCTGCTCAGCCGGGGCATCCGCAAGGGCCAGAAGGTGGCTGTCCTGCTGATGAACTGTCTGGAGTGGCTGCCCATCTACTTCGGCATCTTAAAGACGGGGGCCATCGCCGTCCCTCTGAACTTCCGCTACACCTCCGACGAGATCGACTACTGCCTGAAGCTGGCCGACGCCGACGTGCTCTTCTTCGGCCCGGAGTTCACCAGCCGGATGGAGCCCATCGTGCCCAAGATCACCCGGCAGATGCTGCTGTTCTTCGTGGGGGAGCGCTGCCCCTCCTTCGCCGAGGACTACCTGCGGGCCACCGCCAACTGCTCCAGCCGCGCCCCTAAGGTGCTGGTGGACGACGAGGACGAGGCGGCCATCTACTACTCCTCGGGCACCACCGGCTTCCCCAAGGCGATCCTGCTCAAGCACACCGCCCTGATGCAGTCGGCCCGGATGGAGGCCATCCACCACGAGACCACCCATGAGGACGTATTTTTGTGTATCCCGCCCCTGTACCACACCGGGGCCAAGATGCACTGGTTCGGCTCCCTGTTCACCGGGAGCAAGGCGGTCTTGCTCAAGGGCAACTCCCCCTCCGCCATTTTCCAGGCGGCCAGCCAGGAAAAATGCACCATCGTCTGGCTGCTGGTGCCCTGGGCTCAGGATATTTTAGCGGCCCTTGACAGGGGAGAGCTGAAAATTGAGAACTTCCAGCTCTCCCAGTGGAGGCTGATGCACATTGGGGCCCAGCCGGTGCCCCCCTCCCTTATCAAGCACTGGCTGCGGTACTTCCCCCACCACAAGTACGACACCAACTACGGTCTGTCCGAGTCCACCGGCCCGGGCTGCGTTCATCTTGGGGTGGACAATGTCAGCAAGGTGGGGGCCATCGGCGTCCCCGGCTACGGCTGGAAGATCAAGATTGTGGACGAGCAGAATGTCCCTGTGAGGCAGGGAGACGTGGGTGAGCTGTGCGTTAAGGGTCCCGGCGTGATGGTGTGCTACTACCACAACCGGTCGGCAACAGATGAGGTGCTGGAAAACGGCTGGCTCCACACTGGAGACATGGCCCGTCAGGACGAGGACGGCTTTGTCTTTCTGGTGGACCGGAAGAAGGACGTCATTATCTCCGGCGGCGAGAACCTGTACCCGGTGCAGATCGAGGACTTCCTGTCCGCCTACCCCAAGGTGCACGACGTGGCCGTCATCGGCCTGCCCGACAAGCGGCTGGGAGAGATTGCCGCCGCCATCATCCAGGTGAAGGAGGGCATGAACTGTACCGAGAGCGAAATCAACCAGTTCTGCATGGACCTGCCCCGGTACAAGCGTCCCCGGAAGATCATCTTCGCCGATGTCCCCCGCAACCCCACCGGAAAGATCGAAAAGCCCAGGCTGCGGGAGAAATACTGCGGCGTGCGTCTGGTGGAGGCGCAGAATCAGGGATAAAGAACGGCCTCGCTGCTTTGTGAGCAGCGAGGCCGTTCTTTACAGAAATTCCACAAAGGTCTCCAGCTGGGTCCAGGACAGCTCCAGGCTCTGGATGGACTGCCAGCTGGGGAAGCTGTCCTCCAGCTCCTGCCATGTGAGGTACCAGAAATCGTACTGGATGCCCAGGTGGGCGGGGAGGATATCCTCGATGATCTTTTTCAGCTCCTGAAAGTTGTCCGGCTCCCCGGCCACCCCAGGGAAGGAGACCGACGCACGTCCCTTTCCCAGCTCCTTCACTACGGCGGGGATACCGCAGCCGGAGACGGTGTCGTTAATGGCGGACAAGGTAAAGCTGTCCCCGCCGATGCGGAGCAGGGCGGCCAGGGCGGCGGCCAGCTTCCGGGGCTGACTCGCCACCGGCCGCCGGGTCAAAAGGGAGGCGATCTTTTCCAGTCCCCAGCCCTCCGCCGTAGCCAGCGAGGCCTCCTTCTGGATATCCTCCAGCCGGGCACACACGGCGTCCAGCGCCTCGCCCTGGGCGTCCAGCTCGCCGCCGTTGAAGGGGGCCGTCAGGTCGTAGACCCCAAGGGGGCGGAGCAGGTCTCTCAGATACTGGGCGTGGCTCATACCTTATCCCCCACGGT
This sequence comes from uncultured Oscillospiraceae bacterium, assembly GCA_910588635.1. Classification (GTDB taxonomy): domain Bacteria; phylum Bacillota; class Clostridia; order Oscillospirales; family Oscillospiraceae; genus Lawsonibacter. The sequence continues at coordinate 12,537 of CAJUPW010000036.1, read as the reverse complement.
CAGCGTACCCAGTATGGGCAGCTGGTCCTTGTCCACCGGCACATCGGCCGCCGGGGCGGCAATCACATAGTTGGCCACCCCGTCGCAGCTGTAGATCAGGTGGCCCAGCCGGGCCCGGAGGATGTCCTGTCCCAGCAGCTTTCCTGTGAACCAGTCCCGGACCGCCGTTTCCACCCGGTTCAGCACCTCCGCCGTATTCCGGCCCTCCTCCGGCTCCACCTGGACGCCGATATTTACCGTCACCGTCTGGGGCGCCCGGACCTTCAGGTCCACGGCAATCTCCCGCCGCTCCTCAAAATAGTCCTGAAGCTGTTTCAGCAGCGCCGCGTCCGGCGCCCCGGCCAGGGTGGCGGGCACGATATCCACCGACCCCACCCCCCGGGGCCTGGAGACCACCGCAGCGGCGGCCACCTGATCGAAGGACAGCGCCTCCCGCTCATAGAAGGCGGCGTTGGCCCCGTTGGGCAGCCGCTTGAAGGTGTCCAGCACCCGCTCCCGCAGCTCCTCGTCCTCCTCGCCGTCCGCCCCGCCGGCAAAGGGCTGGGGATTGGCGCAGGCGGCAATCCCCATGGGGGCCACCGCCATGGATACAATGGCTCCGGCGGACACGTTGCCGGCCGTACCGGCCTCCAGCGCCCGGACGGGCACATCCGCCGTCAGCGCGCCCGCCGCCAGTACGCCCTCCTCCGTCGTCTCAAAGCGGACCAGGCCCGCCGTCATGCACACCGTCCCTTTGGGGATGCTCCTGGGCGTCTCGGCCGCCTCCCCGGCGGTAAAGCGAACCGTCCCCTGGGCGGCCACCGGCTTTTTCCGCTCCAGACCCCGCAGTTGGGCGTGGGCGTCCAGATACTCCCCCTCCGCCGTCTGGGGAAAGGCCTGCCGGACCACCCAGTCCGCCTGAATATACAGCGCGCACACCTGGGCGGCCAGGGCATACATTCGGGCGGACAGGTCGCACCCCTCCCGGGGCTCCAGCCCCGTCCGCTCCCCAAAGCTGGCCAGCAGCTCCTGATAAATCTCTTCAGCAGTTCTCATTGATCTTCTCCTTTACACAGGGAGCTGAGCAATCAGCTCCTCTCCCTGCCAGTCCAAATACACGGTGATCCGCCCCTTCTCTCCCTCCTGGACCAGCTCCACGCTCCGCACCGACAGGTCGTGCTCCTCCCGGAGGGCCTCGGCCACATACTGGGCGGCCAGGGCCTGCCGGGAGGAGGGCTTCTCCCGTCCCAGCAGATACAGCCGGCTGCCCAGCTCAGGCAAAAAGGGCAGCGCCCCCCGGCGGGCGGTGAGGCGGTACAGCACCCGGGCCAGCATTTCCTCGCCGCCCTTCAGTGCGGTCAGCCCGCCCGCTCCGTCGGGGACGTAGTCCCCTTGGCTCAGTTTCCACTCCATTTTCCTTCCTCCTCACCCCAGCAAGGCAATCACAATCTCCTCCACCACGTCCCACAGCGTCTGGCCGTTGAGGTACAGGCTGCCCTCCAGCTCCAGCCGGTCCTGGCCCAGAAAGACGGAGCTCTCTCCGCCCTTCAGCCGCACCTCGCCGGGCTTCAGCCCCGTCTCCTCCTGGGGCACGCCCAGCAGGCAGGGGGTCTCTCCCTCCGCTCCCGCCTTGAGGACCAGCACCTTGTCCCCGGCGGTGGGCCGCCAGCTGTAGCCTCCGGGGCCGTATACGCCGATCCACCGCCGCTCGCCTCCCAGGCTCACACCCGCCGGGTCGCCCCCCAGGGTCACGCGGCCCAGCTCCGCCGCCGGCTCGCCCGAGCGCGGATTCCGATTCCGTTCCGCTGTCCACATTTTCCTTCACCTCGTTAAATATTTTCCGGGTCACACGACAAAATCCGGCCCCGCCAGCTCCATGTGGCTCCAGTACCCGGACTTGTCCATTCCCACGGCCACCTGGACCGCCCGGTAACGTCCGTTCCAGTCCCAGCCCTTCCGCTGTACGGTCACCAGGTCCCCGGGCCAGACGCAGAAGGCCTCTCCCACGGTGATCTCCAGCCGCTCCAGATCACAGGCCGACCGGTCCAGCTGGAACTGGCCGGAGTAGCGCATGGCCTTATAGCTGCTCCGGGAGGGCATGGTGATTACCCGGCGGGCCCGGCCTCCGGCGCTCCGGAAAGCGGTATTTTCCACGCGCTCCGTCCGGCCGCTCCATCGATCCCGCACCAGTACCTGGGACAGTACGCCGTACCGCTTGTCCCTCCGGGCCATAGAGATCACGGGGGTGGTGTCGTCCACCACCCGCTCCCGGCTGTCGTCCCAGCCGGAGAGCACCAGCCGCCCCTGCCGGTCAAACCTGGGAGACACTCCGCCGTAGTACCGGGCGAAGTCGTAGACCACCGACCACTCACTGCTCCCGCTGGACACCGAGAAACGGGACACCGGGGGCAGCCCGGCCCCCGGTGCCGTTGTAATCCCATAGGGCGTCACGTGGTCCCGGAGGATATCCGCCTGAGTGGCCGACTGGTAGTCCTCTCCCAGGGCCTCGTTGTCCAGCAGCAGGGCGGCCATTCCCCGCCCGAACGCCTCCAGCAGACGGCCGGAACTATCCACCGACACCTCGCACTCGTCCACCACTCCGGTGAACACCCGCTCTCCCTGGTACTCCGCCCGGAAGCCGACCCACTCCCCGGGCTTGACCTTGTTGTCCGCGTCCCAGCCGCACCGCAGCCAGAAGCTGTCACAGGGCGCCCCAGCGGTGTACTCCATCCGCCAGGCCAGCAGCCCGGGCAGAAGATATTCCTTTCCGGAGGCGTCAGTCATATAGGCGTTCAACGTACCCGCACCTCCTGTCCCACGTAGATCAGATTGGGGTTTTTGATCTGGGGGTTGAGAGCGGCCAGCTCCTTCAGGTCCACGCCATACCGCATGGACAGCCCCCAAAGGGTGTCCCCCTTTACTACCCGGTGGTACTCGGGCTGGGACGCCTTCTGCTCCGCCGCGCCGGAGGAGCCTTGGACTGGCTGAACCGCCTGTTCGGCCATTCCCCGGTAGCGGCCCACCTCCTCCCAGAACTCGAAGGAGTAGCGCACATAGTCGGGCCGGGGGGTCTGCTCCAGCCGCAGCGCCACAAAATAGGCATCGGCCGCCTGCCACAGGGGATGGACCAGCAGCCCCGTCCCCCCCTCATAGAAGAGGCAGGCCAGCCGCTGAAATTCCTCATAGGCCCCCGGCCCCACAAACTCCCCCGAGCCCTTCATCACCCGGTGGCCCATCCCCAGGTCCTGGAGCTGGTAGCGCCCGAAGGGCATCTTGTGGGCCGCCATGGCTCTCTGAAAGTCGATGGAGTAGACTCTGGGATTGTGGGGCCAGGTATAGCCCTTATAGCGCATGGGTGAAAGATCCATGTACACCCCTCCTCAATACAAGTAGAAGCCTCCGTCATACCGGCGGCTGTCCCGGCGGAAGGCCCGGTCGGCCTGCTCTGCCCATCTCATATCGCCCTGGGCCGAAGGGGTGGCGGTGCCTGTCTCCTCCGCCGGCGTCCAGAAGCGGACCGCCCCGTCGGGGAGCCATCCGGGGGGCGTCCGCTCCCCGCCGCCGGCCCACGCTTCTGCGGGGACGGAACCAACGGCCGGCGGTTTGGTATCTGCGGAAAGACCCGCCTCCGCCCCCTGGCCTGCGGGGACGGGACCAACGGCTGGCGCTTTGGTATCTGCGGAAAGACCCGCCTCCGCCCCCCGGCCTGCGGGGACGGGACCTGTGTTCTGTTCCCCGTTTCGTCCGGCCGGGACCTCTTCCGGCTCCGGAGGCGGAAGAATTTCTCTGCGTCCGCCGCTGTCCCCGACACCGGCCTTCCAGGCGGAACGCCCTTCACCCCTGTCCGTATTATAAACTGTATTTATGTTACGGTTTACAATATAATTTAAATCGTAAACCTCTTCTGCAATTCGATCTATGTTTCGACTTTTTTCTTTGAAATCTTCCGTTTTCTTCCCGTAACTTAGGAAATTATCCGCATTTTTCTCTCTGAGTGGTGCCGCCGTTCCCATCCGCCGCAGCCGCCGGGCCAGCGCCTCCAGCCCCTCCAGGGCCTCCTCCAGATAGTCAGTCAGACGCCTCTCCTCCCTTCAGCTCCAGGAACCGTTCGCTGTCAAAGGCTGGGTTTACAATTATCTTCCGGCCGGTTTTCTCCCGTCCACACACCGGACAGCGCTCCTCCAGAGCCCTGGCCTGACAGTCGGGGCACAGATGGGCCATCTCCGGGTCATTCCCCTGGCGAAAGGCGTTCCACCGGGCGGCCAGCGCACCGATCTCCTCCGCCGTCAGCTCGGCCAGCACCGCCTTCCCGTCGGGAAAAACGGGCTTGCCGCTCTCCTCATCTTCCAGCACTCTGGCCAGAAGGCAGGCGTTGCTGCACAGTGCCCGCTCCCGCCTGTCCCTGGCCAGCCCGGCGGCCTCTCTCCGGGCCTGGAGCAGCTCCAGCGCCGGCAGCGGCCTCATGGTCCAGCCGGCCGTCTCCGCTATTCCGTTCACGACTGAATCTCAATGCGCCGGGAGGCCACCAGCGAGACTTTCTCAAGCACCATACTTCCGATGCTGGCGCTCTCCTGAATGGAGCTCCACTGGCAGCCGGAGTAGATCACCTTCCGGTCGGGCTTGCAGATCACCAGGGAGAAGTCCTTCATCTCGTAAAAATTCAGGCCGTCCCGAATGGCCTGATCGGTGGCGTAGAGCCGGCTCAGCTCAATCATGTGGGCGGCCTGACCGGGGGAGGTAGCCACCGGTTCCGACTCGCCGAAGGCCTCCACAGCCGTGCTGCTCTTGGTGGTCTTGGCCGCGTAGCTCTGCACCACCGCCACCCGCGCGCCGTCCGCCTCCAGGTAGATGTCGCTGCTGGTGGGAAATCCGGGAATACTCATAAGTGAACCTCCTTAAACAGTGATATGGGCCGTCAGCCATATTTGGTTCAGCCCGTGGGCTACGGCAAAGGAGAAGTCCACCAGGCACCGGCTGGGGTCTGTGCTGTCGGCGGACACCTTCACCCCGTCATAGCCTGTGATGATCTCCCGGGCCAGCTTGTTTTCCAGCTCCAGCACCACCTGAGAGCGGATGGCGCCCCGGCTCTGCTCCGTATTCTTGGCCCGGCGGAACTTGGTCCGCAAGGCGGATCGCAGGCCGGGGATCACGTCGTCCACCACCCGGATGGCGGAGAGGTCCCGCCAGGTGGCGTCCTCCGCGCCGCCGGAGGCGGTGCGGGTGGTCACCCCCCGGACCACGCTGACCACGCCGCCCAGGCTCTCCACCGGAGTGACGCCGCCCAGAATCAGCAGGTCGATGTCGTTGTCCTCCAGCCGGGCGGACAGGCCGCTCAGCCCTTTCAGCTCAGCGCCCCCCAGGGGAACGGCGGGGTCGCTCTCCCCGGCGATGGCTCCGGCCGCGGCGGCGGCCACCATCAGTCCCGAGACGGCCCCGCCCTTGCCGTCCACGCCGCCGGGAGCCACCAGCACCACCCGTTCGTGGTTGAGCTCCCTGGCCCGGGCAATCAGCTGCTCCACAGTTTCGTTCTTGGCCCCGGCCACCACGCACAGCCGCTCTCTGCGCTGGCCGGAGGCCTCCTCCACGCTGGCACGCAGCTTCTTCTGCACCGCCGCGTCGGTGCTGTCGCAGATCACCAGGGCCACGTCCTCCGTCCGGGCCATCTCTGCGAAGGCCGCCTCGTAGCCCTCCGCTCCGGCCACGGCCACCGCCGCCACACCGGAGGCACCGTTTTTCAAAGCCAGACGGATCAGCTCCGCCATACCCTCGCAGCCCTGATCTCCGAAGAGGGCCAGGGCCTGATCGTAGCTGGTCACGGTCTGGACCGTTCCCGCCTGGGCCGTGGGGCTGACGCCCACCAGGCCCACCAGCCGGCCCTGGCCGCCGCCGCTGACCAGGCCGGACGCGTCGTAGGAGGAATACACCCCCGGACGCTGATGTACGGTAATGCTCATTCTTTTACCACACCTCGCAATTCAAAATCGGTAAATGCGCCGCCGGCGTCCACCGCGGCGCTGAGATAGAGGGTAAATACCCCCTCCACCGGCCGTTTCAGCCGCCGGCTCTCTCCGTCCCGGACCGTCTCGCCGCAGGACAGCTCCTTCAGCTCCATTCCCTCCGGCCCGTCCAGGAGGAGCACCCCGGCCAGGGTGTCGAAGGCCTTTTGCAAGGACTCCCCGTCCCCACGCTCGGGGGCGTAGAGGTCCAGTCCGAAGGTGAGCTCGGCCCGGTGTCCGTACCGCTCCTCCCACCGGCCGGTCTCCTCCTCATACCGCTCCCCCAGGTAGTTCTGGAACCCGGAGCCGGCCGCCCTGCACCCCCGGAGGGAGACCACCGCCACCGGCCGGGCCTCCTCTTTTCTGGGGGCGGACGGGAAGGCGGTCACGGCGGGGACGCCCCGGCCGCTGAGATGGTCCGCCATCTCCCGGCTGATCTTCTCCAGTCCCACGCTCATTCCGGAACCTCCTCTCTGGGGTAGAGCACGGCCCGCCAGTGGGGGCAGATATCCTCCCCCATCAGGTGGGCCGACTCCACCCGGTACTCTTTTCCCTTCCATTCCACCACGGTGTCCAGATCCAGAGGATGTCCGGCGGGGCCCAGGTAGCGGAGCCGGTCCCGCCGCCCCAGTCCCAGGGGGGAGGCGGTCTCCTGCTCCGCCCCACGGTCCCGGAGGGGCTGGACCATGGCCTTGCAGGCCGCCGTCTCCGTCCCCCGCAGGACCACGTCCTGGCCGAAGCGCTCCAGGATATCGGCCCACAGCCGCTCCATCATCCCTCCACCCCCCGAAAGACAAACCCGGCGTCCTTCAGCCAGGGGGCCAGCAGCCCCTCCGCCTGAGCGGACAGGGTCCTGCCCGCTCCGCCGCCCCCGGCCTCCTTCCGGATGGTCAGGTCGCCGGCGGTGAAGGAGGTGACCGCCCCTTCCCCTCCCGTCACGCCGGACAGCTGGTCCATCACCAGCATGGCCGCGGCCAGGGGGAATGCGGTCCCGCAGTCCTCCGGGGACGCCCCCTCCTTCAGCCGGCCGGCCAGCTGTTCCTTTACGGTCTGGGCCAGGGGGAGCAGCAGCTCCTCCCGGCCGGCCCCCATCGCCCTGCACAGGGCCAGTATCTGCTCTGTCATATCAGGTGGTTTTCAGCACCTGGCTGGCCTTGGTGAACACCTTGGCGAAGCCGCTGATGGTGGTGATGGCGGCCCTCTCCAGCTGGCGGTCGATGAGCTTGTCATATTCCACCATCACATCGCCGCTCCGGACCATCTCCAGGGCGAAGCGGCGGTCCAGGCCGATGGCGGTCTTTTCGGCCAGCACGGAGGTGCGCAGCAGGTTGGCCCCCAGGGGGGTGGTCAGCCTGCCGGTGCCCTGGAAGTTCAGGCCGGTGAGGGGGTTCTGGAACTCAGGCAGCTTGAGCAGCTTGAGCATCACGTCGCCGGACACCAGCAGGGTGTTCATGGTGTAGGGGTCGAACTTGGCCCAGAAATCCACCAGGGTGTTGTAGTCCAGGATCTTGCCGGTCTCGATGGCGGTGACGGCGGCGGGGTTGGTGTTGCCGTCCCCCTTGATGAGTACGTCTACCGCGTCCTCCAGGTGGGTGCGGGCGATGTGGGCGCCAATCTGCCGCAGAGTGACGGAAAACAGGTCCAGCTTTTGGAAGCGGACGGCCTCATAGCTGGCCACCAGCATGCGGCCCCGCTTTTTCAGCTTGACCAGGTTGGCCTGCGCCTTGATGGTGGTGGCGGGAATCTCGGCTCCCTCCTCTACGGTCTGCGGCTTCTTGTCCTCGCCCCCGGCCTCGGAGGTGATGGAGCGGTAGTCCAGGCCGTCGATCCTTGTGACGGCGGCGGTGATGCTGGGGAGGATGTCCCCCTCCTCAATGCCCTGGCGCACGGTGCGGGCGATGTACTCGGGGAAGAGGACGGCGGCGTCGGAGGTCTGGAAAAAGACCTCCACCGGGTCGCTGGCCTCCCCCTTCACCTTGATATTGAACCGCTTGAGCTGCCGCTGAAAGGCGTCCAGCCCCTCCAGGCTGGTGCCCTTGTAGCGCTCGCTGGGGTCCTCCCGCTCCAGCACCTGGCTGAAGGAACGGCCAGCCTCCCGATACATCCCCTTGTCCAGCTTCAGGTTGTCGTAACAGTATGCCATATCTCATAACCTCCTTAAAACTTATGCCAGAAACGCCTTGTTCTCCTCGTCAAAGGCGGCGCTTTTGGTCTCGTAGCTCAGCTGTGTTTTCAGAGGAAACCGCTCCCCGGCCCGCCGGGCGTAGGACTTGCGCAGCTCCTCCAGCTCCTGATGGGACAGCTTGTCCGCCAGGGACTTCATGGCCTGGACGGACAGCTCCCGGTCGGCCAGCAGGGCCAGTCTGACCACCTCGCCCCGGAGCTGCTCCAGGCACCTCCGGCCCAGAGCGGCCTCCTCCTCCAGCCGGGCGGCGGACCGGGCGTCCCCCCACCGGGCGGTCTTGACCACCCCGGCGGCGGGCTGGGCGGGGACGGCCACAAAGGAGAACTCATAGGCGTCCTTTGCCTCCTCCAGATCGGCCCAGCATAGCTGCCCGCCGTACTTCTGCCCCTTTTCATGTCCGCAGTCGGTCTGAGTCCGGTCGCAGCCACAGATGGAGCAAATTGCGCGCTCCACGGCGCAGCCCACGCTGACCTCCTTCTTGATGCCCCCCTCGATCTCGGCGATCAGGTCCCTGTTGCCGTCGGTGCGCACCATGTAGGCGCAGCCCTTGAGCCAGCAGTAGCCGTCCCCGGCCCCGGTCACCCGGCCGGGCTCCCGGACGATCTCCGTCTTATAGATGCGGGCGGCCTGTCCCCGGGCCGACCACTGGTGGTCGAAGATGCCCGCCTTGCCCACAAACATGGGGGCGAGCTGCTCCAGGGTCCGGACGGTGAACCGCTCAAAATCCCGGTCGATCTCGTTGTCGCACAGCCGGACGGAAAAGGTGTACACCTCCTCCTGCTCCAGGGGCTTCCGGGCCAGGGCGCCGATCAGCTCCAGGTCCTCCGAGTTGAGGGCGGCGTTCTGCCCGCCCTCGGTCTGCTTGATGATCTTCACTGCATTTCCCTCCTCAATTTTTCGGCCTGAGCCCGGTAGAGCTCCGCTCTGGCCTCCTCCACAATGTCCTGGAGGTTGATGTCCTCCCAGACAATCTCCGCCTTCTCCCCGAAGCCGTGGAGCCGCAGCCACAGCTCGGCTGTCCGGCACAGGGCGGGTTCCACACAGCGGCGGATGGCGGTAATCTCACTGGTGAGCATGTCCGCCTGCTGGGCGCTCATCCGCTCGGTAGACGACCAGGACAGCCCCAGCATAAAGGGGGGAATGCCCGTCCGGGCCACCAGCTGCTCCAGAATCTGCCGCACGGGGGTAGTGCTGTCCAGCACCTGGCTGTCCGCCCCGATCACCTTGATGTCCACGTCACCCACGGCCACAAAGTCCCGGACGGAGCCCTCCCGGCCGGCCTGCATGGCGGCGCTCCACTCCTGCGCGAGCTGGCCGCACCGCTCCTGAGCGAAGGCCTCCTCCCCCTCGCCGGGCCTGCACACCACGGCGAAGCGGAGATTGCCCGCCCGCTCCCAGTTCTGGCCGGTGGCCTGAAAAATTCTCAGCAGAATACCGGTCATAAAGGGCATGGACCGCAGCAGTGACACCCCGCAGGGGGCGTCTCCGGTGGGCTGGAAGGGGGTGAAGAGGAGCAGCTCCTGCCAGGGCAGCTCCCGGTTCTCCCCGATCCCCGTCCGGCACAGCCTGAAGTCCAGGGGATTGTCCCCCAGCTTTACCTCCACCTGCGCCGGGTCGGCGCACAGTAGGGCGGCGATGTCCTTTCCGTCCGGGGTGAGGACCACCTCCCCCAGCCCGTGGCCGCAGGTAAACAGGTCGTCCAGATATCGGTCCAGAAAGGCCTGCACCCCCCGCTGCCCCCAGCCCGCGTCCACAGTGCGGAAGAACTCCTCCAGTCCCGTCCGGGCGGCCCTGTCGGCGCATTGGACGCTCACCCCGCCGCACAGCCGCACCAGCTTCCAGATGGCGGCGTCCACGATGGGCACCCCCTCACGGATGGCCCGGTAGAGGGCTGTCTCCCCGGTACGCAGGGGGACATACCGATCCAGTGCCCCAAAGGGCTGTCCCTCTCCCCGCCGCACCTGCACCACGGCGGCGGGGGGCTCCCTCCGCTTCTGTTTCCACCATTTCATGGCAGTTCTCCTTTCTTAAAACGCTTTTCTCTCCACGATTCCGGCGACAAAGCCGCCCCGTCCCTCTTTTCCGGCTACGGTGGCGGCAAAGTACCGAATCTCGTCCATAGCGTGGTCGTGCTCCTTGCGCACCTGGTCCCGGCCCGCAGCCCGGTCGTCCCAGCGGTACAGCCCGAACTCCCGGACGGCGCTGCCGCAGCCCTTGCAGATGACCAGCTTCCCGCTTTTCAGCAGCCGGGCGGTAAGGCGGATGCCGGAGACCACCTGGTTGTCCGCTTTTTTGACCCGCCAGCCCCGGCGGCGCAGCGTCTCGCAGAAGCTGGCCGCCGACGGATCGGCGACGACGGCCCGAACGGGCCGGCCCCCAGCCAGCGCGGCCAGGTCGTCGGCGTACTCCTCGTCGGTTTTCTGCCGCCGGGCGGCCCGGCCGTCGTAGTAGTATTCCTTCACCCTGAACCAGGTCCCGTCCTTTCTCCCCCACAGTCCCATGGAGGTGGGGTTGGAGGTGCCGTAGTCGCAGGAGACGTACCACTCCTCAAAGGGCCCCTCCGGGACTTCCCGGACGAAGCTCTCGTCGAAAAAGTCGTAGACCAGCCCTTCGGCGGCCACCCACTCTCCCAGCACGAACCGGCGGTAAAAGGCGCCCTGAAAGGTACTGGCGTACCGGGCCCGCACCTTGTCGGACAGCCCCGGGTTATCCGCCATGGTAAATTGGAGCCGCAAAGCCCTTTTTTCCTCCGCTTTGCACACCCACTCCTGGTAAAACCAGTGGGCGGGCGACTCCGGGTTGCAGGAGAACCACAGCCTGCTGCCCGTCACCGAGCACCGGGCTGCGGTCTGCTCCACAAAGGACCGGGGCATGAGCGCCGCCTCGTCCAGCAGCGCCCCGGCCAGGGTGATCCCCTGGATCAGGGCGGCGGATCTCTCATCCTTGCCGCCAAAGAGGTAAAACTGATTCCATCTCCCTCCCAGCCGCACCAGAATCATATTGCGGGACACCTTCTGGTCGCACCGGAACCCCATCCGCTCCAGCAAGGGAAGCAGCTCCGAGAGGAGGTTACGCCGCACCGACTGGATGGTCCGCCCGCACAGGGCGAAGTTCCGGCTCTGGAAGGAGCACATGGCCCAGCAGAAGAAAGACAGGCCGGTACACAGCGTCTTGCCGCTGCGCACCGCTCCGTCGCAGATGATGGCCTGCTTTTCCCGGTGGGGGGAACCAGGCCGCCACCAGGTCAGCACCTGGCGCTGTTTTTGGGAAAAAACCAAGCTACCCCTCCTGTCCCTCCATCGCCTGAAGGAAGCGGTCCACCTGATCCTCGCCGCTGTGGTCCACGGTGTCCAGCAGCCGCTCCAGCAGCCGCCCCCGGTCCACAAATTTCAGCTCCACCACGCCGTTGCTCCCCCGTTTGAACTCGGTCAGGGCGTCCAGGTCCAGTTTTTCCGGGTCCCGCCACTCCTCGGGAGGGAAGCAGGCCAGCTTGACGGCGTCTCCCGCCTCGGCGTTGGCCAGCTTCCACATCCGCCTGATAATCTGCTCTCTGTCCGGCAGCTTTCCGATTTTCGCCATCTCATTCCTCCTTACAACCGTGGGGGGCGACGGGCAAAAGTTGCACATTTGGGTACATCCAACAAAAAATTTTTCTCCGCCGCTTTTCGCCCGCTTTCTCCTCCGCATCCCGTTACACTGTGCGTTGTTTGCAAAAATTACCATCTGAGACCCGAGAATAGAAAAACCGCCCGCTCCACATCCTGACCATACCCGCAAATTCATGGATCAGGAGGAATCCTTTATGAAAAAATCCCTTTCAATTGCGCTGGCCGCTTCCGTGCTGGCCCTCTGCATCCTTCCGGCCGGAGCGTCCCCGGCGGACGCCGGGCTGAGTCTGTCCTGCGCCTCCTGCCTGCTGATGGAAAAGGAGACGGGCGCCGTCCTGCTGGAGGACAACGCCCATGAGAAGCTGGAGCCGGCCAGCGTCACCAAGATCATGACCTTGCTTCTGGTTATGGAGGCGGTGGACTCGGGCCGCGTTTCTCTGGATGACATGGTCACCGTCTCGGCCTACGCCGCAGGCATGGGCGGCTCCCAGGTCTATCTGGAGGAGGGGGAGCAGATGCCCGTCTCCGAGATGATTAAGTGCGTACCGTGGTCTCGGGCAACGACTGTTCCGTCGCCCTGGCCGAGCATCTTGCCGGCAGCGAGGGAGCCTTTGTGGCCCAGATGAACCAGCGGGCCCAGGAGCTGGGCATGGCGGACACTACCTTTTTAAACTGCACCGGCCTGCCCGCCCAGGGCCATCTTACCTCCGCCCACGACATCGCCCTCATGAGCCGGGAGCTGATCCTGAACCACCCGGACATCCGCCGC
>CAJUPW010000035.1 GCA_910588635.1 uncultured Oscillospiraceae bacterium | reverse complement strand
CCGGGGAGGTGTCCGTTCGGGGGATGTACGGTTATGTATGACACAGAAAGGAAGGGAGGGGGCGTATGGGCGCCTATGAGATCGTAGTTACCATCTTATTTCTTCTGGTGGCCGCCGTGGAGCTGTGGAACGCCGTGAAGAATTTCCGCCTGGGGGCGGCTGAGACGGAGAAAGAGGCCCGAAAGGTCCCGTTGGAAAGGGGGGCGCTCTGGCTGAGTGTGGGCGTGATGTTCCTGCTGGCGGGACTGTATGTGCCCTTGCGGGTGTCTTGGATGATCGCCATCGCACTGCTGATCGGCGTCGGCATGACGTCCTACTTCTTGGGCCTCAGTTTCTGGCCTCACGTAAAAAGGCACTGAAAACAGTCTGACAGGCCCGCCAACGGCGGGCCTGTTTTCGTTATGTCAGCTTACTTTCGATCCAGGCCAGCAGGTCGTCAAAGACCTCCCGGCGGTTGATCTCGTTGAACATCTCGTGGCGGCCGCCGGGGTAGAGCTTCACCGTCACGTCCCTGCACCCAGCCGAGCGGAACATCCCCTCTACCTTGCGCACGCCCTTGCCCATGGAGCCCACAGGGTCGTTGTCCCCGGAGAGGAAATAGACCGGGGTGTCCCGATTCATTTTAGCCAGATTGGCCGGGTCCGCGATGAACTGCAGGCCGCCCATCATGTCCCGGAACATGCCGACAGTGGGGATGAAGGTGCACAGCGGGTCGGCCAGATAGGCGTCCACCGCCGCCTCGTCCCGGCTGATCCAGTCGGAGGAGGTGCGGTTGGGTTTGAAAGCCTTGTTGTAGGCCCCCAGGGACAGGTCGTTGACCAGCTTGCTTACATGGTCGGGGCCCTTGGTCCTGCACAGTATCGCGGACAGAGCCTTGCCGGAGGCCACCGCGGCGGCGCTCTCCTGACCGGTGCCCGACAGGACGGCGGCGTCCACCGTGCCCGGCCAGCGGATCAGGTAGGTCCGGGTGAGGAAGGAGCCCATGGAGTGGCCCAGAAGCACATAGGGCAGCTTGGGGTGTTTTTCCCCCTCCAGCTCCCGCAGGCGGCGGACATCCCTGGACACCAGGTCCCAGCCGTCCTTGGGGCCGAAGTAGCCGAACTTGCCCCCGGCGGTCAGGCCGTGGCCCAGGTGGTCCTCGCCGCAGACCACATACCCGTGGGCGGCCAGAAACCGGGCCACGGGGTCATACCGGCCGATGTGCTCCGCCACGCCGTGGACGAGCTGCACCACCCCTCGGGGAGCTCCCTCGGGGGTCCACTCCCGGGCGTGGACGGTGTGGATGCCGTCGCGGGAGGGGTAGGAGAGGTCGAAGGTCTGGATCATAGTGCGCCTCATTTCCGCTCCGAAGGAGCGTTTTTCTATAGTTTACCTCCAAAAAGGGGGCGCGTCAACCCATCTGTTCCAAGAGTGACCGGATGGCGCCGGCATGGAAGGCCCCCTCCTGGGCAAGCTCCTGATAGAGGGCTCTCAGACAGGGGTCGGCGGTGGCCTGGGCCGCCTGGTTGTTTTTCAGCTCCCACTGCTGCTCCCAGACGAACTGCTGCCGCAGGGCCAAGGGCAGAAAGGCGGGCAGGAGGGGAGCGGCGCACTGGGGGGTGTACCGCTTGCCGGTGATGAGAAAGTAGGCGGCGGACAGCCGGCGGAAGGCGGAGCGGTGGTCCTGGGCCAGGACGGACATGGCCTTGGCGGTGGGGCCGTTGGAACGGCGGGCCAGGGCGCGGCCGGCCAGCGCCCCGGTCTTGGCCAGGGTCATCAGCTCTTTCAGACGGTTCACGTCCCCCTTGGACGCCTCCCCCAGACAGGGGCGCACCGGACAGGAGGGACACCCGGGGACGGGGGGCTTCTCCTGTACCGGGCAGTCAGGGACGGGGGGGAGCTGCTGAGCCGGACAGTCGGGAACGGGAGGCAGCTCCTGAGCCGGGCAGTCGGGAACGGGAGGCAGCTGCTGAGCCGGACAGTCGGGAACGGGAGGCAGCTGCTGAGCCGGACAGTCGGGGACAGGGGGCAGCTGCTGAGCCGGGCAGTCTGGGACGGAAGGCAGCTCCGATTGGACAGGAGGGACGGTGGGCACGGCGGGGATGGCGTTGTCGGGAAGGGCGGTCTGCTCGGGCATGACCCGATTCCAGACCCGCTGAAAGGTATTGGGATCAATGTCCTGCCCGGCCAGGGCGGGACGGTCAACTTTCAGTTCCATAATGTAAGACTCCTTTGGCAGAGAAAATGAATATGAGGGACCACTTCATTCTATGTTCCGGGAGGAAAACCGTAACCAGAGGGCCGGGCAGCCGTTTCCCACCGGCATATTTACCTTTTTTGCGGCAAAAAAGCAAAAAAAATTGAATGATCTGTCAGCGCTCCGCCCTTGACATTATGGCATGACCATGATACCATAATTGCAATTTCATAAGAGGATAGAGGCGCGGCGCTCATGCGTACCGCGGGACAAGGCCAGGCAGCCGTCCCACGGGAGAGGGTGCGCCGCCGAAGGAGGGACGGCTTGCCTGAGCTGTGTTTCCTGGGCCGTGGGAGAAAATCCCCCGGACTGTCACGAAAGTGGAGCGCTATCCAGAGGTCCCCGGTCTGAGGCTGGGGGCGTCCGGTTTTGCCGTGGGGCGCGTTCTGCGTACCGCGGTTTTGTTTTGCGCGAACGGGGTTTGTGTGACCTCGGACCAACACCCGCTCTGTCCGTGCCTTTTCCCGGCCGGGAAGAGGCGTCAGACAAGGCGGGACTTTGTTTAGGAGGGAATTTTATGAGAACCAGAAGAACCTTTGGCTGGAGGACCGTCATCCTGGCGATGATGCTCCTGGCCATGATCTCCACCGCCTTTGCCGCCGGGGGTGACCCCACCGAGCTGAGCGGCACCAAGCACATCGAGTGCCCCGAATGCGGGACCTTGGGCGTGGTGCTGTCCGACGAGGGGGAGGCCGTCGTCTGCGACGCCTGCGGGGGCGAGGGCTATGTCCTGTCTCCCAGTAATTTCTTCAACACCCCCATGTCTCTGCTGCCCCCGGTGATCGCCATCGCCCTGGCCCTCATCACCAAGGAGGTCTACTCCTCCCTGTTCATCGGAATCCTGGTGGGCGGCCTGCTCTACTCCAACTTCTCCTTTGAGGGCACGGTGCTCCACGCCTTCAACGATGGCATCGTGGCCTCCCTGTCCGACAGCTACAACGTGGGCATTCTGATCTTCCTGGTGATTCTGGGTATCATGGTGTGTCTGATGAACAAGGCGGGCGGCTCCGCCGCCTTCGGCCGCTGGGCGAAAGCGAACATCAAGTCCCGGACCGGGGTGCAGCTGGCCACCATCGTGCTGGGCTGCCTGATCTTCATCGACGACTACTTCAACTGCCTCACCGTGGGCAGCGTCATGCGCCCTGTCACCGACAAGCAGAATGTGTCCCGGGCCAAGCTGGCCTACCTGATCGATGCCACCGCAGCCCCCATCTGCATCATCGCCCCCATCTCCTCCTGGGCGGCCGCCGTGGCCTCCTTCGCCGAGGACGGCCAGGGCCTGAACCTGTTCATCCGGGCCATCCCCTACAACTTCTACGCCCTGTTTACCGTGGTGATGATGGTGGGCATGGTGCTGATGAACGTGGAGTTCGGCTCCATGGCCAAATTTGAGAAGAACGCCCGGGAGAACGGCGACCTGTTCTCGGGCTCCAACCCGTACGCCATGCTGGACGAGGACGTAGACGAGTCCAAGGGCATCGTGATGGATCTGGTGCTGCCCATCCTGGTGCTGGTAGCGGCCTGTGTCGTGGGCATGATCTACTCCGGAGGCTTTTTCTCCGGCGAGAGCTTCGTGGACGCCTTCTCCAACTCCGACGCCTCGGTGGGCCTGATGCTGGGCTCCGCTTTCGGCCTGATTTTTGCCTTCATCTACTACTTCATCCGCAAGTCCATGTCCTTCCGGGAAATGATGGGCTGCATCCCCGAGGGGTTCAAGGCCATGGTGCCCGCCATCCTCATCCTTACCTTTGCCTGGTCCCTGAAGGGTATGACCGACTCCCTGGGCGCGAAGTACTTCGTCCGTGATTTCGTCCGTACCGCCTCCGGACTGCAGATGTTCCTGCCTGTGATCGTGTTCGCGGTGGGCTGCCTGCTGGCTTTTGCCACCGGCACCAGTTGGGGCACCTTCGGCATCCTGATCCCCATCGTGCAGAGCGTGTTCGACATGAGCAACCCCATGGCCATCATCTGCATCTCCGCCTGCATGGCCGGCGCCGTCTGCGGCGACCACTGCTCCCCCATCTCCGACACCACCATCATGGCCTCAGCCGGCGCCCAGTGCGACCATGTGAACCATGTGTCCACTCAGCTGCCTTACGCCGTCTCCTGCGCGGTGGTGGCCGGTATTACCTACCTGACTGCCGGTATCCTGGTGATGGCGGGCGCCCCCGGCATCATCTCCCTGCCAATCGGCATGGTACTGATGATCGGCTTCCTCTTCGCGATGAAGGGCCGTCAGCAGAGCGCCTGAGCTGGCATATATCAAAAGGGCCGCCCCGCAAGGGGCGGCCCTTTTCCAGCCTGTTTGAGAAATCAATAGCGCCCGAAGTCGCCGGAGCGGCCCTTGGTCACGTCGGAGCCGAATTTGTAGTCCTTGCCGGGAAGGATGGCGTTGAGGACAATGCCGGCGATGGCCGCGATGGCCAGGGAGGTGAGGGTGATGGAGGTGCCGCCGATGGTGAAGGTGAGGCCGGAGAACTCATTGCTGAAGCCCCAGATTTTAAAGCCCAGGCCGCACACCATGATGACGGCGGCGATAATCAGGTTCCGGGAGTTGGTGAAGTCCACCCGGTTCTCCACCACGTTGCGCACACCGATGGCGGAAATCATGCCGTAGAGGATGAAGGACACCCCGCCGATGATGGCGGTGGGGATGGAGTTGATGACGGCGGCAAACTTGGGGGAGAAGGAGAGCACCACCGCGTAGATGGCGGCCAGCCGGACCACCTTGGGGTCAAAGACCTGGGACAGCTCCAGCACGCCGGTGTTCTCGCCGTAGGTGGTGTTGGCGGGGCCGCCGAACATGCCGGCCAGGGAGGTGGCGACACCGTCGCCGATGAGGGTGCGGTGCAGGCCCGGGTCCTCAATGAAGTTCTCCTCCACAGTAGCGGAGATGGCGGACATGTCGCCGATGTGTTCCATCATGGCGGCCAGAGCGATGGGGGCCATTACCAGGATGGAGGTCAGATCGAACTTGGCCAGCACGAAGGGCTGAAGGCCCACCAGCTTCTCGGCGGCCACGCCGGAGAAGTCCACCTGATTGGTGACCAGGGCCACGGCGTAGGGGACAAGTACGCCCAGCAGGATGGGGATAATCTTAATCATGCCCTTGCCCCAGATATTGGCCGCGATGATGACGGCCATGGCCAGAATGGCCAGCCACCAGTTGGTGGAGGCGTTGTTGATGGCGCTGGGGGCCAGGGACAGGCCGATGAGGATGATGATGGGGCCGGTGACCACCGGGGGCAGGAAGCGCATTACCTTGTGGACGCCCACCGCTTTGATGAGCCCGGCCAGCGCCAGATAGAGCAGGCCGGCCACCACAATGCCGCCCAGGGCGTAGGGCAGCTTCTCCTCGCCGGTCATGCCGGCGTAGATGCCCGAGTCCAGCTCGGCCACGGCGGCGAAGCCGCCCAGGTAGGCGAAGGAGGAGCCCAGAAAGGCGGGAATCTTAAATTTGGTGCAGACATGGAAAAACAGGGTACCCACGCCGGCAAAGAACAGGGTGGTCTGAATGCTGAGGGGCAGGCCGTAGCCGTTGACCAGGATGGGCACCAGCACGGTGGCCCCAAACATGGCGAACATATGCTGCAGGCCCAGGATCAGCATCTTGGGCATACCCAGCTGCCGGGCGTTGCGGATGGGTTGGTTGTTGTTCATTTCGTTCTCCTTTCTCTCACGCACAAAAAAAGACGATTCCCAATGAACCGTCAGCAGAAAATAGAAACAGAGGCGCCGCCAAGCGTCAGACGCAAAACGGTCAGCATGGCGATCCCCTCCTCTTCTATCCGAGGCATTATACCAGAAACCGCCCGGTTCCGCAAGAGGAGCCAGGCGGTTTTTTCAGTTTCAGCAGTTCTTACAAATTTCCGGTCTTTTTTTCCCTCTTTCCCGCCCACAGATCGGCCCCGATCAGGCAGCCGCACCAGACAAGGAGCAGCGCCAGAATCAGCAGGGCGCAGTTGCGGAAAAAGTCCTGAGGCAGGAAAAGGATGATGGGGTCCATGCTCCAGTCGAAGATCCAGTTGTCCTTGCCGGGGAAGAAGATGCTGTGAAAGACGACGAAGGCCCGGTCGAAGTCCAGAGCGGCCAGACTGGCGACAGTCAGGAAAGAAATTCCAAGCCCCGCCGCCGCCCAGAAGCCAGGGCCCCGGTTCCGAAAGCGGTAGGGGCGCGCCTTTCCCACCAGACACCAGCCCAGGAGGAAGCCCAGCGCCGCGGCGGAGAGCGTCAGTACCCGCAGGTCCAGCAGGAACAGCCCCCGCACGTCGGCAAAGTGGTCCGCTCCCGACTGGGAGAACCCCAGCACCCCGGCGGCAAAGTTCTCCCGTCTGCCCAGGCAGAAGTCCATCATCTGGTTGTAGGCGGTCTGGATTTCCTCCCGGGTCAGGCCGTACTCTTCCAGCCCCATGGGGCCGATGTGGGCGTAGTAAAAGCTCCGGCACAGCAGGGGCACGGCGATGGAGCCTGTCAGCACCACCAGGGCGGTCAAAACGGACAGGAGCACGGACAGGAGCTTGCTGGTTTTCATAGCCTCACCTTCAATTGGTTTGTAGGGGGCGGTCTCTGCGCCGCCCCGCTGGTATGGAACAAGGAAAACGGGCCGGCACGGAGACCGGCCCTTACATTCTAGCACAAAAAAACATTCCAGGCAATCAGAAAGCGGACCCGAGACGGGTCCGCTTTCTGCTCTGTTTGGATGGAACAGGAACTTAGGCTTTCTTGTTCTTCTTGCCGAAGATGGTCATGCAGCCCTCGACAGCCAGCACGATGGCCAGGACGAACAGCAGCGCGCCCAGGATGGCCTGCGCATAGGTGCCCCAGTCCACCTTGGCCAGCACCTCGGGGTTGTTGCTGGTGATCATGCCCACGCGGGCGGTGACGGTCTGGAACAGAGAGACCAGCGTAACAACCAGCATAAAGCCCATGGGGAGATAGAACATCTTGTTGTTCCGGCCGATGTTGCCCAGCCAGGCGCAGACGGTGAGCAAGGCCAGAGCGGCCAGCAGCTGGTTGGCAGCGCCGAACAGGGGCCAGATTTTGCCGTAGCCGGTCATGCCCAGGCCGACGCCCAGCACCACGGTGATGGCGGTAGCCACCAGGGGGTTGCACAGGGTGGCCTTGATGCCGGTGACATCCTTATAGGTCTGGCCGGGCTTCAGCCAGAACTCCTGGAACATGTACCGGGCCAGACGGGTGGCGGTATCCAGAGAGGTCAGGCAGAAGGCGGAGACGGTGAGCACCAGCAAGGCGCTGACGGTGGGCTGCGTGGCGGCCAGGCCGGGGATGGAGGCCACCATCTTGGAGATGCCGGTGGCAAACACCTGGGTGGGGGTGCGCAGGCCGTCCAGATAGTCCTGCCAGATGAAGGAGACGGCGGACAGGGAGATCAAAGCCAGCGCGCACTCAATGAGCATGCCGCCATAGGCGATGGGCTTGGCGTCCCGCTCGTGGTCCAGCTGTTTGGCGGTGGTGCCGGAGCCCACCAGGGAGTGGAAGCCGGAGATGGCGCCGCAGGCGATGGTGACGAACAGGGCGGGGAACATGGTGCCCAGGGAGGTGGCGCTGATGGTATCCACCCAGCCGGTGAAAGCGGGCATATCCATGTGGGCGGCGTCCGCGCCGGTGAGGCCCGCGCCGATGACGCCCACGGCGGCGATAATCATCATGCCATACAGCAGGAAGGAGCTGAGGTAGTCGCGGGGCTGGAGCAGAATCCAAACCGGAGCAACCGAGGCGATGAGAATATACACGCCGATGATCCACATCCAGGTGTTATTGCTCAGGTAAATGGGGTGGAAGTTCAGGCCCACGACCAGACACAGCACGATGCCGATCACGCCCAGAACGGTGGCCACGGACAGGGGCGCGCCCCGGCGGTACACGGCCAGACCGAAGATGATGGCCATAATGATGAACAGAATCGAAATCATGGCCACGGCGGCGTTGGCATCGTTGGGCGCGCCTTCCGCCGTGAAGCCGTTGAAGGTGCTGGCCACGATGGAGGCGAAGGCGGCCACGACCAGGATCAGGGTCAGGTAGGAAAAGACCAGGAAGAGCTTCTTGGCCCGCTCGCCGATGTTCACGGCCACCACCTCGCCCAGGGACTGGCCCTTGTGGCGGATGGAGGCGAACAGAGCGCCGTAATCATGGACGGCGCCGAAGAAGATGCCGCCGATCAGAACCCACAGCACCACGGGCACCCAGCCGAAGACGGCCGCCTGGATGGGGCCGTTAATGGGGCCGGCGCCGGCGATGGAGGAAAAGTGATGTCCCATCAGGACGGGGGCTTTGGCGGGGACGTAGTCCATGCCGTCCTCCAGCTCATGAGCCGGGGTGGTTTTGGTGTCGTCCACGCCCCACTGCTTGGCCAGCCAGCCGCCGTAGAAGATATAGCCTACGACCAGGATGGCACAGCCAACAAGAACAACTAACATTGCGTTCATTGGGTTTTCTCCTCTCCTTTTTGATTTACAGAGATGATGCGGTCCGTCAGCCGTTTCAGGTCCTTTCCCATGGCTTTCCCGGCCCGGTTGACGGTGATTTCGCCGTTGGACAGGTCCACGGCGGCTATTCGAAACTCCATCCATCCATGGAGCGATAGCTTAAACTCCCGGCGCTTTTTCAGCTTTTTCAGCCGGTCCAGAGCGTCCGGATCGGCGCTGTCATACAGCGCCACAGCGGTGAGGTAGGTATACATGTGCTGGGCGTGGGGCTTCACCCGGGGCTCGCCGTCATCCAGCGTGCGGCGGAAGATTTCCTCTACCCCGTCTAAGTCCAAATGGCCGGCGTCCCAGAGATAGAGGTACTCGTGGGTCTCTGCCGCCCACAGCGCGGCTTTCTTTACCAGCACATACTGGCTGTCCCGCATGTGGTAGCCGCACCGGGCCTTCAGGGCGGTGCCGTCGTCGATCTCCTCAATGTCAAAATAGGCGGCATAGGCCTTCTTCAGCCCTTCCAGAACCTGTTCGCTGAACTGGGACACTCCCGCTCCCCGCTTTCTCTCTCAAGGGATTTGTGAATAAATTATGAAGCAGAGTTATTATACTAAATTCCCCCGCTTTTTTCAAGATAATTTCTTGGTGGATATAGACAAAATATGCCAATCTCAGCACCGCTTTTCCGTACTAATACATAGTTTCACGAAAGTCTGTACCGTTGACAAGCGCGAGCCAATCCAGTAAAATAGCCAGGAGCAAGAGCGGCCTTTTGCCGCGCCGCGCATGGAGGTGATTCGCTTGGACAACAGAATATCTGCCCTCTGGACAAGATGGCGGCGGCTGGCCGCCCCCTCCCTCTTCCTGATGGGAGTCATCTGCTATGAGGAGCTGTTTTTAAAGCTGTACTGCTTCCGCTCCCTGACGGCGGAGGGGGCCTTTTTCACCTGTCTGTTCACCCTCCCCCCGGCCCTTTTGCTGGGCCTGCTGTGCGGCGGGACGCCTCCCCGCTGGGGGCGGCTCCTGCTGCCGGCATGTACGGCCCTGGCCTCTCTGTGGATTGGCTCTCAGCTGGTATATTACAATATGTTCAAGGTCTTTCTCTCCATCTTCTCCCTGACCAAGATGGTCATGGTGGCCAAATCCTTCGGAGAGATGGCGGTGGGCAGCGTGCTGGCCAACTGGTTTCCCATTCTGGCGATGTGTGTACCCACCATTCTGTCCATTTTGCTGCGGAAATGGCTGATCCCCGACCGGGAGGGAGACCAGCCCCGGGAAGGCCGGTCTCTTCTGCGCTGGGCGGTCATGGCCGCCGCCGTTCAGCTGCTGGCCATGGGTCTGGTGCTGCTGTGCGGCGGAGGGACCCTCTCCCTGCGGTATATCTACTACCGGGCCGCCACCCCGGAGCTGGAGGTGCAGAACTTCGGGGTGTTCACCCAGACCCAGCTGGAGCTGTGCCGGGTGCTCTTCGGCATCAAGCCGGACGCCCCCGACCTGAGCGAGGAGCCCGAGCCGGACAAAGCGCCCCCCGACCTGGAGCCCACCCTGCCCCCCGAGGATGACCCGCCATCCGGCGCCGGCGTCTTTTACCCGGAGGCCATTCCCGGCTTCCACACCTTGCCCATCGACTTTGGCTCTCTTATTGCCAATGAGGAGGACGGGGGGCTGAAAAGCGCTCACCAGTGGTTCTCCCAGCGCAAGCCCACCCCGGAAAATCTGTGGACGGGCTACTTCGAGGGAAAGAATCTGGTCTGGATCGTGGCCGAGGGCTTCTCCACCCTGGCCATGGACCCCCAGCGCACCCCCACCCTGTGGAAGCTGTCCCACCAGGGCTTTGTCTTTGACAATTTCTATACCCCTCTGTGGGGGGTGTCCACCTCCGACGGGGAGTATGTCACCACCACCGGCCTGATTCCCAAATCCGGGGTGTGGAGCTACTCCTTGTCCTCGGAAAATTACATGCCCTTCGCTCTGGGCCGCCAGTTCCGAGAGGAGGGGTACAAGACCTTCGCCTTCCACGACTACCTCTATAATTATTACGACCGGGACAAGTCCCACCCCAACATGGGCTACGACTACTACGCCCTGGGCCAGGGGCTGGAGCTGGAGTCGGGGGACGCCTTCCCCGCCTCCGACCTGGAGATGATGGAGAAGATCGTCCCCATGTTTGTGAACGAGGAGCGCTTCGCCGTCTACTGCCTTACCGTCAGCGGCCACCTGACCTACACCCTGGACGCCAACGCCATGTCCGCCCGCCATTGGGACGAGGTGGCCGGCCTGCCCTACAGCGAGGAGGTGCGGTGCTATCTGGCCTGTCAGCTGGAGCTGGAGCTGGCTATGGAGAGTCTGCTCAGCCAACTGGAGGAGGCGGACAAGCTGAAGGACACGGTAATCGTCCTGTCCGCCGACCACTACCCCTACGGCCTTACCGACGAGCAGTACAGCGAGCTGCTGGGCCACCCGGTAGACCAGGTGTTTGAGATTTTCAAAAACACCCTCGTCCTCTGGAGCGGCGATATGGAGGGGACTGCCGTCCATGTGGACAAATACTGCTCCAGCCTGGACGTAATGCCCACCCTGTCCAATCTCTTCGGCCTGAGCTACGACTCCCGGCTCATCATGGGCTCGGATATTCTATCCGCGGAGGACCCGCTTGTCATTTTTGCCAACTACAGCTTCATCAACGCTGCGGGCTATTACAACTCTGTCACCGATCAGTTTACCCGCTGGGACGGGGAAGCCCCCGACCCGGAGGAGGTGTCGGCCATGGTGGCCGAGGTGCAGAACCGGGTGGCCTACTCGGGGGCCGTTCTGGATACCGACTACTACCGCCTGGTGCTCAACGGCCCGCCGCGGGAGGGGCCGCAATAGACGCAAAAGCGCCCGCCGGCATAGCGGCGGGCGCTGACCTCTCCCCAAAACCGGCAGCGCCCCCGGTTTGGCCGGGGGCGCTGTCAGAAAAAAGAGGGAGGTATGATAAACCGTCTGCGGACGGGAATTTTTGGTCTGCCGCGCCGGAGTGCGGGACCCGCGGGGCGGCAGTGGGGCGCGTGCCTCGCGCCGTGAGGTTTGGCAGCTTTTGGAACGGTTACCAAATATGCCCGGCGTTTCGCGCGGCCCGCCGGACCGTGGGGCAGCCCTTGCCGCCCCGAGAAGTTCAGATCAGTTCCTTGATCTGCTCACAGGATACCACATAACCGGCTCCTATTCTTCACCAGAGTTGGAACTTTTTGTGAAGAATATGTGAAGATGACCGGGACAGCGGAGGCTGTCCCGGTCATCTTTACATATCGTGTCCTTCCCGCTTCATCCGCATCTCCAGGGGATCGGCCATGGGGTCCTGGGCGTTGGTGGCGGTGTCGGTGCGGTTCTGGCCGGCGATGGGGGCGGAGCCTTGCAGGTTCCGGCCGGTGCGAGGGTCTCGAATCTGCTGTTTCTTCGGCTTGCTCATAGGGGCGACCTCCTTGTTTTGGATGGTCTTAGCGTGCCCCAATCTCCGGAAATCATTCCTGCGTAATCCCCTTTGTCAAGCCGCGGCCCAGCGGACTTTACATCGACGAGGCCACCGCCTCGGCCACCCGGATACCGTCCACCGCGGCGGAGACGATGCCCCCGGCATATCCCGCGCCCTCGCCGCAAGGGTAGAGGCCGCGCAATGACGACTGGTAATTTTCATCCCGAAGAATACGCACCGGAGAGGAGGAACGGGTCTCTACTCCGGTTAAGACGGCGTCCGGGGCGGCGAAGCCTCGGAGCTTCCGGTCCAGCAAGGGGAGGGCCTGACGAAGGGAGCCGGTGACATAGCCGGGCAGACAGAGGGACAGGCCGGTCCAGGCCACACCGGGCCGGTAGGTAGGCGCTACCGCCCCGGAACCCTCCGAGGGCCGGTTCCGGAGGAAGTCCTCCACCCGCTGGGCCGGGGCCCGGAAGGAGCCGCCCCCCAGCCGGAAAGCCGCCCGCTCCCACTGCTCCTGGAAACGGACGCCGGAGAGCGCGTCGTCCCCAGGGAAGTCCTCGGGGCCAACCCCCACCAGCAGTCCGCCGTTGATGTTCTCCCCGTCCCGGGCCCGAAGGCTCATGCCGTTGGTGACCACGCCCCCCTGCTCCGAAGCGGCGGCCACCACCTGGCCTCCGGGGCAGACGCAGAAGGTGAAGGCGGACCGGCCATCGGGCAGATGACAGGCCAGCTTGTAGTCGGAGGGGGGCAGCCTCTCCCAGGCGGGGCCGTATTGGCTCAGACTGATGTCCCGCTGCCGGTGTTCCACACGCACACCCACGGCAAATTTTTTCTTCTCCATGGGCAGGCCGGCCTCCCGGAGCATGGCGAAGGTATCCCGGGCGGAGTGGCCGGGGGCCAGAATTACCGTATCAGCGGAGAGCAGGCAGCGCCCGTTCGGGCTCTCCGCCTCCACCCCTGTCACCGCGCCCCCGCTCACCGTCAGGCCAGTGAGCCTGTGGCCGAAGCGGATGTCGCAGCCCAGGGAGATCAGCTCCCCACGGATGGTCTTTACCACCTGACGCAGCACATCGGTGCCGATGTGGGGCTTGTAGGAGTATTTCACGTCGGCGGGGGCTCCCGCCTCCACCAGGGCGTCCAGCACGGCGGAGATACGCCTGTCGTGGGTGCCGGTGGTGAGCTTGCCGTCGGAGAAGGCGCCCGCGCCCCCCTCGCCGAACTGGACGTTGGAGCCCTCGTCCAGCGCGCCCGCGGCCCAGAACCGCTCCACATCCAGCGTACGCCGGTCGATGTCCCGCCCCCGCTCCAGTACGACGCAAGGCAGGCCGTTCCGGGACAGAAACAGGGCGGCAAACAGCCCCGCCGGCCCCATCCCCACCACCACCGGGGGCAGCGGAGACCTGCGCCTCACCTCGGGGAAGCTGTACCGCTCCCGCTCCGCCAGGGCGATATTCCGCCCGGGGGCGGACCGCACGACCGACGCCTCGTTGGGAAGGGTGGTTTCCACTGTATAGATATAGCGGACGCTGCCCTTATCCCGGGCGTCGATGGACTCCCGGACAATCTCCAGCTCCTCCAGCGCTCCGGGGCGCACGCCCAAAGCCCGGGCAGCCCGGCGGCGCAGCAAGTCGAAGTCCCCATCCGGGGGCAAGGACAGATTCCCGATCCGTATCATGGTCCGCCCTCCTTTTATCGCGCCCGACAATACCACACAACTCAAAGATGTCCGACGCGCTGAAGTAAGCCTTCACCCTTCCATTTTTTACCGTTATGCGGAGATAAAGTTCATGCCCACGCCCCGGGAAATGGTCCAGCCCTGAGAGGCGCTGGCCGTCAGGGCCTCGTAGTCCTGATTTTGGAGGGCGGAGGCGGTTGTCTGCTTCCAGACGGGGTCCTTGGAGGCCACATAGTACATGACATGCCAGCCGTATCCGGTCTTGACCAGTCCCGTGTCTCCCTCCTTGCGGGCGGGGTCGGTGGCCCAGTCCAGGAAGGCCTGCTCATAGTTGGAGCTGACCGTGATATTGGAGTACAGGCCGCCGCTGGAGGCGGAGGCGGTGTCGCTGGTGTTGGCGTTGACCAGGGCGGCGAAGGAGTCCTCGGTGGCCTCGCCGGCTTTCCACTCGTCCAGGACGGACTGGGCCTTGGTCTCGGCCTCGTCATACTCCGCCTGGGTGGGGTTGACGCCGTCGCCCGCCTGGATCAGGATGTGGCGCACGTCGTGGGCGGGCTCCCGCACCAGGGCGCGGCCCTCGTAGACGATCACATAGTAGTTGCAGGAGGAGGTGTAGTCCCGCTCGAACAGGTCCGTGTCGCCGGCCTTGCGGGCGCTGTCCAGCAGCCAGTCGCCATAGGGATAGTAGCTGAGGCCGGAGCCGGTGGAATGGGCTGAGAGGGAGGAGCTGTACATCTGATTTTTATACTCTTCGGCCAGAGTCTCCGGATCGGCGCCGCCCTCCAGCTTGGACTTGAGCTCCTCGGCCAGGGCCTTCTGCTCGGCTTTGGCATCCTCCATCTGGGCGGCGGTCTCGGCGTCGGTGCGCTCGATGGTGTTGCCGTCGGCGTCGGTGGCGGGGAGGGAGGCCCGGAAGAGGAAGTAGGTATAGGTCACGGTGTCCAGCTCATCGGCGTGCTCCCGGTAATAGGCGTCGTAGTCGGCGTCGGGGTGGTCGATGGCGTCCAGCTTGGACTGGGCGTAGTCGCTGGCCAGAAGCTCCTGCTCCACCAGCTCCACCAGACGGTCATAGGTCATATAGGGGCCGTAGTTGGCACGGATCAGGGCCTCCCGGCTGGTGGTCTGACCGACCCAGGCCGTGTTCAGCTGGGACAGGAAGCTGTCCAGCTGAGATTGGCTCTCCTCAGTGAGGGAGAAGCCCTCGCTGCGGGCCTGAGCGGCCAAGGCGGTGCTGTTGGTCAGGCTCTCCACGGCCAGGTCCATCAAATGATCATACCAGCTCTGGCCGGTAGCCTCGTCGTAGACCTGCTTCTTCACCGACTGGGTGGAGTTAAACAGGTACTGCTGGGCCTGTTCATTGTAGACACTGCTGTAGTAATACTGCATGTCGGCAACGGTATACTTGACGCCGTTGACGTCCAGGGCGGTGAGGTTGCGCTGGAGCAGACCGCTGTTCCAGACCATCAGAGCCAGGGCGGCCACCACGACTGCAACGGCCACGACGCTATAGATGGCCGTTGTGCGGCGGTCCTTTTGTTCCTCCTGACGGCGCTTCTCGTCGCGCTCGGCCTTGGTCGGGTTCTTTTTCTCGGGGGATGCACTCACAGTTGTTCAGTCCTCTCATTTCGGTAGTAGGCAGGGGCCGGCTCTCCGGCCGGCCCATTGGGAAATGCCTTGCGGGCATTTCCGAGACATTATACTAAAAACCGTCTGAAATTGCAAGAGGGAGAGGGGAGATTTACACTTTTTTAAAAAATAGAAAAGACCGCGGCAAATTCGCCGCGGTCCAGACGCTGAACCTTTGTTTTTATAACCCCGCTCTGGCCGTGTGAGCCCGTTTAAAACCTGCACAGATGGCAGGTGGGTCGCCTCCACGACGCTTTACTGCTTCCAACGTCCAGCTGACCTCATAGGGGGCCGGGAGGCCTGCAAGCCGCGCCGTGAGGTGGGCGTCCCGTTTTAAAAATGTGGGTTTAAAAAGACCCATCACGCACCGAGCAGGAATATCAGTTACTCTCCGCCGTCCTCTTCCTCCGCGAAAAAGCGCTCCATAAACAGCTCATACACCTCGTCCAGCTCCTCGTCGGAATCCAGAGTGGACAGAAGCTCCTCGCCATTTTCCTCAATGCCCTTCATGATGACCAGGCCGTACTCCTCGTCGTCGGCGTCCACATCCTTGGGCTCGCCGGTGGCCTCGTCCTCCTCCACGGCGGGGAACATGGCGTAGTAGGTGATCCCCTTGTGCTCCAGAGTGTCCACCAGCTCCAGCTCAAAGTCGTTGCCGTCCTCGTCGGTGACGGTGATGAAATCGGGGCCGAAGTTCTCTTCCATAAAGCGCCTCCTGTCTTTTTCTGCTTTTATTTTACCCCGGCGGCGGAAAAAATGCAAGAGGGGAGGCAAGGTAAATTTTAAGAAACTTTGAAGAATCAGGGTTCAGAGGGATTACGGGTGGACAAACAAGGAAAATCTGGTATAATACATAAGACGGAGGTATTTACCATGGCAGAATACAGCGATCACAGCTCTCTATATGAAAACAGCGACTACCCCTCCCGCCGTCAGGCGCCCGGCCCGGCCCGGTCCTCGGGAGGCAGCCGTCAGGCCCCCTCCGGGGGCGGAGCGCCGCGGAAGCACAGGCGCAGAAGGAAGAAAAACCCCGTCCTGCGTGGCGTGAGCATTTTTTTCAAGGTTCTGGGCACGCTGCTCCTGATCGGACTGTGTACCGGGACGCTGCTGGCTTGCTTTGCCGCGGTGTACATCAACGAGGTGATTGTCCCCATCGCCGACTTGAGTCCGGACGACTTCCCTCTGGGGGAGAACAGCATCATGTACTATCTGGACAAGGAAACCGGGCAGTACAAGGAGATGACCACCCTGCTCAGCGTGACCAAGTCCATGTGGGTGGACTATGAGGAGATGCCCGAGTACCTGAAGCAGGCCACCGTGGCCATTGAGGACAGGCGCTTCTGGACCCACCCCGGGGTGGACTGGCGGGGCACCGCCAAGGCGGTGCTGCGGATGTTTACCGGCGGGGAAATCTCCGGCGGCTCCACCATCACCCAGCAGGTCATCAAAAATATGACCAACTACAACGAGACCACCGTGAAACGGAAGGTCACCGAGATCGTCCGGGCCCTCCGGTTCACCCAGAACAACTCCAAGGACGACACCCTGGAGTATTACCTGAACATCATCCCCCTGGGCAGCGGCTGCGAGGGGGTGGGGGCTGGCGCCCGGGAGTACTTCGGCAAATCGGTGTCGGAGCTGACCCTGGCCGAGTGCGCCAGCCTGGTGGGCATCACCAACAACCCCTCCAAATACGGACCCTACTCCTTTGCCAAGTCCCAAGGGGTGAACACCGACGAGATATGGGACGCCCGGCGGTGGAACAAGTACCGCCAGGAGGTCATCCTCAACCAGATGCTGGAGCAGGAGATGATCAGCCGGGCGGAGTACGACGAGGCTGTGGCCCAGGAGCTGGTCTTTGTCCGGGACGAGGGGGAGGAGGCCTCATACCAGATTTACACCTGGTATGAGGAGACCGTCATCTCCGACGTGCGGGACGCGCTGGCCGAGCAGTGGCACTGGTCTGACCGGCAGATCGACCTGGCCATGCAGCGGGGCGGCCTGCGTATCTACACTTGCTACGACCCGGACCTCCAGGCCGTGGTGGACGAGGTGTACACCAACCGGGAGAATCTGAACTACACCTCCAAGGACGGCCAGCAGATGCAGTCGGCCATCTGCGTCATTGACAACCAGACGGGCAGCGTGGCGGCCATCGCCGGCATGTTCGGCGATAAGACGGTGAACCGGGGCAGCAACTACGCCAACTCCGGCCACCGGCAGCCTGGCTCCTCCTTCAAGCCCCTGGCCGTCTACTCCCCGGTGCTGGAGTTCAACAAGCTCAACCCCTACTCCGTGCTGGACGACTACCCCTACCGGATGAACGGCAGCAAGCCCTGGCCCCTGAACTCGGGCACCACCAAATACAGGGGCCACCTCACCATGCGGGAGGCCCTGATGCGCTCGCTGAACACGGTGGCCGTGCGCATCATGAACGACTATGTCACCCCGGAGGAGAGCTTCAAATTTATCCAGGACAAATACCATATCGACCTGGAGGAGGGCCGGATGGTCGGCAAAGAGTGGAAGACCGATATCACCGAGTCCCTGTCCATGGGCGGCCTCACCGACGGCGTCAACGCCCGGGAAATGGCCGAGGCCTACTCCGTGTTCCCCAACAACGGGGTCTATCAGGGCTCCCGCACCTTTACCCGGGTGACCCAGGTGGTGGACGGCCGGGAGGAGCTGCTTATCGACAACACGCTGGACCCAGAGCCGGTGATCAAGGAGAGCACCGCCTGGTATATGAACGATATGCTCCAGCATGTGTTTGACGACGCCGGCACCGCCCGAGGAAATGACATCAAGGGCCAGCACGCCGCCGGCAAGACGGGCACCACCACCGACAACAAGGACCGCTGGTTTGTGGGCTACACCCCCTACTACACTGCCGCCGTGTGGGTGGGCTACGAGCGCAACGCCAAAATCAACGCTCAGGGCAACCCCGCCATCGGCCTGTGGAAAAAGGTGATGACCCAGCTCCACGAGGGCTTGCCCGACAAGGACTTCGCTGACCCCGGCGGGCGGCGGACCATCACCTACTGCCAGGACTCCGGCCTGCTGGCTACCGAGTGGTGCGCCATGGATCCCAGAGGCAGCCGGGCGGCCTCGGGCAGCATTTTCCCCGAGAGCTACCCCGAGGGGCAGTACTGCGAGTTCCACAAGGAGGAGAACGTAGTCACCGTCTGTACCGAGTGCCCCGTCCTCAACGAGAACGGCGCCTCCACCGGCCTGTACCATCTGGCCGGAGAGTTCTGCCCGGAGGAGAGCAAAAAGCAAATTTGCCTGCCCAGGTTCGGGCGGGAGCAGCTGGGCTCCGCCGTGGCGGGGGACGCCCAGTGGGACTATGACGCGGCGGTGGCCCACGGGTCGTGCACCGTCCACACCGAGGCGCCCATCCCCGAGAATCCCACCGACCCCAACTACCCCTACGATCCCAGCAACCCCTTCTACCCTTACGACCCCAATGATCCCTGGAACCCCACCGAGCCGGTCGATCCCGACAACCCGGAGGGGCCGGATGTCCCCATCCATCCTCTGCCGCCCTTTGACGGCATGGTTGGATAGGGAGACAGGCTGCGTTCAGCGGCGCCGCGGGCAGTCTGCCCGCGGCGCCCTTTTGCAGGAAACTGTGAAATCTGACAAAAATCTGCGGGCCGGACCGAGAAAACTTTCTCTGTCCAAGGGGGAATTAGTGGTTGCGGCGAATGGGGCGGTATGTTACAATAGACCACAATACGAAAACAAATGACCATATAACGCGGACGGCGTTCCGTGGGGACAGGAGGAACCTATGAGCGGCCCGGCAAAATATTTTATTGTGGAGGCCAGTGCCATGCCGGAGATTTTCCGGAGGGTGGCCGAGGCCAAGCGCCTGCTGGAGACAGGTGTGGAAAAGACCGTCAACGGCGCGGCCCAGGCGGTGAGCATCAGCCGCAGCGCCTTCTATAAGTATAAGGATGCGGTGCGGCCCTTCAACGACATGCTTCACGGGCGGATCGTTACCTTTCAGGTGCTGCTCAAGGACGAGCCAGGTGTGCTGTCCGGGGCGCTGAACGTGCTGGCGGGCACCGGAGTGAACATCCTCACCATCAACCAGAGCATCCCGTCCAACGGCTGCGCCGTGGTCACCATGACGGCGGAGACCTCCGCCATCCAGGACTCCCTGGAGGAGGTGCTGGCCAGTCTGGCCGCCGGCTCCGGGGTCATCAAATGTGAGATTCTGGCCGGATAATGTAAGGGTCAGGCGGGCCGCCGGGGCGGCGGCCTTGCAATATGATATGGATAAGGAGAAAAAAGAATGGTTAATGTAGCGATCTTGGGATTCGGAACCGTAGGCTCCGGCGTGGCCGAGGTGCTCACCACCAATGGGGGGCTCATCGACCACCGGGTGGACGATCTGGTGCGGCTGAAATGTATCCTGGATGTGCGGGACTTCCCCGACAGTCCGTATGCCAGCCTCTTTGTGAAGGACTTTGCCGTTATCGAGAACGACCCCGAGCTGGACATCGTGGTGGAGACCATCGGCGGGGCGAAGATCGCCCTGGACTTTACCACCCGGGCGCTGAAGGCGGGCAAGAGCGTGGTCACCTCCAACAAGGAGCTGGTGGCTACTCACGGCTATGAGCTGCTCCAGCTGGCCCGCGCCAACGGATGCAGCTACCTCTTTGAGGCCAGCGTGGGCGGCGGCATCCCCATCCTGCGGCCCTTGACCTCCTGCCTGGCCGCAAATGAGCTGGAACAGGTGACCGGCATCCTCAACGGCACCACCAACTATATCCTCACCCGGATGATCCGGGCGGGACTCACCTTCGATCAGGCCCTGGCCGAGGCCCAGGCAAACGGTTACGCCGAAAAGGACCCCACCGCCGACGTGGACGGCCACGACGCCTGCCGGAAGATTTGCATTCTGGCCTCCCTGGCTTTTGGCCGCCATGTCCACCCGGAACAGGTGCCCACCCAGGGCATCCGAAACGTTACCCTGGCGGACGCGGACTACGCCGCCTCGGCGGACTACAAGATCAAGCTGCTGGGCCGGGCGCTCCGCCAGCCCGAGGGCAAGGTGTGCGCCTTTGTGGCCCCCCATCTGGTGCCCGGAGACAACCCTCTGTCCGGAGTGGAGGATGTGTTCAATGCCATTGCCGTCACCGGCAACGCCATCGGCGATGTGATGTTCTACGGCCGGGGGGCGGGCAAGCTGCCCACCGCCTCCGCCGTGGTGGCCGATGTCATCGACATCGCCAAGGACCTGAAAAAGGACCGGCACAACGGCTGGGAGGAGGGCGCCCCCGATCTGGTGATGTCCGCCGACAGCCTGCGCTCCCCCTGGTACGTCCGGGCTCAGGTCTCCGCCGATCAGGCTCGCCGGAAATTCGGCGAGATTCAGCTGCTGGCCCGGGGCGGCGCCCCCGCCGGTGAGGCGGCTTTCCTCACCGTGCCCATGACCGAGCCGGAGATTCAGGAGAAGCTGGCCGGCCTGGAGACGGGCTCCCTGTTCCGGGTGCTGGCCTGAGACAGACCGGACGCATAGAATGGAAAAAGGCCTCCCGAAAGGGAGAGGCCTCCCAAAACTGATTCTTACCTTTAGGGGGAATACCATACATGGCACTGATTGTACAAAAATTCGGCGGCAGCTCGGTGGCCGACGCGGACAAGATCCGCAATGTGGCCCGCATCGTCACCGAGACCTACCGCAAGGGGCACAGCGTGGTGGCGGTGCTGTCCGCTCAGGGGGACACCACCGACGATTTGATCGAGAAGGCCCGGGAGATTCACCCGGGGGCCTCCAAGCGGGAGATGGATATGCTTCTGTCCACCGGCGAGCAGATATCCATTGCCCTGTGCGCCATGGCCATTGAGCGCATGGGCTACCAGGCCGTTTCGCTCACGGGCTGGCAGGCCGGGATGCTTACCGACTCGGCTTACTCCGCCGCCCGGATCAAGCGGGTGCGCACCGAGCGCATCCAGAAGGAGCTGGACAAGAAGAAGATCGTGCTGGTGGCCGGCTTTCAGGGCATCAACAAGTACGACGATGTCACCACCCTGGGCCGGGGGGGCTCCGACACCTCCGCTGTGGCCCTGGCCACCGCCCTCCACGCCGACCTGTGTCAGATATACACCGATGTGGACGGCATCTACACCGCCGACCCCCGCTTCGTGACGGGGGCGCGGAAGCTGGAGGAGATCACCTACGATGAGATGCTGGAGCTGGCCAGTCTGGGCGCGCAGGTGCTCCACAACCGCTCGGTGGAGATGGCCAAGCGGTACAGCGTTAATCTGGAGGTGCTGTCCAGCTTCAGCGGAAAGCCCGGTACAAAAGTGAAGGAGGTCGTGAAAACGATGGAAAAGACCCATGTCAGCGGTGTGGCCAAGGATAAGGACGTGGCCCGCCTCGCTTTGGTCGGACTGATGGACCAGCCCGGCATCGCCTTTAAGATTTTCTCTCTGCTGGCCAGAAAGAATATCAACGTGGACATCATTCTCCAGTCCATCGGCCGGGACGGCAGCAAGGACATCAGCTTCACCGTGGCCGAGGGGGACGCCCAGGCGGCCAGAGAGCTGATGGAGGAGAACAAGGAGGCCATCGGCTGCAAGTCCATCGAGCTGAGCACCGAGGTGGCCAAGGTGTCCATCGTGGGGGCCGGCATGGCCAACAACGCTGGGGTGGCCTGCAGGATGTTTGAGGCCCTGTTTTCCGCCGGCATCAACATCAACATGATTTCCACCAGTGAGATCAAGGTGTCCGTCCTGGTGGACGAGCGGGACGCCGACCGGGCCGTTCAGGCCATCCACGACCGCTTTTTCAGCGAATTCGGAAACGCGTAAGGACCGAGGGCCGGGCCGTCCCCATGAGGACGGCCCGCACTTTGGGACGTATAGGGACCTTCGACGCCCATAGAAAATTTTCCGGTAAAAAATCTCATTTTCCTGTTGACAAGTCGGGTACAGTCGAGTATAATAATCAAGCCGCTGTGAATTGGGCGGCTGGCCGGGGAGCATAGCTCAGCTGGTAGAGCACATGCCTTACAAGCATGGGGTCACAGGTTCGAGCCCTGTTGTTCCCACCATTTTGGCCCCTGTATCCCCTGGAACTGCCTGGCGCGGTAGTTCAGTTGGTTAGAACGCCGGCCT
Organism: uncultured Oscillospiraceae bacterium; assembly: GCA_910588635.1. Lineage (GTDB taxonomy): Bacteria > Bacillota > Clostridia > Oscillospirales > Oscillospiraceae > Lawsonibacter. The sequence goes on along the minus strand of CAJUPW010000035.1, from coordinate 211 downwards.
GTCACGCCGGAGGTCGAGGGTTCAAGTCCCTTCCGCGTCGCCATTTTTCATTGCGCATCCGCCTCTGTAGCTCAGTTGGTAGAGCAGAGGACTGAAAATCCTCGTGTCGTTGGTTCGATTCCGACCGGAGGCACCACCCCCGCGGTGCAAGCTGCGGGGGACCCAAATGCGAGTGTAGCTCATCTGGTAGAGCGCCACCTTGCCAAGGTGG
>CAJUPW010000034.1 GCA_910588635.1 uncultured Oscillospiraceae bacterium | reverse complement strand
ATGTCCGCCTGATAGGCGGCCTTCTTCTTCTCGCCCACCACCCCGTGGATGACCAGGCCCACGGTGAGGCCCATGAAGCGGAACACCTTCCCCATCCACTCCGAGTCGCGCTTGGCCAGGTAGTCGTTGACGGTAACGATATGGACCCCCTTGCCCGCCAGGGCGTTGAGGTAGGCGGGGAGGGTGGCCACCAGGGTCTTGCCCTCGCCGGTCTTCATTTCGGCGATGCGGCCTTGGTGGAGGACGATGCCGCCCACCACCTGTACCCGGTAGGGCCGCAGGCCCAGCACACGCCAGGCGGCCTCCCGGCAGGCGGCGAAGGCCTCGGGGAGGATGTCGTCCAGGGTGGCGCCTTGGGCCAGACGCTCCTTCAGCTCGGGGGTCTTGGCCTGGAGCTGGGCGTCGGTGAGGGTCTTGTATTCCTCCTCCAGGGCGTCCACCTTGTCGGCGATGGGGTAAATGGACTTCAGCTCCCGCTGGGAGGAGGTCCCGAACAGCTTGGTAAACAGGCTCATTGCGTAAAACACCTCTCGGTTGTATTTTTGCGGTCCACACCTCGGAAACGGGCCGCCCAGGGGGGGCGGCCCCTACACACAGAATTACAGAACGTAGGGGCCGCCGCCTTCGGCGGCCCGCTCTGCGTGCAATAAGGCACCATAACCATAATCTAAGTCAGTATACCACACCCGTCTCCGCAAAAAAAGAGCAAATTGTAAACTTTCTCAGATAAAAAATCTGCTTCCTTCGTTTAATTAGCTGAAAATTCCGTGTTGGGCGCATTGTTGTCCGCCGGACGTTGACAAAGGAGCCTGCTTTGTGGTATGGTAGCAAAGTAATTGAATCAGGACAGACGAAGCCCGCAGGAAAACGGCCTTACGGCCTGCCGAAGGAGTAACACTCTCAGGCGTTCCGGCTTGGAATGAGGACTGCGGGTGGATGTGACTCTGGAGAAGCTCGTTTACCGGGTGCCGAAGGGGCAACGCGGAGAAATCCGCCAATCTCTCAGGCAAAAGGACAGAGGGGAAGCTGAAACGGCGGGGCCGCGCTCCGCCGGGCTGTGCGTTTCCTTTGGGCCGCGGGCATATCCGCGGCCCGTTTTTCGTCTGTTCCCAGAGAGCAAAGGAGAGATCGTTTTATGGAAGGTTTTCTGGAGCTTTTTACAAAGGCTGAGAGAGCCGTCAACGGCTTTGTCTGGGGTCCCGTCATGCTGGCGCTTCTGGTGGGCACCGGCGTGTTCCTCACCTTCCGCACCGGCTGGGTCCAGGTGCGCCGGTTCGGCTACATTATGAAAAACACGGTGGGTTCCCTGTTCCGCAAGAAGGATGCTCAGGACCACGGCAGCAACCTGTCCCCCTTCCAGGCGGTGACCACCGCCCTGGCGGGCACCGTGGGCACCGGCAACATCGCCGGTGTTACCGGAGCCATCTTCATCGGCGGGCCGGGGGCCGTGTTCTGGATGTGGGTGTCCGCTTTCTTCGGCATGTGCACCAAGTACGCCGAAATCGCCCTGGCCCTGAAGTTCCGCGACACCGACGCCAACGGCGTCCACAAGGGCGGGCCCATGTACTACATTGAAAAGGGCCTGGGCAAGGGCTGGAAATGGCTGGCCGTCCTCTTCGCCGTTCTGGGGGGCGTGGCCTCCTTCGGGATCGGCAACATCGCCCAGTCCAGCGAGATCGCCGGGGCCATGACCGGCCTGTTCGGCCTGGATCCCCTGGTCACCGGCATCGCCCTCACCATTCTGGTGGGCATCGTGGTCATCGGCGGGGTGAAGCGCATCGGGCAGGTGACCTCTCTGCTGGTTCCCTTCATGTCGGTGTTCTATGTGGCGGCCGGCATTGTGGTCATTCTGATGCGGATTACGGATATTCCAGCCGTCTTTGCCCACATCTTTTCCAGCGCCTTTGGAGTCCGGCCCTTCGCGGGGGGCGTGGGGGGCTACGCCATCATGGCGGCCATGAAGAACGGCTTTGCCCGGGGTGTGTTCTCCAACGAGGCCGGTCTGGGCTCCGCTCCCATCGCCCACGCGGCCTCCTCTGCCGACGAGCCCGCCGCCCAGGCCATCTGGGGCGTGTTCGAGGTGTTCTTTGACACCATTGTCATCTGTTCCATTACCGCTTTCGCCGTGCTGCTGTCCGGCTTCGAGCTGGGCGAGGCCTCCTTGGAGGCGTTTGGAACTAAGGGGTCCGCCGCCGTGGCCGCCTTCAACGCTATCCTCCCCGGTACTCTGGGCGGCGCCATCATCCAGGCCAGCCTGGTCTTCTTCGCCCTGTCCACCATTCTGAGCTGGAGCTACTACGGCGAGCGGTGCTGGGGCTATCTCTCCGGGGATAATAAGATCGTGACCTCCATTTACAAGATCATTTTTGTCCTCTTCTGCGTCGTGGGCGCCACCGGCTCAGGCCAGCTCATGTGGGATGTCTCCGACACCCTCAACGGCGCCATGGCCATCCCCAACCTGATCGCCTTGCTGCTGCTCTCCAGCGCGGTGGCGTCCATCACCAAGGAATATTTTAAGGATAAAAAATAGAAAGGAACTTTGAATCATGGCTGAGCTTGAAGCGACCCTGTTTCCCATCGTGTCAAAAATCAACACCTATTTGTCCAACTACATCCTGGTCTTTCTCCTGATCGGCGTGGGCCTGTGGTACTCCATCCGCACCCGGTTCGTCCAGGTCCGCTGCTTCGGCGAGGGTATGAAAAAGACCTTCGGCAACCTGTCCCTCCGGGGCGGGCGGCAGGAGCAGGGCATGAGCTCCTTCCAGGCCCTGGCCACCGCCATCGCCGCCCAGGTGGGCACTGGCAACATCGTGGGCGCCTCAGGCGCCATCCTCACCGGTGGACCCGGCGCCATTTTCTGGATGTGGATTATCGCCTTCTTCGGCATGGCTACCATCTACGCCGAGGCCACTCTGGCCATCAAGACCCGCCGGGCGGACGAAGACGGCTCCTACCACGGCGGCCCCGTCTATTACATCACCACCGCCTTCAAGGGCGGCTTCGGCAAGTTCCTGGCCGGCTTCTTCGCCGTGGCCATCATCCTGGCCCTGGGCTTTATGGGCTGCATGGTCCAGTCCAACTCCATCGGCTCCACCTTCAATACCGCCTTCGGTGTCCCCAACTGGATTGTGGGCGTGGTCCTGGTGCTCATCTGCGGCGTCATCTTCCTGGGCGGCGTGCAGCGTTTGGCCTCCGTCACCGAGAAAGTGGTCCCCATCATGGCGGCCATCTTCCTGCTGGGCGGCCTGGTGGTCCTCATCGCCCGGGCCCAGTACATCCCCGCCACCTTTGGTATGATTTTTAAGTATGCTTTCCAGCCCCAGGCCATCATCGGCGGCGGCTTCGGTTACGCCATCAAGACCGCCATCAGCCAGGGGGCCAAGCGCGGTCTGTTCTCCAACGAGGCCGGCATGGGCTCCACCCCCCACGCCCACGCCCAGGCCAATGTGACCAACCCCCACGACCAGGGCGTGGTGGCCATGATCGGCGTGTTTATGGATACCTTTGTGGTGCTCACCCTCAACGCGCTGGTGGTCATCTCCACCCTGTATACCGCAGGCGGCCCTCTGGCTGAGTGCGGAGCCGCCGCGGCCAGCACCACTTTGGGCAAGGCAAATCTGGCGCAGACCGCCTTCGGTGTGGTATTCGGCGAGACCGCCGGCGCCATGTTCGTGGCAATTTGCCTGTTCTTCTTCGCCTTCTCCACCATTTTGAGCTGGAACCTGTTCGGCAAAATCAACGTAATATATCTCTTCGGCAAAAAGTCCGCCAAGATTTACGCCGTTCTGGGGCTGGTGTTCATCTTCCTGGGCACCCTGATGTCCAACGATCTGGTGTGGGAGCTGACCGACATGTTCAACAACCTGATGGTCATCCCCAACGCCCTGGCCCTCTTCGCCCTCACCGGCATGGTGGTCTCCTCCACCCACATGGCGGGGAAGAAGTGACCTGTACAGTCCCAAGTGGCCGTCCGTAAGGGCGGCCATTCTTTGTCTTTACCTCATTTATAAAATATGGTATGATTACCTGACTTGAAAAGGAGGCGTTTCCCGTGGCTGACATCAGAAAGAACACCGTCCACACCATGGAAATTTCCGGCTACACCGCTGAGGGAATGGGGGTGGCCCGGCTGGAGGGGCGGGTAGTCTTTGTGCCCTACACCATCCGGGGGGAGCGCTGGAAGGTCCGCCTGGAGAAGGTGAACAAGAACGTGGCCTGGGGCAGGGGAGTGGAGCTGCTCCTCGCCTCCTCGGAGCGGGTGGAGCCCGACTGCCCCCTCTTTGGAAGGTGCGGCGGCTGTCAATTCCGCCACATGACCTACGGGGAGGAGGTGCGGGCCAAGGGCCGGCGCATCTCCGACGCCCTGGAGCGGGTGGGCCACACCACCCTGGACCTGCCCCCTGTCCTGGGGGCGGAGGACCCTATCCGCTACCGGAACAAGGTACAATTTCCAGTGGCCCAGGGGAAGAAGGGGCTATCGGTGGGCTACTACCGGGGCAGGAGCCACGACGTTCTGGACGCCCCGGACTGCCCCCTGCAGCCCGAGGCGGTTACCCGGCTGCGGGCAGCTTTCAAGGACTGGATGGAGGCGTACAACATCCCAGCCTACGACGAGGGGACGGGCAAGGGGCTGATCCGCCACCTTTACGTCCGCACCAGCAGCCGGGGGGAGAGCCTGGTGTGCGTGGTAGCCAACGGGGACAAGCTCCCCTACGGCGATGAGCTGGCGGAGGCCCTGCGCCGTGCGGAGCCCGGGCTGGCCGGGCTGGTGCTCAGCGTCAATACCCGGGACACCAATGTAGTTTTGGGAGACAAATACGCCGCCCTCTGGGGCCGGGATTGGTTGGAGGAGGAGTTATGTCAACTTTCCTTCCGCCTGTCCGTACCCTCCTTCTTCCAAATCAATCGGGCGCAGACGGAAGCGCTGTACGGCGTTGCACTGGACCTGGCCGGACTGACCGGGACGGAGACCGTGCTGGACCTGTACTGCGGCATTGGCACCATTTCTCTGGCCCTGGCCCGGCGGGCCGGGCAGGTCATCGGGGCGGAGATTGTCCCTCAGGCAATTGGGGACGCCAAAGAAAACGCCCGCCGCAACGGTATAAGGAATGTGGAGTTTTTCTGCGGCGACGCCGGCGCGGTGGCTCAGAAGCTGGGGGCGGAGGGCATCCGGCCCCAGGTGATCTGCGTGGACCCGCCCCGAAGGGGGCTTGGCCCCGAGGTGCCCGCCATACTGGCCGGCATGGCCCCGAAGCGGATTGTATACGTCTCCTGTGACCCGGCCACGCTGGCTCGGGACGTGGACCGTTTCGCCCAGATAGGCTATCGAGCGGTGAAGGCCCAGGGAGTAGACCTGTTCCCCAGAACGGCCCATGTGGAGACAGCTTGCCTTTTGGTTCGGGAAAAGTGATGGAAAAGAGGAGTATCCGGATTTTTGAGGCGGGCGGCTGGGCATAGGGACGTGCCGGGCGTGAATAGGGTTAGGGCGGAGGTGTTATAAATGCTGTCGCCTGTAATCTATCTGATGATGAACGGACTGTTCTTTACCCTGCGCCTGTCCGGAGGAGGGGGAGCGTTCCCCCGGCCGCTGAAAGCCGCGGAGGAGAAGGAGTATCTGGAGCGGTGCGCCCAGGGAGACCTGGAGGCCAGAAATATCCTGGTGGAACATAATCTGCGTCTGGTGGCGCACATTGTAAAGAAGGGGTGAAGCAAACGGAAGATTTTTCCCGGTCAAAAACGGCCCCATAGGGGCCGCCGAATTTTAGGTGAATATCCAGGTGAAGTTCCTCTTTTGTACTGCCTTTTTTGACTACGATCTTGTCTAAAATGGTGGTGACCAGAGCGGAATTGACGCCGTTTTGAAAGGTCAGCTCCTGTTCCAGCGTGGCACGGATTTCCCCTAACTGTGCTGTGGTCTGTTTGCCTTTTTCTGATTCCAGCTGAATTACCGCCAGCTTTTCCTCCAGTGTCTTGATTTGCTCATTAAACCCGTCGTTGCGCTGCTTAAATTCCGTCGTGGAGATGACACCCTCGATGCTCATCTCCAGCAGGCGATCTTTTTTGGCATGGATGGCGGACAAGTCTTCCTCAATGTGTCGAATTTCCTGGGTGTAGTCATGTTCGTCAGGGACGGACTGGAGGACGGTCACCACAGCGTCGATGATAACCTGTTTGTTCTGAGCCAGCTGATCAAAAATTTGGGCCATGATCTGATCTAACTCTGATGTTCGTAGCTGTGGAGCGGAGCAGGCCGCCCGGCCCCGGTTTCGGTATACCCGGCACTGCCAGACCTCTTTTTCGCCCTTGGCGCTTTTCAGCACCTGCCGGTGGAAGCTGGTGCCGTGCTGCTCACAGATGATCTTCCCGCTGTAGGGATAGCGGTTGTGGAACTCCGCCCCGCTCTGGTGGGACATCATCTGTTGGCTGCGCCGCTTATACAGAGCGTTGGCCCGGTCCCACAGCTCCTCGGAGACGATGGCCGGAACAGATGGGTCCGGGTACATCACCCACTCGCTCTCGTCCAGGAAAATCTTCCGCTTGCTGCGGTAGTCCACCGTCTGAGATTTGTTGGCGCAGTACCACCCCTTGTACTTGGGGTTGCAGAGTATGTGCCGGATGGTCAGCACATTGAAGGCGTTGCCCTTCCGGCTGGTAAAGCCCTCGTCCAGCAGTTTTTGGGAGATGCGCCGGATGCCCATCTGCTGGTTGGCGTAGAGGTCGAAAATCCGCCGCACCACCTGGGCCTCCCCCTCGTTGATGGTAAGGATGCAGTCCTTTTTGTCATAGCCCCACAGCTTATCATTGCCCAGCACATGGCCGTTTTTAATCGCCTGCCGGAAGCCGAATTTCAGCCGCTCGGACAGCTTACGTACCTCATCCTGGGCCACTCCGGCCATGACCACCAGCCGGAACTCGCTGTCGCTGTCTAATGTGTTGATGTTGTCGTTCTGGAACAGCACTCCAACGTCGTGCTCCAGCAGCTCCTGGGTGTACTTGATGCTGTCCAGTGTAGAACGGGAAAAGCGGGATATCTCCTTCGTAATGATGAAGTCAAACCGCCCTGCTTTGGCGTCCTTTATCATCCGCAAGAAGCTATCCCGCTTTTTTGTACTTGTCCCGCTGATGCCCTCGTCGATGTACCCTTCTATGTAGATCCAATTGGGTTTCGACTGAATCAACTCGGTATAATATTGAATTTGGTTTTCCAGACTATTGATCTGCTCGTCTTTTTCAGTGGAAACTCTGGCGTAAAAGGTTACCCGCAAGGGTAGGTCGAAGATGGTTTTGCCGTTTCGCATTTCATTGCGTATCCTGAGCACATTCATGTCCGCTCACCTCCTTTGTCAAGCACACAGGATACCGGAAAAACTCCGGAAAGTCTATCACAGAATGTACCAAATCAACCGCCCCGGAATAGGTGGAATTTGATATGAGACCAAGGGAACGGATATGATCCAGCAGAACGCTGACCAGTTCTCGCTGTGCGCTTTCCAATTTGCATCACCTCAGTTCATAAATATGTGGTAGAAATAAAAAAATGTCAGGCGGAATTGCTCCGCCTGACATTTGATTTGTAAATCATTTGATTAACTCTTTGTGCTTTTCGTCCAGATACCGTAAAAATGCAGGCACTTCTGTGGACAGGCATCCACACATTTTCCGCACCGGATACACTCCGGAGAGCGGGAGATTTCTTGCAGAGAGAGGTCCACTGGACAGGCTTTTTCACAGGCCATACAGGAGATACACAGTTCCTTTTCCCATTGGATTTGCACAAGGCTGAACCGGTTGAACCAGCCGTAGATGGCTCCCAGGGGGCACAGATACTGACAGAAGGGGCGGTACACCTTCATAGAGAGAAAGACGATGGCAAGCAAAATGCCCAGCTTCCAAAGGAACAGTCCGCCGGCCTGTCCCCGTAGGGCGATGTTTACACCCAGAAGAGGGAATGCCCCCAACAGAGTGCCGGAGGGACACAGATATTTACAGAACGCGGGGACTTTTACAAATCCCCCGAACAAAAACATGGAACCAACACACACCAAAAGAATCAGCACTGCGTACTTTCCATATTTCAGGATGTTGTGACCGGGCAGGCGCTTTTGCTTTTGAAAAATGGGGATTTTGTGCAGGAGGTCCTGCACCAAACCGAAGGGACATAGCCAGCCGCAGACAAATCGTCCCAGCAGACTGCCGAACAGGAAGAAAAAGCCCAGGGCGGCAAAGGGGACCTGGAAGCCCCGCTGGTTCAGTAGGGCCTGGAGCGCCCCGATGGGGCAGGAGGCGAGGGCTCCCGGGCAGGAGTAGCAGTTCAGGCCTGGGACACAGACGTATTTCAGCCCGCCCCGGTAGATTTTTCCGTTGAGAAAACCGTACAGATACCCGTTTGTCACGATAGTAAAGAGCAGCTGTACCGTCAGCCGAAGTTTTTTCATATGTCACCCAATCCCAATGCACTCCAGACAGATCATGACCGCCTTTCTCCAGATCACGTCCATCTGCCCCTGAAAGGCGCCGGCTGCGAGGAACATGATCCCGGACAGGACGCCCAATATCCAGGGCCTACTGTGCTTCCAAAAGCTCATTGACGATTTCCTCCCACGTAGACTTTTCGGCGGAGCCGACAACGCCGCCCAGATATGCTCCTTCCCCATCGAAAAAGAAGGTGGTGGGTACGCCGCTTACGCTGGACAGGACCGCCTGATTGATGGAGTCGTTGGCCAGCAGATGGGGGTAGGCCGCCCCTGTCTCCTGGACCAGGCTGTCCACAAGGGACTGGTCCTCCCCCTCCCACACATCGCTGACAATGCCGATGATTTGGAACTCCTCAGGGCCGTATTCTGACGCCAGCTCGCCCAGTCCCGGCATTTCCCGAAGGCAAGGGTTGCAGTAAGTGGCCCACACGTTGACCATGGTGAGCTTGGACTGGGTAAAGACCTCCTGAGAAACTGTGTTCCCCTCCAGGTCGGTTCCCTCAAAAGTGATGTAAATGGGGGTGGGCTCCTCCTGGTCAGGCGGTGCAGATTCCGAAGATGCCCCCTCCTGGTCAGGGGAGACATCTGCTGTTTCCGTTTCTGGAGCAGTCTCGATTGGCAGTTGGCTGCTGTCCCCGCCGCAGCCAACAAGTAAAGCCAGCGACAGCATCAGAAACAGCAAAAGCGATTTACGCAGTTTGTTCATGTCGGCTCCTCCATATTTCATAACTTTTTCTGCCTTGTGAGAATACAAGCCTCAACGCGGTCCGTGATGATGCCACGGTCTCGCTGGGGATAATATTCCAAAATTGGCTGCAAAACTTTTTGAACATCGTTTGGTGCTAGTTTTGGTATTGTCAATTGTGTTCCATATAGGCTCCGGGCCGTATTCATCTGCCGGGTGAACGTAGTGTTGAAGGGTCTGGCCCGCAAAGCGGAAATCAAAGCAGGCGGAGAGATATCCATTTGAGACAGCTGTGTGTTGGACAAAAGCCCCGCACCGTTATCAAAGATTGGACAATAGTCGTATTTACCGTTCTTTTCAATGACCGCAATATTATTCAGGTGGCGGTCATCGTTGCAAAATAGGGCATCCACCTCAAAAAGCAGGGTCAGGTATTGCGGGAACAGCTCCAGACCAGTCATCTCTGCTGTCATTTCCGCCAGATAGGCAATCCGTTTTTTGTCACTGGAAAGGCGAGCCAGTTTCTCTCTCAAAGGTTTTCCCAAATGACTGGACAGCAGACGATTGACTGTAATAAGCGCCTGGCCAGGTTGTAAAAAATTCCTGCTGGAGCATCCTGTGCGCTCCCGGCCATGGACTTGCAGTCGCTCCATATGATAGCGTACAAACGGGAAGGGCGTGTCCGTCTCAAGATTGCTCTGCTCAAGCAGTACGGAAACAACGGTTTCCGCCAGTGCCTCATAGCCAAACTGATCCAGCTTGTACCAACAGTCCGCTGCCTGGTCATACCACTTTTCTTGATTCCCTTTCGAGGAGGTTTCCGCAATTTTTTCATCTGTCACAAGCCGGATTGTCATTTCAGCACCTCAATGGTCAGCCATTGCTGATCCTCCGCCATACGTCCGCCGGTTTTCTCAATAATGGCTAAGGGATCATACTCATCCAATCCCAAGGTTTCTAAATACTCCCGCAGTCCGGCCCGCTGCCGGGGGATACAGCGATCTTCAAGGAAACGTTGGAAATCCTCCCAGTTGGGCAGCAGATTATTTCCAAATGCGGTTTTTATGGTAGGAACCGCCTGGTTCTCTACGATCACCGTCTGGGCGGTAAAATCCGCATAAATTGTAGAGCATAGGGCATTCCGATCATAGAGACGTAAAGCACGTACCTCATGGCCTTGAGCCAGCTGCTGCTCCGCGAACTCAGAACCGCTGAGTATGCGGGACATCATAATTTTCGTCCCATCAAAGGTCAACTTCAGCTCCCGCCGCTTCTCTGTAATCCCCAGTGCCTCTACCCATGTGGTAGGCAAGGTAATCTTACAAGTTTTGGAGTCGCTGCTGGCCGTTCCTCCAGCCGAGCTGATATTTACCCTTGCGATACGCCGTTCCATGTTCTCACCCCAATTATATTATACGGTATTCGGTACGAATAATCAAGAATGAGCCAAAACAATTGGGCCGATACTTTTCGCTTACCCAAATTGTTTTGGCTCATTCTCTCTATATGTCAGAACATTTGCTCCATCTCAATGCCACCTTTAAAGGTTACCAGCAGATGCTCCCCATCTATAATTTTAACTTTTTCCAGGACACGGCGAGCAATGCCGTCATCATATGTTTCCAAGCGATGAGGTAATGGGAGTTGTTCTGGATAGCGGCTTGGTGAAAATCTTCGTAAAATTTTTAATACTGTATTGGCTGTCCAGGTAAATGATTTTGCTGTCCTGGCCCCCAATGTCGATAATCATGCCGGGCCGGTACTCCTTGGGAGCCGTGACCCGAACACCATAGGCGTGGGCGGTAATCTCGGAAATATCATCATCTGCAATGCTGAGAATTTTCCGGCTGTATCCTGTGGCCATAGTGTAGCTGATATCCTTTGTGGTAATACCATTTTTTTCACACAGACGGCTTACCAGATCATCCGCCCGCCGCACGGTTATTGTCAATGCCGGTGGAACACACCATAGTGTCAATCACAAGGCGGTCCTTCAAAAGGGCCGCTTTCAAATAGGTGGAACCACCGTCCAGCCCGATATAATAGCTCATACGGTTCCTCTCGCTTTCTGTTCGCTGAACTGCTTCAGCTTCAGTAGTTCAATAAATGCCTCGATGCGGATACGAAGCTGCTCCACATCTTCCTCGTTGTAGTCGCTTTCCACCCGAATAATGGGGATTCCCTCTTTCTCCAGTTCTTCCTCCAGCACTGGATATTCGTAGTCATAGACCAGACAGCCACGGAGAACATGGTAGATCACGCCTTGAATTTGATGATCCTTTATCATCTGCTTAATGCGGAAAATCCGCTGGCGGTTTTCTGTGAAAGTGGGACAGGTACATGGGCGGGTATAGCGTCCGGCCAAGGCCCGCATCATACCGTCAAAGCTCCGGTCCGTAACGGTCAGAGGGTCATAGAGCGCCCGCTCTCCCATACAGGTTTCGTCCCCTACCAGCATCCCACCCATTTCCTCGATCAGCAGGGGGATTTTCAGATTGGGGTACAAAATGGGAGAACCCGTCACCAAAATGCGGGGGCGGTTGGCTTTTGCAGCGAACTTCTTTTGCTTCAGCCGTTCCTCCAATTCGTCATTGAGCTGCCGCATACACTTTGCCCACTCCAGCGGCGGCATATAGGCGAATGCGTTCATCACGGCCATCACCTGTGTGCCGTGGAGCAGGGGCGGATTATGCTGCCGGTAAGTCAGGAAGCGGGACATCTCATATTGGGCATAGTCCTTCTGATTGATGGCCTCCGCCAACGATTGGGGCGTGACCTGCCGCCCGGTCACTTCCTCCAGAATGGGAATCAGGCGGTACAGCTCCCGCACATATTCCTCCATATCCGCGTCCCGCTCCTTGGAGGACGGGACGTGGAGCGTCACCGTGGGCTTCAACCGCTCCAACATTCCTGCCAGCTTCTTCTTGCAGTCGCAGGTAACGGGAATCACCATCAGAGAGCAGTTGGAGTAGAGCGGCGATACCTCAATCTCGCCAAAGCCCATAACGGACTTTACCAGAGGACAGGCATCCCTCGGTACAAGGTCGTCACCGATGGTATAGGCGGTATAGCTGCCGGAGCAGAGGCGGACGGGCATGGCTCCGGCTGCCCAGATCAATTCGCTGGGGAGCATTACGCAGTAGGTCCCAACCGTTTTCATCCCCTGGGAGCGGGAAACATCCTCCAAATCTACAAACACCCGCCGAAGTACATCCAGAAAAGGCTTCATGGCCTGTGGGATGTCTCCCAGCTCCTCTGTCCGTCTCAGATAGGAGGCGGCCACCCGCGTGGATTTCTGAACAAAAAGCTCCCGCTGGCGCAGACTGTATTCCGGCATTACGGTTTCTTCCCTTTGGGTGCGTATTTCGAGATAAACGCCTTGCGGGAAGAACGGTAGACGTCCTTGCCGCAGAAAGTCAGCCGCAGAGCGTTGTCCTCCGGGCATTTGTGGATGCACTCGCCGCACATGAGGCAGTCCACGGTCTGGACATTGGCCTTGTCCCGCTCGGTATAGATATTTTTCAGCCGCATGGGGCACGCCTCGTAACAGGCTCCGCACTCGGTACAAGCGGTGCAGTCCTTTTTCAGCTTGAACAGGTTGAATTTATAGAAGATGCCCAGCAGATACCCCATAGGACACATCAGACACCAGAACCGCTTGATGAAGAAGCTGCCCACCAGCAGGAACACGGTCAAAAAGCCGGTGAGGGCATAGCTGGCCCACCATCCGCCCAGGGCGGTGGAGAACACCTTGTTGGGGCAAATGTCGCAGAAGTCGCCGCCCACAAACACAAAGCCGAGGAATAAAATGATCCACAGCCATTTCAGCGGCTGGATGGCCTTGTTCATCCGGTCTGTCACCTGGATGGGCCGGATATGAAGCACCTTCCGAAGCTGGTCCATCAGGTCTTGCAGCAGCCCAAGGGGGCACATGAAACCGCAGAGCATCCGTCCCAGGAATACCAGGGACAGCAGCAGCGTCCCAAGGAAGCAGAGGACATATCCCAAATTCCGGGTGAACAGGATGGGGAGGTGGGTCAGGTAGTAGCAGCTTGATTCCAACGTCTGATCCAGATTGAAGGGACAACTGAACACTGGAATGGCGATCTGGTTGAGTGCCTGTCCTTGATGAATGATTTTCCCCGCGTAGGTCCAGAAGAAGAAACCAAAAATCAGAAAGAGCCATCTTATCAGCAGGAATTTGGAATTTGTCCGTTCCCGCAGTGGATGCCCGCCGCCGAAGCCGGGGCGCTCCCGGCCATAGACCTCATAGGCCGGGTCCTTCCGGCAATACCATTCCCGGATAAAGTAGACGATTATAATACCAAGCGCAGTAAGTGCCAGGATAATCAACAGAGGGATGTGCGCTTTGAAGAAGTGGGTAGTAAAGTATTCATAATCCTCAACCAGATAGTACATCCGGTAGATGTTCTGGCCGTCCGGGGAATAAGTGGCGGTGAAGCCGCTGCGGAGGGTTTCGATGGACAGACCGCTGATCCAGCCGTGGCTGTCGGTATAGTAGGCAGTCTCCGAACCGTCCCCCTCCGTTACGATAACCTCTGCATTGGTCAAAGGCTGGTTCTGGTAAAGGACCTGGATATACTTTCGCTCGGCAAAAGCCAGTTCAAAGGGCAGCTCCGGGATGTTGAACTCCCTGGGAGCCAGCTCGTATGTATGAGGTCCAATGTCAGCCCTGGCAAAATCGTGGATGGTTTCCAAGGTCCCATTGCCGTCAATATCCCCTTGCCGCACCGGGAGAACCGCTACAAAATAGCCGATCAGGTCCTCTCGAATGGGAGACATATCTGCGCCGGTAATCGCCTGTACTTCTTCCTCGGTTTTACCGTAGAGCATCACCGCCTCCGGGTCAACATTTTCATCGTACCCGTATTGCAGCTCCCGATCCGGCCCCAGGGTAAACCAGAATGAGGACGCTGCCTGGGCGGGGCGTTCCTCGCTCCGGGTATAGGCATAGTTAGCGGGCATCATCTGAAAATCGTATAACACAAAATCCTTTGCAAAGAAAGCGGCCAGCGTCAGCAGGGCGCAGATGATCCAGACCGCCGCCGTTCCATATTTGACCTTCTTCACACAGCTACCCCCTTCTGATACTGTCTCTGCCGCAGCATTTCCGAAAAAGCCTCCATGCGGATGCGAAGCTGTTCCACGTCCTGCTGGCTGTAGTCGGTTTCCAGGCGGAACACCGGGATATTTTCCCTGGCGCACAACTCCTCCACGCGCTCCAATTCAAAGTCGTATTCGATCTGCCCCTTCAAAACACAGTAGACGACCCCATCAATCTCCTGCTTTTCCAATATCTCCTTCGCTGCACGCTGTAAGGCGACATTGATGGCGTAGGACCCGGAGCAGTCAAAGAGATAGAACCGCCGGGCCAGGCTGGACAGGGCGGCGCCAATGCTCTGCTCCAGTGTCATAGCGGCTTCCGCTTTTTGGGCCGTATAGTCCAGATGCGCCGCCACATTCAACCCCACATCTTGGAGAAGGAAGGGGATTTTATAGTTTGGGAAATAAATCGGGGAACCCATGAGAAGGACTTTCCCTCCCGCTGGGCGGGGCTGGTAAGTCCGGTCCACCTCCAAATGGTCGTTGAGCCGAGCCAGCATCTCAGTCCATATCTGGATGTCGCCGGCACAGTAATAGCTGAACAAAATCAGCATCCGCCAGGGAGCAGTCATACAGGCGGGGTGCTCCTGGTTCAGACGGAGAAACCGCCGTATTTCGTCATGGGCTTGGGCGACCAGCCCGGCGGCGTCCCGGAACGCCCGCCGGGTAAGCCGCTTTCCCGTGTGCCGGGACAAAACTTCCGCACACAGCTCCATCTGCTGCTGATACTTGGTGACTGCCGCCTTGGTTTTCCTGGGTGGAATATCCAGCGCATGCACCTTCAAACCCGCTCGCCGGAGCAGGTAAGCCAGCTTCCGGGTACTGTCGCTGACGATAGGGAGCAAAATCAGTGTATCCCGGACCGATTCTTCTATCCCCAACATCAACCCCAGGATGGACCGGCTCACCGGGTCGGCATCCCTTGGCGCCAGTTCACCGGCCCACGCGCCGGTTTGCAGACTGCCACCCAAAACCCAATAGGGCGTAATGCCGAAAGCGTGGATCAGTTCCTCCGGGAAGCTGCTGCCCAGGACGATTACCTTCGGGTGCTGTACGCGGCGCGCAGCGAGGGAGAAATGAGCCTGGACCAGTTCGAGGAACCGTTCCGCTTCCTTGAATGGCGGCATTTCCCGCATCAGCCGCTCCGCAATATTCTGATGTTCCGCTTCATAGGCGGAAATCTCTTTTTCTTGCAGCTTCATACAGGCTGCCTCCTATTAAAAAAATCATCCTGCCTGTGTGCCGCCGGTCACAGGTGCCACAGGCAGGATGTTGTTTAATATCAATCGTGCTTTTCATTCCGGTCCAGAGCGTTGATTTGCGCCATTTCCTCGTCTGTCAGCGCGAAATCGTACAACTCTGTGTTTTCCTTGATATGGTCGGGATTGCTGGAGCCAGGAATGACCACCACGCCCTTTTGCAGATTCCACCGAAGAATCACCTGGGCAGAGGATACACCGTGAGCCTTTGCGATACTGGAGATTACCTCGTCTCCCAGCAGCTCCCCCGTATGGCCCCGGCCTCCCAGGGGATACCAGCCCTGGACCACGATGCCCAAGTCCTGAATATAGGGAATTACCTCATTCTCCTGATAGTATGGGTGGATTTCATTCTGCACCAGCGCCGGAGTGATGGACACCTGGGGCAGAAATTCCTCCAGCTCCTTCACATACCAGTTGGACAGGCCCAGGGAGCGGATTTTTCCTTCCTCCACAAACTTCTCCATGGCCTGATACGCTTTTACATCATTCCGGTCGGGGTGGTGCAGGAGCATCATATCCACATAGCCCAGGTCCAGCCGGTCCAGACACGCTTGGATGGACTGCTCCGGGTTTGCCATTTCGCTGCCGGGATAAATCTTCGTAATGACGAAAATATCTTCTCTTTGGAGGCCCAATTCCTCCATGGCCTCCCGGACAGCTTGGCCTACTTCTTCCTCGTTGCCGTAGGCGGAGGCGGTGTCGATCAGACGGACACCGCTGGACAGAGCGGACTTCACAGAGCTGACGCAGGTTTCTCCATGGAGGCTGTAAGTCCCCAGGCCGTTGATGGGCATTTCATAGCCGCTGTTGAGGGTGACGCTTTTGGTTTCAAAGTTGAACGCCGCCTTGCTGGTGGCGGAAGTCACTGTGTCCACCGCTGTCTCTGGTTCGGGCAGATCAAGACCGCTGATCCAGTCCTCCATACTGCTGCGGGTGGTTCCACCGGCGAATCTGCGTCCGGCAAGCCAGTTTGCACCGCTGGCGAGGGAGTGGAGGCTGGTATCACTGGAGCCGATGCCGCTGGAGTGGGAGGTGCAGAAGGGGATGATGGTTTTCCCAGTGAGGTCATAGCTCTCCAGGAAGGTGCTGATAATCCGGGGGGCCTGCCCGTGCCAGATGGGATAGCCCAGGAAGATTACATCATAGTCCGCCATGTTCTCTACGATGCCGGAGATAGCAGGACGGGCAGAGGCGTCGTTTTGCTCCCGGTCAGCCCGACCATTGGTATAATAGGCCAGATCAGCGTCCGTATAGGGGTCCTCCGGTACGATCTCATAGAGGTCGGCGCTCAGAATATCCGCCGCATACTCCGCCAGAGGGCGGGTCGTGTTGGTTGCGGAGAAATAGGCCACCAGGGTCTTGCCGCCTACTGCCGGTTCCGGCTGGCCGCTGGTATTGCTGCTTAAATAGTGATAGAGCATAGAGGCAACTTCTCCTCGTTTGATATTTGTTTGCGGGTCAAAATGGTTATTTGCTGTCATTCCCTCCAGAATATCTCCCGCGCTTGCCCATTGGATTGCCGCCTGTGCCCAACTGGAAACGGAATCTCCATCGGAGAAGCGTAAAGCTGTCCCAGGGTCCGGACTCCCCGCATAGCGCCATAAAATGGTAACTGCCTGCTCCCGGGTGGTGGGGTCGTTTACCCCAAAGGTTCCACTGTTGTAGCCGGAAATCACGCCGGTTTCCGCCGCCCAGGCCACTGCGTCACTGTACCACGCGCCAGTTTCAGCATCGGAAAAGGCAGGCGGAGCAGAGACAGCGGGCGTTCCACTCATACGGTAGAGAATGGCGGCCAGCATGGCCCGAGTCAAAGTCCCTTCTGGAGCAAACGTAGTATCCGAAGTGCCAGCCATCAGGCCGTTTTCCCGGCAGTATTCCACGGCCTGGGCGTACCAGGCATCGGCGGGAACATCTGTAAATCCAGTATTCTGGACGGACAGTCGTTCCGCATTGTTCGGCTGGTCAGTCCCTGCTGCGCAGGCAGGCATAGTAAGGAGCAGGCAGATTAAAATGAAGCTGGTAAAGATTCGTTTTTTCATAAAACCTCCTAAATCAAGATATCTTTCGTTGGACAGAAGCTGTCTGAGGGACCGCCTTAATGACCTTGGCGGGGACGCCGCCCACAATCACGTTGGCGGGAACATCCTTTGTCACCACCGCCCCCGCCGCGATAATGGCTCCGTCCCCAACGGTCACGCCGGGGAGAACGGTGGCGTTGGAGCCGATCCACACGTTTTGCCCAATGGTGATAGCGGCGGGGTAATTGTCCTTCCGATGTTCCGGAGGAAAGCCGTGGTTGATGGTGGCCAGCACCACCCTGTGGCCGATGAGACAGCCATCTCCGATGGTGATACTTCCCTGGTCCTGAAAGCAGCAGCAGGCGTTGATAAACACGTTTTTGCCCACGGTTATATTTTTGCCGCAGTCGGTGTGGAAGGGCGGAAACAGGGCGAAGCTCTCGTCCACCGGCTTTCCCGTGATTTGGGAAAACAGCTCCCGCACCTCCTCCGGCGTGTGATAGCAGCTGTTCAGTTCCATGGTCAGCCGCAGGGCCGCCTGGGCCAGCTCGTGCATCACCTGATGAGCCGGGGAACCCGCCAAAGCCGGTTCCCTTTGGGCCATACTCCGCAATACCTCATCCTGATTCATCCGTCCCGCCTCCTTCTCAGCGGTTGAAGTTGGTCCAGTGGACCATCTCAGCGGCGGGAGGTTCCAAACCCGTTTCCCGCCCGGCCTGGATGCACTTGAGCAGCCAGGCCATGTTCTTACCCAGGTTGCACATGGTTTGCAGGCCCTCCAGGTCCTCCGGGATTTTCTCCGGCGCCGGGCCGAACACCATATTCCAGTAGGTGGACCCCACCATAGGCATCTGCATGTCTGCGAAATACTTGTTCAGCACATCCAGCGAGGCGGTGGTTCCGGCCCGGCGGGCGGTCACCACTGCGGCCCCCGGCTTGTGGAGAAAGGCGTCTGCCCCGGCGTAAAACATCCGGTCCAGGACGGAGAGGATGTGCCCGGTGGGGTGGGCGAAGTAGACCGGAGAGCCGAACACAAAGCCGTCCGCCTCCCGGGCCTTGGCGATCCAGGCGTTGACCACGTCGTCCTCAAATACGCAGTGACCGCCGCCCTGGCAGCTGTTGCAGCCGATGCAGTCCCAGACGGGGTCGGACCCTAATTGGACGATTTCCGTCTCCACATCCTGGGTATTCAGTTCCTTCGCCACTTCCGAGAGGGCCAGCCAGGTGCAGCCGTTTTTCCGGGTACTGCCGTTGATCAGTAATACTTTCATTGCAAACTCTCACCTTTCTTTGAGTCATTTTGTCGTTTTTGAATTTGGTAAATCAGATAGTCAAGACATTCAATTCGATCCTGCCCCGCATGTACTTCATCCAGCAGTTCAGCCCGATGCTTCTTTAGCAGTGCCATCTGTTCCCGATCCGCTCCGCCTTCTGCTAAGGCAAAAAATTGCTTGACCATTTCGGGATCGCATCCGGCGTCCTTCAAATTTTGCGTAACTTCTTGTGTTCCCAACGGGGCCCACACAGTTGATCCTCCCTTCAAGTTTCTGGCTGTATTATAACTGCCGATCTTGAAATTATCAAATACTCATATTTTATGGAAGTCCATACTTGACAGGTATATATTATTTCGCATATAATCAGAGAGGGAAAAGGAGGAATTTCCAGTGGAATTACGAGCATTACGTTATTTTTTGGCCGTGGCCCGGGAAGAAAGTATTACCCGGGCGGCGGAGCGGCTCCACCTGACCCAACCCAATCTCTCCCGCCAGCTGCGGGAATTGGAGGAGGAGTTGGGCACTACCCTCTTTATTCGCGGCCGTGGGATCACCCTTACGGAAGAGGGACAGATTTTTCGCAAACGTGTCGAAGAAACGATGGAATTGTTGGACAAGGCCCGGACGGAGGTGGCCGCTTCCGCCCAGGACATCGGCGGAGATATCTATATCGGCTGTGCGGAGACCGATGTGATGCGCATTGTCTTTCACATCATAAAAAAGATCCGAGACCAATATCCCGGCATTCATATTCACCTTACCAGCGGACATGAGGAGGTGGTGGCGGAACGGCTGGAGCGCGGTCTGCTGGACTTTGGCGTCTTTATGGAACCCACCGATATGCAGAAATACGAATTTGTCCGTCTCCCGGAGACCGACACCTGGGGCCTGCTCATACGCAAGGACGACCCTCTGGCAATGAATCCTTCCATCCGTCCCCGGGATCTGGTGGGCCTGCCGCTGATTTGCTCCAATCAGGAGCTGTTTCAAAACCAGCTGGCGGGCTGGAGTGGGAAGATTCAAGATAAAATGGAGATCATCGCCACCTATAACCTGCTGTTCAACGCCTCGCTGATGGTGGAGGAGGGGCTGGGCTACGCCATCTGCCTGGATAAGATCATCCCCACCACCGCCGACCGCCCCCTCTGTTTCCGTCCTCTGGAACCCCGGATGGAGGCGGGAATCAGTGTGGCATGGAAAAAATATCAGGTATTTTCTAAGGCGGCCCAGATTTTTTTGAACCATCTTCAATCAAACTTGACCGGATCGAACTAGACTGTTTCACGATCAAGTTGGCCCCTGAAATTGAAATAGAAATTTAACAGCAGGCTATTGACACAAGATTGAAAGCGTGCTATTATAGCTGCCGGGAGATGGTGCATTTGAAGAAACATTTGGCCTGTGGGACACTAATCAAGCAAATACATGATGGCCTCGAAAAGCGTGCCAACAATTCCTTGCGTTCACAAAACTTAACAATGGTACAGGTCGATGCTTTGTTTGAACTGCGCTTTGCGCCAGAAAAGAAAATGGCATTAAAAGAACTGGAGCATCGTCTCCATGTGGCGCAATCGACCGCAGCCGGGATTGTTGTGCGGTTGGAGCAAAAAGGGTTTGTGGAGTGCTTTGGTGATGAAAATGATCGCAGGATCAAAATACTCCGCATCACTCCCGTAGGGGAGCAATGTTGTCAGCTCGCGGATCAGAAGATGGCAGAAACCGAGGCGTTGCTATTGTCTAGCTTGACAGAAACGGAAAGCGCGATTTTCTTTTCGCTTCTGGAACGAGTGTCAAATAACTTAAAATAAACATCCGATCATATCGGATGTTTATTTTCGGCTAATCAAAAGCGTGCTTTTGAAAGCTAACTAACAAACTTGGGAGGTTTTTTATGAATGATTCAAAAGCGGTGGAACTCTTTGAGAAAGCCCCAGTATCACAAAACGTCTTTGACAATGGTATAATACAAAGCAAAAATTTTTAGATTTTCCAGTGTATAATGCGCTCGGTGCTGGTGGCTTCAATTCGGGAAATCAGCGTATCCACTACACGCCGCTTGTCGTCAAAACTAACCTCGTCCCAGTTTTTGAGATAGCCGGATATGCTATCAAGCTGAGAGGTTGAAACAGAATTAGCGGTGAGGTCGGCCACCAGCTTTAACTGCTTTTGCCGTTCTGCGTCCAATTCTTCAATGCGACTATTGGCGTATTGCAACAAGAGAGGGTTTGCCCCGGTCAGCGTGTCAATCAGCTTTTCAATCTCGCTTTCGATTTTGGCAAGCTTGGCGCGGGCGGCGGTGAGCTTTGGATTATAGCTTTCCGCCTTGCCGCCCCTCGGCGTCTGAAATTCCCGCATCTTTTTTACCATTTCATTATAGACCGATTTTTCCAGCTCGTGCCGGGTCAGCGTTCCGGGCCCCGGACAGCTTTTGTTTTCTACGCGCTGTCTGCATCTCATGTACGTCACCCCATTTGCGGCGTTCAGACCTACTAACGCATATCCACAGCATTTCCCAGGACCATGATCGCCGCAGAATGGGCAGGAGGCCTCCACCTCCTCCCATTCCAGCGTGCGATTGTTCAGGACAAGACCACACCGTCTCGCCGCGTCCAGAATCGGTAATTCACGGTAAAATGCTCCGGTGTGACTTCCCACAGGGATTCACCGCCTTACGCGGCCTGAGCGGGCGGAGTGGCGCTGGCCGTCTGCACAGTCAGCTTGACGCCCTTTGCCACCTTCGCAATAAAGATCTGCCCGGTGGGGCGCACGTTGTCAATGACAGGGACCCGCTCGGCGTCGTCGATGAATACGGGGAAGTCCACTCCGAGCAGTCCTTTCACCAACTCCGCCACCTCCAGGCCGGCCCTGATCCGTTCGGACCCGGACAGACAGACATAGGGGCGGTCCTCATAGGTGAATTTGAAGACATCCCGAATTTCACCTCCTTTCAAATTTTTGTGAGGACGCAAAAAACCGCAGTCCTCTCCCAAAGGAGCTGACTGCGGTTTTTGTACGTTCTCGTGTTGGTATTTAGGATTCTGACAGACCTCCAAGGGGCATAGTACCCCCTGGAGCAAATATCTGACCTGAAAAAATCTTACCTAAATACATCCTCAGAATACCATTTCCTCACGCTTTTGGATAGTTGAAGTTTCTTCTACCACCGGCGGAGCGGCCCATCCATCCCCAAAACCAGCAATTTTTCGATTTTATTTTTGCCAGCTTTTTCTGTAGCCGTATTCTGCGGATATAGCTTATTATCATTTTCTCATTCAAAAATTATAATGTAAAAAGAAGAATTTGCTAAAAGGAGAATACACTTTGGAGCTGGATTATAAGGCGCTCGGGAAGCGGATCAAGATTGCCAGGATCAACGCCGATATGACACAGGACAGGCTTTCAACTATGCTGGAGATGTCCCCCTCCCACATGAGCAACATTGAAACCGGAAGCACCAGGATCAGCCTGACCGCGCTGGTCAGTATTGCCAACGCCTTGGGTGTGACAGTAGATGATTTGCTCTATGACAGCATCGTCCACGCCAGGCCGCAGCTTGAACGGGACATTCAGCAGATTGTGGATTCCTGCGACGACTACGAGCTTCGTGTGGTCAAGGACGTTACTCAGTCGGTGGTGGACGCTCTGCGGGCCAACGAAAAACTTCGGCAAGACCTATGAAAAAAGCCCTCCTGTTCCTTGACGGATACAGGAGAGCTTCTCTATGCGCATAAATATGGTTTGCCAAATCACATGCTTTGACCAGCTTGGAGTTTTTTTACTTCTTCCAAAGACAGTCCTACATACTCAGCAATTTTTTCAAGGGCCAGGGTTCCATCCGCCAGCATTCTTTCTGCAGCTACCTTCATACTCTCTCGCCTGCCCTCTTTTATACCCTCTTGCAAAGATTCATTTCTCATATCTTCCATGGCCTTGCACATGATTAAGATTCCCTCCTTATCCTCTTTGAAAAATCTAACTCGTTCTGCCAGTTCATTGTAATACATATTTGCCGGGTCTGTGCAGGAAAAATCGTGCATCAGTTTACCGATGGGCGTCTCATCCCGGTATGCTCCATTCACATAAAGAATATGTGACCCGTCCCCGAATATTTCTCCGGTCCCTAAAAAGCAGCGTTCAACCGGGTATCGCGGCAGTCCTTTTCCAATCACGTCACGCTCCGTAATAAAAATCACCCACGTCTCCGGTAACTGGTCAAAGTCCTCACTCTTATGAAGCAAATTTGCGTCCATCATGCTGCTGTTATATCTTGCACGCTTTCGTCCTGCTCCTTTGTCGGATCGCTGAATTTCCACGTTTATGGTTTGCCCGGTGCTGTCGGTTGCCAGAACATCCAGCCGCACAGAGCGGTTAAGCAGATTTTCCACAAACACTTGGGTACGGACATCCTCAACCTCCAGGTCCGGCTTCTCCATCACAATTCGGAGAACAAATTGGATGTATTTGGGATCTCCATCAAAACACTTCGTCAGAAAATCATCATCCAGCAGACGAAAACCTCTGAGCCGCTGCAGGTCCTCCTGGTGCTTCTGGTCGATCTGTTCTGTCGTTGTCAAAACTGCCACCTGCTTTCTCATAACCCTTGGATTGATTTTTATATTATCATAAATCTCACATTTATTCAAGACATACAGACAAAAAGAGGCGGGCGGGGATATCATTCCCCACCCGCTTTCTATCAACAGTTCTCTACCACTTGGACAGGATACGGCCATAGATCAGACTGCGCTCGTAGTCATACTTGACCACCGCCAGGATCACTGTGTCCCCCTTGCGGAACTCCCGGTCAGTGTGCTGGGCGGTGTAGAGGCACAGACAGGTGGTGCCGTCCGGCATGGTGCAGAACACGCCGCCGCCGTACTTTCCGCTGATGACCGCCTGACGTCGGCAGCCCAGGGGGTGGCGGACAACAGCGCCCTCAAAGGGATTGGGGGCGGTCTCCTTGATGGAGACCCGCATGAGGCCGGCGGCGCGGTCGTACTCCTTGAGGATGCAGTCGTAGTGCTCGCCTGGGCGGTACTGCTGCCGCAGGTCGTCGTAGCTGGAGTAGCTGATGTCCCGGTAGCGCAGTGTAAGGTCCCGCCCCCCGCACTCGATCAGGCAGCGGTTGGGGCCCACGGTCAGGACGCGGCAGGGCAGGCGCTCTCCAGGCTCATGGCCTCCTCTGGCCGTATCAAAGGCGTGCCGCCGGATCACGGCTCCCATGCGGCGGGAGGCGGTGGCCATGCCGCCCACACGGTCCACATCCAAAATCACATAGTCGATCTCCGCGCCGGACATATTCCGCAGGACGTGGGTGGGCCGCTCCTCGCCGGGCATCCACATCTCCGTCTCCGGAATCAGCACCTTGACCTTGTAGGCGATCACCGCAGCGCAGTAGATCCTCCGCCGCTCCACCTGGCCGGTCTCCCGGTTCTGAACATTGAAGGCGTGGGCCTCAATACCGATGATCTTCCCGGTCAGGACGGACTTGGAGCGAAAAGAGGCGTAAATATTATTCCACTCCTGGCGCTCCGGTTCGGTCAGATCCCGGTCCAGCTTGTTCAGGTCCAAAGACAGAAGCCGGCTGTGGTTGTTTGCCGACCTCGTGGGTCTGGCCCTGGGTGCGGCGGGCCGCGTCCGCTCAGGCTCCGGCGCGTCCGGCTGGGGTAGGGGTGGGACAGCCGCTTCTCCAGGCTCAGGTTCCTCTGTGGGCATGTCACTTGTGGGCATGTCACTCTCCCCGGACACATCCTGTTCGGCCAGCCCCATCACCACAATGCCGTCAGCGGCGGCGGTGGGTTCCGGGTCCAACTGGTCCGATTGAGATAAGCCTTCACCCAAGGGATCATCTTCCAGGGGCACGTCCTCTGGTGCGGGCAGGTTCTCCCCCTCCTCCAAGGTATCCCCAGGGGCCGGGGCCGGGTCGTCCACCGCGTTCTCCGCTTTCTTTCTGGCCGCGCGTTTTTTCTTGGGAGGTTCCTCTGGCGTCTCGGCCTCTGCGGGCTCGGGTACATCCGGGCCGCTCGGCTCCAGCTCGGGCACAGCGTCGGGTTGCATAGCCTGTTCCTCCTGGGTCAGGCCGTTCTCCATAAGTTCCATTTCCATGTTGTTTTGCTCCTTTCCAATTTTTGATGTATTGGGCCGCCTGGCGGGTCACTTCCCGGCCTCACCCCCTTTGTAGAACCGCAGATGGTCCCCTTGCCGCAGGATGAAGTAATGGCTGCGGACCAAAGTGATCTGCTGGTGCTGGGCCGCATCCTCCAGGGGCAGCAGGAAGATATAATTTTTCGGCTCCGCCTGCAGCAGCTGGCTGATTCGGCCCTCATGTCCAACGGATACCGGCATGACGGCGAAGTAGTCGATCCACCCGTCGGCCCGCTGGACCAGAAAGCAGAGTTTATAGGGCGGCTGGAGGGAGACCCGGAGCAGCCGGTCAGGGTGGAGCGCCAGAAGAACATCCAGCGCCAAAAGCATTTCCCGGTCCGGTGGCGTATCCCTCAGCTCCGGCAGACAGACCAGCCCCTCCGGGGAGAGGGTCAGCCGTCCCAGATACCGCAGGCGGCGCAGCAGGGCTTCGGCGTGCTTCAGCTCCTTTTGCGGCTCGTTGATCCGCAGCAGCGGCAGTACCTGGCCGGTCCGGACAAAGCCGGCTGTCTCCAGGATGTCCATGAAATACCGCTGGTCCTCCGTCAGATTCATCACATGCCCTCACCTCGGTTCCGGTGGATCACTGGCCCCGTTCAGATACGGGTCCACCAGGACGTCGCTGTGGGCCTCGCAGATGGTGTTGAAAATCACTGCCATGGTGTAGGCGGTGGAGTTCCTCACATCCCTCTGGTTGCTCCGCAGCTTGCCCTCCACGCTTTGGAGGATTACGGCGTCCAGGTCCCACAGGCGGGAGCGCACGTTGGCCCGGGGCAGGACGGCCTTTCCGATCCGGAAGCTGTCCGAATAAAACAGCCGCTCGATGGCGTTGGCGAACACCTTCGCCGTCTCCGGGTCGAATACCCACAGCTCGCAGTTGTCCAGAATCCGGGCAAGCTGCTCCTGTTCGCTCATGCCTGGAACAAAATTTCCTCCCGGCGGCTCCGCGTCCGTCCGTCCCGCTGCCTGGCAGACGGACGGACTGGTTTCCATATGAATCGAATCAGTATGACTTTTTTCTTTTTGACTTGGGTGCAATTTTGGCACTTCTGGATGTGCCATTCCCGCACTTCCAGAGATGCCGTTTTCGCACTTCTTGAAATGCTGCTCCGGCACTTCTAACGCGGACACAGGGGTGCGCTCCGGGCATGAGGTATCGTCAAGATGTGCGGATCCGGCACTTCTCAGATCTTCAGGAGCGTCGGGCTGGAGAGGTCCAGCGGCGGCCTCATGTCCAGGCTCCACGAAGGGGGCGCTGCCGCCTTTGACCTCCTCATGCTCCACCAGGGCCAAGTAGATTTGATTGGCGCTGCCCCGGCCGCACCGCTTCTCCCAGATCAGCCCGGCGGCGGACAGCTCCTTCATGGACTCGATGACCTTCCGGTAGCTGACCTGCATCTCATCGGCCAGGGAGTGGCGGGTGTAGATGATGAACACCGCCCCGTCCTCATTCACCCAGCCGTTGAGCCGGGAGAGCTGAAAGCGATTGAGCAGAAAGGTATAGGCCACCTTGCTCTCCAGGGCCAGGCCCATATAGCGGGGGTCGGTAAAGAGCCAGCGGGGCATCTGAAGATGGTAGATATTCTGGATATCCCCCTGCTTCATCAGAGGGAAGGAGGGCTTCTGGGTCATGGGCGCTGCCTTCATAGTCAATCTCTCCTTTTTATGAGTGGAGGGACAGCGCGCTCAGCGCCGTCCCTCCTCGTGTTGGTCTCCGCCCACGTCCTGGGGCAGTGTTTCTATTAAATCGAACGCACCATAGGGGGCGTCCTGGTCTGCTCCAACCTCCAGTCCCTCCAGGTCGGCCAGCTCCGGAGACAGGAGGCCATAGTCAAATTGCTGGGGAAAGGTGATCGGGGTCGCGGCTGGAACTTCCTGCTCCGGTTCTGGTGCTGGGGCCGGGGCCGGCATGGTTCTTTCAGACGGGACGGCTTCTTTCGGTGCGGCGGGCGATGGAGCGGGCTTTGTCTCTTCCTGCCGCCAGTGGGGGAAGTAGTCGGATATCCGCACATCCCTCAGCTGTCCAAAGCTGGGGTGTTCGTCCGGGATGATTTTATACAGGCGCAGGGGCTTTTGACCCCGCAGCAGCACCAGGCACTCCCGGTTGTCCATCCGGAGGATCTCATCCGGGAGCATCAGGACCCGCTGGGTGTTGCTCTTGGTCTGGCTGTAGGGCCGGGTGGAGGTGTAGACCGGGGAAAACAGCGGCGTCAAAGGCATCTGGTTATTCTCCACCTTGATGGTCACCATGCCGCACTTTTTAGAGATATAGGTGGCGGTGTCCACGTCGTTGCAGCCCAGGCATATCTGGATGTCGGTACAGCCGATCAGCTCCTCCCACTCCGTCTTGGGGTAGCGGTCCTGAAGCTGGGGGATGGACTGGACAATGATCTGGCAGAAGATGGCCGAGCCGCGGCATACGTTGAGCACCCGCTTGAAGTCCATCAGCTTGCCGATGTTGCAGAACTCCTCCAGGCAGACATTCACCGTCACTGGCAGCCGCCCATGGTTCCCGTGCCTGCGGCCGTAGTCCATCAGGCTGGTAAAGAGCTGGGAGAAAAACAGGGAGCTCAGAAACTCCAAAGACGAATCCTGGGCAGAGATACAGCAGAAGTAAGCACAGGGCTTTTTCCCTGGCAGCGTCAAATCAATTCCGTTGTAGGATGTGATCTTGTCCACCAGGGGATTTTGGAACACGGACAGGCGGTTGCCCAGGCCGATGGCGATGTTGCCCCAGATCTGCCGGTTGGCCAGCTTGAAGATACCGTAGGGGGCCAGGGCCGGGTGTCCCTTGGGTAGGGCCTCAAACCGCCGCTCCAGGTCGGCAAAGGACTCGTTGGACAGCATCCGGTAGATGGCCCCCAGAGACCGCTGCTGGATGGGCAACAGCTCTTTCGTCCCGGGGACGGTCTGGGAGGCGACGTAGTGCATAAGCGCCATGAGCAGATTCAGCTCCGCCTTTTCCCAGAAGTCCTGCCGCTCGTTGGCGTTGGATGTATTCTTGATGATGACCTCCGCAATAGACTGCACATCAGTTTTTCCTCCTTCCATGCTGAAAAACCAAACCAGAAGTGGGTCACCGATGTCACAGAGTTCAGC
>CAJUPW010000033.1 GCA_910588635.1 uncultured Oscillospiraceae bacterium | reverse complement strand
GAACCGCTGACCTCTTGAATGCCATTCAAGCGCTCTCCCAGCTGAGCTATACCCCCATTTTTTGCGTCTCAGCAAGGCATCCCCGCTCAACGCAAGTGATATCTTAGCAGAAACCGCGGCGTTTGTCAACAAAAATTTTGAAGATTTTTGTTATTCCGGCCAGTGGCCCGGAAAGTCCCTCTTGACACAAGTCCGAAATCGGATTATACTACAAAAGTCCGGTTTCGGACATTCTTTTTCAGAAGGGACCGCTATGGAGAAACTCACCTTTTCACAATTTAATCAGAAGGCCTGCCGGCTGCACAAGGAGGAGGACGGTCTGTACCGCCGTCTGGCCCGGCACTTCGGTCTTGCCGACTCAGCCCTTTGGATCTTATATGTCCTGGAGGCATCTCAGGGGCCCGTCACCCAGGCGGAGCTGTGCGGCTATCTGTCCCTCAGCAAGCAGACGGTCAACTCCGGCTTGAAGCAGCTGGAGCAGGAGGGATATATTCAGCTCACCGGCGGCCCGGGACGAAAAAAGTTTCTCCGCCTCACCGCCCGGGGGAACGATCTGGCCGCCCACACCGTCCGCCCGGTGCTGGAGGCGGAGGAGCGGGCCTTCCTCGGTCTGACCGAGGCGGAACGGGCCGGCCTGCTGGCCCTGGAACGCAAATATTTGCTCCTCCTGCTCCAGGAATCGGAGGAAATTTTTCAACATTCTCAGGAGGAATAATCTTCTATGCAGATCAAACTTTCCGACCACTTCACATACGGCAAGCTGCTCCGCTTTACTTTGCCCTCTATTATCATGATGATCTTCACTTCTATCTACAGCGTGGTAGACGGCCTGTTTGTCTCCAATCTGGTGGGACAGAACGCATTGTCGGCGGTAAATATCATTTTCCCCGTGTCCATGATCCTGTCCGCCGCCGGCTTCATGCTGGGTTCCGGCGGCAGCGCCGTGGTGGCCCGCACTATGGGCGAGGGTAAAGCCGAGCTGGCTAACCGCTACTTCTCTATGATCGTTCTGGTGGTGCTGGGGCTGGGGACGGTATTCTCCATAGGAGGCGCACTGCTCATCCGGCCCATCGCCCGGCTGGCGGGAAGCAGCGACCTGCTGATGGACGACTGTATTGCCTACGGCCGCGTCCTGCTGGGAGGCAGCGTGGTATTCATGCTCCAAGTGGCCTTTCAGGTCTTTTTCGTCACCGCCGAACTGCCCAAAACAGGCCTGTTCTTCTCTCTGGCCGCCGGAGCCACCAACATAATCATGGACTATGTTCTCATCGGCCCGCTGAACATGGGCGTCGCCGGGGCGGCCTGGGGGACGGTGCTCAGCTACGCCGTGGGCGGGCTGCTCCCTCTGCTGTACTTCCTCAGACCCTCCAGAGGAGCCTTGCGGCTTTGCCGGACCCGGCTCTATTGGCGGGAACTGAAAAACGCCTGTACCAACGGCTCCTCCGAGCTGATGAGCAACCTGTCCGCCTCGGTGGTCAGCATCCTGTTCAATCTCCAGCTCATGCGCATCATCGGGGAGTTTGGTGTGGCGGCCTACTCGGTGATGATGTATGTGGATTTCGCCTTCGCCGCCGTCTTTCTGGGCTTCTCCATGGGCAGCGGGCCTATTGTCAGCTTCCACTTTGGGGCGGACAACCGGGAGGAGCTGAAAAACGTCTTTCGCAAAAGCATGACGGTAATTACGCTGGCCTCCCTTGCCATGGTGGCCTTGTCCGAGGCGCTGTCCCGACCCCTGTCCGCGGCCTTCGTGGGATACAGCCCCGAGCTGCTGGAGATGACGGTCCACGGCTTCCGCATCTTCGCCCTGAGCTACTTTTTTGTAGGCTTCGGCATCTATGGCTCCGCCTTCTTTACCGCCCTGTGCAACGGCGGCGTGTCCGCACTGATTTCCTTCCTGCGCACCTTCCTGTTTCGGGGCGGAATGGCGCTGCTCCTCCCTCTGGCGCTGGACCTGGACGGTATCTGGCTGGCTGTGGTCGTAGCCGACGGAATGGGCGCCGCCGTGGCAGCGGGACTCATCTGGCGGTATCGGAAGCGCTATCATTACCTTTAGAACCTGTATTCTCAACAAACGATCCCGTACCTGACGGCACGGGATCGTTTGTTGCTCTCAGCGCTGGCAGCATCCGCTGGCGCTGCTGGTGGTGGTGATGGTATTGGGCGGGAAAAATTCGTCCATGGGGAACTGGACGCAGCGGAACATGTCACAGGGGTCCTCCTGGCAGTTGTCATCTCCGCAGCTGCAGTCCTTGGTGGGGATGCAGTAGTCGTAGACGGGGATGAGCAGCTGGGTATCCCGCTCCAGGCGGATAATAGAGAACTGGCCCAGGGAGACAAAGATCCGATGCTGGTCGCCGCCGGTCACCAGCTCGTCGCCGAAGCAGGCGGCCACCGCCGGGGGGATATCCAGGCAGCCGCAGTCGCAGGGGCGGCACTCGCACACATCCACCAGCTTCAGACTGAGGATCAGGGGGTCCACCGCCTCCACCACCGCGGTGGGCAGGTTGGACTGGGGTACGCACTGCACCTGGCACTCGCCCCCGTCGGAGGTAAAGCTCTTGGAGCCGCTCTCGCTGCCGAAGAGCACGACCCGCTTACTGAACACGGCCAGGCCGCAGACCTGGATGGGGCGGGCCGCCCCCACAAAGGCATCGGCTGTGATGCGGTAGAAGTACCGCACATCCACGGTAAAGAAGCCCCGGTTGAAGGTGACCGGCTCCACATCAATGTACGCGTACAGCAGCTCGGCGGTCCCGGCCTTGATGGACTGGGCCCGGTCGATTACCTCCTGAGAACAGCGGGTGGGGTAAACTCTCAGATCCTCGACGCAGTCCTTGTCTCGGCACGAGTCAAAGATCTTTTTCGTGTGTATGCACACGGCCTCCCGGATACTGCGATCGTCACAGACGGGGCCGGGCACGACCTTTTCTGGCATAGAATTCCCTCCTAGATTTGGATGGTCAGGGCGTCTGACGCCCGGTAAGGGTTTTGCTTACAACACATCTTATGTGTCAGGCGGGTTTTGGTGAGGGCCAGGCAGTTTTTCTCTTGCCCTTTTTCCGTTCCGGGTCTATAATAGGGGCACGACCTGTAAGGAAGGAGCTCCGCCATGCCCCCTATCGGATTTATCCAGGACGACCTGGACTTGAAGCTGCTGGTTCTCTACATCATGGCCCGGGCCGCCGGTCCCATCACCTTTTTACAGCTGTTTGAGCTGGCTCTGTGCGACGCGGGGGTGGACTATTTCTCCCTCACCCAGGCGGTGGACCACATGACGGCCACCGGCCAGCTGACGAAGGAGGGCGAACGCTACGCCATCACCGACAAGGGCCGGCGCAACAGCCGGATTTGTGAGAGCAGCCTGCCCCCCTCGGTGCGCCGGCACTGCGACGACAACCTGCTCCAGGTGAACGAAGCCCTGCGGCGGGAGTCCCAGGTCCGCACCCAGATCATCGACCGGGAGGACGGCACCGCTACCCTGTGCCTCACCCTGGAGGACGACGCCTCCCCTCTGCTCCACGTCGCCTTGCTGGCCTCTGGGCGGGAGCAGGCGGAGGGCTGGGCGGCCGTCTTTGACCGGGACCCCTCCGCCCTTTACATGGGCATCACCCGCCTGCTGGACGGGTCGGAGAAAGCGGAGGAGGAAAACAAATGAGAAGAAGCGACCGCGCCCGGGGCCGGGAATTTTCCCTGGCCCTCATTGACCGCTGCACCCACGGGGTGATGGCCCTGTCCACCGGGGAGGCCGCCCCCTACTGCCTCCCACTGTCCTTTGTGCGGACGGGGGACGAGCTCTACTTCCACTGCGCCCGCGAAGGACGGAAAATTGATCTGATGCGCCGCTTCCCCCGGGTGTGCGTCACCTTTGTGGGGGAGGACCGGCCCGCGTTCGAGTCCCCGGCTGAGTACACCACCTATTTCCAGTCCGCCATTGTCACCGGGACGGCCGGCGAGGTCAATGACCCCGGCGAAAAGACAGAGGCCCTCCGGGCCCTGTGCCGGAAGGTCACCCCGGAGCATATGGCCGGCTTTGAGGCCGCCATTGAGAAGAGCCTGGACGTTACCGCCGTGTGGAAGGTCCATATAGAGGAGATCACCGGCAAGGAGAAGCCGGAAAAGTAGCCGAAGCCCTGAATGTTAGTTTATCTTGAGATGCTGCCGGATGATTCCGACAAGGCAAAGCTGGAACAGGTCTACCTGCGGTACAGAGGGCTGATGTTCCACGCTGCAAGCCGGATTTTAAACAACAGTGCGGATGCGGAAGACGCGGTACATCAGTCCTTTATCTCCATTGCGGAGCACATTCATAAAATTTCTTCTCCGGTGTGCACCAAAACCCAGTCCTTTGTCGTTACTATAGTTGAACGCAAGGCGATTGACATCTACCGGCGCAAGTCCAAACAGCGCGTCATCCCTCTGGAGGATGAGACCGCCGGACTGCCGGTGGACACGGAAGCTGTTCAGCTCAGCCCGCTGGCCGCCGCCATTTCCAGACTGCCTGCGCGCTATCGCCAGTTTATCCTGCTGAAATACCACTGCGGCTACTCCAATCAGGAGGTCGCGGACATGCTCGGGCTCTCCTATGAGGGGGCTCACAGTCTGGACCAGCGGGCAAAAAAGAAGCTGAGGGAATTGTTGGAAAAGGAGGGGGTCATGCTGTGACAATTACCGACGACATGCTGCGGGAAGCCGCCGCCGAGGCCGGCTATGCTCTGGCCCGCTCACTTCCAGCCCCGGAAGCCTGTGAGCACGACTTCTCCCCCCGCTTCCTGCGCAAAATGCGGCCCCTCCTCCGCACCGGCCGCCCGGTCCGCCATCCCGTCCTGCGGCGGACTGTGGCCGCCGGACTGGCCCTGGTGGTGAGCGTCTCCGTCTGGCTGGGCGTCGATATGGACGCCCGCGCCTCCCTCCTCTCCTGGCTGAGGACCCAGCGGGAAAACGGCATTTTCTCCTATCGGTTTGCCGGCCCTGACCAGCAGGAGGCGGTCCCCCTCTACCTCCCCGCCTGGGTTCCGGAGGGGTTTGTGGAGGCAGAACGGGACATTAAAAACTGGAACGCCTGGGTCCTTTATACAGGCCCGGACGACAACTATTTTTCAGTTGACTCCACCTGGATACAGGATGGGACGGGTATGGCAGTAATTCCCTACCCTGGTCAGGAGCTGACCCCGGTCTCCGTATCGGTAAACGGCCTGCCCGGCGACCTGTATCTGTCGGTGGACCCCGAAACCGGCCGGGACAGCAACAATCTGGTCTGGTTCGATGATCAGGCCCATATATACTTCGGTATTGATTCCTCTCTGGACGGGGAGACCATGCTGCGCATCGCGGAGAGCGTTTCTCCAGCTGATTCGACAAAATAAAAAAATTTTAAAAAAATTTTTTCCAAAGTGAACCAAATCGCCTCCCTCCTTCGTTACTAAGGGTAAGTGACAAAGGAAGGAGGTGATTTTTATGAAACGGAGGCTTTGCGCGCTTGCCGCAGTCCTGGTTCTCGTCATGACGATGACCGCCCACGCGGCGCCGGCCCGGACTCCCCGGCCTAACGGTTCATTGACATTCAACGGCACCACCGCCACCTGCTCCACCACTCTATCCGACTATGGCAAAGAGCTCGACGTTGAGCTTCAGCTCTGGCAGGGCAGCACCCTGGTCGCCTCCTGGCCCGCCTCCGGGACCTCCAAGGTTTCCGTGGAGGGGACCTGCCAGGTCACCAAGGGGCAGACCTATTCCCTGGTGGTTACCGGAACCGCTGGCAGCAGTGATTTCAGCATCACATTAGCAACCAAGACCTGCTGAGACAGAAAACCACAGCAGAACACCCTATCCACACATATGAGTATGCGCCGCATCAGCGGCAGAAAGGTAAGGTCTGTAAAATGAAAAAGAAAATGTTGACTTTGCTCCTGGCCCTTGTTATGATGGTTTCAGTGATTCCTGGCGCTTCCGCCGCGGGCACACAGCCCCAAGATGACAGCAGCACCATTTTCCGGAGCCCGAACCGGTATTATTATGTTACGGAATATACTGATTATTTCAAAACTACAACAATTACAATTACAGAACAGGATGCTGCGACTAACCAACACCTTCAAAATGCCATTTCAGCAGCGATGGGTGTTTTTGCCTCCGGCGCTAATCCAATCACTGGCGTTGCAGTCAATTTTGCGATGAACGAATTAATATCCTTTGCCTGTAATGGAAATCCAACAGCACGTGTAGGGGATTATATTGTCAAAACCCGCTATAAGATCAAATATAAAGTTGACTCCCTTGATCCGAGCAACAAAGTTGCAACAGATACTTGGGTGCAATTCCTTTTTGACTACTTAGGAGACAGTGAAGAGCCTTATTTAACATCGTATCGCTTGAAATAAAACCACAAAATACATGCCGCTTATTCATGTTTGTACCCTATCCTTTTATGCCCCGAATTATCTGGAGGTGGTTACAGTTAATAAAAAAACATTTGCAGTGCTCTGTTTTCTGGCGGATTGCATTCTTGCGGTACTTGTTTGGTGCATTAATGTTCCAATTTATATTTGCTTTCCTTTGGTCATATTCTCTGGATGGCTGCCCGGACAGATCGTCCACGGGCTAGACAATTACCGCCGGTTCCTACAGCGGGTCCCATATTATTCAGCCATTCTTATCGGAACCCTAATAGTCGTGATCGTAGGTATTTTTATGAGCCAGCCGGCAAACAGCGGCTTTATATTAGGGTTCACATGTATTAACAGCGTCAACTGTTTTATCTTGGTAATATATCAATTCCACCCTGATTTACTGCACTTGAAGGACCTGCCAGAAGAAAACGAGCCATAATGACCAACCGCCCGCCCCCGGTCAGGGGGCGGGCAGGATTATAACAACAAAGTCCCAGTGACCAACAGCAAATCACAGCACCCATCCTATCCACACATATGAGCATACGCCGCACCAGCGGCAGAAAGGTAACGGTGTACTATATGCGCAAAATTTCCTCTGTCATCTGTTTTCCGCTGGTATGCGCCGCTTTGCTTCTCCTTTATTTTGTAAAGGTTCCCTTCTACGTCCAATTGCTCATTATCCTCTTGACCGGCGCAATACCCAAGTATCTGGCTATCGGCAAAGGCATATCACTTTTTAGCCGGCTTCCCAATATCTACCGTTCCCTAATCACCGGGCTCTTTCTGCTCCATTTTCTTGATGTCTTCGATTTACTGTTTCGCTCCCTCTCTTTGCCTGTACCGGCAACCCAAGGCCTTGTACTGTATATCGTCCTTGTCAACTGTATCCATTCTTTTATCTACATTATCTACAATTTCTCTCCCGAACTGCTTCATCTAAAGGACCTGCCGGAAGAAAATGAGCCATAATGACCAACCGCCCGCCCCCGGTCAGGGGGCGGGCGGTTCATGTTTTATCGGGCCATCGGTCCTGTCTTGCCCATGTACTCCTCCGTCTCCACGGGCAGGTTTCGGGCGCGCAGGCCGTGGGCCACTGTCCGGCTGACCACACTGTAGATCATGGCGAATACGGGCACCCCCAGCACCATCCCGGCGAAGCCGAACAGCCCGCCGAACAGCAGGATGGAGAACAGCACCCAGAAGGAGGCCAGGCCGGTGGTCTCGCCCAGAATCTTGGGGCCCAGAATGTTGCCGTCGAACTGCTGGAGCACCAGGATGAAAATGGCAAAGTAAACCGCCTGGAGGGGGCTGACCAGGAAAATCAGCAGCCCGCAGGGCACCGCCCCGATAAAGGGCCCGAAGAAGGGGATGATGTTGGTCACCCCCACGATGGTAGCCACCAGCGCCGGGTAGGGGAACTTGAACAGGCTGCAGCATATAAAG
Source organism: uncultured Oscillospiraceae bacterium (assembly GCA_910588635.1). Lineage (GTDB taxonomy): Bacteria > Bacillota > Clostridia > Oscillospirales > Oscillospiraceae > Lawsonibacter. The sequence goes on along the minus strand of CAJUPW010000033.1, from coordinate 21,391 downwards.
CAGATCACGCCGATAATCAGGGAATCCACCAGCTTGCCGTTGATGAAGCCGCTCATAATCTTGTAGGCGCTGCGGACCTCGTCCACCAGCAGGTCGGCGATATCCGTCCGGAAAAGGCTGTAGACAATCTTCTTGCTCTGGGCGGCAAAGACATCCTTGCGGGCCAGGAGGTAGACCGACACGATGACGGCGATAAGCAGGTCCTTCACCAGCACCAGAAAGCCCAGCAGCACCCCGGACACCCCGGCCATCATGCCGGTAAAGTTGGGCCAGATGGTGGTGCGCACCCACTGGAAGGTGGTGGACACCGACTCCAGGTTGGGCAGGATGTCGGAGTTCAGCCACTGCTCCAGAGAGGCGGCGGAGGAGGTATAGACGGACATGACCGCGGACTGGATATCCGGGTTATCCTCAAAGAAGGTCTGGAGCCAGACCTGAACCACCTCAATGTAGTCGGGGATGGACTGGATCAGTCCCACAATACTGGCATAGACCTGGGGGAACACCATGGCCATCAGCAGATAGATGAGGAACAGGGCCAGCAGCAGACTGAGAATGATGGCGATAAAGTTGAGAAAGGCCACATTGCGGTGGTCGGCCTTCCGCTTGTCGGTGGTCATTGCCATAAGGAACCTCAAAATCGCCCGGTGGACGGGCAGCAGCAGAAAGGCAATCACCGCCCCCATAAAGATGGGACGCAGAATCACGCCCAGCGTGCTCAGGAAGCCAGTAACCTCCTTCATGTGGAACAGCATGAAAAACAGCAGCAGCGAAGCCGCGATTACCGCGAAAGCGGTCAGCCCCATCGCCAGATAGGGACCCCGGTTCTCTCGTTTCATGGTATTTTCTCCTATCCTTTCTTACACCTTCAGTTCGGTGTCCCCATGGTCCAGCGCCCCGGCATACTTCTTCAGCACGGGGGCCACCTCCCGGGACAGGAACTCCTCCACCTGCTCGCCGCAGCGGCCAATGTAGGCGGTCGGGTCCAGGTGGGCGGACAGCTCCTCCTTCGTCATGCCGAAGGCCGGGTCGGCGGCCATCAGCTCGATGAGGTTGTTGGCCAGGCCCAGCTCCTTCACATTGCAGCCCGCCTCCTGGGACAGCACCCGGATGCGCTCGTGGAGGGCCTGCCGGTCACCCCCCCGCTTGACGGCGTCCATCAGGATGTTCTCGCTGGCCATGAAGGGCAGCTCCTCCATCACATGCTTCTCAATGACCTTGGGGTGGACCACCAGCCCCGCGGCCACGTTGGCCCAGATGTTCAGAATGGCATCCACCGCCAGGAAGGCCTCCGGGACGCTGAGGCGCTTGTTGGCCGAGTCGTCCAGGGTGCGCTCAAACCACTGGGTGGCGGCGGTAACAGCCGGGTTGCCCGCATCCACCATCACATACCGGGCCAGGGCGCAGATGCGCTCGCACCGCATGGGGTTGCGCTTGTAGGGCATGGCCGAGGAGCCGATCTGGCTGGCTTCAAAAGGCTCCTCCACCTCCTTGAGGTGGCACAGCAGCCGCAGGTCGGTGGCAAATTTGCTGGCCGACTGGGCCACTCCGGCCAGGGTGGACACCACGTTGTAGTCCATCTTCCGGGAGTAGGTCTGGCCGCTCACCGGGACCACGGCTGTGAACCCCATCTCCCGGGCCACCTTCTCCTCCAGCAGGCGTACTTTTTCGTGGTCCCCCTCGAACAGCTCCAGGAAGGAGGCCTGGGTCCCGGTGGTGCCCTTCACCCCCCGCAGGGCCAGGGTGGAGACGCGGTGGTCGATCTCCTCCAGGTCCATGAGCAGCTCGTTCATCCACAACGCGGCCCGCTTGCCCACGGTGACCAGCTGAGCGGCCTGGAAGTGGGTAAAGCCCAGGGTGGGCAGAGTCTTGTACTTGCCGGCAAAGTCCGCTAAATGGGCCAGCACCCGGACCGCCTTGTCCCGGACCAGCTCCAGCCCCTCCCGCATAAGGATCACGTCGGTGTTGTCCCCCACATAGCAGCTTGTCGCCCCCAGGTGGATAATGGGCATGGCCTTGGGGCACAGCTCGCCGTAGGTGTGGACGTGGGCCATCACGTCGTGGCGCAGCTTCTTCTCCCACTGGGCGGCCCTCTCATAGTCGATATCGGTGATGTGGGCCTCCAGCTCTTCCACCTGCTCCTGGGTAACGGGCAGGCCCAGCTCCATCTCCGCCCGGGCCAGGGCCACCCACAGACGGCGCCAGGTGGAAAATTTCTTGTCCGGGGAGAAAATGTACTGCATCTCGCCGCTGGCGTAGCGGGAGGAGAGAGGGCTCTCATAGCGATCAGTTGACATAACATCGTCCTCTTTTTCTTTTGAGTTTCTGCCGCTTCATTATAACGCATTTTCCCCTTGTTTGCCACCCTTGAGGAAAATTTTCACAGAACTTTAAGGACCCCCCGATTGAATCGGTTCTCACCGTTCCAACCCCTGGCTTTTCAGGTGAAATTTATAAACCGGAGGCCATGTGCCTCCGGTTCTGGTATTTTATAGTTTTGCGCGGATCAGCTCGCCCATTTTCAGGGTGCCGACCACTGCATCGCCTGGCTTGGCAATGTCGGCGGTGCGCCAGCCCTCGTTGAGCACGGCGTCTACCGCCGTCTCGATAGCCCTGGCCTCGGCGGGCAGGTCGAAGGAGTAGCGGAACATCATGGCCACGGACAAAATGGCGGCAATGGGGTTGGCCTTGTCCTGGCCGGCGATATCAGGGGCGGAGCCGTGGATGGGCTCGTACAGGCCCGGGGCGGCGTCGCCGATGGAGGCGGAGGGCAGCAGGCCGATGGAGCCGGTAATCATGGAGGCCTCGTCGGAGAGGATATCCCCGAACATGTTCTCGGTGACCACTACGTCAAACTGCCCCGGGTCCCGCACCAGCTGCATGGCGGCGTTGTCCACCAGCACGTCCTCATACTCCACGTCGGAGTACTCCTCCGCCAGCCGGTGCATCACCTGCCGCCACAGCCGGGAGGTCTCCAGCACGTTGGCCTTGTCCACGCTGGCCAGCTTCTTCCCCCGCAGGCGGGCCAGCTCAAAGCCCCTCCGGCCGATACGCTCGATCTCCTTCTCGGAGTAGGCCATCAGGTCGCTGGCCTCCTCCCCCCGGTCCTCGGTCTGATAGCGGTCCCTCTTGCCGAAGTACACCCCGCCCGTCAGCTCCCGGACGATCATCAGGTCGATCCCCTTGTCGTTTTTCAGGGGGCAGGACTCCGCCAGGGCGGGCCGCAGAGCGGCGGGCCGCAGGTTGGCGTACAGCCCCAGGTCCCTGCGGATGGACAGCAAGGCGGTCTCAGGGCGCTTATCCGGGTCGGTGGAGTGGCCCCACCTGGGTCCGCCCACCGCCCCCAGCAGCACCGCGTCGCAGGCTCTGCACTTCTCCGCCGTGCCCTCTGGATAGCTCCTGCCCACCTCGTCGATGGCGCAGCCGCCCATGAGAATATCGGTATATTCAAAGGTGTGGCCGAACTTCTCACCGATGGCGTCCATCACCTTGACGGCCTCCCCCACCACTTCGGGGCCGATTCCGTCGCCCTTGATGAGGGCAATTTTATAGTTCATAGGTCTTTCTTCCTTTCAAACCTTCAAAAATTTCCGTACAGCCACCCATAGATAATTTCACGGCCGATGGAGTGATAACGCTGTTTGAAGCTGTCAATACGCCACTCGCCGCCGCGGTACACCAGACTGAACCGAAAGTCCCTTGTCACTTCCTCGATCAGGACTTCCACCACCCAGCGGTTTTTCACCCGCTCCACGGTAAACCGGGCGCTGTCCGTCACGCCCTGGAAAAAGGGGGGAGCACTGATACCATAGGAATAATTTCGTTTCCGCCGGGTCAGGTAACGGGCATAGACCGCGTCCGCCTGGGCCTGGTACTGTCCAAATACCTGAGCCGTATTTGCTCCATCCTGCCTGAGCTTGGGATAAAATGCGGTTTGAAGTTCGTTCATTTCCCGCGCAAAATCCAGCACAAGCTGAACCGCTTCCTGGTCCATCATCACTCACTCCGGCCAGACCTGGCGGCACTTCTCAAACTCCGCGCCTGACTCCTCAGAAATCAGCACCAGGGCGGAGCGGGACAGGTCATTTTCACAAAACTTCTCGGTTTTCAGAAGCTCCACGATTTTGGGCCACCAGCTCTCCGCGTTCTCGGTCTCCAGCCAGACACCCAGGATATGACCCTCCTCGTCCATATAGTCATAACCATCGTCCGACACCGCGCCCCCGGACCACTCCTCGATTCGGTCGGGCAGGAGATAGCGGATATCCAGGTCTGGGTTCTCCATCTTCCGGGAATCCATACTGATGACGATAGCCGGCATTACTTCGCAACTCCTCTCTCCTTCAGAGAGTTGAGCAGCCCGCCGCTCCGGATAATGCCATCAATGAACTCTGGGAAAGGGGCGGCCTTGTAGGTCTTCCCGGTGGTCACATCGGTGATGACGCCGGTGGCAAAGTCCACCTCCACCTGGTCGCCCGCCTGAATCTCCTCGGCGGCCTGGGGGCACTCCACGATGGGGAAGCCGATGTTGATGGCGTTACGGTAGAAGATGCGGGCAAAGGAGGGGGCGATGACGCACTTCACTCCGCAGGACTTGATGGCCAGAGGAGCGTGCTCCCGGCTGGATCCGCAGCCGAAGTTGGGCCCGGCCACGATGATGTCCCCCGCCTCTACCGTGGAGGCGAATTTTTCGTCGATGTCCTCCATGCAGTGGGAGGCCAGGGCCGCCGGGGAGGGGTCGTTCAGGTGCCGCGCCGGGATGATGACATCGGTGTCCACATTGGCGCCGTATTTGTAAACTTTCATCGTATTCGCTCCTTTCTCTTACGCTCTGGGGTCGGCCACGCAGCCGGCAATGGCGGAGGCGGCGGCCACGGCGGGGGAAGCCAGGATGATCTCAGAGGTGGTGTGGCCCATGCGGCCCACAAAGTTGCGGTTGGTGGTGGAGACGGTGCGCTCCCCCTCGGCCATCACGCCCATGTGGCCGCCCAGGCAGGGGCCGCAGGTGGGGGTGGACACCGCCGCGCCCGCCTCAATAAAGGTCTGGATCAGGCCCTCGGCCATGGCCTGGAGCACGATCTCCTGGGTGGCGGGGATGACCACGCAGCGCACATTGGGGGCCACCTTCCTGCCCTTCATGATGGCGGCGGCAATGCGCAGGTCGCCGATGCGGCCGTTGGTGCAGGAGCCGATGACCACCTGGTTGATGGGGGCGCCCGCCACTTCGGACACCACCCTGGTGTTCTCCGGCAGGTGCGGCAAGGCCACGGTGGGCTCCAGCTTGTTCAGGTCGATGACCACCTCCCGGTCGTAGACGGCGTCCGGGTCGGCGGAAAACGCCTCGCAGGGGCGGGACACCCGGCCGTTGATGTACTCCATGGTCTTTTCGTCCACGGGGAAGATGCCGTTCTTGCCGCCGGCCTCGATGGCCATGTTGGAGATGGTGAAGCGGTCGTCCATGGTGAGGCTGGCCACCCCCTCACCTGCGAACTCCAGGGACTGGTACAGGGCCCCGTCCACGCCGATCTGGCCAATCAGGTGGAGAATCACGTCCTTGCCGGACACATGGGGCTGGAGCCTGCCCTTCAGAGTAACCTTGATGGCGGAGGGCACCTTGAACCACAGCAGGCCGGTGGCCATGCCGGCGGCCATGTCGGTGGAGCCCACGCCGGTGGAGAAGGCTCCCAGAGCTCCGTAGGTGCAGGTATGGGAGTCGGCGCCGATAATCACTTCTCCGGGGGCGGCCAGCCCCTTCTCGGGCAGGAGGGCGTGCTCCACCCCCATCTGTCCCACGTCGAAGAAGTTGGTAATTTGGTGCTTGCGGGCAAACTCCCGAGCCTGCTTACACAGCTGGGCGGACTTGATGTCCTTACAGGGGGTGTAGTGGTCCAGAACAATGGCGATCTTGTCCCGGTCAAAGACCTGGGTGAAGCCCGCCTTCTCAAACTCGGTGATGGCCACGGGGGTGGTGATGTCGTTGCCCAGCACCAGGTCCAGCCTGGCCTCGATGAGCTGGCCTGGCTCCACCTTGTCCAGCCCGGCGTGTTTCGCCAGAATTTTCTGCGTCATTGTCATTCCCATCGAAAAAATACCTCCTTAACATAGTTTATTGAGGGTATCCTACCACAGGGCTTGCCAAAAGAATGTAAAGTATGATACAATTAGAATAATTTTAGGAGGGCGTCATTATGAACCACGAGCTGGATTTTCCCGCCGGAATCTGGGAGGCCTTCGCCCGGAGCCGGCCCCCGGTGCGGTGCTCCCCCGGGTATCTCATCTACCTCCAGGACACCGAGGCCACCTGCTTCTACTTCCTCAAATCCGGCAAGGTGAAGAGCTTCATCCAGTCGGAGGACGGGGCCGAACGGGTGCTGAACCTCTACGCCGCCGGCAGTCTCTTCGGTGAGGCCTCTTTCTTCGACGGGCTGCCCCGGGTGTCCTCGGCGGTGGCGGTGGTCCCCTGTGAGATTGTCCCCATCGACCGGGAGCTGGTGTCCCAGGAGTTTGCCAAAAAGCCGGAGCTGGCCCTGGCCATGGTGAAGTATCTGGCCCGGACGGTACGGCTGCTCTCGGGCCAGGTGGACCAGATGGCCTTCCGCCCCGCCCGGTGGCGGGTGGCCAACTACCTGCTCACCCTGACCGGCCGGGACGGGGCGGTCTCCTGCACCCAGGAGGACATTGCCGCCGCCGTCTCCGTCAGTAGGGTGACGGTGAGCCGGGTGCTGGGTGAGTTTGCCCGGCGGGGCTGGGTGGAGCCGGGCTACCGGACTGTCTCTCTTCTGGCGCCGGAGAAGCTCAAAGAAATTATGTAAGCCGCAAAAGACCCCTCCGGACTCAAACCGCCCCGGATTGTGCTGTCTGCACAATCCGGGGCGGTTCAACGCGGCCCTGTCTTTCCGTCAGAGGGCCGTTTTCTATGCTCTTTTCGCTCGGTTAATGGCGGCCAGAATGGCCCGCAGAGGGGCCAGGTTGATGTTGTGGCTGAGGCCCACGCCCCAGTGCTGCCTACCGGTGCGCTGGTCCTGGAGAAGGATATATGCCACGCCCTGGGAGTCGGAGCCGTCGGTGATGGCGTGGGAGGCGTAGTCCAGGAAGGTAAAGCGGGAAATTTTCTCCCCCTGAATGGCGTTGAAGAAAGCGTCGATGGGACCGTTGCCCTCGCCGGACACCTCAAACACGGTGTCTGTATGGCGTAGGGTGCCCTGGAAGGCGACGTGGGAGTGGCCCTCCTCGTCCACCGTCTCCTTGAAAGCGTGCCTGAGCAGCTGGTAAGGCTCCTTCACGTTGATATACTCCTGATGGAACAGCTCGCTGATCCGCTCCGGGGAAATTTCCTTGCCCACCTTGTCGGTCTCCACCTGGACGATGTGGCCAAACTCCGGGTGCATGGACTTAGGCAGGTCAAAGCCGAAGTCGTGCTCCATGATATAGGCCGCGCCTCCCTTGCCCGACTGGGAGTTGATGCGGATAATAGGCTCGTACTCCCGGCCCACGTCGGCGGGGTCGATGGGCAGGTAGGGAATTTCCCAGTACTCGGTGCCCGAGGACTTCATATACTGCACGCCCTTGTTGATGGCGTCCTGATGGCTGCCCGAGAAGGCGGTAAATACCAGCTTGCCCACGTAGGGCTGGCGGTCGCCCACGGGCATTTTGGTGCACCGCTCGAACATCTCTTTAATCTTGTTGATGTTGGAGAAGTCCAGCTCCGGGTCCACGCCCTGGGTGTACATGTTCATGGCCAGGGTGACCATGTCCACGTTGCCGGTGCGCTCGCCGTTGCCGAAGAGGGTGGCCTCCACCCGGTCGGCCCCGGCCAGTAGGCCCATCTCGGTGGTGGCTACGCCGCAGCCCCGGTCGTTGTGGGGGTGGAGGGAGATGATGGCGCTGTCCCGGCCGGGCAGTCTGCGGATGAAATACTCCAGCATGTCGGCGAACTGGTTGGGCATACAGTTCTCCACGGTGGTAGGCAGATTGAGGATGACCTTGTTATCCGGGGTGGCGTGGAGGTGGTCCAGCACCGCCTGGCAGATTTCCACGGCGTAGTCCATCTCGGTGCCCATAAACGATTCCGGAGAGTATTCAAACCGCAGATTCATACCGGATTCAATCATAGGCTGGGACATCTCATAGATCAGATCGGCGGCATCGGTGGCGATCTTGGTAATGCCGTCACAATCCATGTGGAACACTACCTTCCGCTGGAGGGTGGAGGTGGAGTTGTAGAAGTGAAGAATCACATTTTTAGCGCCCTTGATCGCCTCAAAAGTCTTTTTAATGAGATGCTCCCGGGCCTGGACCAGCACCTGGATGGTTACGTCGTCGGGAATATGGCCCCCCTCGATGCGCTCCCGGCAGATTTCGTACTCCGTCTCGCTGGCGGAGGGGAAGCCGATCTCGATCTCCTTCACCCCGATGTCCACCAGGGTGTGGAAGTACTCCAGCTTCTCGGCCAGGTTCATAGGGTCCACCAGGGCCTGATTGCCGTCCCGCAGGTCCACGGAGCACCAGACGGGGGCCTTGGTAATGACCTGATCGGGCCAGGTCCGGCCAGCAATCGGCTGGGGCTGGAAGGGAATGTACTTTTCAAATTTGGGTTTCATAGCGGCGTCCTCCTAAACAAAATAAGTGTTGGATGCGTCAGGGGACAGCAAAAAGCCCCTGACTTTTTCAAGTCAGGGGCGTGTCATCGCACGCGGTACCACCCTGGTTCAGCCGGCGGTCGCCCGACGGCCCTCACAGCCTCCAACAAGGCTTTGGTCAATAACGAGACCAGCCGTCCCGCCCTACTTGCCGTTCAGGCGGACTGCTCGGGGGCCAGTCATTCACAGCCGCTCCTCACACCGGCTCGCACCGCCCGCCGGCTCTCTGAGTGGGAAAGGCTGTCTTTTTCCCCTTCATCGCATTTGCTTGTTGGGTATTTTAACGGATTCCCGCCGCCTTGTCAAGAGGAATTTTGCCTGGAACGGAAACGGGCCCCGCGCCGAATTGAATGCAGAATTTTGTCGTTCATGGTTTCCTTGGCGGTTTCGCTGAAATGGACGCGCACCTTGTAGGTGGTGGAACCAATACGGCGGTAAATGGTGGCGGTTTTCGCCCCTACTGGTTGAATTGTAGTTATATTGGCCTTCCTTTCTTGCGTTAGGACGCAACCCGTAGTATGATGGTGGCAGACATTTTAGGTAAACAGAAAGCCAGCCCCCGGTTGCGTAATGTCATTTGCAGTCGAAAGCTGGCTTGATGTGCCTATGTTCTTATTTCGTGAAAAGACATTTGGTTTCACAGCGTCCAAATCATCCCTTCACATAGGAGAAAAACCGGGGGTATAGCGGAACCATTTTCAAAAAGCTTTTGAAAATTTCTCGGAGCGCCCTGGTTTGTTCGCCCATCTCTATTATACGGTCAAATCGGCCACGTTGCGGACAAATTGTCCGTTTGGTTTTGGTCTGCGTCATTTTGCCGCTGACCAGAACCAGAACGTCAAAATGTCGTTCTGATCAGTGGCGGTCAAAATGTCCGGCACCAGCAGAAGGAGGATCAAGATTGCAAACTCGGTCCCTGGTACAACGTGGCGGATATTTTTTCCGCGACGTTGCCAAAATCAGAATTGCATTTTGCATTTCTGATTTTCAAAGGCGCATTTTGCGCCTTTGAACCGTTACGGCAACGTGGAGTGCAAGCGGTTTATGGTTTCCATGTCGCCGCCCGTCATTACCCATACCATTTCGGCGAATGGCTGCGTGATTGCCCCGGCTACAAGGTTTATCTTATCCTTGCCGATTTCGCCGGACGGGAGTATAATGCCCTTGTCTAAAAGCTCGTTTTTCATGTCGTCCTCCTGTTCATGCGCCTAAATTTTTGACGCTATTTTGCCGCCCTTGCTCCAAAAGTGGGCTTGTAAAGAGATACGGCGTGATATAAGCAGAAACGGCAAGAACCTTGAAAAATCAATGGTTTTTGCCGTTTTCTATAAAGGCTTGTAAGAAGTTATAAGACGATTTCCGTCTATAAAATCAATAAAAAATAGCCCCGCCTCCGAAATTGGAGGCGGGGCTATGTATCTTCCCTGGGGCAACTAAGGCGTGACAGATCAGCCCGGCCAAAAGCGCTTGACGGCTCGCCTCAGTGACACTCCAAAAATCAGGAGATTCGAAAGAAATGTGGGAATGGTGATATTGAGCAGCAGGGAAGGGAACACATCCGGAAGAAAAACGCAAATCAGATTAACTCCGCCGCACGTCAGATTTACCAGGGAAAAGATTGCCGCCCTGGGCAGGATACAGCGCAGATACGCCTCCGGGTCGGCGCACTCCTCCGGAGCCATGCCATTTGGCACAATAAGCCGGCTGGAGGACAGCCTGTGTGTCCGGTGCATTTTCAGGCAGGCGGTCAGCCCGCTCAGACCATAGAAAATAATAAGCAGATCCAGAATGGCATGATAATCGCCGATTTCCATGTATTAGCACCTCATTTTTCATAAAAAAATTTTAAAAAGTAAAAATGAAATTATTTAATATGCATAAAAATGTTAAAAGAAAAATGTCGAAACTCATAATTGACTTCGATTCACCGCTATGCTAACCTTAGTTTATAAACTTAGTTTATCATTTTCCGAACAAATTGTCAACGTAATTTTAGCACAAGCAACAAAACATTGTCGGGAGGTATCCATTATTATGTACGAACGGGAGAAAGAATTGACCGCCATTCTCTATGACGAGGTTATTGAGACCGCGAAATATCTGACCGGTATCGACCGTGGAACCAAAACGCTCCACGGCCTGGAGCAGACGGCCCGCTATTTGGGCGGCCGGCTGGAGGAGATGGGCTGCGAGGTGACATACCACACAGACCCTGAATATGGCAGCACTGTGGTGGGCCGCAGACGCGGAAAGGGCAAAGTAAAGATTATGTTTTACGCCCACATGGATACTGTGTGGCCGGAGGGGACCGCGGAGAAAAATTCCTTCCGCATTGAGGACGGAATGGCTTATGGCGCGGGCGTCAGCGACTGTACCCATGGCATTCTGGGTTCTCTGTACACGCTGCGGGTGCTGAATGAGCTCGGTTTTGAGGACTACGGCGAGCTATTGTTCGTATTCAACCCGGACGAGGAGCTCACCTCTCCCTCTTCCACTAAGTGGCTGAAGCACTACTCCCAGGACATGGACCTGGCCTTCTGCATGGAGGGGCCCGAGGGTGCGGACACATTTACAACGGCCCGGGCCGGGTCGCTCTACTACGAGATCAATGTGAAGGGAAAGATGGCGCACGCCGGTGTAAATCCTGAGGAGGGCGCGAACGCGCTGGTGGAGCTGACCCGGAAACTCAACGACATTCTCAACCGGGAATTTCCCAATGTGTACCTGGTGGTATGCTGGATCAAGGGCGGGACCGGTGACTGCTGCGTAGCGGACAACGCCTATGCCATGCTGCGTTACCGTATTTTTAACTGGGACCCGAAGCCGGAGATCGACGCGTTCCTAAAGCAGGTAGAGTCCATTACATATGTGCCCGGGACGACCACCAGCATCACCTTCTGGCCGGAGGGCGGCTTCGGTCCCATGCCCAAGCTGCCTTGGGTGGATCCTCTGGTCGAGCTGGTCCGCGCTACCAGTGAGGAGATGGGCTTCCCCCTGGAAGAGCGGTGCAGCGGAGGTGGGGCGGACAGCGCCTCCACCGTGCTGAACTGCCCCACGCTGGATGGTCTGGCCCCCGCCTCCTTTGGCTGCCACTCCCCCGAGGAGCGGCTTCAGCTGGATACCATTGTGCCACGTGTTTCCCTGATGGCAGTCCTTCTGGAAAAAATCAGCCTGGACGACAAATACCTGCGCGGCAGAGACTGAACCGGAGCGAACCGATAAATAGGTAAAGGAACTATGAGGACATGCAGAGAACGGATGTAAAGCACAGTGCGTTTTGGGTCAGAGATTACAATAAAAAGAAACTGTACAATTTGATTCGCCGTCATGTGGGGATATCCCGGTCTGAGCTCACCCGCATGATCGATCTGACGCCCACCAGCGTTGGCAAGATCATCGCCGCCCTGATCGAAGACGGTCTGGTTTCAGAATGCGGTCTGGCCGCGGACGGGAAAATTGGGCGCAACGCGATCCAGCTGAACATCGTGCCGGAAAAGGTGTTGACGATGGCGATTGAGATTGACGTAGGCATCATCAGGGGCGGCGTGTTGGATATTGGCCAGCAGGTCGTCACCAGCTACAGCACATCTATTTCGGAGAGCCAGCCGCTGGAAGAGGTGACACAGCTTCTGGCGGATATCATCGGGACCTTGTATCAGCGCCTTACCCCGGAGCAGCAGGACAATTTGATCGGGCTTGGCATTGCGGTCCCCGGATATGTAGACCGAAAAAACGGGGTGATCCGCCAGTCTCCACAGCTCAACTGGAAGAATTACCCCCTGATGGAGCAGCTGCAGCGGCTCCTCCCCAGGCCACTCCCCGTGTTGATCGAAAACAATGTCAAGGCGGAGGCGATGGCGGAACTGATTTATGGAACGGCGGACAAGCGGCAAAATGCGTTGATCATTGATGTGGGAAGCGGTGTAGGTGCTGCCTATATCAGCCGAGGCAGGGTCCAAACGGGAAAGCACAACGCAATGGGTGAGCTCGGTCATATTCTGGTCGGCTCCAACGGCGTCCGATGCAGCTGCGGACGATATGGCTGTCTCCGCACCCACATCGCCCGCACCAGCATTGAGGAGCGGACCGGGATGGATTTTCCTTCCTGCGTAGCTGCCGCGAAATCGGGGAATCATTTATGCACTGAAGTTTTAACAGAAGCGGCCCATTATGCCGCGGTTTGGATTGCCAACTGTGTGAATCTTTACGATCCGGAGGTGATTTACCTGGGGGGAACGCTCCAGGAGGATTGGCCGGAATTCTTTACTCAAGTGAAGGAGGAGTATAAGCAGTACATCTGGGAAGCTGTCCGGGATGAACAGTATTTGCTGGAACGAACCTATGTATGCGCCTCCAAAAACAACCTGATTTTATCTGCCTCGATTATGTTTTATCAGTATCTGATGACCGGCGTTATGATTGATGAGGAGCTGATTCATTCCTGAACGCCGCCTCCACGGCGAAAAATCCTTCGCCGTGGAGGGAAACTTTTCCTTAATTAGTAACTAAAGTTTAGCAATTAATTCCAGGTATGTTTTGCTCCGCTTCCGGAGCTGGACATAGATCCCAAACAACAATTTAGTAGGAGGTATAAACATGAAAAGATGGATTGCTGTAATTCTGGCCGCCGCGATGACGCTGAGCTTAGCTGCCTGCGGCACAGCGGGAAACACCTCTGGCACCACGCCGCCCTCTTCCGGCGGTTCCCAGGGCCAGGCACAGCCGGAAGGCGACTTCAAGGGCACCGTTAAAGTCGGGCATCTGGCTGTTATTTCCGGCCCGGACGATTACCTTGGCGTTCCCACCACCGCGGCCATGCAGGACTATCTGGACGAGGTCAACGCCAACGGTGGTTGGCTGGGTTACAAGGTAGAGCTGGTCACCTATGACATCGCCCGCGGCGTGGAAGAAGTGGCTCCCGCCGCCACCAAGATGATCGAGCAGGATAAGTGCATCGCCATCCTGGGCCCCACTTACAGCGCCGGGGCTACCTCCGCTCAGCCGGTGGTCACTGCCGGCGGCGTACCTCTGATCGCCCTGTCAGCCACCAACGCCGCCTGTACGGTCAATGAGCAGACCGGCGAGGTGTATGACTGGATGTTCCGGGTATGCTTCACTGACAACTATCAGGCCGAGGGCCTGGCCAACTTCCTGATCGACGAGGGTATCACCAAGGTGGGCGTGCTGACCTGCGTGACAAACTCCTATTCTGTGGGCATGGAAAATCTATTTACTGAGATTTTCACCAACGCCGGCGGAACCATCACCCGTACCGAGGGCTTCAATGAGAACGACATTGACTTCCGGGCGCAGCTGACCAACATCGGCGCTACTGACTGTGAAGCCATCTTCTTCCCCGCCACTAACATCCGCTACGGCGTGCTGGCTGCTCAGCAGGCCCGTGAGCTGGGGATCGATGTGCCCTTCGTTCTTCCAGATTCCGTGTATGGCAATGAGCTGCTGGAGGCAGCTGAGGAACTGGAGGGCAGCTTTGTCTCTACCGGATTGATCGACGACGACCCGGCCTATGAGGACTATCGGGCCGACTTCCAGGCCAAGCACGGCATGGGCGCTAACATGTTCTGCTACTACGGCCTTGACTGCCTGATGCTGCTAGAGGCTGCCATCAAAGAGGCCAACAGCCTGGACAGCGCCGACATCCGGGCCGCGCTGGACGACATTCAGGACGCGCCCGTCTTTACCGGGACCCTGACCATTGATCCGGCCACCCACAACCCTGTGGACAAGGCAGTTACCATTATGACCATCAAAGACGGCGGATTTGAGCTGTACAAGGTGTTTGATCCCAAGGCGAAATAATAAATCCAGATTCAGCTTAATGGGGTTTGGTGCCTGACACCAAGCCCCATAGCGATTTAAAGTACAGACCATCGGATCGTATGTATGAAATGAGGGTGATATTATGGCCATATTCCTGCAGCAAGCGATCACAGGAATGTCTATCGGCGGCATCTATGCTCTGTTGGCGGTGGGCTATGCGCTGATCTACAGCATTTTTGACTTTACCAACTTTGCCTTCGGCGCCATGATGATGATGGGTTCGTTTGCCTGTCTTTTTGCGGTCAACTCCTTTGGATTGCCCATCTGGGGCGCATTTGCGGCGGCGGTGCTGATTACCATTATTATTTCGCTGGCGACCGAGCTGGTGGCCTATCGTCCTATGCGGACCAAAGGCTCCTCCCGGCTTACTCTGATGATCGCGGCGATGGGCGTGGACATCTTCATCGTCAATCTAATGACCTTGATCTTGGGAGGAAATATCAAGCAGGTCAACTATGCCTGGCCAATAAGGACCATTGCGATCGGACCGGTGAACGTGGGCTTTGTGGATATTCTCGCGCTGGTGAGCTGTCTTGTGATCCTTGTTTTCCTGTGGCTGTTTCTTGACAAGACTATTTATGGCGTGGCCATTCGGGCCAGCGCGCTGGACACAAACACCGCAGGCCTGATGGGAATCAACACCAATACGATCTCCTTCCTGGTGTTTGCCATTTCCGGACTGTGCGCGGGGATCGCCGGCTTTTTCTTCGGCTTTAAATATGCGGTCTATCCCGCAATGGGCGGTATTTCCACCAAGGCCTTTATTGCCAGCGTCATCGGTGGCCTGGGCAGTCTGCCCGGTGCCGTGATAGGCGGGCTTCTGCTTGGGGTGCTGGAGACCATGATCTCCGGGTACATCTCCTCCACCTATCGGGATCTATTCTCCTATGCCGTGCTGATCGTTGTCCTGCTGCTAATGCCAAACGGCCTCTTTGGCAAAAACAGCAAGGAAAAGAGCTGAGAGGTGGATATGCAATGAAATACACAGCTACTGTGCTCCTGTTGGCGGGCATCAATATGATTGCGGTATCCGGCTGTACGGTCCTCACCGGCTACGGCGGGATGTTTTCCCTGGGTCAGGCGGGCTTTATGTCCATCGGCGCCTATTTTGCCGCCTGCTTCCATATCTACGGACATATTCCTTTCCTTCTGGCCGTTTTGCTGGGGGCGCTTGTGTCTACAGCGGCGGCGGTGCTGATTGGCTTCCCTGTTCTGAAAAACAAACTGACCGGCGACTACTTTGCCGTTTGTATGCTAGGCTTCGGCGAGGCGGTGCGGCTGGTCTCCGCAAACTTCAAACCCTACATCAAGGGCGCGATGGGCCTGACCGGTATTCCACGCAAGACTACATTGACGGTAGTCGTAATCTGCACTCTGGTGATCCTGTTTTTGATTCGGAATTATCTCAAATCCCACTATGGAAAAAATCTCATCGCCATTCGCCAGCAGGAAGTAGCGGCGGAAATGATGGGCATGAACATTATGAGCAATAAGATGTGGGCGCTGGCCATCAGCGGCTTCACCTGCGGTTTTGCCGGTGCCCTGTACGCCTTCTACGCGACGACCATGTATCCCACCACCTACGGCAGCGCAAAATCCACCGACCTGAACGCCGCGGTGGTGTTTGGCGGGGTGAACAGTCTGTCCGGCCCGATGATGGCCGCCATTATCCTGGCTGCTATGCCGGAGGTCCTCCGGGCCTTTGCCATGTGGCGGCTGGTGATCTACGGACTGCTGTTTGTGGTGATCATGCTGTTTCGTCCGGAAGGCCTGTTTGGCAACAAAGAGATCGCCGGAGAATTGAAACGTCTGTGGCGGTGGATCAAGCGCGTATGGGCACGGAGGACGACCGGGCGAAAGGAGGCGGAATAAGTATGGAGACAAAACCGGTGATTGAAGTGCGGAACGTCACAATTCAATTCGGCAGCCTGAAGGCCAACAGCGATGTCAGCTTTTCAGTTCGGCAAGGAGAGCTGTTTGGCCTGATCGGCCCAAACGGCGCGGGCAAGACCACCATGTTCAACGCTATGACCGGCAGCGTCACTCCAACGCAGGGAGACATCCTGTTTGACGGGAAGAGTGTACTCAAAAAACGGGCGGATGAAATATGTAAAATGGGCATCAGCCGCACCTATCAGAATATCCGCCTGTTCCCGCAGATGACAGTAGAGGAAAACGTGGAGATCGGCCTGCATGCGGTGCCTCAATATTCACGTCTGGCGGCTTTTTTAGGGCTCCCTGTTGTAAAGCGGACGGAGCGGGAGACCAAGCAGCGGGCCAGAGAGTTCCTGGACCGGTTCGGCCTGTTGGACAAGCAGGACATGAAGGCGGGCAGCCTGCCCTACGCCATGCAGCGCAAACTGGAGATCGCCCGGGCTCTGGCCACTGACCCCAAGTTTTTGCTGCTGGACGAGCCGGCCGCCGGGATGAACAACGACGAGTGCAACGAGCTGGTCGCGCTGCTTCAGCAGGTGCATCAGGACTTTCATCTGACCACTCTGCTGATCGAGCACCACATGGACCTGGTGGCCAGCCTGTGCGATAAGTTGTGCGTTCTGAATCTGGGGGAGGTCCTTCGGCAGGGGACTCCGGCCCAGGTCCAGAAGGACCCAGAGGTCATCCAGGCCTATTTGGGGGACAGGAGGCGGAAGCGTTATGACTGAAAAACTGCTGGATGTTCAGAACATCGACGTGTACTACGGCGGGATTCACGCCCTGCACGGCGTCTCCATGCACGTCAACGCGGGAGAAATCGTCTCGATCATTGGCGCTAACGGGGCGGGCAAGTCCACAACCATGCGGACCATCGTGGGGGAGAAAAAAGTGACCTCCGGCGAGATATGGTTCAACGGGGCGCCGCTGCCCAGACACGAGCATGAGGTAGTACGGTCCGGCATCTCCCTGGTCCCGGAGGGGCGGCGCATTTTTTCGGGGCTGACTGTGCGGGAAAACCTGATGGTAGGCACCTGGCCCCGCAAGGGTGACAAGGCAGGGGCTGCCCAGGACCTGGAAGAAGTGCTGACGCTGTTTCCCCGGCTGCGCGAGCGCATACGGCAGACGGCCGGCACCCTGTCCGGCGGCGAGCAGCAGATGCTGGCGGTGGGCCGGGCGCTGATGTCCCGCCCAAAGCTGCTGTGTCTGGATGAGCCATCGTTGGGGCTGGCCCCCATTGTGATCGACGAAATGTTTGGCCGGATCGTAGAGATCAACAAAAAGCGTGGGCAGACAATCCTTTTGGTGGAACAGAACGCATTTCTGGCCTTAGAGGTCGCCGACCGGGCCTATGTGATCAAAACAGGGGAAATCGTCATGGAAGGAACGGGGGAGCAGCTGCTCAACGATCCGTCCGTCCAGGAGAGCTACCTGGGAATCAGTGAGAGTTAATGAGGAGGAAATTGTTATGATTACCGTAAAAGACTTGGAGTATCGTTCTGTCCAGCTTCCTGAGCTGGGCTTTCCGGCCGAGAAGCCGGTGGTGCCTGAGGAGGTTTTCCGTGCTCGGCTGGAGAAGCTGCGCCAGGCAATGGCTGGCCGGGAGCTGGACGCTGTTGTGATTTACGCAGACCGGGAGCACTATGGAAGTTTTAAATTCTACACCGGTGTAGACCCCCGGTTTGAAGAGGCGCTGTTGTTTATTTATCAGGAGGGTGATGTATTTTGCGCACTGGGCAACGAGTGCCTGAATCTGGCCGAAACAGCCCGGATTCCCATCACAGGGGTCCTGTGTCAGTGCCTGTCTCTGCCCAATCAGCCTATGGATGAATTTGTATCTGTAGAGCACACAGCGAAGCAGTGCGGCATCAAGCACGGAATGAAAATCGGCCTGGTGGATTGGAAGCTGATGAGTTCAAAGCATGGAAAGGATTTCCGTGCCATCTCGGGGATGCCGGAGTATCTTGTGACGGGACTGGCCGCCGCGGCGGGCAGACGGGAACAGCTGGTCAACGTTACAGATATGCTGATCGCCGCACCAGACGGCCTGCGCTGCCGTATCGGCGCGGAGGCCGCCGCGGAGCTCGAGTTTGGGGCGGCAAGCGCCTCGGAGTCGGTCCTGCGGATGCTGGAGCATGTGCAGCCCGGGATGTCGGAGCGTGAGATCGTATCTGTGATCCAGACCTGGGGGCAGCCTGTATCCTGCCATCCTTATGTGGTGGGAGGCGTCAATACCCGTCGGGGCCTTATCAGCCCCTCCGACCATAAAGTGGAGCTGGGAGATGAGCTGGTCGTCAGCGTAGGCCTGGAGGGCGGCCTGACCTGCCGTCACGTCGCTTTGGCCCGAGACAGCAGCGACGTGAAAGGCGGCGAGCATTTTATGGAGAACATCGCCAAGCCTTACATAGCCGCCTGCTTCAACTGGCTGGAAATGATTGGAATTGGAGTGTCCTGCGGAGACATTTACACGATGATCCAGACCCAGTTCCCCAAAGAGAAGTATGGCTGGAGCCTGAACCCGGGCCATATGATCGGCTATGAGGAGTGGATGTGCTCCCCGATCTATGAAGGCTCTGAGGCTTTGATCCAGAGCGGAATGATGTTCCAGCTGGACATTATTCCCACTGATCCGGAATACTGCACCCCCAATGTGGAAGATGGACTGCTGATCGCGGACGAGTCCCTGCGCTCTCGGATTCAGAAGCTATATCCCCAGGTCTATCAGCGCATGATGGCACGCCGGGCTTTTGCGGAGGAACAGCTGGGCCTGAAACTCAAACCGGAGGTCCTCCCTCTCTCTAACTGCTTCGGTTGTTACAATCCCTATGCGCTGCAAAAAGGAATGGCGATCGCCATTCGGTGAACCAGTCCGTTTGCTTCAACAACAGTCCTTCCCCGAAGCCTCAGAAATTCGGGGAAGGGCTGTCGCACTGAATTGATTTCAAAAGGAGAGATGGCTATGTTCCGAGAAATGCGGCGAAAAAAGCAGCAGCTGTCCGAGGTGGAGACCGCTGAGATTTTAAAGCGGGGAACATCAGGAACGCTGGCCCTCTTTGGAGACGGTGGGTATCCTTATGCGGTCCCCATTAGTTACGTCTTTGCAAATGGCAAGATTTATTTCCATGGGGGAAAGCAAGGACATAAACTGGATGCGGTCAGCAGGAACCCAAAGGCCTCTTTTTGTGTTATTGACCAAGACCTTGTTGTCCCTGAAAAATATACCACTTATTTTCGAAGCGCAATTGTTTTCGGTACCATACGAATTTTGGAGACGGAGGCGGAAAAAACGGCGGCGGCGGAGAAAATAGCGTTAAAGTATGCACCGGAAGGCACCGCCGCAGGGCAGCTGATTGCGAAAGAAATGCCGGCGCTTTGTGTTCTGGAACTGACAATTGAGCATATAAGCGGCAAGCAGGCAATTGAGCTGATAAGCAAGCCACCCCTCCGTCATCCAACTGCTCAGTGAAGCGGATCAGTACAGACGGCAGTGTACCCTGCTGAAAAATCCGGGCTGTTCCACGTCTCCCCGTCTACCAAATGTCTACCAAAAAGGCCTCCAATTCCTTGGGTTCCCCCTGATAGGGGTATCTACGATCCGGGGGAATTCCCCAGCAGGAATTATGCTGTAATTTCCTGCTGGGGCTTTTCTTCTTCCCCGGTTTCGCCGATAAATCCAATGTCAGTATAATGAATTTCCACAGTCTGTTCCGAATACTTGGAATACTTCACGCTTTTCTCATGCACTACGATCTTCTGGATGAACAGCCGCAGCAGTTCCGGCGTCAGTTTCGTAATGTCGGTGTAACGCTTGGACTTGGCGATGAAGCCATCGGTGCTGGATACCGTATCCCGCAGCTTCCGGATGGCCGCCTCCTTTGTGGGGATTTCCACCGCCAGCCTCTCCTGTTCCTCTGTGTAGCTACCGGACAGCGCCTGGAACTGCTCCACCGAAATGTGGCCAAGCACCCGATCCTCGTAAAGCCTTTTGAAAATGGCATCCAGTTCCGCGCCGCGCTTCCGCATAGCGGTCAGTTCCCGTTCCAGCCTGCGGATCTCCCGCTGGATTTCTGCGGACTGCCTGCCGCCGATGTACTCCGCAAACTCCCTAGTATGTTCCCTGGCCATCGCCGTTACCCGCCGCAGATCCTCCAGGATCACCTCGTCCAGCACGCATTCCCGGATATAGTGGGCGGTGCAGACTTCTTTCCCCTTTTTCTTGTAGGTGTAACAGGCGAAGTTGTTCCAGGTGGGTTTCATCGTATGCGCTCGATGCAGCACCATGGTGGCCCCACAGTCCGCGCACACCACCAGCCCGGAGTATTTGTTCTGCTCCTTCATCTTGGTGGGGCGGCGCTTGTTCTGGCGCACCCGCTGGACGATGTTCCAGACCTCCCGCGTCACCAGCGCCGGGTGAGTCCCCTCAAAAACCAGGCATTCCTCCCTGGGATGGGTAATCCGGCGCTTGTCCTTATAGGACTTGGTGCTGTACCTCATGTTGACGGTGTTGCCCAGATAGGCCTCATTCTCAAGCATGGCGGCGACAGTGCTTTCAGACCAGTCGCAGGGGGTCTCCAAATTCATGGAGGAATGGGCGATCCCAAATTTCTGATAGGCGTAGACCGCCGGACACAGAAGCTGTTCACTTTTCAACTGCCGCGCGATTTGGCTGGGACCCATACCGCCAGCGCACATAGCGAAGATTCGGTGGACAATGGCGGCGGCTTCCTCATCTACCACCAGCCGGTTTCTGTCATCCTCGCTGCGCCGGTAGCCATAGGGCGCTCTGGCCCCCAAGCGCTCCCCTCGTTCAGCCTTTGCCCGGAATACGGCCCGCACCTTGCGGCTGGAGTCCCGAACATACCATTCATTGAACAAATTTTTGAACGGCATCAGCTCGTTGCTTTCGCTGCTGTCGGTATCCACATTGTCGTTGATGGCAATGTAGCGGACGCCGAACATTGGAAACCGTTCCTCGATAT
>CAJUPW010000032.1 GCA_910588635.1 uncultured Oscillospiraceae bacterium | reverse complement strand
GCTTAAAAGGACCGGCGCGACCGCGCCGGTCCTTACGGGGGCTTGGGGGCGTCAGCCACCAACAAGCGAGTGCCGGGTATATACCGGCGCATTGCTTGCCGCTACTTGCTACCGCTATGTTTTCATGCCTCAAACATCAAACGGTTTGTATATCTTGAATCTGTTGCGGTCTGCTTCAATGACCCCTTGCCGACGCAGTTTTCCTATTTCCGCCGACAACCCACTGCGCTCTACTTCCAGATAATCTGCCAACTCCTGGCGATCATATGGTATTTCAAATTCCAGACTGCCAAATTGTTTAGCTTGAAGCATCAGATACGCCATCAGCTTTTCACGTGTCGTGCGCTTGGATGTGACCTCGATTTTTTGGTGAAGCACCAAATTCTTTGCCGCAACAATTTGAAGAAGATTGTCAATCATCTGTTGATGGAATTGACAAGCATTACTGCATGAATGACTAATTTTCAAACAGTCAATCAACATAACCTCCGCAGCCTCCGATGCCAGCACAGAAACTGGGACTACCTCTACCCCTGCACAAGCGAAGGATTCCCCAAATAATTCACCAGGAATAAGGTTGGCAATCATGCTTCGATTACCAAAGAAATCCGTCCGAACAATTTGGAAACTGCCCGTTAGGACAATTCCCACATATTTTGCTGGTTCACTTTCATTCATCACGGCTTCTCCCTTTTCAAAGGAAAATACCCTGGCGTTGAGGCAACGTAGAGCCTTGGTCAGTTCCCAATGCGCAATATCCCGAAACAGCGGACACATGCACAATACTTCAAAATATTTTTCCACAGATTTGTCCCCTCTGTTGAAATTTCAACATACAAAACAAGTGAATCATACTATACTGATCCCAAGATGTCAACAGGGATTCAAAAATATAGTTGACCGGAAAGGACAATTTTATGGTTCGCAAAATAATTCATATTGATGAAGAAAAGTGTAACGGATGCGGAGCCTGTGCCGCTGCCTGTCATGAGGGAGCTATTGAGATGGTAGACGGTAAGGCGAGGCTCACTCGTGAGGACTACTGCGATGGTCTGGGTGACTGCCTGCCCGCCTGCCCCACGGAGGCGATCAGCTTTGAGATACGAGAAGCGCCCGCCTATGACCATGCGGCTGTGATGGCCGCTAAACAGAAGAGTGCGCCTCTGCCCTGCGGCTGTCCCGGAACAAATGCAAAGACGATTCGCCGGGATCCTTGCGTTGCCCCTGCCGCACAGACGCCTGCCGCCAGTCAGCTGACCCAATGGCCAGTACAGATTAAGCTGGTGCCAGTGAACGCCCCATACTTTAGCGGTGCGAAGCTGCTCATTGCCGCAGACTGTACCGCCTATGCCTATGGCAATTTCCACGATATGTTCATCCGCGGCCATGTGACGCTCATCGGCTGCCCCAAGCTGGACGAGGGGGACTATGCTGAAAAGCTGACGCAAATCATTTCTGGAAATGACATCAAGAGCGTAACCATAGTACGAATGGAAGTTCCCTGTTGCGGCGGAATCGAAAACGCGGTCAAACAGGCCTTGCAGGAGAGCGGGAAGTTTATTCCGTGGAATGTGGTGACTATTTCTACGGACGGAAAAATTTTAGAATAATTACAAGGTGGAAACTGTGATGGAACAGAAAATGTTTTGCTTCCAGTGTGAACAGACAGCGGGATGCAAAGGCTGTACTGGAAATTCTGGCGTATGTGGTAAGCAGGCCGGTATTGCTGAAATGCAGGATCAGCTTACTGGGAAATTGATTGGCCTCGCAAGGACTATAGACGGAAATGAGCATCTGATTAGCCATGCCGCCAATCAGGTTGTGCGGGAAGGGTTGTTTGCGACAATTACGAATGTGAATTTTGACAAGGAGGCCCTTTCTGCTCTGCTCCGGCGTGTGGATGAGGTAAAGCGGCAGATTGTTCCTCTCTGCTATAAGTGTACCTCAGCCTGCGGGAAAAACGATGATTATACCATGGAGCATAGGTTTTAATCCCCTGAATGCTGACCACAGCCCCGATGCCGCAGGCGTCATGCTCCGGGCCGTAGATTGGATATCTTTGCTGCCCCATGGGGTCTCCTCCTTTTGTTTTAAGCCGGCTGTGTCTCCCCGCTTCAAACGGGGAGACAGCCGATCTATGGAATTATCTCTGCTCGTCCTGAAGGGCGTCGTAGTCGGTCTCGCCGGTGCGGACCTTCACCACGTTCTCCACATTGTAGACGAAAATCTTGCCGTCCCCCTCGCCGCCGGTGCGCAAGGCCTTCTGGGCCGCCGCCACCACCAGCTCGGGGCTGATCTTGGACACCACGATGTCCACCTGTACCTTGGGGAAGAAGTTCATGCTCATTTCCACGCCCCGGTACTGGCCAGTCTTGCCCAGCTGCTCGCCGCAGCCCATCACGTTGGACACCGTCATACCGGTGACCCCCAGGGCGGCCATGGTGTCCCGCAGGACGGGGAACCGCTCCTCCTTGCAGATGATGGACACCCGGGTCAGCCGGTCGCTTCCGGTGTGGGTGGCCAGGTGGGGGGTCAGAGGTAGGGGCTCCAGGCCGGAGACGTCCACCGCCTTGGAGGGGTTCTCGCCCCCGATGGTGCCGGGGTAGGAGGGCAGAAAGTCGGCGTAGGCGGAGGTCAGCCCGTGCTCGGTGATGTCCAGGCCCATGATCTCCTCCTCGGCGGAGGCCCGCAGGCCCACAGTGGCCTTGATGGCCTTGAACACGATGGTCATCACCACAGCGGTGTAGGCCGCAATGGTCACAAAGCCCAGCACCTGGACTCCCAGGTGGGCAAAGCCGCCGCCGTATAACAGGCCGCTTTCCGTATTGAACAACCCGTCGGCAATGGTGCCCCAGATGCCGTTGGCACAGTGGACGCCTACTGCGCCCACCGGGTCGTCGATGTGGAGCTTGAAGTCCAGAAACTCCACCACCACGTCCACCAGGATACCGGCCACCGCGCCAATCACGAAGGCGCCCAGGGCGTCCACCGTGGCGCAGGGGGCGGTGATGGCCACCAAGCCGGCCAGGGAGGCGTTCAGGCACATGGACACATCGGGCTTGCCGTTTTTCAGCCAGGTAAAGATCATGCACGTCACCGTAGCCACGGCGGGGGCGATGGTGGTGTTGCCCAAGATCCAGGCCATCTGGGCGGGGTCGGAGGCAGCGGCTCCGTTGAAGCCGTACCAGCAGAACCAGAGGATGAAGCAGCCCAGGGCACCCATGGTCAGGGAGTGGCCGGGGATAGCGTGGACCTGGACAGAGCCGTCTTTCTGTTTGGTGTACTTGCCGATGCGGGGGCCAAGCAGAATGGCCCCGATGAGGGCGGCGATGCCGCCCACCATGTGGATCACCGCGGAGCCGGCAAAGTCCACAAAGCCCAGTTGGGCCAGCCAGCCCTGGCCGTTCCACACCCAGCCCGCCTCAATGGGATAGACCACCGCGCTGATGACGGCGGAGTAGATGCAGTAGGACAGGAATTTGGTCCGCTCCGCCATAGCCCCCGAGACAATGGTGGCGGAAGTGGCGCAGAACACCAGCTGGAAGAAGAAGTTGGACCAGTTGAAGCCGTAGAAGTCGGTGAACAGCTGGTACTCCGGCCTTCCGATCAGGCCGAAGAAGTAGTGCTCACTATTCATGATCCCGTAGCCCAGGAGCATAAAGACCACGGTGCCGATGCAGAAGTCCATCAGGTTCTTCATGATGATGTTGCCCGCGTTTTTGGCCCGGGTGAAGCCAGTCTCCACCATGGCGAAGCCGCACTGCATGAAAAATACAAGTACAGCTCCTACTAAATACCATACAGACATATCCATAACAATTTCCCCTTTCTCAAAACACACAAAAAATAAGACAAGGGCATAGGCGTCCACGAAAAAACCGCTTTCAGACGCCTTTGCCCTTGCGATGGGAAAATCGTAGCACATTCAAATTCAGCCGTCAATCATCAAATTGGATAAGAATAAAGTGATATTTATGAATTATTTCTACTTGTAACTTGCAAAATCTCAGCCATCAATTCTGTACTTTAGCACGGCATTGTAGTAAAATAATGAAAATTGAGGTAACTGCCTGCTCTGATTTTCTGTGGTAGCATCATAGAAAAAGAAAGTTTCAAACAGCAAATAAAATAAGGAGTTGAGCCTATGAAACCGATCATTGGTATCACCGCAAACTACAGCTTTGACGGCTCCAGCGAGTTTGCCGAAGGCATCGGCGCAAAGGAACAGGAGTGGCAGCTTCTTGCGGACGACTATATCGCTTCGGTCGTTCGGGCGGGCGGCATTCCTTTTATCCTCCCGGTGGTACGGGGGTCGGAGTGGGAAACAGTAGTTGAGGAAATGTTGTCTGCCGTAGATGGGGTGCTGTTCAGCGGGGGAAGCGATGTGGACCCTCTCCGTTTCGGACAGCAGACCACCGGAAAGACGGGGGGAGTGGTTCCGGAACGGGATGAACAGGAGTTTACCATGCTGCGTTACCTCCTAGGGCAGACGAACAAGCCTATCTTAGGGATCTGTCGCGGTATTCAAGTGATAAATACCGCTCTGGGCGGCACCCTGATCCAACATATTCCGGACTCCGGATTCAGTTCTCATACCCTGCCCATGTATCCCAGGCAGATTCCCTCTCACAGAGCAAAGGTGGAAAAAGGTTCCTTGCTCTATTCTCTTGTGGATTGTGATAGTATGGGCGTCAATTCTTTCCATCATATGGCGGTGGATGAGTGCGCCCCCGGTTTAAAAATAACTGCCCGTTCGGAAGATGGTATCCTTGAAGCAGTCGAGCTGGCGGAGAATCCAAAAAACCGTTTCTTCCTGGGAGTACAGTGGCACCCGGAAATGATGGCCTGGTCTGATCCGACTCAGCAGGAGATTATTTCCGCATTTGTCAGAAGCTGCAACCGCTAGGCGAATAACCTGCCAGACAAATTAATAAAAACGATACGACTGCCTGACATTAAACAGGCAGCTGTATCGTTTTTCAGTATTTTCGGTTTTATCTGTAGTCCTCATTGAGAAACATGGCCTTCACGGCCACCACCTCGTCGTGCTCCTCCTGGCTCACCTGGACGGAGGAGTTCAGGGCTTTCAGGTCCGCCTTGACCGTTTCCAGGGCCTGTTCGGAGGTATCGGCCCGACCCTCCTCCACGCAGCGCCTCATCCGGCGGAGGACGATGGGGTGGGCGTAGCGGGATGGCAAGGGGAAGGGCTGGTAGTCCGTCAGGAATGCCTCCATGGCCGCCTTGGCCCGCTCCGCGCGGGGCGGGATGTCCGCTTCCCGTTTCTTCATATTCCCGCCCCGGCGGGTGGAGAGGATCAGGTTCAGCTGCCTCAGCTGCCGGGCGGACTTGCTCAGCTCCAGATACAGGTCGGGCCGTTTCTTCAGGACGGCCTCCGCCGCTTTCAACGCTCTCAGCGTGTCCACGGCCTCCTGGGTCAGCTCCGGCTTGGGAGGCTGCTCCCGCTCTGCCAGACGCTCCTCCGCTGCCCCGCTCACCTGCTTGATCTCCGGGTGGGTCCGCTTCAAACAGGCCAGGAGCTGGTCCACCTGTTCCTCATATTTGTAGGTGCACTGCTTTTCCTCGCCCCCATCGTACTCCACCACCAGGTAGGGGATGGAGGCGAAGATGCCCTTGTGGGAGAAGCCCCCCTTGCTCATAGCCACCCGCTTAAACACCCGGGTGACGCCGGACCAGGGCAGGTAGTACCGGCAGTTCAGGTAAAAGCTGCTGAGATACAGGGCCCTCTCCCCTACCCCGCAGGGGCCGAAGCGCTTGCAGGACTTCCGGTCCGCAATCAGGGTATTCCGATCCAGGGCCTCCCGGCCCAGCTGTACTGGTTTGAATAGCATGGATGATCGCCTAGTTCCTTTTCAGATTTTCCAGAGCCTCGGGGTTGTTGGAGATAACCGCTCCAACAATTTGACAATTTTCCAGCTCCGGACAGTCACCGCAGGTCGCAACGCCCTTTTTCAGCGCACACTGGCGAATTTCACAGAGACTGTCGCAAAATACCGTTTTCACTCCCTCAACGCGGCAGCCTTGACAGTTGATATGTTCAGGCAGAATGGGAGCTTGATTCAGCTCGGCCCACAATTTCGCGGTTTTTTCACGCAGCTCCTGGTCGTCATGAATCGTCGCAAGGTATGCGTCGCACTTTTCACAGTCCAATCCGCAATATGCAATCATGTCTTTCACAGCGAGATACCTCCAAAACGAAAATTAAACGAACTGATTTTACCATGTCGGCCCCCAGGCGTCAAGACAAGCAGAATACCAGCCGCTGTCGTACAGGCAGCGGCTGGTGTTTTGGTGTTAGGCCTTGGCGGTCTGCTTCCTGGTGGCGTAGAGGAAGATACCCAGCAGGGCGGCGGCGAACACGATACCCACGGGGTAGGCCAGGGCGGTGTTGTAGGCCACCAGCTTGCGGGCGCCGTCCACCACCTCATGCTTGTTGAGCAGCTGGCCCAGGCACTCCTCGCCCAGGATGAAGTAGGTACAGGACACCGCGCTCATAAAGGTGGCGGGGACGGCGGTGATCCAGTAGTTCTTCTTCTGCTGGAACAGGTACATGCTGGCCGCCCAGAGGACGATCATGGCCAGGGTCTGGTTGGACCAGCTGAAGTACCTCCAGATGACATTGTAGTCGATCTTGCCCAGGGCGTTGCCGATGCCCAGGATGGCGCCCGCGCCCAGCACGGGGACGCACAGCTTCAGGCGGTTGGCGTAGTTCTTCTGGTCGATCTTGAACCAGTCGGCCAGGGTGAGGCGTGCGGAGCGGAAGGCGGTGTCGCCGGAGGTGAT
The DNA here is from genome assembly GCA_910588635.1 of uncultured Oscillospiraceae bacterium. GTDB lineage: Bacteria > Bacillota > Clostridia > Oscillospirales > Oscillospiraceae > Lawsonibacter. The sequence goes on along the minus strand of CAJUPW010000032.1, from coordinate 25,137 downwards.
GGGGCAGGCGATGACGCCCAGCATGGCCAGCACCATACCGGCGGAGCCCATGGTCTTCTGGCAGATGTCGTAGACGGCGGTGGGGCCGCCGGCGCCCATGCCCAGCAGCTCGGCGCCGGTGTAGATGGAGCAGCCGGCGGCGGCCCAGATCAGGGCGATGATGCCCTCGGAGATCATGGCGCCGTAGAACACCATGTGGCCCTGGCGCTCAGACTTCATGCACCGGGCCATCAGCGGGGACTGAGTGGCGTGGAAGCCGGAGATGGCCCCGCAGGCCACGGTGATGAACATGAAGCTCCAGATGGGGGTGCCGGAGGGGTGCATGTTGTACAGGTGATCCCACAGCTCGGGGATGACGTAGTTGGAGTTGGTAATCACGCCGAAGGCCACGCCCACGGCCATAATGATCAGGCAGATGCCGAACACGGGGTAGATCTTGCCGATGACCTTGTCCACAGAGATAAAGGTGGCGATGAAGTAGTAGATCAGGATGAGGATGAGCCAGAACATCTTGTTGGCCAGGATGCCGCCGGCGTTCTTGCACAGCAGCTGGAGCAGGCCGGCGGGGCCCACGGCAAAGACGGTGCCCACCATGATCAGCAGCACCACGCTGAACACCCGCATGACGTTCTTCATGCCGCCGCCCAGGTAGATACCGGTGATTTCAGAGACGGACGCGCCCTCGTTGCGCTCAGAGAGCATACCGGCGAAGTAGTCGTGGACGCCGCCGGCAAAGATGGTGCCGAAGGTGATCCACAGGAAGACGCTGGGGCCCCACAGGGAACCGGACAGCGCACCGAAGATGGGGCCCAGACCGGCGATGTTCAGCAGCTGGACCAGGAACAGCTTCCACTGGGGCATGACCACATAGTCCACCCCGTCGTTGATGCGGACGGCGGGGGTCTCCCGGTCGTCCGGGCCGAAGGTGCTGTCCACCACTTTGCCGTAGACAAAGTAGCCGGCAATCAACAGGGCCAGACACACAAGAAAACTAACCATAAATATACCTCCCTTATATTTCAGCCCGCCGCGTATGGTGCGCGGCCGGACCGTTTAACAAAGTTTTTACTCCAACTCCCGTATCTCCGCCTGAATCAGCGCCCCCGCAGCGGCGGCCAACTGGTCCATGGACCGGATGTGGGCCAGGCTCTTTCCGTAGATGGTCTCCGCCGCCGGGACATTCAGGCTTGGCCCCATGAACACCGCCCCCACCCGGATGCCTTGCTTTCGCAGAGCCCGGACCTCCCGGGCGGCGTCCTCCACCGCCGGGGCGTCGGCATAGTCCCGGCCGAAGGGGTACTTCCCGCCGGGGGAAATGCGGCGGCTGTCGTTGGGGCTGGCGTCGGTGAGGAGCAGAAAAAGCCGTCTTTGCTCTGGGGGGACCTCCAGCAGTTCTCCCGCCGCCCGGAGGACCAGGCCATCCCGGTTCCAGCCGGCGGCGAAGTAGCGGAACACCTGACCGCTGCTGTCCCCGAAGTCCTTGAGCACCCGGAGGACGGTGTACCCCCGCAGGCTGCAAAAGCCGGACACCCGCACGGGTACGCCGCACCGGGCCAGGCTCTCGGCCAGGATGTACCCCTGGGCGGCGACGGCCTCCTGACAGTGCATCCGGGAGGAGGAGGCGTCCAGCAGCAGGTCCACCGAAAAGCCGGGGCGGGCGGAGTCCGTCTCCCGGACAAAGACCCGCCGGTCGGACAGCGCCGCCGCCCGCCAGACACGGGGGGTGTTCAACTTTCCGCTCCGGGCGGTCTCCTCCTCCGCCTGGCTGTGGACCCGGATACAGTTTTGAATCTGCTCCGTCAGCCGCCGGATAGTGTTTTGGTAGAGGGCAGCGTCCGCTGAGAAAGCCTCCCGGTTGTGCTCCTGCTGGAGCCGGGCCTGCTCCGCCAGCCGGCGGGCCTCCCCGCCGGGTGCCTGCTCCGGGGTGGGGACCCCGGCAGTGTACCACAGATGACAGCCCAAATGGAGGCCGGCGCACAGCTTCTGCTCCGCCGCCGCCAGCTCCCGCTGGGGCAGGAGGGAGGGGCCGAAGCAGCTCTGGATGTACAGCCGGTCAGAGGAAACGTCCTCCTTCAGCCGGATACTGGCTCGGCGGATGTCCAACTTTGTGCTGTCCTCCTCATCTGACCCCTTTCCGTGTCCGACAGAGGCCACATCGGTGTGGACGATCTCTGTGGGCATCAGCCGGGTCATCACCCCGGCCCATTTTCCCGTGAGGTGAAGCCGCAAGGCGGAAGGCGGGCGGCTCCTGCCGTCAAAGAGGCGAAAGCGGGCAAACAGCTCCAAAATGGCGGGAAAAAGCTCCTGTTCCTCCATTGGCCCCAAGGCCAACGCGGCGGACAGCCGCCTTTCATAGGGGGTCATCACCGGGGGGCGCTTTCCCAGCACTGCCCTCCACCGGGCGGACTGCATGGTGTAGCTCAGCTGGTTTTTTGCCATCCACTCCTGGCGGGAGAGGGTGTGCTCCTTATCAAAGAACTCCACCGCCCAGTCCCGGCGCAGGTCGGCCAGAATGGGCCGTTGGGGCAGCTCCAGCTGATAGGCGGCGCTCTCCAGAGCCAGCCAGGCCAGGTCGTCCAGCAGCGCCTGCCGCCGGTCCCCCGCCCAGGCCTGAAAGAGCCGGGCCGGCCCCTCCTCCCCGTACCACTTGCGGACACAGCCCACAATGGTGTTTAAGTACAGGTTCGGGCTCCCGTCGCCGTTCAGAGAGAGGAACAGGGGCTCGAAGCCGTAGACACCCGCCCCGTTCCAGACCTGGTTCATCGCCCGGCGCTGTCCGGCGGTATGGTGGGCGCTCACGGGCCGAACAGCTCCCCTCGGGTGAGCTTGGGGGAGACCCGAGCCGCCATCACGTCCCGAATCAGGCCCTGCTCATAGCCGTCGGCGGTCTTGTTGGTGATCCCCATGTCCAGAGCGGGCCCGGAGGGAACCCCCGCCGCCATCAGCTCCAGGGCGTCCAGCAGCCCCCGCAGGTCCAGGGCCTTGGAGGAAATTTCACCGCCCTCGCACTTCTTTTGAAGGTCAAAGAAGAGCGAGGCAAACTGCTGGCGGTATTTCTGTTTCAGCTCAGGACAGCGGTGTTTCAGCAGCCGGTCCAGATTTTCCGGGCTGATGGCGGGCATCTGGATGACCACAAACCGGGAGGCCAGGGCCTCGTTCAGCTCCCGGGTGCCGGCGTAGCCGTAGTTCATGGTGGCGATGAAGCGGGCGGCGGGGGCCATGGGGAGGCGGTCATACCCCGGGATGTCCAGCACCCGCCGGAAGTCCAGAACGGCGTGGAGGACGGCCAGTGCCTCGTTCTTCGCCATGTTGATCTCGTCCAGAATGCCGAAGCCCCCGTGCTGGGCACATTGGTAAACAGGCCCGGGCCGGAAACGGACCTGCCCCTCCGTGAAGGTGTCCGTCCCCACCAGACCGGAGGCGTCCAGATTCACATGGAAGGACACGTTCCAGGCGGGCCGGCCAAAGACTGCGGCCAGGTTTTCCGCCAGCACGTTCTTGCCAGTGGCCTTTCCCCCGGTGAGGAGCAAATTCTTTCCGCAGAGCAACGCGGCGATGGCCTGCTCCCAGACCTCCCGCCCGTAGTAGTGAAATTGGGGGACAGGAACCCGCTCCGGCAGCTCCGGGGGATTGTTCTCCCGGAACCGTTTCAATTCCTCCAGCAGTCCGGGGCTTACCCCTTCCTCCTTCAGAAATGAAAGCATTGCCGAAGCACTTCCTTTCCTGATAAAAAGATAGGCCTGTACGGTGTTTCCACCGCCCAGGCCACAGCTTTGGTGATGGATGGGTCACACAAAAACGAGGAGCATTCCTTTGAGCGTTCTCATCATAGCACCAAAAAATTGAAATTTAAAATACTTTATAGATAGTAATAACCATATCTTTTCGATATGATAACGATTGCATAAAAGTTTCCGAGCTGCTCTGGGCGGTCAAAATATCACTTTAACAAGACATTGACAAATCGCTGCAGTATGGCGGTAGTCTCGGCACAGGTGGCCGTACCAGTTGGATTCAACGTTCCATCTGGCAGACCGCTGATGATATCAGAATCCACTGCCCAGCTCCGTCCACGACCGTCTGAAACGTATACACCCTTTGTTTTAATTCGAGAAATTTTATAAAGACGTGTTTGGAGTATGGAAATAAAACGTCAGCCTATGATTCAGATTTGGATAGACACAGAACGCAAAATCGTATCGTTTGGAGTTTCAATAAGGGCAGAAAGAATAATCGCTGCTCCACATGTTTAGAGGGTTACACCTTAGCGTTGACTCCCTAGCTGTTCTGAAACTTTTTCATCGTTTTCTCCGTAGCAATTCTTGAATGGTCCGATACCCCTTGACCCATAATAGGAAAAAGACAGTGGGAACAACGGAGGAAAACGGTTTGGAAAGAGATTACTTTTTCAAGAGCATCTTGGAATATCCGGACAATATTTGGGGGATTCACCCGGCTCTGGTTTGCTGTCCGGCGGCCTATGATGTCCTCCAGTTCCCCTTTGCGGGCCCGTAGCTTATCCATCTCGTCCCTGAGCTCCGGAATGTCCATACCATTATAGTTTCATCCTCCTCATAATCTCTGTCCGCTCCTTTCGCGCCAGAAGGACTTTCCGTTGCTCTTTACATCTGTACATACAAGGCCTATAATAAGCAAACGTATAGGAAAAAACGCATATCATCCTATATATCGCAGAGGGAAAGGAGGTCCATGGGCACAGCCCATCAGAAGCGCCAGCGCCCGCCTGTCAGGCGGGACGACGAGGTGAGGGGAGAATCGAAGGCTTCGGCGGATGCCCCTCCGCGCCAGCCCCGGGCGCGCACATAGCCTACAAAGCCCGCAGGCAACTGCGGAACAAAGAGACTGTGACCGGGGTGCGAGGTCAAATAGCTGCGAGTTTGCCCTTCTGATTTTAAAGGAGGAAAATTGAATATGTGTGGAATTGTAGGATATATCGGAAAAGAACAGGCAGCTCCTATCCTGATAGAGGGCCTGTCCCGGCTGGAGTACCGGGGGTACGACTCTGCTGGGGTGGCAGTGTTCGACGCAGAGAGCGGCTCCCTGGCCGTTCACAAGGCCAAGGGGCGGCTCCAGGTGCTTTCGGAGCAGCTTCACGGCGGTGCGGACCTGGACAGCACGGTCGGGGTGGGTCACACCCGCTGGGCCACCCACGGCGCACCCAGCGACATCAATTCCCATCCCCAGATGAGCCGCAGCGGCAAGATTGCCGTGGTTCACAACGGGATCATTGAGAACTACACCGAGTTGAAGGGCTTCCTGCAATCCAAAGGGGTGCCCTTCGTGTCGGAGACAGATACCGAGGTGGTGGCCCAGCTCATTGAGTACTTCTATGACGGTGACCTGCTCCAGGCTGTGGGCCGGGTCCTACGCCGTATCCAGGGGGCCTACGCCCTGGGCATCCTGTGTGCCGACTGCCCCGACCGGATCGTGTCCGTCCGGAAGGACAGCCCCCTGATCCTGGGCTGGGGAGAGGGGTGCAATTTCATCGCCAGCGATGTCACCGCCATCCTGCGGCACACCAGAAGGGTGAGCTACATGGAGGACGGAGAGTTGGCCGTCCTCACCCGGGAGGGCATCCGGTGCTATAACCATCTGATGCAGCCCATTGACAAGGATGTTGTCACCATCGACTGGGAGATGGATGCCGCCGAAAAGGGCGGATACGAGCACTTCATGTTCAAGGAGATCATGGAGCAGCCCGAGGCCTTGCGCCGGTGCCTCTCCCCCCGCATCCGGAACGGGGAAGCGGTCTTTGAGGACTTCTCCCTCAGCGAGGACTATGTCAAAACAATGAACCGTATCTACATCGTGGCCTGCGGCTCCAGCTACCATGTGGGCATGGTGGGCAAATACCATCTGGAGCGCCTCACCCGCATCCCGGTGGAGGTGGCCCTAGGCTCCGAGTTTCGGTACATGGACCCCATCGTGGACGAACACACCCTTGTGATCGTCATCAGCCAGTCCGGCGAGACCCTGGACACCATGGCTGCCCTCCGGGAGGCCCGGCGGTTGGGGGGGCACATCCTGTCCATCGTCAATGTGGTGGGCTCCTCCATCGCCCGGGAGTCGGACCAGGTGCTGTACACCTGGGCGGGCCCGGAGATCGCCGTAGCCACCACCAAGGCCTACACTACCCAACTGGCCCTTCTGTCCCTGCTGGCTCTTTTTCTGGCCAAACGGCTGGGGACCGTCCCAGAGGGGGATTTTCAGGCGATGCTGGCTGCCTTCAAAGAGTTACCCGACAAGATGGAAGAGGTGCTCTCCCGTCGGGACGACATTCAGTATTTCGCCTCCCAGTACTTCCACCACAACTCCATCTTCTTCATCGGCCGCAACCTGGACTATGCCCTGGGCCTGGAGGGTTCGCTGAAGCTGAAGGAGATCAGCTACATCCACTCCGAAGCCTACGCCTCCGGGGAACTGAAGCACGGCACCATCAGCCTGATCGAGGACGGCACCCTGGTGGTGGCCCTGAGTACCTGCGACAAGCTCTTCGCCAAGGCCATGAGCAATGTGGTGGAGGTGAAGGCCCGGGGAGCCAGTGTGCTGGCCCTCACGGTGGAGTCCCGTAAAGAGGAGATGTCCCACATCGCCGATGCGGTAATGACCATCCCCGACATCCACGACCTGCTACTCCCCACCCTGGGTGTGATCCCCCTCCAGCTCTTTGCCTATTATGTGGCCCTCATGCGGGGCTGCGACATCGACAAGCCCCGTAACTTGGCCAAGAGTGTAACGGTGGAATAATTACTCACGCTAAGATGATACAGGGAGGGGTTGTCATGGAACTGCGCACCTTACACTACTTTACCGTTGTAGCCCAGGAACTGAACATTACCCGGGCGGCAGAAAAGCTGAGTATGAGCCAGCCGCCCTTGAGCAACCAGATCAAGACCCTGGAGGAAGAACTGGGAGTTCAGCTGTTCATCCGGGGCAAGCGGCATCTGGAGCTGACCGAGGAGGGGACCCTCCTGCTGCGCCGGGCGGTCCAGATTCAGGAGCTGGCGGACAAGACCCGACAAGAGATTTCCAGCCTGCGGGAGGGGATGACGGGCATCATCTATCTGAGTATGGTGGAGGGCCGCGCCCCCTTCCTGGCCGCCCAATGGATCGCCGGCTTTCGGGAGAAGTTCCCTCTGGTGCGGTACAACCTGTGGAACGGCAGCAGCGATGACGTGTTGGACCGACTGCGCAAGGGGCTTGCCGACCTGGCCATCATCGCCGCCCCCTACGACACCGAGCACCTGGAGGGCTTTCCCGTGGGCCGGGAGCCCTGGGCCGCCATGCTCCACCCGGACCACCCCCTGGCCAAGGAGCCGGGAGATACTGTCCTTTTGTCCAGCCTGGTGGGGGAGTCCCTCATCGTCCCCAGCCGCAAGTCCCGGATTGAGTCCATCCGCCGGTGGTTCGGGGAGATTGGGGCGGAGCCCGAAATTCTCTGTGAAATGTCCAATTATATGGACGCAGTGGCCCTGACCAGCCAGGGGGTGGGGGTCAGCATCTTCCCCCAAACTGTCGGGGTATCCAATGGGCTGGTGGTGTCGAAAGTGGTGACCCAGCCAGCCCGCCAGGTGGAGTATATCCTGGTCTGGAACAAGGGGCAGGCCCCCTCCGGGCTGACCCGGGAGTTTATCCATTATGTCCAGGATTACCTGGAAAAACGTCAGACAAAGACATGACAGAGACAGCCCCTGCGCCACTTTGGTGCGGGGGCTTATCATATCTAAAAAATATAGCAGTCTTAATGATATATGTATTTCCTTTTTTCCCGCTTTTGTGTTAGCATATGAGTATCCAAGAGGAACACAAAACCTAATTATTAAGAAAGTGGAGGAACTGACCATGAAAAAGACATTCTTTGAGAAGCTGTCCGCCATGCTGACCGGCTACTACAAGTCGTTCTCCATGGACTTTTAACCAGGATACCTGAACAAACAGAAGGAGGAATTGATGATGAAAAAGCTGGTTGACTTCCTGTCAGAGTACTACGGGACCTTCTCCCGCTGAGTTTGTCCTCTCCAATCTTTGTGTGATCCATCCATCACCGAAGCCAACGCCCGGACAGTGGAAACGCTGGCCGGGCGCATTTATTTTTCACAACACGGAGGTATCACGATGAGTATTCACGAGGAATGCGGCGTCTTTGGCCTTATAAGCCCCCGGCCTGGGGATGTGGGCCGGCTAGCCTACTACGGTCTCTATTCCCTCCAGCACCGGGGACAGGAGAGCTGCGGCATCGTGGTCAACGATGACGGGGTGTTCTCCTCCCACAAGGACCTTGGGCTGGTGGGGGAGGTGTTCTCCAGTGAAACGCTGGACCGGCTCCCCCAGGGAACTATGGCGGTGGGCCACACCCGCTACGGCACCACCGGGGCCTCCAACCGGAGCAACTGCCAGCCCATCGAGGTCAACCACCAGAAGGGCCGCATGGCATTGGCTCACAACGGCAACCTGAGCAACGCCGCCCAGCTCCGGAATGAGCTGGAGCTATCCGGGGCTATCTTCCACAGCACCAGCGACACTGAGGTCATCGCCTATATCGTCACCAAGGAGCGGTTGTCCGCCCCCTCCATTGAGGAGGCTCTCAGCGCCGCCATGTACAAGCTGGAGGGGGCCTACTCCCTGGTGCTCATGTCTCCCCAGAAGCTGATCTGCGCCCGGGATCCTCACGGCTTCCGACCTCTGTGCTATGGAAAAAGGCCGGACGGAACTTACATCGCGGCCTCGGAGAGCTGCGCTCTGGCGGCAGTGGGGGCGGAGTTTGTCCGGGATCTGGAGCCGGGAGAGATCCTGGTGTTTTCCAGGGACGGCATTGTCTCCCGCCGGGAGCACTGCGGAAAGGCGGAGCACACCCCTTGCATCTTTGAATACATTTACTTTGCCCGCCCGGATTCGGTGATCGACGGGGTGTCCGTCCATGCCGCCCGCCTGCGGGCCGGAGAGATTCTGGCCCAGACATACCCCGTCCAGGCGGACGTGGTAGTGGGGGTGCCCGACTCCGGGCTGGACGCCGCTCTGGGCTACAGCCGGGCCTCCGGTATTCCCTACGGAATTGGACTCATTAAAAACAAGTACATCGGCCGCACCTTCATTGCCCCCGGCCAGGACCACCGGCTGGATCAAGTGAAGATCAAGCTCAGCGCCGTCCGGGACAGCGTGGCAGACAAACGGGTGGTGCTGGTGGACGACTCCATCGTCCGGGGAACCACCAGCGGCCGGATTGTCAGCCTGCTGAGGGAGGCAGGGGCCAGAGAGATCCACTTCCGGGTCTCCGCGCCGCCCTTCCTAAATCCCTGCTACTATGGTACAGATATCGACTCTCGGGACAATCTCATCGCCTGCCACCATACCGTGGAGGAGATCGCCCAAATCATCGGGGTGGATTCCCTGGGCTATCTGCCAGTGGAGCAACTGGGAGTGCTCATCGGGAAGGAACGCTGCTGCGACGCCTGTTTTACCGGCTGCTATCCCACGCCAATCCCAACAGATACCCGAAAGGACCGCTTTGAGCGGAAGCTGTCAGAAAAGCGGAGTTAGGACGTTCACATCTCCTACTTTAGCCAGGACAGGGCGGACTCCACATATAAACCGGCGGCGATAGGCAAGCACCTCTCGTCAATATCGAAGCCCGGGGTGTGGTGGGCCAGCCGGGAGCCGGGGACGGCGTCGCTTCCGCTGCCCACGAAGGCGTAGACCCCGGGGACGGCGGCGATGATCTCCGCCATGTCGTCTCCGCCCAAGGACAGTTCCTTGGGGACCAGGTTTCCTTTTCCCACTACCCGTTCAATGACAGGGGCAGCCTCGGCGTAGACCCCGGCATCGTTGATCAGCGCCCGGGTGAAAGACTCGTTCTCCACCTCAGCGGTTGTATTGTACAGGGCGGCGATGCTCCGGGCAGTATCGGCGATTTTGGCGTTGAGCATGGCCCGGGTCTGCTCGGAAAAGCAGCGCACCGTCCCCTCGATGACGGCCTCCCGGGCCACGATGTTGTACCCCTCCCCGGCCCGGAGCACCCCCACGCCGATGAGGGCGGGGTCGGTGGGACTCTTCAGCCGGCCCACCAGGCCCTGGAGGGCGGTGACAATCTGGGCGGCGGCGTAGAGGGCATCCGCCCCCAGCTCCGGGGTGGAGACGTGGGCGCTCCTGCCGTGTATCCGGATGGTAAAGTGGTCCACCGAGGCGTTCTCCGCCCCCAGATTCATGGCAACCTGCCCCACCGGCAGGTTGGACTGCATGTGGACACCGAAGGAGCGGTCCGCCCCCTCCAGGGCCCCGTCCTGAAGAAAGAGGACGGCCCCCTTGCCATACTCCTCCCCGGGCTGGAAAACGAAGCCAATCTCTCCGGAGAGGCTGTCCTCCAGCTTTTTCAACGCCCGGGCGGCCCCCAGAAGGGCGGCGGTGTGGGCGTCGTGGCCGCAGGCGTGCATCACGCCGGGGCACTGGGAGGCGTAGGGCACGGTTTTCTCGTCCTGGATGGGCAGGGCGTCGGTGTCCGCCCGGAGGACCACCCTTCTGCCCGGCCCCTTCCGCCCCTTGAGGACCCCCAGCACCCCGGTCTCCCCCACCCGGCGGGTGGGGATGCCCAGGGCGCTCAGCTCCTCCTCAATTCTGGCGGCGGTGTTGTACTCCTTCATGCTCAGCTCCGGGTGGCTGTGGAACCAGCGGCGCAGGGCGGTGATGTACTCCCGGTCCTGCTCAATAAGGGGGTGGATACCCATATTCGTTCACCTCAAATACATGATATTGTTCCCGCCCCTCTCCGAGGGGCGGGAACTGTATCTTGCTTAAAATGCGGGGATGTAGGTGCCCTTGTAGATGTCCCGGATGGCCTGGGCGGTCTCCTCGGACTGGTAGGCAGCCAACACCTTTTTGTAGACCTCATTGTCCAGGTCGGCGGTGCGGCAGGCGATGATGTTGATGTAGGGGTTGTCGGAGCCGGGCTCCACCTGCTCCACATAGATGGCCTCGTCGATGTTCAGGCCGTTGTCCACGGCGTGGGCCCCGTTGACAAAGGCGGCGGCCACGTCGGGCAGGAGGCTGGCGGTGTTGGCGGCCTCCACCTCTACAAACTCCAGATTCAGGGGGTTGGCGGTGATGTCCTTCAGCTCGGGCATGTATCCGGCGGCGGGGTCCACCTCCAGCAGGCCGGCAGACTCCAGAATCTTAAAGCACCGGCCCTCGTTGGTGGGGTCGCTGGGAACGGCGATCTTGTCCCCCTCCTTCAGCTGGCTTACGTCGGTGATCTTGTCGGAGTACAGGGACAGGGGGGCCACGATGGTGTCGCCCAGGATGGACACCTGATAGCCCAGGTCGTCAATCTCCTTTTGGAGGTAGGCCTTGTGCTGGAAGGCGTTCAGGTCGATTTCTCCGGCGTCCAGGGCGTTGTTGGGCAGCTTGTACTCGGCGAACTCCACCAGCTCCACCTTGATATTGTCCTTGGCCAGCAGCTCGTTCACGGTGTCCCACTGCTGGTTGTTGGCCCCCACTACGCCCACTTTGACCACGGTGGGTTCAGCGGTCGGGGCAGAGCTGCCGGTGGAGCCGGAGCCTGATTTGGAGCCGGAGACAGGGCTGGAGCTGCCGCCGTTTCCGCCGTTGTTTCCGCCGCAGGCGGCCAGAGACAGGGCCAGGGCCGCGGCCAGCGCGAGGGCAAAAATGTTCTTCTTTTTCATTTTAAGTTCCTCCTTTAGTGGGGCAAATATTCCATTATCCCGGTTCAAAGGCGGGAGAACAGACAAAGTCAGTGGGTCGCCTTTTTGGCGATATAGCCGCCTAAGGCTTGGACGATGCTCACCAAAACGACGATAATCAGGATGACCGTCCAGGTGATCTGGGGCAGGTTCTTGCTGTGGCCGTACATGATTGCGAAGTTGCCCAAGCCGCCGGCCCCCAGGGTGCCGGCGATGGCAGTAAAGTTGATGAGAGAGACCAGGGTAATGGTTACCCCCCGGGTGATACCGGGGACGGCCTCTTTCAGGTACACCCGCCAGACGATCTCCCAGGGGGAGGAGCCCATCGCCTCGGCTGCCTCGATGAGGCCGGCGGGGACCTCGGCCAGGGCGCTCTCCACCTGCCGCCCCAAAAAGGGGATGGTGGCAAAGAGCAGCGGGATGATAATCCCCCGCACGCCGATGCCGGTGCCCACAATCAGCCGGCTCAGCCCGATGAGCAGGATACCCAGCAGGATAAAGGGGATGGAGCGGAAGAAGTCGCAGATCTTGCCCAGGATGAAGTTCACCGGCCGGTTCTGCAAAATGCCCCCCTCCTTGGTGGTGAACAGCAGCACCCCGAAAGGGATGCCGAACACCAGGGAGATGGCCCCGGAGATGGACACCATCTGGATGGTCTCCCAGAAGGCCCGCCACAGCTGGTCGGACCGGACCACCACATCGGGAATAATCTGATTGAGCAGGTCAGCCATGGGCGATCACCTCCACCAGTACGTTTCGTTCCAATAAGTAGGCCACAGCGTCGGTTATCTTGTCGTGGCCGCCCCCGGCGACAACCACCAGGCCTCCCAAGGGGTTGCCGTCGATGAGCTCAATGCTGCCCAGCAGGATGTTGATGTCCAGCTCAAACTGCCGGGAGATGTTGGAGATCAACGCCTCGGAGGTGCTGCGCTCCAGGTAGTTCAGCCGGAGCAGGTAGTCTCCGGGATTCAGCTGGATGGGGTGGGCCGGGTCGTCCAGCAGCTCCTGGATGCGGGAGAAGTTGGAGGTGCTGTCCACGAATCGGCGGGTGACCGCCTCCCTGGGGGAGGCGAACACCTGGAAGACGTCCCCCTGTTCCACAATCCTGCCACCCTCCATCACATATACCTGACTGCAGATCTCTTTGATGACCTGCATCTCGTGGGTAATGATCAGGATTGTGACGCCCAGGGTGCGGTTGACCTCCCTCAGCAGACGGAGGATGGACCGGGTAGTCTCCGGGTCCAGGGCGCTGGTGGCCTCGTCGCTGAGGAGGACCTCCGGGTTGCTGGCCAGAGCCCGGGCAATAGCCACCCGCTGCTTCTGGCCCCCGGACAACTGGGAGGGGTAGGCCTCCGCCTTGTCCGACAGCCCCACCAGCTCCAGCAGGGAGCGGACCTTTTGGTCGATCTCCCCCTTGCTCCTGCCCTTCAGGGGGTAGGCCACGTTGCCGTACACCGTCCGGGAGGCGAAGAGGTTGAAGTGCTGAAAGATCATGCCGATCTTCTTCCGCTTCTCCCGCAGCTGCCGCTCGCTCAGGGCGGTGAGCTCCGCGCCCCCCACGGTCACTTTTCCTTCAGTGGGCCGCTCCAGCAGGTTGATGCACCGGGCCAGGGTGGACTTTCCCGCCCCGGAGAAGCCGATGATGCCGGCGATGGTCCCCTTTTCTATGTGGAGGCTCACGTCCTTCACCGCCTCCACCGTCTGTTTTCCCGCCTCAAACTGCTTGGAGATGTGTTCCAATTGAATCATAACGTTCCTCTTTTCCTGTGACGTGTTCAAAGGATAGCACAAAACCCGCCCCGGGTGTTAATACCCAAAATCAGGGGCGGGTTATAGTTTATCTTTATAACAAAGCCCCGCCCGAAGGGCGGGGACAGAAAATACCGGTTTCTACAGCAGGATAGACTTGCGCACTTCGGACAGATACAGCTCCCCCAGCCGACTGAGGGAGCTGCCCCGGCGCTGGACATAGCCAATATGCATGACGCCCCCCTCCGCCAGGGGGATGGTGGTGTACTCCGAGCCGTTGAGGGGGCGGCAAATGATGCCGGAGCACAGGGTATAGCCGTTGAGTCCCTTCATCAGGTTGAGCACAGTGGCCCGGTCGTCCACCCGGATGAGCTGGCGGTACTGGTAAGTGCTCATCACCTCCTCGGAGAGGAACAGGGAGTTCTGTTTCCCCTGCTCAAAGGCGATGCAAGGGTAGGGCTCCAGGTCGGACATAGTCAGCCGGTCCCTACGGGCCAGGGGGTGCTCCCCCCAGAGATAGACACAGGTGGAGCAGTCTCGCAGGGGGTGGAACTCCAGGTTGTTCTCGTCAAAGAGCTTGCTCAGGTACTTCTCATTGAAGTCGTCCAGATATAAGATGCCCAGCTCGCTCTTATAGTTGCGTACATTCTCCACGCACTCATAGGTCCGGGTCTCCAAGATGGAGAACTCATACTCCTCCATCCCCACCTTGCGCACCATCTCCACAAAGGCGTTGATGGCGAAGGTGTAGTGCTGGGTGGAGACGGAGAACTTCTTCCGGGACCGCCCTACCACAAAACGGTCCTCCAGCAGGATGTACTGCTGGCAGATCTGCCGGGCGTAGTTGAGAAACTCCTCCCCCTCCGCCGTGATGGTGACCCCTCGGTTGGACCGGCGGAACAGCTCAAAGCCAATCTCCTCCTCCAGTTCCTTCACGGCGCTGGACAGGCTTGGCTGGGAGAGATACAGGTTTTTGGCGGCCGAGTTAACAGAGCCGCTGTCCGCAATGGCAATAACATATTTCAGCTGCTGGAGCGTCATGGTACTCTCACCCTTCCAACATTTATTCCCGAAGGAGATCCGCCAGGGTAAACCGCGACAGATAGTCGGAGATCACCTTGTCCAGCCCCTGCCAGAGAGGAAGAGTCCGACATCCCCCCCTCCGGGGACAGGTTCCCTGTCCCGGTTCCAGGCAGGCGACGGGGGCCAATGGGCCTTCCATCCGCTCAATAATAGCCTTTACACTGTACTCCTCCGGAGGCCGGTTCAGCCGGTAGCCACCGCCCTTTCCTCGCAGCGTATCAAGCAGCCCGCCCTTTACCAGCTCTTTTACCACGATCTCCAGATACTTTTCCGAAATCTCCTGGCGGGCGGCCACATCCTTCAAGGGAACAAAGCCGTCCCCCTGACGCTCCGCAACATCCAACAGAAACCGCATGGCATACCGGCCCTTTGTGGAAATCATCATAAAAATCCCTCCCATTTTTCCCTATCATACCACAGGGTAAATAGGATTTCAAGAAATATATTTATTCCTATTGACAGAGTTGGTATATAGGAATATACTTGCTTCAACAACAGAGAAAGGGGATATTTCCCATGAGCTATAAATTTGAGACCTTGCAGCTCCATGTTGGCCAGGAGCAGCCGGACCCCGCCACCGATGCCCGGGCGGTGCCCATCTACCAGACCACCAGTTATGTGTTCCGGGATTCCGCCCACGCCGCCGCCCGGTTCGGTCTGGCGGACGCAGGCAACATCTATGGCCGGCTGACCAACTCCACCCAGGACGTGCTGGAAAAGCGGATTGCCGCCCTGGAAGGGGGCGTAGCGGCGCTGGCCGTGGCCTCGGGCGCGGCGGCTATTACCTATACCATCCAGGCCCTTGCTCAGGCGGGGGATCACATCGTGGCCCAGAAGACCATCTACGGCGGCAGCTACAACCTGCTGGCCCACCCCCTGCCCCAGTACGGCATAAAGACCACCTTTGTGGACGCCCACAACCTGGAGGAACTGACCGCCGCCATCCGGCCCAACACGAAGGCGGTTTACCTGGAGACCCTGGGTAACCCCAACAGCGACATTCCCGACATCGACGCCATCGCGGCCATTGCCCACGCCCACAGCCTGCCCCTGGTCATCGACAACACCTTCGGGACACCCTATTTGATCCGGCCCATCGAGCACGGGGCGGACATCGTGGTTCACTCCGCCACCAAGTTCATCGGCGGTCACGGCACCACTTTAGGCGGCGTCATCGTGGACAGCGGCAAATTTGACTGGAAGGCCTCGGGCAAGTACAAGCCCATCGCGGAGCCCAACCCCAGCTACCACGGCGTCAGCTTTGTGGACGCCGCCGGCCCCGCCGCCTTTGTCACCTATATCCGGGCCATCCTTCTCAGGGATACAGGAGCCACCATCTCTCCTTTCAACGCTTTCCTGCTCCTCCAGGGTGTGGAGACCCTGTCCCTTCGGGTGGAGCGCCACGCAGAGAACACCAAAAAGGTGGTGGAGTATCTGGCCAACCATCCCCAAGTGGAGAAAGTCAACCACCCCTCCTTGCCGAACCACCCGGATCATGCCCTCTATGAGAAGTATTTCCCCAACGGCGGCGGATCCATCTTTACCTTTGAGATCAAGGGCGGCCAGGCGGAAGCCCACAGGTTTATCGACAATCTGGAAATCTTCTCCCTGCTGGCCAACGTGGCGGACGTAAAATCTCTGGTCATTCACCCGGCCACCACCACCCACTCTCAACTCTCTCCCGAGGAGCTGCTGGATCAGGGCATCAAGCCCAATACCATCCGGCTGTCCATCGGCACGGAGCACATCGACGACATCATCGCTGACCTGGAAAAAGGTTTTACTGCCGCAGCGCAGAAATAAGAGGAGGAATCTATCATGTCCAATATCTACACATCTGCTGACCAGCTGATCGGCAGGACGCCCTTACTGGAGCTGACCCGCATTGAAAAGGAGACGGGAGCAAAAGCCCGCATTCTGGCCAAGCTGGAATATTTCAACCCTGCCGGGTCGGTAAAAGACCGCATTGCCAAGGCGATGCTTGACGAGGCGGAGGCCGGCAGAAAGCTGAAGCCCGGCTCCACCATCATCGAGCCCACCTCCGGCAACACCGGGATCGGCCTGGCCTCCGTGGCCGCCGCCCGGGGCTACCGTATTATCATCACCATGCCGGAGACCATGAGCGTGGAGCGCCGCCAACTGATGAAGGCCTACGGCGCGGAGCTGGTACTCACCGAAGGGGCCAAGGGGATGAAGGGGGCCATCGCCAAGGCGGAGGAGCTGGCAAAGGAGATCCCCGACAGCTTTATCCCCGGCCAGTTTGTCAACCCGGCCAATCCCGCCGCCCACCGCTCCACCACCGGCCCGGAAATCTGGGAGGATACCGACGGAAAAGTGGACATCTTTGTGGCGGGCGTGGGTACCGGCGGCACCATCACCGGCGTGGGCCAGTATCTGAAGGAGCAAAACCCGGCGGTAAAGGTGGCGGCGGTGGAGCCCAAGGACTCCCCCGTTCTCAGCGAGGGCCGCTCCGGGTCTCACAAAATTCAGGGGATCGGCGCGGGCTTTGTCCCGGAGGTACTGGATACCGCCGTCTACGACGAGGTCATCCCCGTGTCCAACGAGGACGCCTTTGCTGCCGGGCGGCTGGTGGGCCGCAAGGAGGGCATCCTGGTGGGCATCTCCTCCGGGGCGGCGCTCCATGCGGCAATCCAGCTGGCAAAACGGCCTGAGAACGCAGGTAAGACCATCGTGGCCCTGTTCCCGGACACCGGCGACCGTTATCTGTCCACACCGCTGTTTGAAGATTGAGCATAGAACGAACACGCCAGTGTCTTGACCGGCGTGTTCCTGTTCAGAAAGGATTTTTATGATTTACGCAGACAATGCGGCCACCACCCAAATGGGCGAGGCCGCAATCAACGCCATGACCGCCTGTATGCGGGACACCTGGGGCAACCCCTCCAGCCTGTACGGGCTGGGCCAGAGAGCAAAGGAAGCCCTGGAGGACGCCCGGGAGCGGATCGCAACCTGCATTGGGGCCTCCCCCAAGGAAATCACCTTCACCTCCGGGGGCAGCGAGGCGGACAATCAGGCCATCCGTTCCGCCGCCCTACTGGGGGCCCGGAGGGGGAAACGGCATATCATCTCCACCGCCTTTGAGCACCACGCCGTCCTGCACACCCTGAAAAGGCTGGAGGACGAGGGTTTTGAGGTGGAGTTGCTCCCCGTGGGCCCGCTGGGAACCGTCACTGCCCATCAGGTGGCGGAGGCGATTCGGGAGGACACCGCCCTGGTCACCATCATGTACGCCAACAACGAGATCGGTTCCATCCTGCCTGTTTCGGAAATCGGCGCGGTGTGCCGGGAACGGAGGGTCATCTTCCACACCGACGCGGTACAGGCGGCGGGACATCTGCCCATCGACGTAAGGGCACAGAACATCGACCTGCTGTCGCTATCCGCCCACAAGTTCCACGGCCCCAAGGGAATTGGCGTACTCTATGCCCGGCAGGGGGTACCGCTGACCAGCCTCATTGAGGGCGGGGCCCAAGAGCGGGGCAAACGGGCGGGGACGGAGAATGTCTCGGCCGTTGCGGGCATGGCGGCGGCGCTGGAAGAGTCCTGCGCCCACATGGCAGAAAACGCCGCCAAGGTCTCCGTCCTGCGAGACAGGCTCATTGCCGGCCTCTCTCAAATCCCCCACTCCGCCCTCAACGGCGACCCGGTAAACCGTCTCCCCGGCAATGTCAACTTCTGTTTTGAGGGCATTGAGGGGGAAAGTCTGCTCCTGCTGCTGGACGACCGGGGCATCTGCGCCTCCTCCGGCTCGGCCTGCACCTCCGGCTCCCTGGACCCCAGCCATGTCCTGCTGGCCATCGGGCGGCCTCATGAGGTGGCTCACGGCTCCCTGAGGCTGTCCCTGTGCGAGGAGAACACCGAGGCCGATGTGGACGCGATTTTGAAGGCCGTCCCGGAGATCGTGGCCTATCTGCGCAATATGTCGCCGCTGTGGAAGGACAAGGTCAGCGGAAAGAAAGAATTTGTCCTGTAAGGAGGAGTTTATTATGGCACTCTACAGCGAAACGGTCATGGACCACTTCCGGAATCCCCGGAACGTGGGTGTGATCGAGGACGCGGACGGTGTGGGCGAGGTGGGCAACGCCCTCTGCGGGGATATTATGAAGATTTACCTCAAAATTGAGGATGGCATTGTGTCCGACGTAAAGTTTGAGACCTTCGGCTGCGGCTCCGCCATTGCCTCCAGCTCCATGGCCACCGAGCTTATCAAGGGCAAGCCCCTCTCCGAAGCTCTTCAGCTCACCAATCAGGCGGTCACCAAGGCGCTGGACGGCCTGCCCGCCCACAAGCTCCACTGCTCCCTCCTGGCGGAGGAGGCTATCCGGGCGGCGGTGAAGGACTACTATGACAGGCAGGGGATCGCCTATGACCCGAAGGACTTCCCTGACTGCGGCTCCTGCGAAGGCTGTCATGGGTAAGAAAGCCCTGAACGCTGTAAGCGACGGTGAATTCCTCCACCACCGCTTTTTTGCGGATAATAGCCGCTGGGTAGTTTTTATCTCTCTATCTCCTTCGCAAATTTGCCGGTCAGATTAAAGTTGTGCCGCATGGGCCCCCGGCCCTTCCCCAGATCCAGCATGGCCCCCAACGCACCGGAGAGATAGTCTTTTGACCTCTGAATAGATGTGGGCAGGTCAAAGCCTTTTGCCAGATTGGCGGCAATGGCACTGGACAGGGTACAGCCGGTGCCGTGGGTGTTGGGATTGTCGATGTGCGTTCCATAAAACCACGTCCCCACACCGTCCGCGTAAAGAAAATCGTTGGCGTCGTTGATGTTGTGCCCACCCTTGAGCAGGACGGCGCAGCCGTAGGCATCGCCGATCTTCCGGGCGGCGTTCTCAATGTCCGCTTGACTGCGGATGATCGTAGCGGACAAAATCTCCGCCTCGGGAATGTTGGGGGTGGCCACAGCCGCCAGGGGGAGCAGACAGCTTTTCAGGGTGTCCACCGCCTCCTCTGAGATCAGCCGGTCGCCGCTGGTAGCCACCATTACCGGGTCCACCACGATATTCTTTGCCTGATAGAACCGCAGCCGTTCCCCGATTTTCTCAATCAGCCCACAGGAGGCCACCATACCGATCTTCACCGCGTCGGGCGGGATGTCCTCGAACACCACGTCGATCTGCTGTCCCAGAAATTCCAGGGTCAGTTCCACGATCTCCCGCACACCAGTGGTGTTCTGGGCCACCAGCGCCGTGATGGCGCTCATGGCAAAAACACCGTTCAGGGTCATCGTTTTCAGATCGGCCTGAATCCCGGCGCCTCCACTGGGGTCTGTCCCAGCGATTGATAATGCTGTTTTCATTACTGTTGTCTCCTTTGCATTATTTTTATAAAGCGGCGGAGAGTGGTGCCCCCAATCCGCCGCTTTTACTCAATTGACCATCTGCTCCGACAATGCGCACAGCTCCCGGCAGGCCGCTTCAATATCCTCCGCCCCGAAGATGGCGGAGACCAGCGCTACGCCGTCCACCCCGCTGCCGGACAGCCGGAGGATATTGTCCCGATTCAGCCCGCCAATGGCCACGACAGGTATCTCCACCGCGCCGCAAATGTCCCGCAAGGTCTCGTTGGACATCTGATCCGCGTCGGTTTTGGTGCTGGTGGGGAACACCGCCCCCAGGCCCAGGTAGTCCGCGCCGTCCCGGACGGCCCGGCGGGCCTCCTCTACTGTGTGGACAGAGACGCCCAAGATCATGTCCTCTCCCACACGGCGGCGGACTTCTCCCGCTTTCATATCCTCCTGGCCCACATGGACGCCGTCCGCTCCGCAGGCCTGAGCGACGTCCACATTGTCGTTCACAATGAAAGGCACACCGTACCGGCGGCACAGGGCCCAGAGTTCTTTGGCCTCCTGGAGAAACGCTGCTTCGTCCAGCTCCTTCTCCCGAAGCTGCACACAGGTCGCGCCACCCTTCAGCGCCGCCTCCACCTGCTGGTAAAGGGTCTGCGTCCCAATCCAGGCCCGGTCGGTGACGGCGTAGAGCAGCATATGTTTTTTATCGCACCTCATATTTGGCTCCCTTCTCCAGCTCCGCCGGGGTCAGGCGGTACATGGCGTCGATGATGTAATTTCGATAGGAGGAATTGCCATCCAGCTCGGTCATACGACCATGGGCGATCTCCCCGCACAGGCCCATGGCGCACACAGCGGCGGCAGCGGCCTCCAAAGACCGGTCTGGGTTGGCGGTGACGAAGGCCGCCGTCAGGGCGGAGAGCTGACAGCCGGTGCCGGTGATGGCGGACATTTCAGGGCGGCCGTTGCGGATGCAGAAAGCCCGTTCCTCGTCCGCCACGATGTCGATGGCCCCGGTAATGGCGATCACCGCCCCGGCGCGCCTTGAAAAATCTTTGGCAAAGGCCACCGCTCCATCCAGGTTTTCCTCCGTCACCCTGTCCGCCACATCGGCGTCCACCCCCTTAGTGGTGCCGCTGCCCAGCGCCAGGGTCTTGATTTCCGAGATGTTGCCCCGAATCACGGTAAACTTCACCTCTTTGAGCAGACCTAAGGCGGTCTCTGTCCGCAGGGTGGAGGCCCCCGCCCCCACCGGATCCAATACCACGGGATGGCCCAGCTCATTGGCCCGCTTCCCGGCGGCGAATATGGCGGGGATGGTGCGCTGGTTCAGCGTTCCAATGTTGATGTTCAGCCCGCCGCAGATGGCGGTGATCTCCTCCGCTTCACCGGCATCGTCTGCCATAATGGGTGAGCCGCCGCAGGCCAGCAGCATGTTTGCGCAGTCGTTGACGGTGACATAGTTGGTGATATTGTGGACCAGGGGGGGTTTTTGCCGGACATTTTCAAATAGCTGTTCAAACATAGCATTTTCCTCCTAGATAAAACAGAAAAACAGGGAACACCCGAATAGGATGTCCCCTGAAAAAGTACAGTTCTCTATGACTTCCTCCGGCGGCATTATCCGCATCAGGTTCAAGGGTCGAAGTTGATTACTTCCTCTCAGCCTGCAAACACAAGCTCCCCTGTTATTTTGTTTTTCATATTGTAGTGCAAATCTGTGTTAATGTCAAGCCGACTATTTATGAGCCTAATCCCTTTTGAACGGCTCCTGCCTCATTAAGCGGTGTTTCTTGGTTGTGTCCGTAGGGCCAGACAACCACCGCTTGGATTTTTGATATCGTTCTGTTGGTACTGTGCCCTGCAAGTAGAGAACATTGGAGCAATCTTCAAATCCGTTTCAAATAGCGTCAGCGTTTATCAAGTTTTGCTGTTGCTGGGGAGCGGTGCGGCAATTATCTTCCTTAGCGGACTTCAAATGCTTATATGATACCGCTCCATCCAGGTGTTCACCTGTACCAGGTATGCTAGAAGTTGAGGGCCTGCCATCAACTGGCCAAACCAAGGTCTTCCCATCTGAGCGGGAGCAGTGGAGAAGTCTCTGGCCCGCTCTCGGTCGATAAGTGGCCGAATGGGAGCATTAGGGTCCTCCAGCATTATGAGGAACCGATCTGTCACTAGTTTCTGGTAAACAGGGCTATAAGTCTTGGGGTAAGGGCTCTTTTTTCGATGGAGTAGGGCCCGAGGCAAAAGTTCGCCGAAGGCGTCCCGAAGCAGAGCCTTCTCCTCCCCTTCCCGGTACTTCATAGACCAGGGTACGTTGTAAAGGTATTCGATGATCCGGTGGTCCGCAAAGGGGACCCGTGCCTCCAGACCGGAGTACATACTGGTCCGGTCCATCCGATCCAGCAGGGTACGCATGAACCACTGCAGATTCAGCCAGGAAATTTCCCGATGACGGCGCTCCATCCCCGATTCATCCGGAAGACAGGGAGTTTGATGGATGCTCTCCCGGTATCGCTCCAAAGCATAGTCCTCCAGGTTCAAAGCCCGTCGGGCCTCCTCGGTCAGAAGCAGACCCCTGGTGTCCATATTTTTGGACCAAGGAAATCCCTCCCCCTCCGCCAGTTCGGAACGATAGAACCAGGGGTAGCCTCCGAATATCTCATCAGCGCACTCGCCGGTAAGGGCAACTTTGTTGTGCTCCTTAACCAAGCGGCAGAAGTAGAGCAGAGACGCATCCACATCCGCCATACCCGGCAAGTCTTTGGCGTCCACAGCATTGTCCAGCAGCTGGGCCAAACATTCCTCGTTGCACTCCAAAAAGGTGTGATTCATCTCCGGGTGAGCGGACAGCATGATTTCCACATATGCCCGGTCCTGTTCTGGTTGGAAAGCATTGGATTGGAAATATTGATCGTTTCCAGTGAAATCGAAGGAGAAAGTGTTCAGTCGCCCACCCTGTCTCCCCAAAAAATCTGCAGCCAGAGCGGTGACAATGCTGGAGTCTACGCCGCCGGAGAGGAAACTGCATACCGGCACATCGGAAATCATCTGCCGTTCCACAGCATCCCGCACCAGAAAGGCAGTGCGGGCCACAGTATCCTGATAGTTTTCCTCATGCTCCCGGGCCTGGAGCCGCCAGTAGTACGCAGTACGGAATCCCTCTCTGTCAAAGACAGCGAATTGTCCTGGCTCCAGTTCCTTGATCCCTTTGAACACGCCATGGCCGCTGGTACGGGCGGGACCAATTCCAAAAATCTCTTGAAGACTCTCCCTGTTAATCTCCGGACAGACTGCCGGGTGCCGGAAGAGCGCCTTGAGCTCGGAACCGAAAATGAGTTCTCCGTTCTGAAGGGTGTAAAACAGAGGCTTTACCCCCGCCCGATCACGGACTAAAACCAGTCGTTCCCGGGCCCCGTCCCAGATGGCAGCAGCGTAAATACCGTTAAGTTGGGAGAAAAAGTCCGGGCCATATTCCATGTAGCCATAGAGGAGCACCTCGGTATCTGTCGTTGTAGAGAAAACGCAGTTTGGTAAAATCCGCTTCAGTTCATCAACGTTGTAGAGTTCGCCATTATAGACAATAACATACTCTTTTTCATCCTGCCGGCGAACCATAGGCTGGGTGCCTCCCTCCACATCCCGAATGGACAGACGGCTGTGGCTGAGACCAATTTGCTTCTCTAAAAATTGTCCCTCCTGGTCTCCCCCCCGATGGCGCAAAATATGTCGCATTTCTCCCAGGACAGCGTCCCACATCTTCCTTTGAGTCAGATAATCTTTTTCAAAACTGCTAAATCCCGCAATTCCGCACATGCTGACACACTCCAATCCGCTCACTGATAGAGCATCGTGTTGTTTACAGCAACAGTTTATGACTGCGAACCGAGATGTGCTCCTATGTTGGGAAAGACAATCGAAATATTAGTTCCCTCCCCGATCCTGCTGTGCAGACTGAGAACGGCGTGATGGTATTGCGCAATATGTTTGACGATCGACAAGCCCAGCCCAGTGCCGCCGGAAGCCTTTGAGCGGCTTTTATCCACTCGGAAAAACCGCTCAAATACTCTGGCTTGATACTCCGGCGGGATGCCGATTCCGGTATCTTTCACGGAAACAGTTGCGCCGATTTCACCTGCGGAAACAGCGACCTCCACTCTGCCGCCGTCTAAGTTGTATTTGATCGCATTATCTATCAGATTATAGAGCATTTCATACAGGAAGCTCCGCACTCCGTCTACCATCAGATTTTCGCCGGTCACGGACAGGTCAATATGCCGTTCCTCCGCCCGCTCCCGCAAAGCGGAAGCGGCGCTGTCTGCCAGTTCCAGAAGGTTCACCCGCTCCTTTGCCGGGGCGATCCCCTCATCCAACTGCGATAGGTGAATGATGTCCTCCACCAGCGTTACCAGTCGTGCTGCCTCTGTGCGGATGACGCCGACAAACTGCGGAATATCCTCCTGCTTGACAAGGCCGTTCTCTAACAGCTCGGCGCTTCCCATGATGGACTGCAAAGGAGTTTTCAATTCGTGGGACACGTTGGCGGTAAACTCCCGTCGGCTGCGCTCCGCTGCGGCCTGCTCCGTCACATCAAAGGCCAGCAGCACCGTCCCCGCCACAGCGCCATCCGCTGTGATCCGGCTGATGTCAAATTGAACCTCCCGGTCGTTTCGCACAGCGCGGATCTCGCTGTGTCCCCCTTCCAGCGCGGTCTGAATGGCAAGATTGATCTCATGGTCACGGTCTACCACAAGGAAGTCCTGCCCAACGCAGGAGCTGCCCGCATGAAAGATTTTTTGCGCGGCGGGGTTGATACTCAAAATCACGCCTTTTCTGTCCAGTAGGACAAGTCCCTCACTCATGCTCTTTGTGATCTGCTCGAATTCCTCGGTTTTCCGTTGCAGTTCCCGAAGCTGTGCCTCGATCTGCCTGTGCTGCTGGTAGATGCGTCCCAGGAGGGGAGATAATTCCTCATAGGCGTCGTTTTCCAATGGTCTGTCCAAATCCAGACAGTTCAGCGGTGCGACAACGCTTTTCGCCATCCGGTGGGCCAGCAGAGCAGAGAGAATGACTGCTATGATCGCAGTCAGCAAAATCGGCTGAAGCATCCCCATCGCCAGGGCAAACACCGTCAGCTGGCTGATGGAAATACGCAGGACAGTTCCGTCCGACAGCCGCTGTGCGCAGTACAGTGTCCGCTCGGTCAGCGTTTGCGAATAGCGGACGCCCTCGCTTTCTCCCTCGGCCAACGCCTCTCGGCTCTCCACCCGG
>CAJUPW010000031.1:34406-34767 GCA_910588635.1 uncultured Oscillospiraceae bacterium | reverse complement strand
CGCCCTGGGCTGGGCGGATACCCTGGGTATGCTGGGCGGACTGCCCGCCAACGGCGGACCCGGCGCGTTCTGCACCCGCGCCCAGGCCATGGACTACATCTGGGCCGCCTTCGGCAGGCAGGCGGGCGGCTCCGCCAGCTTCTCCGACGTGCCCAACCGCTACGCCCAGGCGGTGTCCTGGGCGGTGGACAACGGGATCACCAACGGCACCGGGGGCGGCAGGTTCAGCCCCGACCTGGTGTGCGACCGGGGCACCATCGTCACCTTCCTCCACCGGGCCTTTGTGGAGGAGGTCCGTTTGAAATAACGGCGAAAATACAGCGGCGGGAGGACAATTCCTCCCGCCGCTTTCTGCATTTTC
>CAJUPW010000031.1:19390-34387 GCA_910588635.1 uncultured Oscillospiraceae bacterium | reverse complement strand
ATCTCGCAGATCACCAGCGGCGTCAGGGACAGCCCCAGCACCACCAGCCACTCCACGGCGTTCAAAGGGCACACCTGGAAGATGGCCTGGAAGGGGGGAGCCAGCAGCACGATGAGCTGAAGGCCCATGCCTACCAGGAACGCCTTGTTCATCGCCGGGTTGGACAGCAGGCCCAGGCGGGCGATGGACTGGGTCTCGCTGCGCACGTCGAAGGCGTGGAACAGCTGGCAGAAGGTGAGGGTGGCGAAGGCCATGGTGTTGGCGGTGGCGTCGGCCAGGGAGGGATCGCTGAGCACATACTCCCCCAGCCAGTAGGCCCCCAGGGTGAGCAGGCCCACCATCAGCCCCTGCCAGGCCAGACGAAGGGAAAATTTTCGGTCGAAGAGCCCGGCGGAGGCGTTTCGGGGTTCCTCCTCCATCACCCCCTCCTCCACAGGCTCCACCCCCAGGGCAAGGGCGGGGAGGGAGTCGGTCACCAGGTTGAGCCACAGCAGCTGCACCGGCGCCAGGGGCATCTGTCCGAAGCCCGCCACCGTAGCCGCGAAGATGGTAAATATTTCCCCGATGTTGCAGGAGAGCAGGTAGTGGATGGCCTTGCGAATGTTGGAATAGATTCCCCGGCCCTCCTCAATGGCGGAGACTATGGTAGAGAAGTTGTCATCGGTAAGGATCATGTCCGCCGCCCCCTTGGCCACGTCAGTGCCCGCTTTCCCCATAGCGCAGCCGATGTCGGCGGCCTTCAGGGCGGGGGCGTCGTTCACCCCGTCCCCCGTCATGGCTACCACCTTGCCCCGCTTCTGCCAGGCCTGGACAATGCGCATCTTGTGCTCCGGGGACACCCGGGCAAAGACGGCAAATTTTTCAATGTCGTTCTCCAGCAGCTCCTGGGGCATGAAGTCCAGCTCCGCCCCCGTCACCGACCAGTCCCCGGGGCGAACGATGTCCAGCTCCTTGGCCACCGCCACCGCGGTGGCCCGGTGGTCGCCGGTAATCATCACCGGCCGCACCCCCGCCAGGTGACATTTCGCCACGGCGAAGCGCGCCTCGGACCGGGGCGGGTCCATCAGGCCGAAAAGGCCCAGAAAGGTGAGCTCCCGCTCCAGATCGCCCGGCCGGGGGTCTTTGGGAAGATGGTCCAGCTGCCGCCGGGCTACGGCGATGACCCGCAGAGCCTTTTCCGCCAGACCCTCGTTGGCGGCCAGAATGCGGCTCCGGTCTCCCGGGGTCAGGGGACCCCTGGGGGTGGCCGAGCACCGATCCAACAGCACGTCGGGGGCCCCCTTTACCAGGGCGGTCCAGCCCCCATCCGGGTCGGTATGTATGGTGGTCATCAGCTTGCGGGTGGAGTCAAATGGAATGTCGGCCACCCGTGGAAAGCGCTCCAGCTCCCGGCTTTGGTCTACCCCGTCCCGGGCAGCGGCCACCACCAGCGCCCCCTCGGTGGGATCACCGGAGGCAGTGGGGGCTCCGGCCTTCCACGTAAGCCTTGCGTCGGAGCAGAGCGCCCCCGCCACCATGGCGTCCCGCCGCCGGGCGCCGGGAGTGAGCCAGACCTGCTGCACCGTCATCTTGTTCTGGGTGAGAGTACCCGTCTTGTCGGAGCAGATCACCCCGGCGCAGCCCAGAGTCTCCACGGCGGGCAGTTTCTTCACGATGGCGTTTTTGTCCGCCAGCCGCTGCACCCCCAGGGCCAGCACGATGGTGACGATGGCGGGCAGCCCCTCGGGAATGGCGGCTACCGCCAAGGAGACGGCGGTGAGGAACATTTCCAGCATCCCTTTCCCCTGAAACAGCCCCACTCCGAACATGACCGCGCACACCGACAGGCACAGGAAGGACAGGGATTTGGATATTTCGGCCATCCGCCTCTGGAGGGGAGTGTCTCCCGAACTGCTGTCCAGCAGCAGGCCGGCGATGTGACCCATCTGGGTGTCCATGCCGGTGGCCACCACCAGGGCGGTCCCCCGGCCGGCGGTGATAAGCGTGCCCGAGAGGAGCATGTTCACCTGATCCCCCAGAGGGGTATCCGCCGGGAGGGCCTCCGCCGCCCGCTTTTCCACCGGAACCGACTCCCCCGTCATGGCGCTCTCGTCGGCCTGGAGGCGGCTGCACTCCAAAATCCGGGCGTCGGCGGGAACCTGATCCCCGGCCTCCAGCAGGATAACATCCCCGGGCACCAGGGCGGCGGCGGCCGCCTTCCGGGGCGTCCCGTCCCGCAGGACAGCGGCCTGGGGAGAGGACATCCGTCTCAGCTCCTCCAGCGCCTGCTGGGCATGGTCCTCCTGGGTGATGGAGATGACCCCGTTGACCACCACAATCACCAGGATAATCACACCGTCCAGCCAGTCCTCCCCGCCGCTGGCCAGCAGCGACAGGGCGGCCGCGGCCAGCAGCACCAGAATCATGGGATCCTTCAGCTGGCCCAGGACGCGCAGGAGAAGCCCCGGAGGCTTGGGCTGAGCCAGCTGGTTGGGACCGTACTGCTCCAGCCGCCGGGCAGCCTCCCGGGCGGTGAGCCCCTCCGGGCGTCCCTTCACTTCCTCCATCACCTGAGACACGCTCCGGCTGTGCCAGTCGCCCATGCTCCCATCTCTCCCTTCCAGTTTCTTCCAGTATAGCGGAGGCTTGTCCATTATTTTGGGGAAAGCTGTCGAGGGATAAAAAATGTCCCGCCGGAGGGTCCCGGCGGGCTTCTTATTCCTTCATCTCCAGTAGGGTCCGCGCCACGTTGTCCGCCCAGAGGCGGCCGCCGGCGATGGCCTCACTGAGGGAGTTGCCGTGTCCCCCCACCTCCACCAGGACGGAGCCGGGGCACAGCTGCTGGTTATACCGGCTCTTGCGCAGCACTGTGGGCCGGGCCAGGCTGGCGTAGCCCTTCACCAGATTCCGCTGCAATTTCAGGGCAAAGGCCAGATTGTCCTTCCACCGGGGGTGGTCCGCGCCGCCGGCGTCGGTGCCCAGCACCATCATTACCTGGGCCACCTTCTGCCCCGCCTCGTCGGACACCAGCTTATAGACCTCCCCCTCGTTCCCCACCAGGGCGTCCCGGTGGACGTCGAACACCACCTTGATAGAGGGATACCGCTCCAGCCACTGCTCCGCCACCGCCTTGGAGCGGTCGTAGGCGCCGTTGTAGGCGGGGTAGTCGCACAGAGTGGTGTCGTGAATCACCTGAAAGCCGTAGGCCCGGAATACGGTGGCCATCTCCTCCCCCACCCGGACCACGTTGTGGGTGCAGTCGGTGGTGCGGTAGGGGTCGCTCTCCTCGTAGGTATCCCCGTCGGTCATGGAATAGGCCTCGCTGCCGTGGGTGTGGAGAATCAAAATTTGGGGCCCCTCCCCCAGGCTGACATCCACCGTCCCCTCTCCCAGCAGAGAGGAATCCAGCTCCCGGTCGGTGCGGTTGTAAACGTAGATTTCCCCGTCCCGCAGGTACAGGCTGCCCTCCTTGCCCCGGCCGGTCATTTCTACAATGCCTTCCCCGCTGTCTGAGGGCTGAAGATCGGGCAGATCCGTGTCCTCCCCGTCCCCCAGGTCCGGCTCCCCGGTCTCTCCCGGCGCCTCCTGGCTTTCCCGGCGCTCCAGCACCGCCCCCTCCCCGGCGGCCAGGAGGGGGGAGGCCTTCAGCAGCAGGCGTCCCCAGCCGGTCAGCCCTTGCTCCCGGCCAGGCAGCTCCCCCAGTTGGGACTTCATCAGCCAGACGGCCATGGCCGGCTCCTCCCCCAGAGCGGTCAGGTCCTCTTTCACCCCTCCCAGGTCCGCTGTCAGGCTTACCCCCCAGGCCGCCGCCAGCGCCAGGCCCAGGGCTACTCCCCGGCGCAGGGCCCGTCCCATCCTGTTCTCCATAGCACCACTCCTTATCCTGTGTAAGCTGTTTTATCCAATTTATGTGGGCCTTGGGCCGGATATGTCACCCTTGTTTTTTGGTGGAAAAGAGAGTATAATATATGAGTTAAAATAGCGCCTTTTGGAGGTTTCTATGGAACGCACCACCATCATTCCCCCCGCTCAGGTAGAAGAGCAGCTCTCCCACTGCGCCGCCGTAGCCCGGCTCACCGCTCAGTGGCCGGAAAAGCCTCTGGCCTTTGTGGATACCTACGGCTGCCAGCAGAACGAGGCCGACTCCGAGCGCATCCGGGGCTACCTGGATAAAATGGGCTTCGGCTTCACCGACAGCGAGGAGCAGGCCCGGATCATCGTCATCAACACCTGCGCCATTCGGGAGCACGCCGAGCAGCGGGTGTTCGGCAACGTGGGCGCCCTGGTCCATGTGAAGCGCCGCCGCCCGGACACCCTGATCTGCCTGTGCGGGTGCATGGCCCAGCGGCCCCAGGCGGCCCGGAAAATCCGGGAGTCCTACCGCCATGTGGACCTGGTTTTCGGCCCTCAGGCCCTGTGGCAGTTTCCGGAGATGATCCACGGCCTGCTTACCCGGCGGGGCCGGACCTTCTCGGTGGAGGACGAGGCCGGCTCCATCGCCGAAGGCATCCCGGTGGTGCGGCAGGATAAGATCAAGGCCTGGGTGTCCATCATGTACGGCTGCAACAACTTCTGCTCCTACTGCATCGTCCCCTACGTCCGGGGCCGGGAGCGGTCTCGGAAGCCCGGGGACATTCTCGCCGAGGTGCGCCAATTGGCGCAGGAGGGGTACAAGGACATCACCCTCCTGGGCCAGAACGTGAATTCCTACGGTAAGGACTTGGATGATCCCATAGATTTCGCCGGCCTGCTGGAGCAGGTGAACGCCATCCCCGGGGACTTCCTCATCCGGTTTATGACCTCCCACCCCAAGGACGCCACCCGGAAGCTCTTTGAGGCCATGGCAAAGTGCGAAAAGGTGGCCCCGGTGCTCCACCTGCCCTTCCAGGCGGGGAACGACCGCGTTCTCAAGGTGATGAACCGCCGGCACACCCGGGCGGAGTACCTGGAAAAAATCAAGGCCGTGCGGACCCTGATTCCCGATATCGTCCTTACCTCCGACGTCATCGTCGGCTTCCCCGGGGAGACGACAGCGGAGTTTGAGGACACCTTGCGCGTGCTGGAGGAAGTCCGGTTCGACGCCCTGTTCACCTTCATTTTTTCCCCCCGCCCCGGCACCCCGGCGGCGGAGATGGACGACCCCATGCCCCGGGAGGAAAAGCTTCAAAACTTCAACCGCCTCACCGCCCTCCAGGACGCCATTTCTGAGGAAAAGCACGCCGCCTACATCGGGAAAACGGTGCGCTGTCTGCTGGACGGACTGTCCGATGACGATCGCTGCAACCTCACCGCCCGCACACCGGGCAACCGGCTGGTCCGGGTGGCGGGCGACCCCTCCGCCCTGGGCCAGTTCAGGGACGTGAAAATCACCGGGGCCAACAAGTGGTCGCTGACTGGAGAACTGATATAGAAAGAAGGTATCCCCATGCCGGAAATCACCCCCATGATGCAGCAATATCTGGACATCAAGGCCCAGAACCCGGATTCCATTTTGTTCTTCCGGCTGGGGGACTTCTATGAAATGTTCAATGAGGACGCCAGGCTGGTGTCCAAGGAGCTGGACCTGACCCTCACTACCCGGGACCGGAACAAGCCGGCGGCGGAGCGCACCCCCATGTGCGGGGTGCCCTACCACTCCGCCGACAGCTACATTGCCCGTCTCATCGCCAAGGGCTACAAAATCGCCATCTGCGAGCAGACCGAGGACCCGGCGCTGGCCAAGGGGCTGGTGGACCGGGATATCATCCGGGTGGTCACGCCGGGGACGGCCATGTCCGCCTCCATGCTGGAGGACAGCAGGAACAATTACATCTGCGCCGTCTACGGCGATTCTACGGCTTTCGGCCTGTGCCTGTGCGACATCTCTACCGGAGAGGTGTACGCCTCCTCCTTCTCCGCCGATGGGGAGGGGCTGGGCCACCTCCGGAATGAGCTGGCCCGCTTCCACCCCGCCGAGGCGGTGCTCTCCTCGGGGGCCTGGAACACCGACGGGCTGGTCTCCTTCCTCCGGCAGCGGCTGGACTGCCTGTGCGAGAGCGGGGGCGAGGCCCGGTTCCGCATCGGGGCCGCCCGGCCCCTGACGGAAAAGCAATTTAAGACGGGCCTTCAGGACATCCCCCAGGGGAACGAGGCCTCCATCCAGGCGGTGGGCGGCCTGCTGGCCTACCTCTACGAGACCCAAAA
This sequence comes from uncultured Oscillospiraceae bacterium, assembly GCA_910588635.1. Lineage (GTDB taxonomy): Bacteria > Bacillota > Clostridia > Oscillospirales > Oscillospiraceae > Lawsonibacter. The sequence continues at coordinate 28,225 of CAJUPW010000031.1, read as the reverse complement.
GACCGACCTGAGCCACATCTCCGCCCTCACCTACTACACCCCGGGGCAGTTTATGGAGCTGGACCTCACCGCCCGGCAGACTCTGGAGCTGACCTCCACCATGCGGGGCAAGGAGAAGAAAGGCTCCCTCCTCTGGGTGCTGGACAAAACCAAAACCGCCATGGGCGGCCGGCTCCTCCGGGGCTGGCTGGAACGGCCCCTCCTCTCCCCGGTGCAGATCGCCCGGCGGCAGCAAGGGGTAGCCGACCTGGTGGAGGATGCCATCACCCGGGAGGAGCTGTCTCTTGCCCTCCGGGAGGTCACCGACCTGGAGCGGCTGGCCGGCCGGGTGGTGTACGGCTCCGCCGGCTCCCGGGACCTGGCCGCTCTGTCCGCCGGGCTGGGGAAGCTGCCCCACATCCGGGAGCTGCTGGACCACTGCCCCTCTCCCTTGCTCCAGGAGCTGCGGGATAGTCTGGACGACCTGCCTGAGCTGCGCTCTCTGCTGGACGGAGCCCTCCGGGACGAGGACGAGAAACCTCTGCCCTTCTCCGTCCGGGAGGGGGATTTCATCCGCCCGGGCTACAACGCCCAGGTGGACGAGCTGCGCTCCCTGCTCACCAACGCCAACAGCCATATCATTGACATGGAGGTCAAAACCAAGGAGCAGACCGGCATCAAGAATATGAAAATCACCTCCAACAAGGTGTTTGGATACTACATCGAAGTGGCCAAGGCCCAGACAGGGCTGGTCCCCGGTCACTGGACCCGCAAGCAGACCACGGTGAACGCCGAGCGGTATATCTCCCCGGAGCTGAAAGAGCTGGAGCACGCCATTCTCTCCGCCCGGGATCAGGTGACCGCCCTGGAGTACCAGCTCTTCTGTGAATTAAAGAAAGCCGTCTGCGCTCAGGTGGACCGCATTCAGAGGACCGCCGCCGCCCTGGCCCAAGTGGACGTACTCCAGTCCTTCGCCGCGGTGGCCGCCGCCAACCACTACTGTATGCCCCAGGTGGACAATTCCGACGCCCTCACCATTGTGGAGGGCCGCCACCCGGTGGTGGAGAAGATGCTGAATGGGACCCCCTTCGTCCCCAACGACACCCACATGGACGGCTGGGACGATCTGGCCGCTATTATTACCGGCCCCAATATGGCGGGCAAGTCCACCTACATGCGTCAGGTGGCGCTGATCGTCCTCATGGCCCAGATGGGCGCCTTTGTCCCGGCCCGCTCCGCCCGCATCGGGGTGGTGGACCGGGTATTCACCCGCATCGGGGCCAGCGACGACCTCTCCTCCGGCCAGTCCACCTTCATGGTGGAGATGACCGAGGTGGCCGCCCTGCTGAATCACGCCACAGGGAAGTCCCTTCTCATTCTGGACGAGATCGGCCGGGGGACCTCCACCTACGACGGCATGGCCATCGCCCGGGCGGTGCTGGAGCACTGCGCCGACCGCAAGCGCCTGGGGGCCAAGACCCTCTTTGCCACCCACTACCACGAGCTCACCGCTCTGGAGGGGACCGTCCCCGGGGTGAAGAACTACAACATCGCCGCCAAAAAGCGGGGGGGCGACGTAATCTTCCTGCGGAAGATCGTCCGGGGCGGGGCCGACCAGAGCTACGGCGTGGAGGTGGCCAAGCTGGCCGGGGTGCCCGACCGGGTGGTCCGCCGGGCCAGAGAGATTTTGGAGGAGCTGGAGAGCGGGAACGCCCCTGTAGGGGCCGCCCCCCCGGGCGGCCCGTCCCCCGACGGCAGCCAGCTCTCCCTGGGCGACCTGGGCGGCGAGACCGTTTTGAAAAAGCTGCGGATGACCGATGTGAACATCCTCTCCCCCATCGAGGCGCTGAACCTGCTGGCCGAGCTGAAACAGGACCTGCGCTGAGAAAGGAGCCCGTTATGAAACACGCGAAATACCTTCTCCCGCTCCTCTCCCTCTGCCTGCTTCTCGCCGCCTGCGGGCCCAAGTCCGACAAAGCCGTGACGCTGGGTCTGGATTACATCGCCAATATCCTCTCCGACAGCGGGTATTTTCCCCAACCTCTGGAGACACAGGACCCGGAGCTGGTGCCGGGGCTGCTGAACCTCTATGAGGACCGCATTGAGGCCGGCCCGGAGGACATCGCCCAGGCCCGGTACGCCATGTCCCTGGGGATGGTGGCCGACCAGTTCCTCCTGCTGGAGGGGGTGGACGGGGTGGCGGCCGGCCGCCTGGAACAGGCGCTGGCCACCTACGCCGAGGACCAGCGGTCCGCCTATGAGTTTTACGCCCCCGAACAGGCCGCCCGGATGGACGACCCCGTGGTGGAGCGGCAAGGCAACTATTTGCTCTTCGCCGTGGGCCAGGACCGGGATGGACTGGCCAAGCTATGCGCCGCCCTGATGTCCGGGGAAGAAGTGGACTTAGCTGATTTCCAACCCGACCTTCCCCCCGCACCCGATGTGTCGGGGCCTGATGTCCCTGAGCCCGACAGTTCCCAGCCGGAGGCCCCCCCGGTCACGGGGCCGTCTACGCCTTTCACCGAAGAAGAGCTGGAGCGGGCCCGGCAGACCGCGCTGGATTACTACACCGGAACGGTGTTCGACGTTACCGAGCTGGTCTTTGAGGAACAGATGGCAAATACCGTCAGCTTCACCGTCAAGTGCTCCAAGGGCGGCGTGAAGGTGGACCCGGACCGGAGCATCGTTCTGGAGCTTCAGGACGGGGCCTGGACCATGGTCAATGAGGGGTACTGACCGTGTACCTCCACACCCACTACTTTATGAACCCGCGCCGCCCGGCCAGCCGGCTGGAGATCGTCACCATTGTGCTGTCCGCGCTGGCCGTTTTCTTCATGTTGATTTTCGGGCTGGGATATGTCATTGCCATCCCCATGCGCAGCGGCGAGCCCTGGATGCTGGGAGTGACCGGGCTCCTGCTGCTGTTCGCCGCCATGCCCTGTACGCTGATTGCCCAGTTTCAGGGCCGGCGGCGGGAGTGGCTGCGGTGCAGCGGCTTCCCGGTACAGGGGCGGGTTGTCAAGGCGACGCACCACCGCTCCGTCAGCTATGGAAACCAGCGCCACCCCTGGACCGTCCTGTGCGAATACCGCTACGAGGGCCGGACCTACACCGCCCGCAGCACCTTCCTGTGGGACGAGCCAGCGGGTTCAACCGCGAAAATCTTTCTGGACCGGGACCGGCCCGGGCAGGCCTGGGTAGACCCGAAGTCCTTACAATACAAGATAAATTTGAGGTAAATTATGCCAAGCATTCAAGTATTAGACCCCCATGTGGCCGACCTGATTGCCGCCGGCGAGGTGGTGGAGCGGCCCGCCTCCGTAGCCAAGGAGCTGATGGAAAACGCCATCGACGCCGGGGCTTCCACCGTAACGGTGGAAATCAACCACGGCGGGCTGACCTTCCTCCGGGTGACCGACGACGGCAAGGGCATCCCGGCTGACCAGCTGAAAACCGCCTTCCTCCGCCACGCCACCAGCAAGCTGCGCACCGAGTACGACCTGGAGGCCATCGGCACCCTGGGCTTCCGGGGGGAGGCGCTGGCGGCCATCGCCGCCGTCTCCCGGATTGAGGCGCTCACCCGGACGGCGGACTCCGAGCTGGGGGCCTCCCTGGCCCTGGAGGGGGGTACCCCCGGCGAAATTGAGGAAGCGGGCTGTCCCCTGGGCACCACCTTGGTGGTGCGGGACCTGTTCTTCAACACCCCCGCCCGGCTGAAATTCATGAAAAAAGACGCCGCCGAGGGCGCCGCCGTCTTTGCCGCGGTCCAGCGTGCGGCCCTGTCCCACCCGGAGGTCAGCGTGAAATTCATCCGGGACGGCAAACAGGAGCTGCTCACCCCAGGGGACGGACAGCTCAAGTCCGCCGTATACGCCGTGCTGGGCCGGGAGCTGGCCCTGGGCTTCCGGGAGGTGAAGGCCGCCGGGGAGGATATGTCGGTGACCGGCTTCGTGTCCATGCCCGCCTGCTGCCGGGCCAGCCGGAGCTGGCAGTTCTTCTTTGTCAACGGCCGGCAGGTGAAGTCCCCCCTGATGACGGCCGCCCTGGAGGAGGCCTATCAAAACCAGAGGATGGTGGGCAAATTTCCCGGGTGCGTCCTCCACTTACAGACCAAGCTGAACGCCGTGGACGTGAACGTCCACCCCGCCAAGACCGAGGTGAAATTCGGCGGCGAGCGGGCCGTCTTTTCGGCGGTGTACCACGCCGTCCTCTCCACCCTGGAGGGGGACGCCTCCCACCCCCGTGCGGTGCTGAACAATACCGAGCTTCCCGGCATACGGAAGCAGGACACCGTATCGGAGAATCAGCTCCGAATCGGCGCACCCTCCGCAGGGGCGGACACCGTCCATCCGCAGACACCCCCCCAACCAGCCGTCGTCCGAGTCCATGACAGCGCCTATACGCCGCCGTCCAAACCGGCAGCGCCCGCAATTTCCCGGCTTGCTCCGGCAGCCCCAGGTCCGGTTGAGACGCAGCCGCCAAGGGTCTCCGCCGCCCAAACCGGAGCACAGCGAAGCGGGTCCGGTTTGGAGAGGAGGCACAACGAAGCGGAGCGGATATCCGGCGGCAGCCGGACGGAGCAGAGCGAAATTTGTGCCAACAACGCCTGGCGCGTGGCCGGAGAAATACTCAGCACCTACATCATCGTGGAGCAGGGGGACACGGTGTACCTCATCGACAAGCACGCCGCCCACGAGCGGATGAACTTCGACCGGATGAAGGCCGCAGGCTACGACCCCATGTCCCAGGTCCTGCTTACCCCGGCGGTGTGCCGGCTGTCTCCTCCGGAGCGGGAGGCCCTTCTGGACCGCCGGGCGCTGCTGGAGGAGTTCGGCTTTGAGGCGGACGAGCTGGGGGCGGACCTGGCGGTGCGCCGGGTGCCTGACTACCTGGACGCCGCCGACATCCCCGCCGCCCTGGAGGAGCTGGCCCGGAGGCTGCTCACCGCCGGGAGCGCCGACCCCGCCGCCGCCCGGGACGAGCTGCTCCACACCATGGCCTGCAAGGCGGCCATCAAGGGAGGCTGGCACTCCGCCCCTCAGGAGCTGGAGCGGGTGGCCGCCGCCGTCATGTCCGGGCAGGTGAAATACTGCCCCCACGGCCGGCCGGTGGCGATTACGCTGACCAAAAAGGAGCTGGAAAAGCAGTTCAAGCGGGCGTAACGGCCTCCAGGCTGTATATTTTATAGAGCAGGCTTTCCATATGTACACCTCCAGGTATACTTTGCTATTCGCGAAGAAAAACTGAATAAAAACCTCTCCGGAACCCTTGCATATTGTGTAATAGCTGTGCTATAATAAGTCCAGCCAATGACAAAATGAAAGCGTCCATAGGATTCACAGGCGAACCCCCGGAGAGATGCGACCTCTCCGGGGGTTCTTCTGCCTACCGTCTTTTCGTGTGTCTGTCAACCCACCGGCAAATGTAATAACCAATGACATTCGCAGCAGCGGACACAACGAGATCTAGAAAGACGTCCATAGGGATTCACCTCCTTCCCTTTGGCAGGACGGAAGGAACCTGTAAAGACGGCGCCGCAATTGTACCATATTTCGACAACATCCGCAAGGAGGCGGCACTATGCCCCCTAAAATCTTAGTCATCACCGGCCCCACGGCCTCGGGAAAAACCTGGCTGGCGGCGGAGCTGGCCAAGCGCCATAACGGCGAGGTGGTGTCCGCCGATTCCATGCAGATATACCGCCGCATGGACATCGGCACCGCCAAACCCACGGCGGAGGAAATGCAGGGCGTCCCTCACCACATGATCGACGTGGCCGACCCGGAGGAGGACTTCTCCGCCGCCCGGTATGTAGATATGGCGGCGGCCTGTGTGGACGATGTGCTCTCTTGTGGAAAGCTGCCCGTCCTCGCCGGGGGGACGGGGCTGTATATTGATTCCCTTCTCTCGGGCCGCACCTTCGCCGCCTTTGACGGGGCCAGTCCCCTGCGCTCCGAGCTGGAGGCGCGGTACGCCCGGGAGGGCGGGGAGGCCCTTCTCCGGGAGCTGGCCCAGGCCGACCCGGACGCCGCCGCCCGCCTCCATCCCAACGACGCCAAGCGGATCGTCCGGGCACTGGAGGTGTGGCTGTCCACTGGCAGGACCATCACGGCCCACAACGAGCGGACCCGCGCCGTTCCCCCCCGGTACGACGCCCTCACCCTCACCCTGGACTACGAACGCCGGGAGGACATGTGGGCGCGCATCGACCGCCGGGTGGACAAGATGATGCGGGCCGGTCTGGTGGAGGAGGTCCGCGCCTTGCTGGACAGCGGGGTGCCTCAGCGGTGCACCGCCATGCAGGCCATCGGCTACAAGGAGATGATTCCTGTTGTCCTCGGAGAAGCTGCGGCGGCGGACGCCGCCGCCCAGATCAAGCTGCGCTCCCGGCAGTACGCCAAGCGGCAGCGCACCTGGTTCCGGCGCGATCAGGAGGCCAAACGGCTTCTGTGGGGACCTGTCCCGAATTTTGCGGACGTACTACAGCGTTCGACAGCATATCTGGAAGAATTTGGTATATGATATGGGCACCGAGACGGATTTGACCGTCCGCAAAGAAAGAAGAGGTGCTACATATTATGACAACAATGACAAAAACCAACAACCTCCAGGAGATCTTTCTCACCCAGGCCCGGCGGGAGCGCCGGCCGGTCACCATGTTTTTGATGAACGGCTTTCAGATGCGGGGCTACATCACCGGCTTCGACGCCTTTACCGTCATCCTGACCAGCGACGGCAAACAGCAGGTCATCTACAAGCACGCCATTTCCACCATTGTACCCGAGCGGCCCGTCCCGCTGACTGAGGAGGCAATAGAGTAAGTTCCAGTACCGACGAAAGAGAGAACCCCTATGAAACAAGGAAAACCCCTGATTACCTTTACCATTCTGATCTTCGCCGCGGTAATCGCCCTCTATCTGGGCTACTACATATTCGGCGCCCTGAACGAGCCCTACCAGACCGCCCAGGTCTACTCCTACACCGCCAACGACAGCGTGACGGCGGAGGGTCTTGTGGTGCGGGAGGCCCTGGTCCTCCCGGCCCAGTCCGGCATCCTGGAGCTGACCCGGGCGGAGGGCGAGAAGGTGGGCAAGGGCCAGCAGATTGCCCTGGTCTACCGGGACAGTCAGGCCCAGGCCAGCCAGGCCCACATTGAGGAGCTGGAGCTGGCCATCGAGCTGCTGGAGGACGCTGTCTCACAGTCGGGCGACCTGGAGTCCGCCGCACGGCTGGACGAGAACATCATCCAGTCCATGGTGTCGCTGCGGGCCTCCTACGCCCTGGGCGACTGTACCCAGCTGCGGGAGCAGGTGTTAGGGGTAAAGAGCAGCGTGCTCAAGCGGGGCTACACCTACGGGGATGGCCTCGCCTCCGCCGACCTGTCCGCCCGGCTGCGCCAGCTCCGGGAGGAGCTGGCCGTCCTCACCCGCCAGTCCGCCCGGGCCACCACCCGGGTCTCCGCGCCCACGCCGGGGGTCTTTTCCGGCCTGGTGGACGGCTACGAAACCCGGCTTACCCCGGAGACCGTCAACCAGCTCACCCCCACAACCCTCCAGGAGCTCATCAACAGCCCCGCTGGGGAGGACGGCGGCGCCATGGGCAAGCTCATCACCTCCGACACCTGGTATTTCGCCGCCAATCTGCCCCAGGAGGCCGCCCGCCGCCTGGAGGAGGGGGACATCGCCCGCCTGCGCTTCTCCGGGGAGCTGAACCGGGACGTGGAGATGACGGTAGACCGCATCGGCGCAACCGAGGGAGGGAAGACCCTGGTGGTCTTTTCCTCCAACCGATACCTCACCCTCACCACCTTGCTGCGCCACCAGACCGCCGAGCTGGTCTTTGAGAGCTGGTCCGGCCTGCGCATCCCCAAACAGGCCTTGCGCCTGGTGGAGTTTACCCAGGAGGCCTCCGACTCCGGCGCCGCCTCCGCCGTCTCCAAAGTCGGGGTATACGCCCTGGTCAACGGCCGTACCGAGTTCCGGGAGGCGGACATCCTCTACGAGGGCAGCGACTACTATGTGGTCCGCCCTCTGGGCTCCGGCCGGAAGATTCTCCGGGCCGGGGATTCCGTCATCACCCAGGGCACCGGCCTGCAGGACGGCCTGCTGCTGGAGGGCTGACCGTATAATAGATACAGAGAGAAGGAATCATCATGGACCTGTCCCAAAACATCAAAGCCGTTCAGGAGAGAATTGCCGCCGCCGCCCGGGCGGCGGGCCGGGACCCGGGAGAAATCTCCCTGTGCGCCGCCACCAAGGTTCAAACCGACGAGACCATCCGCTCCGCCATTGCCGGCGGCATCCGCCTGTGCGGGGAGAACCGGGTGCAGGAGCTCACCGCCCATCTGGAGGCCGGCGCCTACGCCGGGGCGGAGGTCCACTTCATCGGCCACCTCCAGACCAACAAGGTGAAGCAGGTGGTGGGCAGGGTCTCCCTCATCCACTCTGTGGACTCGGAGCGGCTGCTTCGGGCGGTAGCCGCCCAGGCGGACAAGCTGGGCCTGGTGCAGGACATCCTTTTGGAGGTGAATATCGCCGGAGAACAGAGCAAGGGGGGCGTTTCCCCCGAGGAGCTGCCCCAGCTGGCCGGGCTGGCCGCAGGCTGCCCCCATGTCCGCCTGCGGGGCCTGATGGCAATTCCCCCTGTTTCCACCCTTCCAGGGGCCAACCGGAGATATTTTTCCGAAATGCGAAATCTTTTTGTTGACATAATGAAGAAAATGTCGGATAATCAAAGTGTTATGGATTGTCTTTCCATGGGCATGAGCGCCGACTATGAGGACGCGATCGCAGAGGGCGCCACCCTGGTCCGGGTAGGCACCGCTCTTTTTGGTGGGGGGGGGGGGGGGGGGGGGGG
>CAJUPW010000031.1:0-19374 GCA_910588635.1 uncultured Oscillospiraceae bacterium | reverse complement strand
TCCGGGTAGGCACCGCTCTTTTTGGTCCCCGCCCCCCCCATGAATCCCGCCCACTGACGGCTCCGTGTCCATAGCTTACTTCTACTTTGAGAAAAGAGGATTTTACAAATGGGAATTTTTGACGAGTTTAAGCGGCTGGCCCACCCCTATGAGGACGAGGATGAGGATGATTATGATGATTTTGACATCTCCCCCCGCCCCGTAGAGCGCCGGGAGCGCGGCGCCGACCGCGTCTCCAGAGACAGCGGCTACAGCAGCTACAACAGCGCTCCCATCCCGGAGGACGACCGCCGTTCCAATAAGGTGGTCAACATCCGGGCCGCCACCCAGCTCCAGGTGGTGCTGGTGAAGCCCGAGCGGTTTGAGGACGCCTCCTCCATCGCCGACCACCTGCGGGAGAAGCGCACCGTGGTGCTCAATCTGGAATCCACCAACGGCGAGATCGCCCGCCGCCTGCTGGACTTTTTGGCCGGGGTGTCCTACGCCCAGGAGGGCAAGATCAAGAAGGTGGCCATCTCCACCTACATCATCACTCCCTACAACGTGGACATTCTGGGCGACCTGATCGACGAGCTGGAGAACAACGGATTGTATTTTTAGTGGGAGATATTCCCACTCCTATAGAGAGGTAGGGGATTGCTATGCTCACGCCGCAGGAAGTATCTGAGCGCGCCTTCCAAAAGGCCAATTTCGGCGGCTACAATATGGCCCAGGTGGACGAGTTTCTGGATGTCCTGACCGGGGACTACTCCGCGCTGTACAGCGAGAACGCGGTGCTGAAAAACAAAATGAAGGTGCTGGTGGACAAGGTGGAGGAGTACCGCTCCACCGAGGAGGCCATGCGCAAGGCGCTGATGGCCGCCCAGCGGATGGCCGACGACCTGGTGCGCGAGGCCGAGCGGAAGCGGGACGAACTGCTCTCTCAGGCCGACGCCGAGGCCCAGAACCGCAAGCTCCAGCTGGCCCGGGAGCTGGAGACGGAGGAGTTCCGTCTGAAGAAGGCCCAGCAGGCCACCGCCGCCTTTGTGTCCAAGGTGCGGGAGCTTCAGTCCAGTGAGGCCAAGCTGCTCTCCCAGCTGGAGGAGCTCTATCCCCCTGAGACCAAGCCCGCCGCCGACCCGGTCCAGGAGAAGGCCGACGAGATCGACGACAACGTCCAGCGCCTGCTGGCCCAGGCTATGGAGGCTGCCACTGCCGAAAACCTGCGGGCCAAGGCGGAGGCGGAGGACGAAGAGGAACCCGACCTGTCCGATACCGCCGAGTTCACTCCCGGCGCCCAACAGGAGGATGACTACGACGAGGACGACGCCCGGGACTACCAGGAGGGCAGCCGCGAGGACGACGAGGACGACGACCGCCGCTCCTCTGGCGGGGGGCGCATTGACTTCGGCTCCCTCCAATTCGGTCGGGACTACGAGATCACCTGACCTTTCCCTTTCCCATAAGATACCGACACACCCCTCCCCCTTCCCGGGGGCAGGGGCGTTGCCGCGTTGAGGACCATTTTCCAAATTTCGAGGTGTTTCCCATGAAGCTGCTCACTTGCGCCCTGAACCGCCTGCCCGAATTTCAACAGCTCCTGACCGCGCTAGAAGGAGGCCGCTCCCCCGCGGCCCTGTCCGGTGCGGCTTCCGTTCACCGCTGTCACATCGCCGCCGGCATTGGCCTGACCACCGGCCGGCCGGTGGTGGTGGTGTGCGCCGACGAAAGCGAGGGGCAGAAGCTGGCCCGAGACCTGGGGACTTTCATCGGGGCGAGCGTCCCCGTGCTGGGTCCCCGGGACTTCACCTTCCACAACGCCGCCGCCCTCTCCCGCCAGTGGGAGCACAGGCGGCTGGCCCTGATAAAGGGGCTGGCCGGCGGGGAATACCCCTTCCTGGTGGCCACCGTGGAAGGACTGCTCCAGCGGACCATGCCCCGGGCGCTGCTGGAACGGTGCTGCCTGGAATTGAAGCTGGGCGGCTGCTTCGAGCTGAACGAGCTGGCCGAAGCCCTGTCCGCCGCCGGGTACGTCCGGTGCGAGCAGGTGGAGGGGGTTGGCCAGTTCGCCCTTCGGGGCGGGATTCTGGACGTATTTTCTCCCGGCATGGACAGCCCTGTCCGGACGGAATTCTTCGGGGATGAGGTGGACGCCATGGGGGTCTTTGACCCCGCCACCCAGCGCAGGACGGAAAACATCGAGACCGCCCTCCTCCTCCCCGCCGCCGAGGTCCTTCCTCAACTCTCTCCCGGCGGCTTCGGAGGTCTGAGCAAAAAAATGGAAAAACTGGCGGCCAAGGCCCTCCAGAACGGGAACAGGCAGCTGGCCGCCACTCTGGAGCAGGACGGCGAGGCCATCGCCCAGGGGCGCACCTTCCCCGCCCTGGACCGCTACCTCCCCCTTATCTACCCGGAGCAGGCCTGCGCCGCCGACTACCTCCCCCCCGACGCCTGCGTGATTTTCGATCAGGCGCCCCGGATTGCCGACCGGGCCAAGAGCTACCAGTGGCAGCTGGAGGAGGATGCCAAAACTCTGCTGGAGCAAGGGGAGCTGGACCCCTCCTGTACCGGGCTGGCCCTCGCCTTTCCCCAGCTCCTCGGCAAATTGGAGGACTTCCCCCTGGTCTATCTGGACTCCTTTACCACCGCCTCCTACCCCACGCCTCCCAGGGAGCTGCTGTCCGTCGCCGCCAAGCAGCTTCCCCCCTTCCTGGCCAGCCTGGAGACGGCGGTCCAGGACCTGGCCCACTACCAGAACAGCGGATTCGCCGCCCTGGTGCTGGTGTCCGGAGAGCAGCGGGCCATCGACCTGCAGACCCTCCTCCGGGAGCAGAAGATCAAATCCTCCGTGGACTTCCAGCTCAAGGAGCTTCCCCAGCCCGGCCAAGTGGTCATCACCGTGGGGGGGCTGTCCTGCGGCTTTGAGTACCCCTCCATCCAACTGGCCGTCCTCACAGAGGGAGAGAAAGCCGCCCCCAGGAAGTCCCGCCCCCGGAGGGACGCCACCAACCGGCAGAAGCTGAAGTCCTACGCCGACCTCACTCCCGGCGACCTGGTGGTCCACGAGCACCACGGGGTGGGCCGGTATGTGGGCATGGTAAAAATGCCGGTGGAGGGCATTGAGAAGGACTATGTGAAGATCGCCTACGCCGGCAGCGACGTGCTCTACGTCCCTGCCACCCAGCTGGACCTGGTGAGCAAGTACATCGGCGGCGGCGAGGACGCCAACGAGACCAGAAAGCTCAACCGCCTGGGGGGCGGCGAGTGGGAAAAAGCCAAGACCAAGGCCAAAAAGGCGGTACAGGACCTGGCTAAAGGGCTGATCCGGCTCTATGCCCAGCGCCAGCGCCAGCCGGGCTACGCCTTTTCCCCCGACTCCTCCTGGCAGCGGGAGTTTGAGGAACAGTTCGAGTATACTGAGACCGACGACCAGCTTCGCTGCATCGGGGAGATCAAGCGGGACATGGAGCGCCCCACCCCCATGGACCGGCTGCTGTGCGGCGACGTGGGCTACGGCAAGACAGAGGTGGCCTTCCGGGCCATGATGAAGTGCGTGCTGGACAACAAGCAAACCGCCATTCTGGTGCCCACCACCGTCCTGGCCCGGCAGCACTACCTCACCGCCCTGCGCCGATTCGCCAAGTACCCGGTGAACATCGACGTGGTGTCCCGCTTCCGCACCCCCGCCCAGATGAAGGAGACCCTGCGCAAGGTGGAAAACGGGGAGGTGGACATCCTCATCGGCACCCACCGGCTGTTCAACAAGGATGTGCGCTTCAAGGACCTGGGGCTTCTCGTGGTGGACGAGGAGCAGCGCTTCGGGGTGCAGCACAAGGAGAAGCTGAAGGAGACCTTCAAGCAGGTGGACGTGCTCACTCTGTCAGCCACCCCTATCCCCCGGACGCTGAACATGGCCCTCAGCGGCATCCGGGACATGTCCACCCTGGAGGAGCCTCCCGCCGACCGCCAGCCGGTGCAGACCTATGTGCTGGAGCACGACTGGGGCCTCCTGGCCGACGCCATGCGCCGGGAGCTGGAGCGGGGCGGGCAGGTGTTCTACCTCCACAACCGGGTGGAGACCATCGACCGCTGCGCCGCCCGCATCCAGATGCTGCTGGGGGAGGACGCCGCCATTGGCGTGGCCCACGGGCGCATGAGCCAGGAGGCCATCGACGACGTGATGGCCCAGATGACCGACGGGGAGCTGAACGTGCTGGTGTGCACCACCATCATCGAGACGGGCATCGACCTGCCCAATGTGAACACCCTTATCATGGAGGACGCCGACAAATTGGGGCTGGCCCAGCTCCACCAGATCCGGGGCCGGGTGGGCCGGTCGTCCCGCCGGGCCTTCGCCTACCTCACCTACCGGAAGGGGAAAGCGCTCAGCGAGGTGGCCTCCAAACGGCTGGAGGCCATTCGGGAGTTCGCCGAATTCGGCTCCGGCTTTAAGATCGCCATGCGGGACCTGGAAATCAGGGGCGCGGGCAACGTCTTAGGCCCGGAACAGAGCGGATTTCTGCTGTCGGTGGGGTACGATATGTACCTGAAGCTGCTGGAGGAGGCCGTGCTGCTGGAGCAGGGCCAGCCCTTGCCCACAAGGACCGAATGCGCCGCCAACCTCAGCGTATCCGCCTCCATTCCCGACCGATACGTCCCCTCCCCGGAGCAGCGGATGGACCTGTACCGCCGCATCGCCGCCGTGCAGAATGAGGAGGAGGCCGACGAGCTGGTGGATGAGCTCATCGACCGCTACGGCGAGCCCCCCCGGCCGGTGAACAATCTGCTCTCAGTGGCCCTCCTCCGGGCGAAGGCCGCCCAGTGCCGCATCAATGACCTGGCCCAGAAGGGGGATAAGCTGGTCTTTACGCTGGACGAGTTCCGGCTGGAATCCTTCTCCGCCCTGTGCGCCAGGGAGAATTACGCCAAGCGGCTGCTCCTCATGCCCGGGGAGGTCCCCCGGTTCTCCTTCCGGCTGGCCAAAAACGAGGACCCCCTCCGGTGCGCCCGCCACGTGGTGGAGGACTACGCCAAGGCCCTGGAGGTTTAGCCTTGTCAACAGCCCCGATCTGTGGTATGATAGGGGTCATTCACAATTTTCCCCGCAAAGAAAGGAATCACGCCATGAAAATTACAAAACGCATCGTGGCCTTGTCCCTGGCCCTTGTGACGGCCCTGTCCGCCCTCAGCGGCTGCGGACAGAAGGACAACAACCCCACCGCCGGTTCGGGCTCTCTGTCCGGCTCCTCCTCCGGGTTCTCCGCTCAGGCCAAGCCCATGGACCTGTCCCAGATAACCGACCCCTATCTGACGGTCTCCGGCCTGTCCGGGGACGAGGTGGTGGCCCGGCTGGGCGAGGCGGACATCACCGCCGGACATCTGCTCTACTGGCTCAGCCAGGTCATCACCAGCTATCTGTCCCAGTTCGGCGGGCAGGTGACCGCCTTGCCCTGGGACACCGAGATGACTGAGGGCGTCACCTTTGCCCAGTATATGCTGGATCAGGCTCTGGACGCCGCCGTCCTCCACTGCTCCCTGCGGGAGATGGCCGAACAGGACGGTCTCACCCCCACCCCCTCCATCGCCTCCGAACTGGAGGCCGAATATCTGGATTTGGTAATCCAGGCGGAGGGCGACGAGGAGAAGGTCACCCACATGTTCTGGGCCACTATGCTCACCAAGGAGCTGCTTACCACCCTCAACGAGAACTCCGACCTGTATAACCAGCTCCGGGAGAAGCGCTTCGGCGAGGACAGCGGCCACTATCCCACCGACGCCGAGGTGAACGCCTATCTGAACGACATTGGCCGGTATCGGGCCAAGCATATCCTGCTGGCCACCATCGACCTGAACGCCCGGGAGCCCTTGGACGAGGCCGCCATCGCCCAGAAGAGGGCCACCGCCGACGATCTGCTCTCCCAGCTCCGGGCGGCGGAGGACCCCATCGCACTCTTTGACGACCTGATGCACCAGTACAGCGAGGACACCGGCCTGGAGGCCAACCCCGAGGGCTACACCACAGAGAAGGGCGAGATGGTGGCCCCTTTTGAGGAGGCCGCCCTGGCCCTGGAAAACGGGGAGATCAGCGGCGTGGTGGAGAGCGACTTCGGCTACCACATCATCCTCCGCCTGCCCATGAACCCAGACGAGTTCCGCACCGACTGTGTCAACGACCTGTTCCAGAAGTCCCTGGACCAGGAGCGGGAGCGGCTGGGCGTGGAGAAAACCGACGCCTTCGGCAGAATCGACGTGGAGGACTTCTGGGAGAAACTCCAGTCCCTCCAGTCCGCCGTTCAGGCGGAGCAGGCCGGTTAAACGAACAGGGAGCGCCCCGTTGGGGCGCTCTTTTTTTATCCGGTCCCCGCTTGACACATATCAGCGCGGAATGTTATTATTGCTATATATTTCGCTTGTGTGAGCATCGGTTTACATCTATTTGTTTCTCAATCAACGCCTGTGTAAACCCAAGTTGATAGTAATTTTTCAGGAGGGCCGCTAAAATGACGATAGGGCAAAGGATTCGAAATAGCCGGATTGAGCAAGGGGTCTCTCAGGAATCGCTGGCGGAGCTTGTGGATGTCTCCCGACAGACCGTCTCCAAGTGGGAAAACGGAGCCGCCTATCCATCCGGGGAAAACCTGACCGCGCTGAGCAGAATCTTTCACATTCCGATGGACGCTCTGGTGAAGGACGACTGGGTTCCCCCGGAGGAAAAACCGCCGGAGGTCCAGTATGTGGAAATCCCCGTGGAAGTCAAGGTGGAGGTCCCCGTCCCCCGGCCCAGGAATTACCGCCTGTGGGCCTTGCTGGCCGCTGTGGTTTTGACAGTGGGTGTTTTTGTTGGCGCGCTGTTCTTCCGGGAGCGGCACGAAGAATCTGTCCCACAAACGCAACTGGAAGGTGAGGTGATAGACCCTTCGGCGCTAGGGGACCTTGTGTCTTTGGCTCCCCTGGAATAATATTATAGAGGGGAGGTGTATCTTATTAACCGTAAAAAACTTGTCGCCGCATTTTTATCCTGTATGCTTCTGTTCAGTTGGTCCCTTGTTTCGGCAGGTGCGGCCGAAACTCCAGGTAGTGATATCGTTATGCCTAGGGTGGCCGGAAATTTGAACAACAGTTTTCCGGCAAAACTTATTTCACCTATTACACAGCCGTTTTCTGCGGCTAAAGGCGACACCATCAAGTACGACTGCACCTACACGCCCAAGTCTGCCAGTGTTGACTTCGGATTTATTGCTCCGGATGGTTTGTTCTATTCCCTGAACTCTACCAGCGGAAGTATCAACAAGTCGATTGAAGTCAGCCAAACCGGACAGTTCACCCTGGCCATCCGCAACAACGAATCCTATGCCGTTACCGTGACAGGAACGGTGAAGTATTGAACTCTTTAGCGAATTAGATTGACAGAATTATATAGTTCATGTACAATGAAAGGAGAACAAAATGAAAAAACGTTTAGTCGGGCTGCTTATTGCCATGATAATGGTTTTCCAGATCACTTCTCCGGCTCTTGCCGCTTTTGAAAATAACACTTCCGATAAAGCGCAAAGGCAGATAATGGACGATTATCTTGCGCTGTGTGATGAAATGGGGACATATGCAAGTGAAGATCAGATCATTGCAGCACTGTTAAATAAGCACCCTTCGCTATCGGTTGTAGAATCCTCCACGGTCACTTATGATGAAAATGGTGAACCTCCTACTACGCGTTGTTCAAGAAGCAAACTTCTTTTAGAAAAAGATTATCTGGTTTATGACAACGATTATGGAGCATATATTTATTTTGGATATTGGAATTGGGATTCTAGAAATTCACATTTATCGCAAATTGATGATATAGTAGCGTTCTATTTATCAGATTCCAGCAAATTGAGCTATTTGGATCAAAAATACGCTATATTTGGATATGATTATAATAACAACAGAGTTGCCTCTATTGACCCGGAAAATAACAAGTATTCTGACCCTTATATGACAAAAGTGTTTTTGACAAGCGGCAATGACTTAGGGGTTGCTTTTTCTATTAACGATTCCGTTATCCGCAGAGGACGTATACTTGCCCCTGTAACACGGAAATCTGCGGGTTCCGTAACGATGGCAATGGCGTATCACCATGTCTGGTCTGAAACACACCTTACAGGCATATCAGGAAATTTCTCCCTTCTAACAAAGGGCTTTGGCCTTTCCGTATCTTGGGACCGCACCGTAGAAAATTGGACTGCCGCATCCTTAGGGGTTCAATTAAATTAGTTAAAGTCCATTTGCTTTGTCCAGTGGTTAGAAAGGAGTATTCATGCAATTAAAAGGAGTGAAAATAGGCAATCCGCTGAAACGCAGGCTACCTGTTTTTCTGGCCGCAGTTGTTCTCCTCGTCTGCACCTCCTGTAGCACTCAGGGCAAGGAAGAATTGGATGACTTGAAAATAGAATATGACCGCTTCCTTTTGGCAGAAGTCGCCCAATCTATGGATAATTATTTAACTATTTACGCTTATCTTAGTGACAGCCTGATGGAACTGTCTGAGGACCCCTCCAACTCCCAGCTTCAAGAAAAACTTACCGGGGCTTTAGAGGGGATTTATGTGGCAAAAGTGGGCAATTCGGGCATGGAGTGGCAGCTATTTGAGGCATACTCCAACAACCATCAGGAATTGTGCTCCGTAATGCAAGACGTTTCGTTAAGTTATCTGTTTTCCGACGAGACCGACATACCCTTTTTTAGTATGTCGCAGGAACAGCTGGAGGAAGTCTCTCGAATTTACTATGCCCTTTCATATTCTTTTTATCGAGGTAATTCCACCTCCTTTGCGTCACTTATCGTCGATAGAGAGCTTGAGGGCGAGGACTTTCAAGCCGCGCTTGAAAAAACAAAAGATTGGCTTTCAGAGTTGAACGAGTTTATCCAATTTAATCCTTAAGCTATAGGAGCGCCCCAGCCGGGGCGCTCCTCCCGCAATAACGAATCCTATGCCGTTACCGTGACGGGAACGGTGAGGTATTGACTCTCTTTAGTGAATTAGATTGACAGAATTGTATGGTTTATGTACAATGAAAGTGGATATGAAATCGTACATGACGAACATTTCTTCAAGATTGAGTGTCATCTTGCGGAAAAAATTTTCAGCTATTACGAGGCGTGGAATAAGAATTCAATAGAAAATGGCAATGACTTTCATGAAATAAAATCCACATTTAAAACAGCTTATAAAAAATACCCCTGGTAATATATGGAGGTAATTATGGGAATGTCCAAGTTTTACACGAGATCGTTGACATGTGTGGTTCTGGCGCTGGTCCTTCTTCTGCCCGCCTGTCAAAAGCAAGAGGTCCTGCCCCGGCCCGAATTTCCCCTTTCAGAGGAAACCATCACTGCGGCGGTAACAGCGCAAGGCTTGGACTGGACCGTCAATTGGAACGAGCAGGAGAGACAGACAGATATAAAAACTGTGTACGGTCTGCTCCAGCCTGAAAGTGGACAGGAGTTCAACACGGTTTTCATCACTTCCGCCCAAACCGAGGAGCTGGGCCACTATTTGGACACCGTCCTTATGATTTCCCACACGCAGCTCCAATGGCCCCTTGAGGAGCCTCACAGCTGGGAGGAATGGAAGGACCTGCTCATGCTGTCCGCACGGCTGTACGGCGGGTTTGAGGATGAGGAGGAGATTTTCCAGGCCTGCGCGAAGGAGGAGCTTCCGCTGGACAAGACCACCCTCTGGGAGGGAACCCTTACTGGTGGCTACTGCCAGGTCAGGGCCTCGGCGCCCATCCAGGACTGGAGCCCCTTTGCCGGCGGCGGCCTAATGTACAGCATCCACGTGGAACTCTTTGAAAGTGAAGACGCTTATCATGCTTTCAAATAAAATGAGGATATGCTGGAGTGGGTCATAGATTATAAGTTGCCATAAAGAGTGTGCTATTCGGACCTTGCCGGTCCGGAAGTCATTACGATTGCCGGCCCGGAATCCGTTATGTGGACTATGGTCTCCTTTGGCAGCGGCCAGTGGTACTATTTGGAGCAGCTAATAAAGGACGTTCTTTTCTGGGACTTGTTCGACGCGCCGACTGTGGAAATCTTCCGGGCTCCGGTTTCCTGAGATCCAGGAGCGCCCCGCTGGGGCGTTCCCTCCGCAACAACGAATCCTATGCCGTTACCGTGAAAGGAGCGGTGAGGTATTGATAAATATAATATGACGAAAGGGATTCATTATAATGAATAAGGCACGAAAAATTATTACACTATGTCTGACTATTAGCCTGATAGTATTTTGTGTGGCTTTTTCTTATGCTGCTCCGGAACAGCCGGTTTCTGAACAAGGCAACAGCGCATCGGAGGAAGAACTGCAACACATTGCTGAACTTTCCTCAGATAAATACAACCATCTGTTGCAGGTGTGGAGCAAGGACCTAAATTACGCCAGCGATACTGACGCAAATTTTCCTGATTTTTATGGTGGTTCATCAACTGGCGATAACAATGACATGATTATTTATGTAACCCGCTTGGATCAGGATGTAATTGATTACTTTGGCAATATAATTGACTTAAACCACGTTCAATTTTCCAAGGTTACCAATTCCTACCAGGAATTACTTAATACTCAGGAAGCAATTGATTTCTATATTGATAGCTGCGAAGACAAGGAAATCTGTTCCGCAATCACTGGCACTGGTATTTCTGAAGACAATAACGCAGTTAATATTTATATTAGTTCTAACGCCCCATCAGGCTTGACTGATGTCATACTGGAGAAAATTTCTCATGTAAATGACACATGTGAAATTCGTTTTATTACTTTAGATTTAACTTTTGGTTCGTCTGATGACACAAATAATAGTTTAGATTTCGAGGCGAATGATGCTATTTTAGATTTGGATAGGATTGATATTCCATCTCCTTTTATGGTTTCTGGCGTTATTGTTCAACCGGGTTGTCCAATCTCTCCTAGAGTCTCTTCTGACCCTCCCAATGTACCCAATTTTAGTGCAGGTTTTTGGGCAAAAAACAGCAAAGGAGAACCGGGTATCGTTACTACCTTTCATGGAAGCAGTCACAAAGGTCAACCAGTTTATGCCTATACTTTTGACTGGGCAAATAAAGTTTACTTTGGTGATACAATAGTTGAAGTGTTCAATAGTTCAGTCGATGCCGCTTTTGTTCGTCAACAAGATTTTCGCTTTAATCCTATCACTTATGTAGATGGCTGGGACTTTAACCTAAAATCCCAAACAATTGAAATGAGAAAAGGGGAAATGGTTTACAAAAAAGGTGCTGAATCAGGTGTAACAAGAGGAATTGTCCTTGATACCCATTTTAATGCCAGTTCCAGCGGCGACACAAATCTTAGGGACGCCGTGTTAGTCAACTGTGAAGCGGAGCCTAATGATAGCGGTGGAATTGTAGCTGGTGGTGGCACGACTTCTTCACGCTATGTTGCTGGTATTCTATCCGGAGGAGGGTTTGCCGCAAAAGAAGATGATCCTTCAACAAAGATACCAGTTATGTATTACTCAAGGGCATCTTCTATTTTAAATGCACTTGACTTAGAACTTTATTAATTAAATAAATATAAGGAGCGCCCCGACCGGGGCGCTCCATCCGCAACAACGAATCCTATGCCGTTACCGTGACGGGAACGGTGAAGTATTGAACTCTTTAGCGAATTAGATTGACAGAATTATATAGTTCATGTACAATGAAAGGAGAAGAAAATGAAAAAGATTATTTCTATGATATTATGTATTTCTATCTTTTGTTCTTTATGTGTTCCTATTTCTGCTACACCCTTGACCATTCAGCACGATGATAGTGTCACTTATTATGTAGAGCAAGAGATTCAAGAGCAAGACCTTCAAAGACAGATTAATGAGGTTTTAGCTGAGTTAAACAAAGAAAAAATCGAACCATATGGAAGAGATCCAGACGCGTTTGATTATTATACAGAAATTGTCACTGTCGAAACAAAATATGCTACCCTAGGTGGTTATGCTGGAAATTAGCTTGAAGGAGGCGTTTCTTGGGATGCTAATGGGGGCGCAATCCATTGGAGTAATACTCCAGCAGGCGCTACTGCCAACATGGGCGTTAGTTTTTCAGTTCCCATTAAATTGGTAACCGTTGTAGCTTTGCGCACAAGCTGCGAAAACCTTGCACACAATCTGCAAAAAAGAAAAAGCGTTTAAGCGGCCATTTTAAGACCTCTTAAACGCCTTTTCTTTTGCCCAGATTAGCGTGGTTTTTTCTTGCGGTTTCCATGCTCCTCCAGGATCAGGTCTTTCCCTGTTCGGCGATGCTGGTTTGGTATGTATTCCAGCAGTTCGGTCAGGGTGCAGTTTAAGGCTTCGCAAATCTTATCCAGGTGGTCGAGGCTGACACGTTCAGCGACTTCATTGTATAGTTCACTGATTGTGGTCGGCCTGATGCCCGTAATCCTGGCAAGGTTTGCTTGCTTCATCCTGCGTTCTCCGAGGATGCGCGATAGATGGTTTTTAATCATCACAAATGCCCCTTTAGGGACATTCTACCAGCAAGGTGTATATCTGTGATTATTTTGTGAGAACGCAACGAAAACGGTTAGAAATTGCGGATGATAACCTCGGCAAAAAGCTGGTTATTGTCTCCGTTG
This sequence comes from uncultured Oscillospiraceae bacterium, assembly GCA_910588635.1. Classification (GTDB taxonomy): domain Bacteria; phylum Bacillota; class Clostridia; order Oscillospirales; family Oscillospiraceae; genus Lawsonibacter. The sequence goes on along the minus strand of CAJUPW010000031.1, from coordinate 6,767 downwards.
CCTGCCAGCGTGGTTTTTCTGCTCACACCCTCAATGCGATACTCAGAATACAATTCCCGGATCATCGGGCAGTCATTATAGGACAAAATGAAACGGCCCTTGATGCCCTCCAAAACGGTCTTTAAACGCTGGTGGTCCTCCATCTTAAAGGGGCTGTCGTAATACCCCTCCGTGCCAACATAGGGTGGGTCGAGGTAGAACAGTGCGTTTTCGCGGTCATACACCCGGATCAGGTCAGCAAAGTCCTTGTGTTCGATGTTGACTCCCCGCAGGCGCTCCTTAATCTTTTCCAGATACACTGATGCGGTGTCAATCGTTTTTGAACTGGTGGCGTAGGTGCGCTGCTCACAACCGAAGCTGATTTTAACCGTATAGAAGAACCGCGCCGCCCGCTGAATGTCGGTCAGGCCGCGAGTATCCAACTGTGCCAGGCAGTCAAAGAACTGCTCCCTGGAGGTCAGCATCCAGTCAAGTTCCCTCTGCACCTCACCGCAGTGATATTTCACACAGCGGAACAGGTTTACCAGGCCCCCGTTGATGTCATTATAAACTTCCAACTGGCCGGATTTTTTCTCTTTGGCGAAAAGTACCCATCCAGCCCCGCCAAACACCTCGATATAACGCCCCACTTCATCGGTGGGGAACCGCTCCAGGATGGCTTTCCGCAGCAGCCGTTTGCCGCCAATCCATCCAATACAGCCTCGATGATAAACCGCTTCAACTCCGGCAGGATCACGCTGCTGTTGATGGCTCCGATCAGCGTGTCGATCTCGCTGCCGTAGTCCGAATCGTAAGCCGTATATCGGAACCGTTCCGTGTCCAGGGCCTTGAATATCCAGATGCGCAAGGCCTCGTTGCCCTCTACCAGGTAGGTCTGGCCATCCCGGAGCAGCAGCCGGTTATTTTCATAGTCGTAAGCATACTCCCGGAACATGGGCAAGGCGTTGTCCTGGCTGGCCACCAGCGCCTCCGGGTCGATGAATGGGAAGATGCTCATGCCACCTTCACCACCTTCCCCAGAATGTAGAAGCCAGCCCCCACCTGAAGCACTACCACCATGTCGCCCTCCTTCAGCACATACTTCGTATGGAACTCGGTCAGGAACGAGTACGGGTGTGGGTCCAGTCCGGCGAGTTCCAGGGGAATGCGGCTGCCTCCGCCCTCGGCCCACACCAGCAGGGCCGGGTTGATATACAGCCCCTTGCTGATCACCTGGTCGTGGGCCAGGATGGTCAGCGGGGCCACGGATTTGACCTCCGCAAACATCAGCCCGCTGCTGCTCTTGCTTGCAGAGCGCAGCGCCTCCACCATATCTGCAGCCCACCGTTCACCCATGGTATCGCCTCCTTAACTGCCAGCTTCCTTCTCATCCATCATGTTGGAAAAGGCCAGGGTCAGCTGCATCATTTCTTTGCCGTCCTCAAAGGTGTGGGTGTCGCTCTCAATGTAGAACTTCCCATAAAGCCCCGTGGTGGCCTCCTGGACGGCGATGGCATAGCCGGAGACAGCGCGGGTGTCGCTGGTGGCGGTCACGGTTGCGGATTGGTCCATGACGTGAAGCAGCGCCTTGGCCTCGGAGGCGGTGTCCTTGCCCTCCTCCTGCTTGTAGACGCGCTGCACCACGCCATACTTCGACTGCGCCCCGGCATCCTCCACCACGCTGGTTTGGTTGCCGTTCTTGTCGGTGACGATCACCCGGTCCACCAGCTTCTGCAGGCTGGTCTTGTAGGTGGCCTCCGTCAGGTTATAGCTGCCATCCAGCACCACCCCGCACAGCACCCCCTTTTCGATCACACACACCTGGTTGACATTCTGCATCAGGGGGATGTATTTCTTCCCGTTCTGGCGGCTGGCGGTGGTGTAGGCCGCCATGATGGCCTCATAGGCTTTCTTGCCCAGCCAGGGCAGGTATACCTTGATGCCTGTGGGAGCGGCGGAGCCGAAGGGGACGCCCAGGTGGGAGCATATCCACGCGGTGATGGCCTCCGGGGTATCGTCAAAAACCTTGCTGATGTCGCTGTTGTTGATGTAGAACATCAAATCAAAGGCGGTGTAGGTGGTGAGGTTCCCGGAGGCTGATTTTTCAATATCAAAGACGGGGCCGCCGAACAGGGTCCTGTCCCCGTCCCTGAACAGTACGCTGTCCCCCTCGTTGATGGTCACCTTGGGGAGAAAACGGTCTGTGCTTCGGGTCGCTATGGAAAAGGCCAGCTTCCGGGCCACCTGCTTGCTGTCGCCGCTCCAGGTGACCTTTTCCACCAGCTGGGAGAGGTCCTTTCCGCCCGCCGTCAGCTGCTTCTGGATCATGGGATCACCAGCTTCTGGCCGGGCTTGATCAGGTTGGGATTGCTCCCGATCACCGCCTTGTTGGCCTCATAGATTTTTTTGTACTGCGCCCCGTCGCCGTAGTATTTCTTGGCCAGGTTCCACAGGCAGTCCCCGGACACCACCGTGGCGGTTTTGGGGGCCTCCTGGGTATTGGGGCGGGTGTTCAGGCCGCTGGTCTGGCTCTTGGCCTGGCTCTCCATCTTGACGGCGGGGACGTTCAAAAAGCGGTATTCCGACAGTTCCAGGGTGTAATACACATCCTTGTCCCCCTCATGGCTGCCATAGGTCAGGCTGTCGATGCTCATGGCCAGGTTGAAGTCACAGTCGCTGATGATCACCCGAATGGGCTGCGGCTTGGATTTCCACTTCTTCAGCAGCCGGATATACTCCATCGGCTCCCGGTCAGCATACCGGGCCAGCGGGGAGGTGGTAGAGGGGAAAAAACTGGACAGGGAGCCGGAAACCAGCCCCCTGTGTCCAATCAGATTTACCTCGCCAATGTTCAGCAGAGTGATCCGCTGGTTATTGTGCGGCTCGGTAAATTCAAACTCTGCCGGGTTGATGGGGAGATTGAACATCTCCGCATGGTTGTTAAAGCTCAGTTCAATGGTTCGCTGTTTCACACTGCCGCCTCCTTACTCTGGAGCCATATTGCGGGCCGCCTGCACCACGCGCTTGGCCACCGCCTCACCGATGCGGTCAATGTCAGCATCCTCCCGCACAATGATTTGGTCGGCCAGCTTCGCCACCGTTACCTGCAGCGGCGGCACAGACGCCGCTGTGGGCCTCGGAGGCTTGGGATTGGGGTTAGGGGGCGGGGGGAAATCCTGGCCATTGTCGGGCCGTTTCGGGCGGTTTGCGGGGGTATCCTCCTGGCTTCTCCGGCCGTCCCGGCCCAGCAGGCCGGTGACCACGCCCAGGCCCTTTTCAATACGCTCCAGCACGGGGAAGGAATTGCCCTCTGTCGTGTAGATGGAGGGCTTTTCCACGGTGGTCTGGAAGATCTCACGGACCACGGGCCGGGCGGCGTTTTGGGCCAGCTGGACGCTCTCCTTGTTGGGAAGCACCCGGCTGCCCTTGGGCAGGTCTACCAACTCCGGCCCACGCTCACCTACCCAGGTGGGACCGCCGCGCCAGTTGTTGGTGCCTTCGGCGTTGGAGCCGACGCTGCCACCGTCGCCGCCGCCCATCCCCAGCAGGCCCTTGACCTTTCCGGCCACCCAGGACAGGCCGTTGCCGATGCCCTCCACAATGGGCTGGACCCTGGACCACACGCTGGAAACCACGCTGGCGATGCCATTAAACACCGTTTGTACTACATTGAAAAGCAGTTTAAAGACGCTGATAGACAGGTCCATGACGGGGGAGATAACGCCCCAGGCTGTGGTCAGGATGTCCGCCACCACGGGGGCTACTGTGCCGATGACACTTTGAATCCAACCCATCTTACTGCCCACGAACTCCAGCACGGAACTGACCTTCTGGCCGATGCCGTCAAAGATGACCTGAAAGACCGGGGCCAGCGCCGACACCACCGTGCCAATCCCCTGAACCAGTCCGGCGATGACAGGGGTAGCCGCCGCGATCACGTTGCCGATGGTGGTAACTACCGTTTCCAGCACCGGGAGAACGGAGGGAATCACCGACTGGACTGTGGTAATGATGCTGGCGATGGCGGGCATGGCTGCTGCGGCCACCTTTTGCACCGTCCCCATCACCGAAGTGCCGAAACGGGCCAGTTGTGGCTTCATTGCAGCAAATCCGCTTCCAAGGTCCCCCAGGCTGCCAAAAAGGGAATTGACTATGTCGCCCATTTCAGATGGCAGGCTGCTGACAATCCCCTCTTTTAGGCTTTCGACGATCTCCTTGGCCATTCCCTTGATTTTTGGGGCAGCGCTTTTGATGCCGGTCCTAACCGCTTCCGGCAGTGCGGAGATCACGCGCCCCACCATGGGGATTGCATTGTTAAACAGAAATGTGGAGGCGCTTCCCACCAACTGCTTCATTGAGCCTGTTACATCGCCGCCTATGGCCATGTTGCCCAGAAGGTTCTGCGCGGCGGCCTTCATGGCAGAGAAAGAGCCGCTGAAAGTTTCGCCTGCTTCTTTGGCGGTTGTTCCGGTCACGCCTAGGTCTTTTTGGATCGCATGGATGGCGTTGTAGACATCAGATAGATTATTGATGTCGTATTGCACGCCAGTCAGCTTCTGCGCATCCTGCAGGAGCCGGGCCATTTCTTCTTTAGTGCCGCCGTAGCCCAGCTTCAGGTTGTCCAGCATGGTGTAGTTTTGCTTGGCAAACCCTTGATAAGCATTCTGGATAGACGTCATGTCGGTGCCAAATTTATTGGCATTATCCGCCATATCGCCCATGGCCATGTCAGCGGCGGCAGCAGCTTTCAAAGTATCTCCACTCAAACTGCTGATAAGAGCAGCGGAAAAACTGGTTACCTGCTCCATATAAGCATTTGCGGATAGCCCGGCAGTCTTGAATGCCGCATCCGCATTCGCCTTTACAACGCTGGCGTTTTCTTTGAACAGCGTTTCAACGCCACCAATGCTTTGTTCAAGTTGTGCACCCTGATTGATAGCGCCGCCAACCAGGACAGTAGCCGCAACTGTTACGGGGATGACCGTTTTTTTGACAGCGCTTTGCAGACTACTTTTGATTTTTGACAGCTCTGCAGATACGCCATCCTTCAGTTTTACTATGGGGGTGGCCACCATTTTCCCCACCGCTTTGACCTGATTGCCCAGGGCTTTGACCTTCGCGGTGGCCAGGTCCTTGACTGCTGTAGCCACCACCACCTTTTTGCGCAGCGGCTCCATCTTTTTCTTCAGGGAGTCCATCGCCTTGGAGGCTGCGGTGGCCTCCAGCTTGGCGGTGCGCTTTTTGTCCCAGGTGGCCTGCAGTTCCTTTTTGGTCTTTTCTACATCCCGGCGAAAGGCCGATTGCTCCTGCCTGATACTACGGAGAACGACTGTCATGTTATCCTTAATAGAAATTGCGCCTTTGACCACGCCCATCAGCCGCTCACCCCCTTACCAAACATCCGCGCCCGTTCTTCCAGGGCGGTCTGCATGGAGGCCGTATAAAAGAGCCTGGACTCCAGGTCCAGGCTCAAAAACCGCTCCGCATCCCAGCCCTTCTGGATGTAGTAGTGAAGCAAGTACGCCTCACCATCCTGGGCAATCAGTTTTTTAACTGTTTCACCACTGTGACCTTGGTGTTGATAGCCCCGCTCAGGTCCATAATCTGCGTGGCGATCTCTTTGATCTCGCCAGCCACGATTCCGCGCTCACTGCGCTGGATGGCGCTCAGGCCCTTGGTCTGGAATGTAATCCGGATGTCAGGCAGGCCCATAATATCACAACCTTTCTTCTCAAATCGGTTTCACGCTGGTGTCCAGCGTTTCTATGTATGGCAGCGGCGGCGGCTCCTGGATGCTGTCCCGGAATGCCAGGGTAAAGGTGCAGTGCAGTACCCGGTCCACCACCTTACAGGCCACATCCGGCACGGTGATGGCCCTGGCCTCGCCGCCGTCCTCGAAGCGGAACACGGGCCGGATCAGATCGTCCACCTCCTGGGATATGGTCAGGTAATCGGCATTGCGCTCCGACCTGGTGTGGATGGAGGCGTCCACCAGCACCCTACGGTCCATATGCCCGGCGTCCACGGTGGCGCTGCCCGCCGGGATGATGTCCAGGAAAATGTAATTCTCCAGATCAGGCTCCGGCTCATCGTTCTGCGTCTTGGCAATCTCCTCGCAGAACACGTCATAAGCCGGATATTTCCCTTTGAAGAGGCCGACCATGGCCAGCTTGATAGACTGATAAATTGTCGTGGCCACGTTATCCCCCCTTACAGGTCATGTGTGCTGATAAAATCATTCAGCCATTCCTGCAGGTAGGCGGGCAGGCGCTGGCTGACCTCCTCCAGAGAAATGGCCATCATGTGCTTTCCTTTGACGAAGCCCTTCCCGCCACGGGTGCGGTGGCCGTACTCCACCGGCTCCGCATACTCCACGTTGGTATAGACCTCGATGTAATATTCATCGCCCCGTTTCTCGATTTTTCCCACCTTCCAGCTGTCCTGGAGGCGGCCCGTCTTTTTCGGGGTGTTCTCCTTTACCCGGCCCTGCAGTTCATAGGCGATCTGGATCACCAGCGCCTTAAACTCCTCCGGGAAGTCCTGCTCGATCATCTGCGTCAGCTGCCGCTCCAGCGCGTCAAAGCCCTCGAAGCTGTAATCCGTGCCGCTCATCAGGCGGTCCCCTTCTCCACCTTCAGAGGGATATTGTTGTGGGAGGGCTGCCGGTCTGCCAGCCCGGCCAGGGCTACCGTCCGCTTGCCCAGCCGGGTCACCACCACAGTGTCCCCCGGCTGGATGTCCACCTCCGGGCGCACAAAAAGCAGATAGTCGGTATCAACCCTGGCAAC
>CAJUPW010000030.1 GCA_910588635.1 uncultured Oscillospiraceae bacterium | reverse complement strand
CGTAGGGGGCCGCGCCGCTCATGTGGAAGCCCCGCTGACACCGGGAGTAGTAGGCGTCGGTCACTCGCTTCTGGATCGTCTCACGCTCTAACTGAGCGAACACGATGCAGATATTCAGCATGGCCCGGCCCATCGGCGTGGAAGTGTCAAACTTTTCCGTAGAGGAAACAAACTCCACGTTGTATTGCTGGAACAGCTCCATCATGGTTGCGAAGTCCAGAATGGAACGGCTGATACGGTCCAGCTTGTAAACTACCACCCGGCGGATCAGGCCCCGCTTGATGTCGGCCATCAATTCCTGGAAGCGGGGGCGGTCCGTGTTCTTGCAGTCCTTGAAATTCCCTCCCCGCAGTTCGTACTTGCAAAACTCGATTTGACTTTCAATGCTGATACTGTCTTTACGGTCCACAGACTGTCTCGCGTAGATAGCGTCAATGCGATTTTCCATTGTCGGCTCCTTTCCGTATCGGAATGGAGCTGTCAACCTTTACAAGTATATTATACCAAAGACAGCCCCAAATCACAAGGATGTGGGGGAACGCAGAAAGACAGCACCCGAAAAAGTGCTGCCTTTCAACCTTGCTCCACATCTGGTCACGGTGTCCAGAGGCCAGCAGGGATCAATCCATTTCGATCTATAATTGATAAATGCTTGCGCCGTATTTGCCACGCACCCCGGCACAGGGGAGCATCCCAGGCCGCCGGCGGCTCCGGCTGTCATAGCTCCGCAGGATTGCGAAGCTCCCCCGCAAGTCCATGGGAGGGCGTGAGCAAGTTTCATTGTCCCCCGCGCTGTCGTCGCGCCCGGCTTGCCAGGGCCGGGTCAAAGGCTTGCGTTAATCGCTCGACCCGCTTTTGTCACCTCCTCAAGCGGGCTGTCCTGGCGGCGCGCCTTTCGTCGCTCATCACACGGGTTTTGTGCCTGGAATACTGTATATTCAGTTGTCCTCAAAAAGCGTATAAGCCTCCTTACCTATCAGGCGGTTTTTAGGCGATTTCGGATACCCCTCAATGAAAATTTTTCAAAAGTTCAGAGAGATTTTTCAGGCCCCGGCGGATACTGTCGCAAACGGCACTCCCCTCCACATTTTCGGCCCTGGCAATCTCGGACTTCTTCTTGCCCAAGATATAATGGGCATACACTCTCCGGGCCTGGATGGGCGGGAGCTGGTCAAGAGCGGCGTAGAGGACAGAACGGTTTTCCTCGTCCAGAATGATTTCCTCCGGGGTCAGGGGCGGGAACATCACATCCGGCTCAAAGCCGGGGTCAGCGTCCAGGGAGCACTCGTCATGCTCCCGCTTGCGCCGCTTGTAGCTGTCGCACATACGGCCTCCAATGGAGAGGGTCACGGCGATCTCCTCCGACACTTCCAGGGTGATGCACTCGGTCAGGTGGGGGTAGTAGTTATTCAATTTGATGGTCGTCATAAGTAACCTCCATTTCGATACGGGGCGGGAAGGGACAGATCGAAATGGAGGGGCGGGGAGCGGCAGCGGGCCTCTGGACACGGTGTCCAGAAGCACCGCCTGGATAGAAAAACGCCCGCATAGCGCAAGGCTATACGGACGTACCGGGGCGACAGGATATTACAATTTTCGCAGTTATGGCCAGGACTTCCCTTTAGAGAGGGTGGGCTTTTTTTGACAGCAAACTATAAGAAAAGGACATGACGATACCTCCCGGATACCGCCGTGTCCTTAAAAATGGGCGACTTTAACACACCCTCCGTTTTCCATTTTTTCAAAAGAAAGCGGCGGCTTTGAAATTTGTTATTTCAAAACCGCCGCAAGGCTATTTATATTTTGTTTGGGCGTGGTGATACCATCCGCCGTAAAAACGGTTTTTTATTTTCCGTTGCAGGCCGCTTTGTTTTTGGGGGTTAATCAAACATGGAGGATGCTTGAAATATATAATAATTCTTTACAATCGAAAGCTGTACAGCGTTTGTGCTATTGTTATCTGCGATTGCATTTAGTTTGGAAAACACCTCGTCCGACGACATTTCAGCAAGAGTTTCGAGATTAGTATCATACCAAAAAGATTGAATATCATTGATTGCGTTTGCAAGTGCCGTGTCCCGTTCTCCGACTGTGACTACTTGAGGATCAAGGTGATAAGAAACGCCATACATCAAACTTACCCATGTGGGCGGGTCAGTTTCCTGGCTTTCTCTTGCAAGTTCAAAACTCAAATCAGGATCAATCACTGGACTGCCATAAGAGTTCTTTACTAATATTGCGTTTTCAATATTTGACGCTCTTATGGTTAAAGCTAAAAAGTTCTTCTCCTCCGTTGTGAGGTGTGCGGGGAAGCTATATGTTGCGATATCGTTTTGGATAATATCCTCGTGTTCCTCTGAATGTTGATTTCCCCAATCCAAAAGGGCTTTGTCAAAATCGGCAACAGTCTGGTTAAGATAGTCTGCTGATTTTAACGCTAACAATGATTGATAACCGTCTTCGGCCCCCAAAGAAGATTTAGACGTTTTGTTTGTAGCGTCATCTCTGTGAATGATTGAGGGGACGGAAATCGAATTGTTATTTTTTGTCGCCGCCGAAGTTGCAAAGGCTGTTGTCACACAGACAACCAATGCCAGGGCTAGGGCGAGAGAGAGAATAGACGATTTTTTGATTTTCATAATTGCTGTAATCCTTTCTTCTATTGCGTTTTTACTGAAATTGTTGCTCAATGGGTTCAAGCCACTCCATGTTTCTTCCATACTGATCAGCACCCTCGCATAGGCCGCCTTTGTTGTTTCTCCGAAAAGGCGGACAACCGCCTCGTCACAGGACAACTCAATGTCCCGGTTGGCAAGAATATACATCACCCAAACCAAGGGATTAAACCAATGCACACACGGTGCCGCAATCAACACCAATTTTGTGATACTGTCAAAGCGCCGGATATGAACATATTCATGCGCCAAAACATATTGCAGCGCCTTTGTGTTTTCCCAATCGGTGGATGTTGGCATTAAAATCACGGGGCGAAATACGCCGTAAGTCAGCGGGGCGGAAAATCGGCTGGACTGTCGAATGGAAATCGGACGTTTCAGTTGGTGGGCGTTCAGCCAGTTTTTGATGAAGTCGTTTTTCACTGGCAGGGAAGTTTGAAATTCCTGTCGGCACTTCCAATACGCTACTACAAAAACCATAGCGCAGATCAGTGTACCAGCGGCCCAAACAGCTCCCCCAATAGAAACGGTACTTGTGGTATTGCCAATATCACCGGGCATAGTAGCCATTTGCCCTATCGTATCAATCGGCAATACCTTGTCAATCTGTGGGACTTTTGTTGCGGCAATCCCGGAAGTTTGACTGCCTATCAGCGAATATACGCTGAACGTGGAGGGGAGTGAGAACGGGAGCAACAGCCGCGCAACCGCTATCCCCCAAAGTGCCAGGAAAGTCTTTTTGGGCAGTAAGCTGATCGCCAGGGCGCGTATGATGGTGATTGCCAAAATCATCACGGCCCCCGCAAAGCTCATTTGCAATAGGCTCATTTGCACCACCTCATTCCAAATCCCCAACAATCTGTTTCAGCTTTTCAATTTGCTCGGCGCTTAACTTTTTTCGTCCCAGCAAAGCCGCGAACAGCTTGTCGGCAGAGCCGTCATATACCCTGTCAATCAGCTCGTTTGTTTCCGCCTCCTGTACTTCCGCCTGCGGCACAAGCGCATGACACATGAAACCGGGTTCGGAGCGTTCAATCGCCCCTTTCTTGATGCAACGCTTAATCAGGGTGTAGGTAGTATTTACATTCCAGCCCAATTCCTCGGTCAGCAATTTGGCGATATGTTTTGCGGGAACATCGCCATCGCGCCAAAGGACAGACATCACTTTTAGTTCAGAAGCAAACAGCTTAATGTCCATTTGGTAACACCTCCTTTTTAAGACTGTGGTAGTGGCTACGCTCATATACTACCACAGTCTTAATCTCTTGTCAATACTACTTTGGTCTTAAAAATAAAATTTGGATAAACCTTGTGAATGGTTATCACACGCTAAAAGCACTACTCCATTTTTGCACCGTTTCCGGAGGACGCGCTAAACGGCAAGCAGGGCGAGTGTCAACACACTCACCATTTTCGCCTTGCGAAAATGCTTGTTGAGGTTGCACCCCAAACCCGCCGGAGGCCTCTGGACACCGTGTCCAGAGGCCTCCCTGTCTGCGGCCCGTCGCTTTGCTCCTGGGCCTTACGCGCTTACAGCGCAACCACCTCCGAAAGCCTCTCCAGCAGTTCGGAAAGCGGCCCCCATAAGTCCGCATAATCTTTTTGCAGGGCCTTGATTTCATCCGGGTAAACCCCGCCGTTGATATTCTCTCGGACCGCGATTTGATTGAGGTTATTCGCACACCGCCTTTGCAGAGAAACAATGTCTTTGACGGGAGCGAGGTCAACGTGGAGCACATAGCCGTTGCTATCCTTTGCTGTACAAACAAGCCGGGTGAAAACCGCCCCAACCAAGGCCACAAAGATGAATTAATGAAACGTTTTGGCGACAATGTGCTTACTACGGAGGAAGCCCCACCGAACAACCACTATATCAGGATACGCCTGTAACCGCCGGTCCCCCGAAATGGCGGCTTGTACAAACGCAAGATATACTGCACTGAGCAACCGGCATGTGTTCAACTCGATATTCCTGCAATCAACAGCGTCCCCGTCAAACATTAAAATCAAATTCCTTTGCAGGTAAAAGCAGAATTGGCAGCCGACAATCTGACATATAAAAAGTCGGAGCAAGCGATATGAAGCTTGCTCCGACGATGTGGCAGTGCCGAACACTTTCGAACCCACGTCGCAAAGTTGATCAGACGATGCTCTCGTCCCACTCTGTGATGGTAGCGGAGCCATTCTCCAGAATGTTCACCGCATCCTGAATGCGCCGGTTGGCGGCAGAGTCGCTGTTCTGCTGTTCCAGCAGAGCAGCCCGTTTTTCTTTCAGGCCAACCATATCGTTGGTGATACGCTTGAAGGTGTCAGCGTACTGCATATATCCGCCGCTATCTCTGGATTTTGCGAATAGTCTCTGAAATTTCTGGTTTAGTGCCTCGATGCGACGGTCGATGTCCGCCAGACTCATAGTCCCGCCGGGGAGCGGAATCAGTTCTGTCCGCATGGCGCTGGTGATCTGGCCAATCAGCACCTCTTTCTGGCTCATGGCGGAGTTGATGGCATTGAGGATCTGCGCTCCCTTTCCAATAAAAGCAAACAGCCACATCTATTTATCCTAAATTTACACAGGCCTTTTCTCGCAAATTTTTCTTTAGCGCCTTGTCCAATAGGTTTTCATCCTTCCCTACGAGGAAACATCGGACTCCCATCTCGTACATCTGCTGTACGCGTTGGGCCGTATCCGCTGTGATGGTGGGGATTTTTCCATACTCCATCGTCTTTTGGATAATGAAGTTTTCCGCCTCAATCACATCCGGGTGGTCTTTCTGTCCCGCCACCCCCAGTTCCTGGGAGAGATCGGCCCGGCCGGTGGCTACCATGTCAACCCCCTCAACAGACAGAATCTCGTCAATGTACTGAATGGCAGACCGGCTTTCGATCTGGACAATCACATCCTGGGTCTGAGCGGCGCAGGACATGTATTCTTCCCGGCTCATACCTCCGCAGCGGATGGAGCGTGTTCCAGCGTCCATTCCCCGGGTACCCAAAGGCGCAAATTTGCAGCTGTCCACAATTTGACGGGCATATGCGGCGCTGCCCACATGGGGAATCATAATGGCAGCCGGTTCCTGCCCAAGCAGAGGCGTGAGATTGGCAACATCGGGCGTACGTACTTGGCATGGAATGCCCAGCAAACGCGCTGTGGACAGCAGCCCCCGCAGTTCCGCCGGACTCATATAGGAATGTTCGCAGTCAATCCGGACAAAGTCATACCCGGCTTTTACCGCCAGCTCAATAACCGAGGGAATTGGCAAAACCACCGACAATCCAAAGCTGGTTAGTCCGGCCTGAGCCCGGGCGCGAATTGTTTGTTTGATCCCCATAACTATTACTCCACACGGAAGGGATAATAGGTGAAGGTCTTTTCAATTTCCCCACGGACAACCACATTGGGCGCCAAGGTCGCCATGTGCTGCTGGAATTCCTGGGGCGCGGAGCTCCCAGTGGGATAGTGAGTAGGAATAACCACGTCGGGGCCGATGTAGGATACGGCGTAAGCGGCCTCACGGGGCGGCATCTCACAGGGGGGATAGGGCTCCTTAAACTTGGAGATGCCCACGGTCATCACGGTGGGGTGATACAGCTCCCGATACATCCGCATGTCGCCGAACAGGCAAGTGTCGCCCACGTGGTAGTAGGTCACGCCGGGCTCTACTTCCACGATGAAACCGAAAGCGGGGTTGGAGGCCTCCACCCCGTTTGTGGTCTCCTTGGAGCGGTGGATGGCGTTTACTGTGTGATAGACGGTCAATTCATCCAGCCGGCGGCAGTCGCCATAGATGGTGCCAAAATAGCGCTCACGGGGCAATTTTGTCCGTTTCTGAACCCGGCGGTTGACATCCTTGCCGCTGATCAGGATAGCCTTGGGGGCCTGTTCCATGATAACGTCGGCGTCGCCCACGTGGTCGCCGGCGTTGTGGGTGACAAAGAGGTAATCAATATCATAAAAGTTCTCCAGAGGGGTGGTGGTCTGCGGATTATCGCTGATGTAAGGGTCAAACAGCAGTTTCTTTCCGTCACTGCGCTCCACCAGCACGCACATTCCGCCGTAAAATGTAAACTTTGCCGCCATAAATCCATCTCTTCCTTTCCTTTTCAGCGCTGAAATTTGAATGAACACTTTTTGGCCTTTGCAGGTACGCCGTCGGCCAGCTTGGACATGTGGGCATCCTGGGGAAACAGAATCAAAAAATGCCCTTGCGGGAACCGGATACGGTCGCCGTCACCGTTAGGGTAGAGGATCTGGTCCTTGCCCTCCGTCTTGACGCCGTCCCCCATCTGGCTGATGTCCCCATATCCAGTACGTTCGCTGCCCTCCAGCATGTAGTAGACAAAGCTGTGTACCGGGTGGGACTCCCACCGGCGGGTACCTTCCACCGTGTCAAACTCCACAATTTTCATAGAAATTCCCGCCTCGGTCAGTTCCGGGGGCAGCGCCTGGGGTCCGGTGGGGGCCTGTACAAGTCCTTTCCGGTCTGACTTCAGATAACGCAGAATCAAGTCAATTTTAGGGTGACAGCCGTAGTAATAGGGCGCGTTTTTCAAATTGTCAATGACCATATCCGTCACTCCCGAACAAGGCGCAGAATGTTGTTCTCATTTTTCTTGTTGGTCAGCACATAGATATCGCCGTTGACGCCTCCGGTCAGACCGTGGGCGTGAATGACCGACCCCTTGCAGCCCAGCTGCGCCAGAACATTCAGTTCCATATCCAGAATAGTGAGGCCACCGTCCAACTCGCCGATGTAAGCATAGTTATCGTCGGTCCATACGCCGCCGATGCGCATCAAATTTCCGTCAATGACGGCCAGAATTGTGCCGCTCTGGTCAAACACCTGTACGCGGCTGTTTTCCCGGTCAGCCACCCAGACCCGGTCCAGCCGGTCGATCTGAATATCGTGTACCAGACGGAACTGTCCGGAGGCCTGACCGGGCCCCCCCCAGGAGAAGGCATAGCTGCCGTCCCGGTTGAACTTGTGTACCGCGTCGTTTCCGTAGCCGTCGGCGGCGAAGTACTCCCCCTGACGGTTGGTCACCATGGCGCAGGGACGGCAGAAGGGCGTACCGAGCCTCTATTATAAAGGGGTTGACGCAGAAGGAGCAGAAAGGCGCCGTTATTTACAACAGGCAAAACAAGTTTTAGAGAATGTTCCGAGTGGATATGACAATAGAGATGATCTTATGTCACGGATTAATTCCATGTTATAAATTTCAAAGTATTTGTTTTAGCGGCGGTATCGAATGCGATACCGCCGCTTTTTGCGTCTTGACTATGTATAATTCTCTTGTTTCTTTTTCCTCGGCCCTCTCGGTTTAGACGTCGGTTTCCGTTCCACCCCATTTCGGAAATGGGTACTTTCAAATCTCTCAAAGAAAACCAATAATCCGAACCCATCCCTTATCGGAAACAGGTTCGGATTATATGGGTTTGGTGCGCCTGAAGGGACTCGAACCCACACGTCTCACGACACGAGAACCTAAATCTCGCATGTCTGCCAATTCCATCACAGGCGCATACATGAGCGGCAGAGCTGCCCGCCGCTGTTCTGAGCATTATCATACAGAAACCCGAACAAAAAGTCAATCCTTTTTCAGTTCCGCCGCCAGGGCCTCCGCCGCCAGAGACACATAGGCGGACATGGGCAGCTCCCCTACCCCGGCCACTGCCACACCGCAGCTGTTCATGGGAATCAGGAACTTTTTCGCCCGACAGCTTCCCACCGCCTCGGCCATCGCCGGGGTGACCTCTCCCAGAATGGCGTTGGCCACCACTATCCCCACCGGACCCAGCACCCCGTCGGCGTCGGCCACGTTCCGGACTACCGGGTTCTCCCCGGTGGCACCGAAGTCCGCCCCCGCCTTCAGCATGGCGGCGGTGGCCACAGTATTCGTGCCCAGGGCATAGACCTGCGCCTGGGGCAGACGGGCCTTGACCTCTTCCACCAGCAGTCGGCCCAGCCGGCCGCCCTGGCCGTCAACCACTACGATTTTCATAAAAACACCTCATTTCCGCACCCCTCCGGCTCAATTTCGCATAAGATAATCCGGGGGTGGTCTTATTGTCATCCATCTATAACGCCAACAGCGGCGAGCTGCTCACCATGGCTGTGGCCCTTTCCGCCGCGCTGGCCCAGGGGCAGAGCCAGGAGCAGCTGGCCAAGCTGGGGGCCTTCTTCACCATCGTGGGCGACACCTTGAATCTCTACGCCCTCCAGCCCAGCCAGGTCAACCGTACCGGTACAGCCCTCAGTCTCGCAGATAATCTCTGATCTCCTCCAGGCGGTCCACCGCCATCTGATACCCCTCTGCCCACAGCAGGCGCAGCTTTTCGGTGTCCCGCTCTGTACGGGCCACCCCCAGAGTGGAGTCCGGGGCAATTACCAGCAGCTTTCCTTCCCGCTCCGCCCGGAACAGCTCCGCCCGGTCCCGGTTGTAGACCTCCGCCCGGTTCTCCATAGCCTCCACAAAATTGGGGTAGTCCCGATACCGCCTTCGAATCAGCTTCATCATACGGTCCGGCTTACGGCAGTAGCTTCTGGGGCGGGTGAGCACTGCCACCACCCTGTCGCACTTGTTCAGCGCCCGCTGCCACGGGATGGCGTCGCCGATGCCGCCGTCCAGATAGGGCTGGCCGTTGATTTCAAAGGTGGGGAACAGTAAGGGCATGGCACAGCTTGCCTGGAGGACCACCGACTCCGGGTCCCGCCGGGGGACGGCCAGATAGTCCGCCCTACCGGTATTCAGGTTGGTGACCACCGCCTCCACCTCGCCGGGGAAGGCGGCGAAGGTATCGTAGTCGAAGGGGACCAGCTCGTTGGGAATGGTGCTGAACCCGAACTGGCGGCCGAAGTAGCTGCGGTTTTCCTTGTCCGTCAGATTGCGAAACCCCATATACCGCTTATCGGGTGCGTATCGGGTGACCACCTCCAGATTGCGCCGGGGCTGCCGGGACACATAGCTCACCCCGTAGGCGATCCCCGCCGACACGCCGATGACATAGTCCGTCATGACCCCGCCCTCCAGCAGGCCGTCGCACACGCCGCTGGAAAAAATCGCGCGGAGGGCCCCGCCCTCCAATACCAAGCCTGTTTTCATAAAACCTCCCGCGCCCGTACCGGGCGCTTTTTTCTTATTATACCCCTTCCCTACTGATTTTGCAATCTCTCCCAATTTCCTTGACACCTCCTGTCCTTTAGGGGTACAATATAGGTGAATCATTCTATGCGGAGGTACGCCATGACCACCCACAAAAAAGTATCCGTTCTGCCCATCTATCTGGTGGGCTTCACCTGGCTGGCCTACGCCCTGTTGTTCCCGCTCCGCTCCCCGCTGCACTATATCCTGTGCGCCGGGCTGTCCTTCGCCGCCTTTGCGGTGGGTAAGGCCATTTTCCCCGACAAGGTCTACCAGACCCCCGGCGCGGCCAAGGAGGAGGCCAAAAAGCCTGAGCCCAAGAAGGAGGAGGACCCCAAGGCAGCCGCCCTTCGGAAGGAGAAGGACCGGGCCGTCTCCGAGCTGCGCCGGCTCAACGACGCCATCCCGGACCCGAAGATTTCCGCGCAGATCGACCACCTGGAGGAGGTCACCGGGAAAATCATCGACCACATCATCGCCAATCCGGCCAAGCAGCCCCAGATTTCCCGCTTTCTGGACTACTTTCTGCCCACCACCATCAAGCTGCTCAACGCATACGACCGGATGGACTCCGCCGGCATCTCGGGCAGCAACATCGACGCTACCAAGCAGAAGGTGGAGACCATGCTGAACACTCTCTGCGCCGCATTTGACAAGCAGCTGGACGCCCTCTTTGGCGACGAGGCTCTGGACATCTCCACCGACATCACCGTAATGGAGAACCTGCTGGCTCAGGAGGGACTGTCCGGCCCCTCCGCCCCTACCGGCGGGACAGGAGGTCCCACCCTGGAGCTGTAAAGGAGAAAACCGCTATGTGGAAAAAATGGAGTGAGAAAAAGAACGCTTTCGCTCTTGCTATTGCCTGGAGTATCTCCACAGCCGTCTGTCTTATAGGTCTGTTCCGCTGGTATGGCATCACAGACCGGGCAGACGGGCGGATCCTTGTCCTTTTCGTATTATCCACCATTGACGCGGTTCTATGGTGGCTGCGTTGGTATCGCCTAAACGACTACAAAAAACAGGAGGAAAATGAACATGAGTGACGAACTGAACCTGACCCCGGAGCTGACTCTGGATACCGGCGCGGCCCAGGCGGCCGCCCCCGAACTGACTTTGACCCCCTCAGCCCCGGCGGCCCCCCAGGTGGACGAGGCGGCCCAGGCCGCCCGGGACGCCAACGCCGTCAAGCTGGACGAATCCATGCTCAGCGAGGCGGAAAAGAAGATGGTGGACGACTTCTCCAAGAAGATCGACGTCACCGACAGCAATCTGGTGCTCAACTACGGGGCGGCGGCCCAGAAGAACATCGCCGCTTTCTCGGAGAGCGCCCTGAACAACGTCAAGACCAAGGACCTGGGCGAGGTGGGCGAGGCCCTGTCCTCCCTGGTGGTGGAGCTGAAAACCTTCGGCCAGCCAGAGAAAAAGGGCATCGGCGGCTTTTTCCAAAAGAAGAAAAACGAGCTGGAGGCCATGAAGGCCAGCTACTCCAAGGCCGAGGTCAACGTGGACAAGATCGTCAAGGTGCTGGAGAACCACCAGGTCACCCTGATGAAGGACGTGGCCATGTTCGACCAGATGTATGAGCTGAACACCAAGTACTACAAGGAGCTGACCATGTATATCCTGGCCGGCAAGAAGCGGCTGGAGTACCTGCGCTCCAACGATCTGGCGGAACTGAAGAAAAAGGCGGAGGCCACCGGCGCTCAGGAGGACGCCCAGGCCTACAACGACTTCGCCAATCTGTGCAACCGCTTTGAGAAGAAGCTCCACGATCTGGAACTGACCCGGATGATTTCCATTCAGATGGGCCCCCAGACCCGCCTGCTGCAAAACAACGACACCCAGATGCTGGAGAAAATCCAGTCCTCCCTGGTGAACACCATCCCCCTGTGGAAGAGCCAGATGGTGCTGGCGCTGGGGCTGGAGCACGGCCGTCAGGCCACCGCCGCCCAGGCCGCCGTCACCAACATGACCAATGAGCTGCTCCAGAAAAACGCCGATATGCTGAAACTGGGCACCATCGAGACCGCCAAGGAGGCCGAGCGGAGCGTGGTCTCCATCGAGACCCTCCAGCACACCAACCAGCAGCTCATCACCACTCTGGACGAGGTGATGAAGATTCAGACTGAGGGCGCTCAAAAGCGGAAAGAGGCTGAGAAGGAGCTGGGCCGCATCGAGGGCGAGCTGAAACAGAAGCTGCTGGAGCTGCGGGGCTGAATTTAGGTGAACGCCATGAAATTTTTCCAAAAAACCTGGGTGGCATGGCTGCTCACCGCAGTCATGATCGCGGCGGCCGTCTGGATTGGTCAGGCCAAGGGCGGACAGCGGGAGCCTGAGCCGCTGCCCACCGGCAGCGCCGCCCTGGACAAGGGCCTGTCCACCCAAAGCGTCCAGAAATTCTTCTGGGACGACGCGGATATTCTGTCCTCCTCCACGGAGAGGCAGATCAATCTCTACAACGCCAACTGGGATTTCCGCTATAACAGCGTGGTCGCCCTTGTGACCACCGATTCCACCGGCAACCTGGAGGAGTTCGCCTGGGATCAGGGCATTGATCTGGGATTGGGCGAGGGAGACGCCATTCTGGCTATCTCCGCCCGGGACGAGGACTGGTTCGTGGCCCCCGGCGACGACTTCTCCACCATTCTGACCAATCGGGCAGTCTCCGATCTGGAGGACATCCTGTCGGGCGATCTGAACGACAAGACGGTACTGGCCTTCTACGCGGCTCTCAACCAGGTCTACCTGGACAACTTCGGTCTGGGCAACGCGGAGCCAGGCGGCTCCTACGGGTACGATAACAGTGGGGATACCGTGGTAGGCGTCATCCTGCTGGTCTTTATTCTCATTGCCATTGTGGCAGTCATCAACGCCATCGACCGCAGCCGGTACAACACCTACCGGCGGCAGTATTACGGCGTGGTCAATCCCCCGGTGATGTTCCGGCCCATCTTCTTCTGGCACGCCCCCGGCTCCTGGTGGTACCGGCGGCACTGGCATCAGCCTCCCCCGCCCCCGCCTCCCAGAGGCCCCGGCGGCGGGCCCGGAAACCGCCCCGGCGGCGGCTTTGGCGGCGGCTCCGGCTTCGGAGGCCGGGGTAACTCCGGTCCCAGAGGGGGCGGCACCTTCGGTGGACGTCCCTCCGGCGGCGGCCGGTCCGGCGGCTTTGGCGGCTCCTTCGGGGGCGGCTTCGGCGGCTCCTTCGGCGGCAGCCGCGGGGGCGGCTTTGGCGGAGGGTCCCGCGGAGGCGGCTTCGGCGGAGGCCGGTCCGGAGGCTTCGGCGGGGGTTCCCGCGGCGGAGGCTTCGGCGGGGGTTCCCGCGGCGGAGGCTTCGGCCGGCGATAGACAGCAAAACTCCCTCGCTTGACGCGAGGGAGTTTTCTTATACCTGTATCCGTTCGATACCGTCCACAGCGGCCTGGACCATTCCTTCTATATCCAGCCCCTGCTCCGCCGCCTCCAGCTCCTCCGGAGTGGGTCGCAGGCGAGGATGACGGGGGGTAAAGACGGTGCAGCAGTCCTCATAGGGGAGGATGGAGGTCTCGAAGGTGCCGATTTTCCGGGCAATCCTGACAATGTCCTCCTTGTCCATCCCCACCACCGGGCGGAGGATCGGCAGTTCAACCACCGCGCCGGTGACGGCCATGGCCTCCATGGTCTGGCTGGCCACCTGTCCCAGACACTCCCCCGTCACCAGGGCCTTGGCCCCGCACCGCTGGGCGACACGCTGGGAAATACGCATCATGAACCGGCGCATGACCAGGGTAAACAGTTCCTGTGGGACGGACCGTCGCAGCTCCTCCTGGATGGCGGTGAAGGGGACCACATGGACGGTGAGCCGACCGCACCAGGGGGTGAGCAGCCGGGCCAGGTCCAGAACTTTTTCCTTGGCCTCGTTGGAGGTGTAGGGGTAGGAGAAGAAGTGGACCATCTCCAGCGCCACTCCCCGCTTGGCGATCATCCAGGAGGCTACCGGGGAGTCGATGCCGCCGGACAGCAAGGATACCGCCCGGCCGTTGACACCCACGGGCAGGCCGCCTGCCCCCGGCTCCGGGTCGGCGTGGACGAAGGCGGCGTAGTCCCTGATCTCGATGTGGACGGTGAGCTCCGGGTTGTGGACGTCCACCTTCAAATCGGGGTAGAGCTCGTCCAGCTCACCCCCCACGTACTGGCTGAGCTGGATGGAGGTCATGGGGAAGGCCTTGTCTGCCCGCTTGGTCTCCACCTTGAAGGTGCGGGCGGCGGACAGCTTGCCGTCCAGGTACTCCTGAGCGGCGGACAGGATGGCGTCCTTGTCCTTCTCGCAGGCCCGGGCCCGGCTGAGGCCCACCACGCCGAACACACGTACCAGCGCCTCCCAGGCCCCGTCCATGTCGCACTCGTCGGTCATGGGCTCCACATAGGTGGTGGACTGGCGGGTGTATACCCGGAACTGGCCCAGGTTGTTCAGCCGGCGGTAGATATTGGCTTGCAGCTTGTCCTCAAAGCTGCGGCGGTTCAGGCCCTTGAGGACCATCTCCCCCAGCTTGAGGAGGATCATTTCGTTCATGTTCTGTCCTTCTTTCCGTAGGGGGCGGCCTCCGCGCCGCCTCACTTCTCAACGCATCCGGAAAACGAGGCGGAACAGAGCCCGCCCCCTGCAGTTCTTTCCTCTGCCAATCGGGTATCGCCTTGGCCTGCTCATACAGGCGGACATAGCTCTGGTGGCGGCTGGGGGTGATCTCCCCCGCCCGCACCGCCGCCAGCACGGCGCACCCCTTCTCCTTCACGTGGGCGCAGTCCTGAAACTGGCACTTGCCCAAATAGGGGGCGAATTCCCGGAAGGCGTATTGCAGCTCCTCCTTCCGGGCCAGTTCCATCTTGTCCACATCGAAGGAGGAGAAGCCCGGCGTGTCCGCGGCCAGCGCTCCGCAGGACAGACGGAAGAGCTCCACATGCCGGGTGGTGTGCCTCCCCCGGCCCAGCTTGCCGCTGATTTCGCCGGTAGCCAGAGCATCGCTGCCCTCCAGGGCATTTAAAATGCTGGATTTCCCTACGCCGGAGTTTCCTGTAAAGGCGCACACCCTACCGGCAATCGCCTGTCGGAGGGCGTCCATCCCCTCCCCCGTCCCGGCGCTCACCCGGAGAGTGGGAAAGCCTGCCCGTTCATAGATACGAGCCAGATCATCTCCCGGTTCCAGGTCGCACTTGTTGACGCAGACCAGGGTTTCCACGCCCCGGGCGGCGGCAATGGCGGCCACCCGGTCGATGAGGAAGGGGTCGGTGACGGGCGCCGCCTGGGAAGCCACCACCACCAGCAGGTCGATATTGGCCACCGCGGGCCGGTAGAACTCATTTTTTCGGGGGAGTATCTCGTCCAGTGCGCCCGTGCCATCGGCCAGGAGTGTAAACCGCGCCCGGTCCCCCACCAGGGGGGTAAGGCGGTTGTGGCGGTGCTTCCCTCTGGCCCGGCAGGTCACAACACTCTGTCCGTCATCAATATAGTAGAAGCCGCTGAGGGCCTTTCGGATCATTCCCTCGCTCATCCGTCAAAGTTCACCGACTCGGTGCCCCTGGCCACGCCGTTGATAAAGATGGTCACTTCCTTGGTTCCCATCCCTCTCGTCCCCTGGATATGGACCTCCGCCGCGGTATCCATAGTGGCGTCGTAATTCTGGTTCCATATCTGGGCGCCGTCCATCAGCACCCGCACATTGACCTCCCCCTCATAGCCGTCCAGGGGGACAGTGAAGGATTTGGTCACCGGGATAGGGTCCTGATTCTCCGGCGGGTTGGGGGGCTGCTGGGTGGAGGGGTCCGGGCCCTTGCTGATGACCAGATTGACCGCGGTGCCCTCGGTGACCTCGGTGCCCTCCAGAGGGTACTGGGTGATGACCTTTCCCTCCGGCACCTCCGGGTCATGGATATAATCCCGCTTGCCCTTCGGGTCCAGATTATGCTGGCCAATGGTAATGTTCGCCAGCTCCTCGTCCATATCCACCAGCTTGGGCATGGGGAAGGGCTTATCCGCTGGGCCCTTGCTCACCACGATCTGCACCTCCGTCCCCGGTGGGACAGCCACTCCCGCCAGCGGGGTGTAGGAGATGACAAAGCCCTGTTCAATGGTCTCGTGGTTCTCATAGGAGGGTACTCCGGCCTTCAGGCCGATATCCTTCAGCCGTTGAGTGGCGGTCTGGTAGTCCATGTCGTCCAGGCGGATCATCTCCACCACCTCGGGCCCGGCGCTGATGGTCACCTTGATATCGGTGACGCTCTCCCCCACCTCACGCTCGCCCTTGGGGTCCTGGTCGATGATGGTGCCCGGTTCGGCGTCGTCGGCCACGGTCTCTCCCTCCACAAGGGTAAACCGGCCCAACAGCTCCCTATCGTCCTTGATCTCCTCGTAGATCTTTCCAGTCAGGTTGGGGACGGGGTAGGTCTTTGCCGGGGCCAGCATGCCCGCGAAGAGCGTATTCCACAGGAAGTAGACGATCAGGCCCACAAAGAGCAGCACGGCGGCGGCGGCCAGGAACACCGGCCACACCGGGCTGCGGCGGGGGTAGTCCTCCTCCTCGTCGTCGTACCGCCTGCGGCGGCGAGGCTCCTCATTATACCGGCCCCGCTCCTCCTCGTAGCGCCGGCTGCTGCGGCGCTCCTCCTGGCGTCTGTAATCCTCCTGATGCCTGCGCTCCGGCTCCTGCCGGCTGACAGGGACAGGCCGAATCTGGGTGCGGTCCTCGTCCAGCTCCTCCTCCGGGTCGAACTCGGCGGAGCTGTAGTCAAAATTGATATTGGGGTTCTTCCGGAACTCCTCCAGGTCGGCCAGCATCTCGTCCGCAGACAGGTAGCGGTTGTCCGGATTGGGGGCCATGGCCTTCATGGTAATGGCCTCCAAGGCCTCGGGAATGGAGGACTCCAGCTCCCGGGGGGACAGGGGAATAGAGTTAATGTGCTGGATGGCCACCGAAACGGGGGTGTCCCCCTCAAAGGGCAGTCTGCCGGTGAGCATCTCGTAGAGCACCACGCCAGCGGAGTACAGGTCGGACCGGGCGTCGATATGGCTGCCCCGGGCCTGCTCCGGGGAAATGTAGTGGACCGAGCCCAGGGCCTCCTGAGTGAGGGTACTGTGTCCCCCGGAGGCCACCCGGGCGATGCCGAAGTCGGCCACCTTCACGCTGCCGTCCCGCAGGACCATAATATTGTGGGGCTTGATGTCCCGGTGGATGATCCCCCGGCTGTGGGCGTGGCCCAGGGCCTTGGTAATCTGGGTGATGAAGTGGAGGGCCTCCCGCCAATTCAGCTTGTTGCCCTTGCGCTGCATGTACTGCTTCAGGGTGATGCCATCGATAAGCTCCATGACGATGTACTCCAGCTCAGAGGAGCGGCTCACGTCATACACGGCCACGATGTTGGGATGGGACAGCATGGCGACGGCCTGGGACTCATCGTGGAAGCGGCGGCGGAACTCGGCGTCCTGGGACAGGTCCTCCCGCAGAATCTTGATGGCCACCAGCCGGTTCAGCCGGTGGCACCGGGCCTTGTACACCTTGGCCATGCCGCCGGTCCCCACCAGCTCCAATATCTCATATCTGTTATCGAGTAATTTACCGATGTAAGGATCCATGGTAAATATCCTCCTTATCATTCACTCAACGGGCCGTCCAAACGCACGGACCCCATATCAGCAAGGAGCAAAACCTCCCGTTTTCAACGCCGCATCAGCACCACGGTCACGTTGTCCGGGGCGCCCCGGCTCAGGGCGATGCTCAGCAGCCGCTGGCAGCACTGCTCCGGCGCCCCTCCGTGGACCACCTCGTAGAGCATTTCCTGCTCATTGACCACATTGCTTAGCCCGTCGCTGCACAGCAGCAGACAATCCCCCGGCGACAGGGGCTGGCGGAAACAGTCGGCCATCAGGACAGGCTCCGCCCCCAGGGCCCGGGTAATCAGATTCCTGTGGGGGTGGGTGCGGGCCTGCTCCCGGGTCAGCTCTCCCCGTTCCACCAGGTCCTCCACCAGGGAGTGGTCCCGAGTGACCAGAACGATGCCCTCATCGTTGATGTGGTAGCACCGGCTGTCCCCCTCGTTGAGGATGACGGCCTCCTCGGCCCCGGCCAGCACCGCCACCATGGTGGTGCCCATGCCGGCGCACTCCGGGTCGGTGGCGGAGCGCTGGAACACGGCCTGATTGGCCACCGAGGCGGCATGGCCCATCTGTTCCTCAACAGAGTCCTTCTGGCCCGGCATGAGGAACTCCTCCATGAACAGCTTCACAGCCATCGTGCTGGCCACGTTGCCCGCCCGGGCTCCGCCCATGCCGTCGCATACCAGGGCGATGGCCCTTCCGTCCTCCAGCACCCTGGCCGCGTAGGCATCCTGATTCTGCTGCCGCACCGCGCCGCGGTCGGTCACTCCCCATACCTGCATAAGCCTAACCTCGTTTCTCCTGTCTGTGCGTCTCGTTCATTTCCTTGCGGCGCAATTGGCCACAGGAGGCGTCGATGTCGCCCCCCAACTTCCGCCGGACGGTGACCGTCACGCCGTGCCCCTCCAGCCGCTTCTGGAAGGAGGCCACCCGGCGGCTGGGCTTGAGACAGCTCTCCTCCACTTCGTTGAGGGGAATCAGATTCACATGGGCCGGAGCGCCCTTCAGCCGTTTTGCCAGCAGGTCGGCCTGCCAGTCGGCGTCGTTCACCCCGTCGATCATCGCGTACTCATAAGAGACGCGCCGGCCGGTCCTGTCAAAATACCGGCGGCAGGTCTCCAGCAGCTTCTCCACGCCCACACTCCTGTTGACGGGCATAATCTGGCTCCGGGTCTCGTCGTCCGGGGCGTGGAGGGAAACCGATAAAGTCAATTGTAACTCATACTGGGCCAGTTTGTCAATTTTCTCTGTTAAACCGCAGGTGGACAGAGAGATGTGCCGCATTCCGATGTTCAGCCCGTCGGGACAGTTCACCAGGGTGAGAAAGCGCAGAACCGTGTCAAAATTGTCCAGCGGCTCCCCAATTCCCATCAAAACAATGTTGGAAATGGGGGCTCCGCTGTCCATCTGGGTAAATAAGACCTGATCCAGCATCTCCGCGGCAGTCAGGTCCCGGACCTTCCCCGCGATGGTGGAGGCGCAGAAGGCGCAGCCCATCCGGCACCCCACCTGGCAGGAGATGCACACCGTGTTTCCGTGCCGGTAGCGCATGAGCACCGACTCCACACAGTTGCCGTCGGCCAGCCGCCACAGGTATTTAATGGTGCCGTCCTCTTGGGACGCCTGCTTCCGGGCCACCGTGGGCGGCGTGAGGAGGGCCTCCCCTTCCAGCTTCTGCCGCAGCGCCTTGGACAGGTCGGTCATCTCCTCAAAGGAGGTTACCCCCCGATAAAGCCATTTGAATATCTGTCTGGCCCGGAAGGCGGGCTCCCCCAGCTCCTTGAGCCAGGCGGTCAGCTCCTCCGGGGTCATGGACTTTATGTCAACCAAAGAGCTCACTCCTCTTTGCGCAGTTTGCAGATAAAGAACCCGTCCGTCCCCTGCCGGTGGGGCCAGAGGGTGAGCATCCCCGTCCTGGCGTCCCCCGCATACTGGGGCAGTGGGAATCCCTCCGCCTGGAAGGCCGGATGGTCCGACAAAAAGCCCAGGGCCACCTCCTCGTTCTCCCGGCGCAGGAGGGTGCAGGTGGAGTAGACCAGCACACCGCCGGGTTTGACGTATCGGGCGGCGTTGTCCAGGATGGCCCGCTGGACCCGGGGCAGGTCTGTCAAAGGTGCCGGGTCCTTGTAGCGGATATCCGGCTTCTTACGGATGACCCCCAGGCCGGAGCAGGGGGCGTCCACCAGCACCCGGTCAAAGACGTTCTCCCACTCAGGGCGGAACGCCTTTCCATCGGCGGTCATGGGCGTAATACTTTTCAGGCCCAGCCGGTCCGCGCCGGCCTGGATCAGCTTCTTCTTGTGGGGGTGGAGGTCGCAGGAAATCACCTCTCCTGTCCCCTCCATCCGGATGGCGGCGGCAAAGCTCTTGCCGCCGGGGGCGGCGCAGCAGTCCAGCGCCTTCATGCCGGGTTTTGGGTCCAGGGCCAGTACGGCCAGCCTGCTGGCCGGGTCCTGGATGTAGAACAGGCCGTCCCGGAAGGTGGACAACCGCTCCAGGCTGCCCGTTTTGGACAGAATCAGGCAATTTGCCAGCCAGGGGTGGGGCCGGGTTTGGACTCCCTCCTCCTCCAGAGCGGCGGACAGCTCCTCCATTGTTGTTTTTGCAATGTTGACCATAGCGGTGATGGGGGCGGGACCGTTGTTGGCGGCAAGCAGACGGGCCGTCTCCTCGCTGCCCAGAACAGTGAGCAGCTCCCTCACCAGCCACTCCGGGTGGGAGTAGAGGGTGGACAGATAGCTGACCGGGTCGTTCTGCGGGACGGTGGGCAGGTGGTCGATATTCCGCTCCAGACTGCGCAGGATGCCGTTGACCATTCCTGGCGCCCGTGGGTTCTTGCAGTGCTTTCGGGTCAGCTCCACCGAGGTGTTCACCGCCGCGCTGTGAGGAATCTTCTCCAGGAATAGCATCTGGTAGACGCCCAGCCGCAGAGCCTCCGCCACCTTCCCCTCCATCCGTTTCAAGGGCAGGTTGGAGAAGTGGGACAGGTAGAAGTCCAGCAGCAGCCGGTTTTGCAGCACGCCGAAACACAATTGGGTGGTCAGCGCGCTGTCCCGGCTGTCCAGCCGGTTGTCGGCCAGCCGCTTTTTCAGGATGGCGTCCGACCATCCCCCTTGCCGCTGGCAGTCGTTCAGCGCCAGCAGCGCCGCTTCCCGGGCGTCCATGCTTCTTCACCGGCCTTTCTTCTTCTTTTTCTTGAAAGAAAAAGAAGCAAAAAGAACTTTGGAAAAAACTTCGTTTTTTCTCTGTTTAAACTTGGATCGGATGCCCCCGAAGATAGTCTGCCACAGACATGCGCTTGCCGCCGGGGGCCTGGAGCTCCAGAATGCGCAAGACCCAGCCATCGCCGCAGGCCACGTCGATGCCTTCCTTGCCGGCGGAGATAATCGTACCGGGGCGGGCGGCGGCAGGTGTTTCCGCCGTCCGGGCCGCCCACAGCTTCACCGGCTCGCCGGTGAGAATATCCGTTGTGGCCGCGGGCCAGGGATACAGGCCGCGGATTTGATTGTGGATGGCCTGTGCGCTCCGGGTCCAGTCCACCGGGGACAGTGCTTTGGACAGCATAGGGGCCTGGGTGGCTTGGGCGTGGTCCTGGGGGGTGCAGGCGGCGGTCCCGGCCTCGATCTGGGCCACGGCCTGCGTCAGCAGCTCCCCGCCCATAAGGGCCAGCCGGTCATAGAGGGCGGCGGCGTTCTCGTCTGCCCCGATGGGGGTGGCCCGCTGGAGGATAATGTCCCCCGCGTCCAGGTCATGGACCATCTTCTGGATGGTGACGCCCGTCTCCCTTTCTCCGTTGAGAATGGCCCAGTTGATGGGGGCGGAGCCCCGGTACTTGGGCAGAAGGGAGGAATGGACGTTGATGCACCCCTTGGGGGGCAAAGCGAGAATATCGTCCGGGAGGATACGCCCATAGGCCGCCGCCACAATCAGCTCCGGGTCCAGCTCCCGGAGGAGAGCCAGGGCGGTCCCGTCCCGCAGCCTCTCCGGCTGGTAGACGGGGATGCCGTGGGCCTGGGCGCACTCCTTCACAGGGGTGGGCTGGAGCTTATTCTGGTGCCGGCCCACCGGCTTGTCCGGCTGGCTGAAGGCCCCCGCCACCTGATGGCCGGCCCTCACCAGTGCCTCCAGGGAGGCCACGGCAAAGGAGGGGGTGCCCATAAAGACGATCCTCATTCCCGCTCCCTCCTGCGGTCTTCCTCCTCCCCGGACATCATGTCGTCCAGCTCCTCAGAGGTATACAGCCGATCGGTGTGCTCGTCGTACATATGGCCCTCCAGATGCTCCAGCTCGTGGCAGAAGCAGCGGGCGGCCAGCTCCGTCCCCTCTGTCTCAAACCAGTTGCCCCGGCGGTCCTGTGCCCGCACCTTCACCCAGTTGGGCCGCTTCACATAGCCCCACATGCCGGGGATGGACAGACAGCCCTCCAGACCGTCCTGCTCCCCCTCCTCAGCCACAATCTCCGGGTTAATCAGCTCGATCATCTCGTCCTTCTCCGGGTCGGGCACCACAATCACCGCCCGGCGCAGGATACCCACCTGAGGGGCCGCCAGACCCATACCGTTGGCCTGGGCCAGCGTCTCCTTCAAATCATCCAGCAGATCGCCCAGCTTCCCATCAAATTTGGTGACCGGGTGGCATTTCTTGTTCAGCGCCGGGTCTCCCTGAGTCAAAATCGTCCTGATTGCCATACATCCTTCTCCTTTGGGCTTTTGTCTCCTCTTTTCGTTTGAATAAGAAAAGAGGCAAAAGAAAACTTTTGGGAAAGCTCTGTTTTTCTCTTAACCGCTATAGGGTTCCGCGTCGGCGTAGACCGAGACCCCTTTGTTTTCCTTATCCCTGTGGGCCGCCCGCAGCAGGCTGGCCAGCAGAGACCGGAAGGCCTTATCCGGCTGTCCGGTGAGGGTAATGCGGTAGCGGTAGCGGTTGTTCACTCTGACCGGGTTGGCAGGGGCTGGTCCCAGCAGCTGCCAGGGACCTGGGAGCCTGGGCAGGTCCCGCTCCAGACACCGGCGCAGACGGGTGCAGCACCGCAGGACCGCTCCCTCCTCCAGCCCGGAGGCGGTAATCACCACATGCTGGCCGAAGGGCGGGTCGCCCCGCAGGCGGCGCAGCTCAATCTCCCGCTCATAGAAGCCGTCGTAGTCCTGAAGGGCAGCGCAGCGGATCACATCGTTGTTGGGGGTGAAGGTCTGGATAACCGCCCTCCCCTGCTTCTCCCCCCGGCCTGCCCGGCCCACCACCTGGGTAAGGAGGGAGAACGTCCGCTCCCCCGCCCGGAAGTCGTCCACATAGAGGGACAGGTCGGGGGCCACCACCCCCACCAGGGTGACGTTTTCAAAATCCAGCCCCTTGGCCACCATCTGGGTGCCCACCAGCACGGGAACGCGCTCTTTTCGGAACCGCTCCAGCAGCTCCTCGTGAGGGTGGGCGGCGGAGACGGTGTCTGTGTCCATCCTCAGCACCTCCGCCCAGGGGAACAGCTCCCGCAGCTCCTCCTCCACCCGCTGGGTTCCGGTGCCGATGAAGTTGAGAAGCCCCCCGCAGGAGGGGCACGCCGGGGGCAAGGGCTGGGAAAAACCGCAGTGGTGGCACATGAGACGGTTGTTGGCCGAGTGGTAGGTCAGCTTGACGGAGCACCGGGGGCACTCAGGCACTTCGCCGCACTCCCCGCAGGACACCATCCGGCTGGCCCCCCGGCGGTTGAGGAACAAAATGGCCTGCTCCTCCCGTTTGAAGTTCTCCTCCAGCTCCCGCTTCAGCACGGAGCTGACCGCGCCGGCGTTCCCCTGGCGCAGCTCCTCCTTCAAATCCACGATGAGCACCTGAGGCAGTTCCTTCTGATTGTAGCGCGTCTTTAGGGAAAACAGCCCGATCCTGCCCTCTCGGGCCTGATACATGGTCTCCACCGACGGGGTGGCCGACCCCATCACCAACAGGGCGTTGCTCTGCACACAGCGGTACTTGGCCACATCCCGGGCGTGGTAGCGGGGAACATTCTCCGACTTGTAGCTGGCCTCCTGCTCCTCGTCCAGAATGATAAGGCCCAGATTGTCCAGCGGGGCGAACACCGCCGACCGGGTGCCGATGACCACTGGAGCCTCCCCCCGGCGGGCCCGCTTCCACTCGTCGTACCGCTCACCAGCCCGAAGAGAGCTGTGGAGCACCGCCACCTGCTTTCCAAAATGGGAGGCGAAAATTCTTAACAGCTGCGGCGTGAGAACGATTTCCGGAACCAGCACCAGGGCGGTTCGGCCCCGGGAGAGGGTCTCCTGGATAAGCCGGATGTAGACCTGGGTCTTGCCGCTGCCCGTCACCCCGTAGAGGAGGGCGGCGGCGGGCTTGTCCTGGCGGGCCAGCTTGTCCAGCCCCTCAAAGGCCGCCTGCTGCTCTAAGTTGAGCACCGGGGGCCGGGCCGGGACCACGTCATCCATAGGGGCGCGGCGCAGCACCTCCTGCTTCTCCAGGGTGAGGATGCCGCTTTTCTCCAGGGATTTCAGGGTGGGCATAGAGGCCCCGGTGAAGTAGCACAGGTCCTTGGCGGAGGCGGCGCCCAGGGCGCACAGCAGCTCGGTCACAGCGTAGCGCAAGGGGGCTGACTTCCTTCTGGCGGACACCGCCGCCATGGCGTCCTCCGCCGGGACGGCCAGCACGGCCAGCTTTTCCGTCTTGTCGGCCACGGCCCGCCGGGCTCCGCTCTCCAGCTCCGCCACTCCGCCGTCGAGGAGGCGGCGGATGGCGGGGTTTGGGTCTCTGGTCCCGAAGGCCAGGCGAATCTGCTCCATATCCCCTTTTCCGCCCCAGCTCCACAGCAGGTCCAGCAGCTGGACGGCGGCGGGGGTGTCTCCGGCGGCGTTATAGGCCCGCTCCCGGTCCACCCCTTGCTTGACGGCGACGCAGTCCCGCAGAGAGAAGTACAGTCCCGCCGGCAGCATGGCCTTCACACAGTCGTAGACGGTGCAGAAATACCGCTCCCGCATCCACAGAGCCAATTGGATGGCCTTGGCGTCCAGCACCGGGCCGTCGTCCAGCGCCGCCCGGATGGATTTCAGCGTCTGTCCGGCAGAGGGGGCCTCATACAGGGACAGCACTATACCATCCGACCCCCGGTTGCCCGCGGCAAAAGGGACCAGCACCCGCATTCCGGGTTCCAGCCGCCCCTCCAGCTCCCGGGGGACCAGATAGTCGTAGGGCTTGTCAATGGCATACACCGCCCTGGCGACGGCCACCTTCGCAATTTTTCTGCTCAACGACCGTCGCCTCCTCCGTAAAAAAAGGGGGCGGCGCCCCCTACGCTTCTTCCGTCTCCCCGGTTTTTTTGTCCAGCTCGCCCTTTGCCACGGCTTGGATGGCAATGCTCACCGGCTTCTCCTCCAGGGGCTCGCCGGCCATCTCGGCCTCCCGGGCGATCCGGCGGGCCTTGCAGGCCACCACGTTCACCAGCTCGTAGCGGCTGGGCACTTTCTCCAACAGATCCTTCATCGCAGGTTCCAGCATCATAATTAAAACTCCTTTTCCGGTTTTCTCCAAAGGCTTTCTCTCAAAAGGGTCTCACTCTTATTTTTACGCAAACCCGGCCAGAATAGACTTCCGGCTGTCCACCCGGCACTCCGCCGCGGTGAGGATGGCCTCAATCTCCGCCACCGCGTCCGAAACCTTGTCGTTGATGACCAGGTAGTCGTAGTTGGGAATCTCCTTAAATTCCACCCTGGCCTTCTCCAGCCGGCCGGCGATCACATCCTCGCTGTCGGTATTCCGGCGGTGAAGGCGGCGGGACAACTCCTCGAAGGAGGGCGGGATAATGAAGATAAACAGGGCCTCGGGGCATCGTGAACGTACCTTGGCCGCCCCCTGGACCTCGATGTCCAGCAGCACATCAATCCCGGCGTCCAGCTTGTCCTGAATGGCCTTCAGTGAGGTGCCGTAGTAATTGTTCACATACTCGGCGTACTCCAGCAGCTCCCCCGCCGCAATCATCCGCTCAAACTCCGCCCGGTCCACAAAGTTGTAGTTCACCCCGTCCTGCTCCCCCACCCGGGGCTGCCGGGTGGTGTAGGATACGGAAAAGTAGATGTTCTTCCGCTGGCCGAACAGCTCGGCGATGACGGTGCTCTTGCCCACACCGGACGGTCCGGACAGCACAATCAGCTGCCCCTTATCTTTCTTTTGCTGCACGGTCACTCCTCCTCTCCCGGCAAACGGTCCGTCCCCTCCAGCCGGCCGGCGATGGCCTCGGGAGACAGGGCGGACAGCACCACATGGTCGTTGTCCATAATCAGAACGGCCTTGGTCTTGCGGCCGTAAGTGGCGTCAATCAGCACGCCCCGCTCCCTGGCCTCCTGGGCCAGGCGCTTGATGGGGGCGGAATCGGGGCTGACCGCCGCCACCAGCCTGTGGGCCGACACCAAACTGCCGAACCCGATGTTGATAAGACGCAAAGGGGTCCCCCCTTACTCAATATTCTGCACCTGCTCCCGGATCTTCTCGATTTCCGCCTTGATATCCACCACCTGGCCGGATATCTTGATGTCGCTGCACTTGGAGCCGATGGTGTTGGCCTCCCGATTGAACTCCTGAATGAGGAAATCCAGCTTCCGGCCGGTGGCTCCGCCCTTGGAGAGCATCTCTCGGAGCTGCCCTATGTGGCTGCGCAGGCGGACGGTCTCCTCATCCACCGCCACCTTGTCGGCGAAGATGGCCGCCTCGGTGAGGATGCGGGCGGGGTCCAGCTGGGTGTTGGACAGCACCTCGTTCATCCGGGCCTCCAGCTTGGCGCGGTACTCCGCCACCGTCTGGGGGGAGCGCCGCTCCACCAGGGCCACCTTCTCCTCAATGGCCTCGGCCCGGGACAGGATGTCCTCGCGCAGCCGTTCCCCCTCCCGGGCGCGCATCTGGTCGAAGTCGGCCAGGGCCCGGTCCAGCACGGAGCAGATGTCCTTGGCCATCTGCTCCACGTCCTCCTCCGCCTTCTCGGCCAGCAGGACCTCCGGGAACCGGGACAGTAGGGAGACGGAAACCTCTCCGGACAGGCCGTAGTCCTCCGAGAGCTGCTTCAGGGCGGCGTAGTAGCCGTCGGCCACCGGCCTGTTGACGGACACCTGCACCTTCTCGGCGCCGGCGCTGTCCAGGGTGACGAACACATCCACCTTTCCCCGGGAAATGGTGTTCTGCACCCGGGCCTTGATGGCCTCCTCAGCGAAGAGGTACAGCCGGGGTATGCGGACATTGCAGTCCAGATAGCGGTTGTTCACGGAGCGCAGCTCCACAGTGATGGTACAGCCGTTGAAGGTCTCCTCCGCCCGGCCGTACCCGGTCATGCTCTTGACCATGTTGTTCACTCTCCTGTTGACAAAGTACACCCTCAGCAGCAAGGCCCGCCCCAGGGGGTCAGACAGCTGCAGCACAGATAGGCGGTGCAAGGGTCGCAGCCCGCAGAGCTGTAGCCCGCCGGCCGGTAGCCTCCCGCACTCCCCCGCTGCATCAGATTCAGGGCCTGGCGGTACTCCATATTGTTGGGCTCCAGCTGAACCGCCCGGGCGTAGTTCTGCATGGCCTCGTCCAGCCAGCCCTTCCGGTAGGCAATGCTGCCCGACAGGAAGTACCACTCCCCGTCCTTCTGGCCCACCTCATAGAGCACCTGCTCCGCCTGATTCAGATCGCCGGCGTTGATGAGGTTGCGCACCCGGGCGTAGGCCGGATTGGCGGACGCATAGCTCTGCTGATAGCCGCCATAGCTTCCGCCGGAGCCCCCCGAGTAGCCCCCCGACCGCTGCTTGGTGATGGTATCGTAGGCCTCGTTGATCTCCTTCATCTTCTCCTCGGCCAGATCGGCCAGGGGGTTGTTCTGATAGTTGTCCGGATGGTACTTCCGGGCCAGCTCCCGGTAGGCCTTTTTGACCTCGTCGTCGCTGGCGTTCTGGCTCACGCCCAGGACGCTGTATGGGTCTCTCATGTGTCGTTTCTCCAAATCTTTTGTTTTTTAATCTCGTTCCAGCTTCCATCAAAGACGGCCTTCTCCACCGCAGGCAGGCCGAGATACACGATATTCTCCAAAATGGGCTTCCGGCAGCCGAACTCCCCCAACTGGAGGGCAGACCCCATCAGTTCCAGGGAGTTGTCCATGGTCAGACGCAGGACCGGGTCGTCCCCCGACTGCCCGAATCGGGCGGCAACGGGATTATAGCGCCCGGACAGCTTGTCCTCCTCCAGGTCGTCCCTGGCGTCGGCCAGGTAAATCCACCGGCCCAGGTGGTACAGCAGCTGGGACAGCACCCGTCCCCGCTCTCCCTCCCGGGGCGCGGCTCCCTGAAGCAGCCGGGCGAAGGCGTCCGCCGTCCGGTCCAGAGAGGGGCAGTTTTCCCGCTCCAGAGCGGCCAGCTCCTCCAGACAGGTCCGGGCCGCCCGGTCAAAATCGGGGCGGCGGCGGGCCGCTTTTCGGTAGGCCGGGCCCAGCGCCGCAGACAGAACCCGGGCGGGCAGACCGCCGAAGAAGCCGTCGTCCCGAACCGAATCCCGCAGCTTCCACCAGGAGAGCACCACGCTCTCGTCCGCCGCCAGCTCCAGGGCCGGGCTGTCGGGACACATGGGTATCTTCCGCAGCGGGTTGCCGTGGCACCGGCCCCGGCAAGGGATGAATGCCTCCTCCGGTTCCCACAGCAGCAAGGCCAGAAAGGTAAAGTCGAAATTCAGGAACATGGGAGCGATCAGTCCGTACCGCCTTCTCAGACAGCGGCAAAGCCCGCAGTAGGTAGCCTTGTATAGGTCAAAGTCCTTACACTTCAGCTCCGGACGGAAGGGGCGTACATAGCCGAACATGGCCCCTCCCTCAGCGCAGCAGCTTCAGGATGGCGAACTCCGGGGCGGCGCTTCTGGCCATGGCCCGGTTCATCAGGAAAGCGGGGACAAAGCCCACAGCCAGTCCCAAAAGCGCGGTCAGCAAGGCCGACACCTCGCTCAGATGAAGCAGGCTCATCCCCAGGGCGTAGCCCACGCCCAGGCCCACACAGGGCAGGAGGAACACCGCCACTGAGGCGCTGATATTCCGGCCGCCGGAGGGCTCCACCTCCACGAAATCCCCCGGCTGGGCGTTGATGCCGTTGGAGGCCAGGGCCAAAATCTCCTGGGGGGGCTTGGCGGAGCAGCCGGCGCAGGCGCCGTCGCAGTGCAGTCCGCACTCCATCTGCCGCAGCAAGGAGACCTCCGCCACCCCCTCCCGGACAATTTTCTTCACAATCGCGTTTTGTACCATGGTAATCCCCGCTTATCTGCTCATATTCACCGAGATGGTATACTCGCCTACCACGCCCACCATGCTGGTGCCGTTGAGGTAGACCTGGGCGGGCACCAGCTGGATGCCCTGAGTGGTCACATTGGACAGGTTTGCCACCACCCGGATCTGGCTGGCGTCGATCTTTTCCAGCTCCTCCGCCGGGCCCCGCACCGTCACCAGGACGCTCTGGGTCACTACCTCCACATTGTAGCCATCCGGCGGGTAAATGGTCTGGATGTTGGGTACGGCGAAGACCTCGGTGTCCAGTCCCTCCACTGTCACAGTGACGGTGGCCGTGGTCAGGCCGCTCTCGTTGGTCAGACTGGGGTCCAGGGTGATGGGGAAGGGGAAGGTCTTGGTCCCCACCACGTCTGACAGGTTGATGGAGCCCAGGGATATCTCATCCAGGCCCTCCAGGTCGGCCTCGGCGCCGGAAACCACGATGGCCGGGGGATTAATGTCCCGCACGGCGTCATCCTCGGTGGCGCCGCCGCCGGGCAAAAGGTTGACGGTCAGCTTGACCTCCTTGGTCTTGACCACCGGCACCACCACATAGGCCGTCTCGGCGCTGAGGGTAAGCTCCAGATCAGTAAGGGCCTTGCCCTGCTTGTCCAGGGGAGTGAGCTGCAGGTCGCCGGCGAAGCGCTCGCTCAGCTCCTCGGTCCTCAGAACAGCCTCCACCCTGTCCACTTGGTTCACCTGCTCCACTGGACCGCTCACCACTACCTTCTCCGGTTCAATGGCGGGGGTGCCCATCTGGTAGCCGCTGGCTACCTTACCCTCCAGCCGGAATTGGATATCGAAGGTTTTGCTGTACAGCTTTTCCACTTTTACGGTGACGGTGGAGCGCTGGGCGGTCAGATCGTCATAATTGATGCCCTCCGGCCACACCTCCCGGAAACGCAAGGTGTTCTCCCCCTCCACACAGCTGGACACGTCCACCCGCACATACAGGCCGCTGCGGTTGCGGAGCAGGTTGGTGCGGGCGCTGTTGGGACCCTCCACCTGGAGTTCCACCACCTGGGGCGTTATTTCAGACACAGCCAGACCCTGGCTGGCCAGCACGTTGGCCCCGGTGGTCTCCACCCGAACATTGTGAATATTGATGGTCCCGCTGGGGTCCACCGCCGCCCGCACATAGGCCCAGAAGGCGATGGCCAGCAGCACGGACAGCAGGACGCACACCCACCGTTTTTCTAAAAGCTTTCCCATCAAGGCCGCTCACCCTCCTCCTTCCGGCTTCCGCCCAGCAGAAGCCCTACCAGAGGCAGCTGGCCACCCTTCTTCTCCTCCTGCTTGTCGTTGAGCAGCTCGTTGCGCAGCAGCCGCTCCAGCGTCTCCGGGGCCAGGTGCCGTTTGAGCATGCCGCCCACGGCGGCCGAGATGGAGCCAGTCTCCTCCGAGACAATTACTACCACCGCGTCGGAATGCTCGCTCATGCCGATGCCCGCCCGATGGCGCATCCCCAGGTCCCGGCTCAGATTCACGTTGCCCGACAGGGGGAGCATGCAGCCCGCCCCCACAATCCGGCCCTCCCGGACAATCACAGCCCCGTCGTGGAGGGGGGCCTTGTTCCAGAATATGTTCTTCAGCAGCTCGCTGGACACGCTGCAGTCCAGGGCGGTCCCCGTCTTGATCTCGTCGTCCAGCAGGTTCTGCCGCTCAAATACCATCAGCGCCCCCACCTTGTCCCGGGACAGGTCGGCGTAGGCCTCGGTAGTCTGGAGGATGGCGGTCTCCACCTCCTGGCCCGCCTCCTTGCTGGAGGCAAAAACCAGACCCAGCCGGCCGCTGCCCATCCGCTCCAGAAAACGGCGGATTTCCGGCTGGAACAGCACCACCAGCACCAGGATTCCCCACTGCACCACCTTGTCCAGCAGCCAGCTGGTGGCGGTGAGGGAGAGTACGTACCTGGAGGAGACAAACATGACCATCATCAGGATCAGCACGCCCCACATCAGCCGGCCGGAGCTGGTCTTGCGCAGCATCCACAGCAGCTTGTAGATCACAAAGGACAAAATAGCGATATCCAGAATATCTGTCAGCTGGAGCTGGAGCAAGGGGAAGTTGGACTGAAGGAACATCTGGAGGGTGTGGACGATCTCCGTCATGAGAACTCACCTCATTTCTGTGGATGGTGCGTAAAATTCTTCATCATGGTATTATACGATATTTCCTAAGGTTTGGCAACCTTTAAGACAAATTCCAACATGAAATTTTTCTGAAATTTTCCCCGCTTCAAAAACGCCCCGGAAGGAGGCGCGGCGCCCCGCCGCATCCCCCTTCCGGGACATCTCCTCAATATTTCGCCGCGTCCAGCTCCCAGACGGCTTGGATAAATTTTTCCATCTCCCTGTCGGTGTTGAAGGCTGAGACGCTGGCCCGCAAGGTGCCTGTCTCCAAGGTACCCGCAGTCTCGTGGGCCAGAGGGGCGCAGTGGAGACCGGCCCGCAGAGCAAAGCCTTGCCTGCCCAGCTCCTCGCCCAACTCCTCGCAGTCCCGGCTCCGCAGGCGGAAGGAGAGCACCCCGGCCTGATCCGTCTGGTCCCCGGACAGGAACACCTCCGCGCCGGAGGCGGCGCACAGCCCCTCCCCCAGGCGGCGGATGAGGGCCGCCTCACGGGCGGCAATTTTCTCCACCCCGCGGCGCTCCAGGAAGCGCAACCCCTCCAACAGACCGGCGATGCCGGCAATGTTGTGGGTACCCGCCTCCAGCCGGTCGGGCAGGAAATCGGGCATGGACTGCCGTTTGGACTCGCTGCCTGTGCCTCCCTCCAGCAGCGGGAGGGGGTCCGCTCCGCACAACAGCAGGCCGGTGCCCTGGGGGCCGTACAGCCCCTTGTGGCCCGGCATGGCAATAAAGGCCGCCCCCAGAGCGGCAAAATCCAGGGGAATCGCGCCGGCGGACTGGGAGGCGTCCACGATCAGGGGCACTCCCCGCTCCCGGCACAGCCCGGCGATCCCCTCGATAGGCAGGATGAAGCCGAATACGTTGGACACATGGGTGCAGACGGCCAGGTCCGCCCCCCGGTCCAGCTCCCGACCGAAGGCGGCCAGGGCCGCCTCCTGATCGAAAAGGGGACTGCGGGCCACCCGGATATCCGCCCCCAGGGCGTGGAGGGGCCGGGTGACGGCGTTGTGCTCATAGCCGGAGATCACCACCCGGCTGCCCGGCCAGGCCAGGGTCTTGATAGCGATGTTCAGGCCGTGGGTGGCGTTAAATGTGAACACCACCCGCTCCGGGTCGTCTACATGAAACAGCCGGGCCGCCGCCTCCCGGCATGTGAAGGCAGTCTCCGCCGCCGCCATGGCCGGCCGGTGTCCCCCCCGGCCGGGGCTGGCCAGGTTGTTGATGGCCCGGGCGGAGGCGGCCGCCACAGCGGCGGGCTTTTGCAAGGTAGTGGCGGCGCTGTCCAGATAGATCACAGGGCCACCTCCTGATAGCTGCCGTCTCCGGCGGTAATATAAATCCGTTTCGGAGTCAATCCCACCCGCTGGAGGATCCGCAGAGCGTCCGGCAGGTTGCGCTGGGAAATCTTTACCGAATGGCTGCACCCTTCCCCCGCGATGCTCTTAGGGGAGCGGAGCACTCGGGCGGTAATCCCCGCCCGCTCCAGGGCAGCGGCGGTACGCTGGGCGTAGGTCAGCGAGCGGCATACGATCAGATAATAGAGCATGGCATAGTTCCTTTCCTGGGGCGGATGGCCTCCGCCCCGCAGAAATAGCCGGGAGAGAAACTTGATGTTCCTCTCTCGTAACCAGTTTATGCCCTTCTCCGCCCCCTTGACACCGGTACAAAGCCCGGCGCGTGACGCGCCGGGCTTTGTACTCATATTTTCTCAATCAGCGCCACCCCGTGGGCGGCTATTCCCTCCTCGGAGCCGGTGAAGCCCAGCCCCTCCTCGGTGGTGGCTTTCACGTTGACCCGACCGGGGTCTATCCCCATCACCCGGGCCAGATTATCCCGCATCCGGGGGATGTGGGGGGCCAGCTTGGGCCTCTGAGCCAGAATGGTGGCGTCCACATTGCCCACAGCGAAGCCCCGCTCCCTCAGCAAGGCCACCACATGCTCCAGCAGCTTCAGGCTGTCCGCCCCGGCGTAGGCGGGGTCAGTGTCGGGAAAGTGCTGTCCGATGTCTCCCAGGCCCGCCGCCCCCAGCAAGGCGTCCATCACCGCGTGGGTAAGGACATCGGCGTCGGAGTGGCCCAGCAGGCCCTTCTCCCAGGGGATGTCCACCCCTCCCAAAATCAGCTTCCGGCCCTCAGCCAGCCGGTGGACGTCGTAGCCGTGTCCGATGCGCATATCGCTCACAGCAGCCCCTCCCCTCTGGCCCGGAGAATGGCCTCCCCGATCAGCAGGTCCAGTGGGGTGGTGATTTTGATATTTTCCCGGCTGCCCCGGGTTAAAGTGACCGGCATCCCCAGCCGCTCCACCGCGCCGCAGTCGTCGGTGAGCGTCTCTCCGTCGTCCAGAGCCTTCTGCACCGCCCCTCGGATCAGTCCGGCCTCAAAAATCTGGGGGGTCTGCACCGCCCACAGGGCGCTCCGGTCCAGTGTCTCCAAGCTCCGGCCCTCCGACCCCCGCTTGACGGTGTCTGTCAGCGGGACGGCGGGAGCGGCGGCCCCGGTGGCGGCGGCGGCGGACACCGCCTCCCCGATTACCTCCTGCGACACCAGGGGACGGGCTCCGTCGTGGATGGCGATGAGCTCCGCCTGGGGACTCACCTCCCGCAGTCCGGCCTGGACGGAGTGGATGCGCTCCGCGCCTCCGACCACCACCTTTGTCACCTTGTCAAAGGCAAACTCCTTACACAGCCGGCCCGCCTCCACCAGCAGGTCCTCCCGGGTGACCACCACGATCTCCTCCACGGCCGGGCAGTCCTGGAAGGCGTAGAGGGT
Organism: uncultured Oscillospiraceae bacterium; assembly: GCA_910588635.1. GTDB lineage: Bacteria > Bacillota > Clostridia > Oscillospirales > Oscillospiraceae > Lawsonibacter. The sequence continues at coordinate 2,262 of CAJUPW010000030.1, read as the reverse complement.
GTGGACCAGCACGGGCAGCTCCCCCAGGGGGGCCAGCACCTTGTCGATGCCCTCCATCCGCCGGGCTGACCCGGCGGCCACGATCACCGCGGAGCACCGGGGCTCCCTGGGCTTCTTTTTGTTGAACAGCGAAAGCAGTCCCGCCATGATTCTCGTTCCTTTCCGCATATGTTCCAGTATATAAAATATGGCGGCCTTTTCATTCCCCTTCGGAACAAAAAAGCCGCCCTGATTCCTCAAAACTCATGCCAGCGCGGTGTTCAGCTCCTCCTCTACCGACTCGTAGCTGACGCTCTTGGACAGCACGATCTCAGAGATCAGGATCTGTTTGGCGGAATGGAGCATCTTCCGCTCGCCGGTGGACAGGCCCCGCTTCTGGTCCCGGATGGTCAGACCCTTGATGACCCGGGCCACCTCCAGCAGATCACCGCTCTTCATCCGCTCCATATTCTCCCGGTAACGGTGGTTCCAGTTGGAGGTCATCTCCACCTGGATGTCGGGAATGGCGGCCATCACCTGGTCGGCCTGTTCCCGGTCCACCACCGGACGAACGCCGATCTCCTCGCAGTTTTCCGTGGGGACCATCACCACCATGGAGCGGTTGGGCAGCTGGAGGATATAGTAATCCCGCACCACGTTGTCCACCGTCTTTTGAACGATGCTGTCCACCACGCCCGCCCCATACATGGGGTGGACCACCTTATCCCCGATCTGGTACACTGTTACCTCACTTTCTCCCGGCCATTTTGGCTTATTCCATATTCACGCTCTGATATCTGATACTATTATAACATATTTTTCCTGGTTTCGCAAGGGAAAAACCACATTTTTTCAAAGAAAACCGGCGCATCGGATAGCCGACACGCCGATTTAAAGCGGGAAAAAACAGGAATTTGGGGGTTTAGCCTCCGAACACCTTAATCATGAAGCCGGCCGCGCAAGCGGATCCGATCACGCCGGCCACATTGGGGCCCATGGCGTGCATGAGCAGGAAGTTGGAGGGGTTCTCCTTCTGGCCCACGTTCTGGGCCACACGCGCGGCCATAGGCACCGCGGACACGCCGGCAGAGCCAATCAGCGGATTGACCTTGCCCTTGGTCACCACATACATCACGTCGCCCAGGATCAGGCCGCCGGCGGTGGACAGCAGGAAAGCGGTCAGGCCTAGGATGATGATGGAGATAGTGTTCCAGGTCAGGAAGGTCTCTCCCACAGCCTTGAAGCCCACGGACAGGCCCAGGGGGATGGTGACGATGTTGATGAGGGCGTTCTGGGCGGTATCGCTCAGGCGCTCGGTGACGCCGCACTCACGGAACAGGTTGCCCAGCATGAGCATACCGATCAGGGGGGCGGTGTCGGGGATGAGCAGCACCACGAAGATGGTCACGGCGATGGGGAAGATGATCTTCTCGGTCTGAGAGACCTTGCGCAGCTGGCTCATCTTCACCTGACGGGCCTCCTTGGTGGTCAGCAGCTTCATCAGAGGCGGCTGAATCATGGGGATCAGCGCCATGTAGGAGTAGGCCGCGATGGCAATGGCAGGCAAGAGCTCCACCGCCAGTTTCGAGGCCGTCAGGATGGCGGTCGGGCCGTCGGCGCCGCCGATGACGCCGATGGCGGCGGCCTCAGCGGGCTTGAAGCCCAGTACCAGAGCCATCAGGAAAGCGGCGAAGATGCCCAGCTGAGCGGCGGCGCCCAGCAGCAGGGACATGGGGTTGGCCAGCAGGGGGCCGAAGTCCGTCATAGCGCCGATGCCCATAAAGATAATAGACGGGTAGATGGCGTACTGCACGCCCTGATAGAGCACCCACATAAAGCCCACGGTGCCGCTGTGGGTGGCCGCGTCGTACACCGGCTCGTTGAACAGGCCGGTGATGGGCAGGTTGGCCAGCAGCATACCGAAGGCGATGGGGACCAGCAGCAGAGGCTCAAAGCCCTTGCCGATGCCCATGTACAGCAGCACACAGGCAATAAACAGCATCAGTACAGTTTTCCAGTCCAGAGCGGCAAAGCCGGAACCGGATGCGATGGCGGTAATGACTCGAGTAAAAAATTCCATACTTTACCCCTCCCTTCAACCGATGGTGACCAGCAGGTCATCGGTATTGACGGCGGTGCCCACAGAGGCGGCCACGGCCTTGACGGTGCCGGCCACGGGGGCGGACACCTCGATCTCCATCTTCATGGCCTCCAGCACCACCAGCACGTCGCCGGCGTTGACCGGCTGGCCCACGGAGCACTCCACCTTGAAGATGTTGCCCG
>CAJUPW010000029.1:8285-35884 GCA_910588635.1 uncultured Oscillospiraceae bacterium | reverse complement strand
AGGATCTGAACTTGATCTATGACGGCACACTGCAGAGACCCGCCGTCACCGTCACGCTGGACGGGATAACCACGCTCGAAAAGGGTACTGACTATGGGGTGTACTACCTCGACAGCGTCAACGCCGGAAATACGGCAAAAGTGACCGTCACTGGCACAACGTTCACCGGCACCTTCACATTGCCGTTCACAATTAAGCCGGCCACGCCTACGCTTGCATGGGAAAGCACCACACAAGAACTGACCTACACCGGCAACGAGGCGATGATTACTGCGCCCAAAGCAACAGGAGTGAATGGCACCCAGCTTGGTATCACCCACGATACGGGTCCTTGCCAGTTTTCCTATGCAACGCAGGGCAGCAGCGAGTTTACGAATGGCCTGCCCATCAACGCCGGGACTTATACCATCAAGGCCAGCGTTGCGGCAAAGGGCAACTACGCCGCCGCTGAGAGTACGAACACGCTGACGCTGACCATCCGCAAAGCTGCGCCCCTCACCCCCAAGACCGGCGATCTGGCGGTTGCCAATAAGCAGGAGCATACCTACACCTACGGCCTGGGCGCTCTGCGGCCCGATGTGCAGGAGGGCATGAGCCTGGGCAGCACCGCCGTCACCTACGAGCTTGGTCCGGTCAATCTGGGCAGCTACTACGACAGCGGCGCAATGATTGACGGCCAGACCCTCACCCTGCCCATTAAGGCGGTGGAGAGCGACAGCGAAACTAAAATCGGAACCATCACCGTCACTATCCATACCCAAAACTTCGAGGATATGACCGCCACCATCAACGTGCGGAGCGTCAACAAGCAGTCCGTGGACATTTCCGGCGTGACACTGACCGGGCGTACCTATAATGGCAGTCCTATTGAATACCAGCAGACCGCCACCGCCTCTGTGGACGGCAAGACGGTAAACGTAAATGGCTTTGTCTACACCTGGGATACCCCGAACCATGCGGCTCCGGTCAATGCCGGGAACTACACCCTCACCGTTTCCGTGGACCCGGAGGATCGGAACTACACTGGCAGCACAACGATTCCCGTTGTGATTGAACAGGCGGAAATCAGAGTTACCGCCCCAAGCAAAACGATTTATGTGGGGGAAACTGCCCCCGTATTCTCTGCGGCAGACTGTAACATCACGGGCCTTGTTCAAGGTGAAAACCTGAAAACCCCGCCAACCGTAGCCTATGCCGAAGCCCCGGATACCTCCAAAACCGGCTCTGTGACGGTCACGGCCAGCGGAGCGGAAGTCCCGGAGGGCGGTAATTACAAAGACAGAATCGTCTATGAGAACGGAACCCTGACAATTACCAGTAAACCCCTGCCGCCTGCTAAATACACCGTAACAGTGCAGGCCGGTAAAGGTGGCACAGCTTCCGCTTCCCCATCATCAGCGGAGAAAGGAACAAAAATCACCCTGAACGCCACACCGGACGGCGGCTATCACTTCAAGGAATGGCAAGTCATTTCCGGCGGCGTGACAATCAGTAATAACAGCTTTACCATGCCCGCCGCAAATGTGACTGTCAAAGCGGTATTTGAAAGGAACAGCAACGGCGGCGGAAACTCTGGCGGTTCAGGTGGCGGGGGAGGTTCCTCATCCGGCGGCGGTCCTTCCAGCGGTGACAATGGTTCCTCCGGCGGTGGCTCCACGATTGTAGCGCGTCCCGACGAAACCAAGCCGGACACTCCTACCACCAGCCAGACCAAACCGGCAACACCGGATAAAAACGGGAATGTGGCGGTGGATAACGGCACTGTCCAGTCTGCCATCAACACGGCAAAGAACGACGCCAAAAAGAACGGCAATACCGCAAACGGCGTGGCGGTTGTCATTCCTGTCACGCCAAAAGAAGGACAGAACTCTTTTAACGTAACTATTAACGCCCAAACCCTGAACACCCTCGTCCGCGAAAAGGTGAAGCGGCTGGAAATCAACATTGAGGGCGTGGTTGTTGGAGGAATGGACACAAAACTGCTGAAATGGCTGGATACCCTATCGGCAAACGGGGACGTTATTTTCCGGGTAAAGAAAACAGACCCGTCCGGTTTATCCAAAGAAGCCAAAGCTGCCATCGGCACAAGGCCGGTCTATGACCTGTCGCTGGTGTATCTCTCCGGCGGGAAAGAAACGCCGATTACCGATTTTGACGGCCACACCATCGCTGTCCGTCTGCCTTATGCTCCGGCAAAGGACGAAAAGACCGGAAATCTCTATGCGGTCTATGTAGATGGCAAGGGCAAGGTGGAATGGCTGACAAAATCCAGCTATGACCCTGACCTGGGTACGGTTGTTTTTGAAGCCGGGCATTTCAGCATCTACGGCATCGGCTACAAGAACCCTGTCCCGGTCTTTACAGACATTAAGAACCACTGGGCTGAGGATAACATCATCTTCGTAGCTAGCCGGGGGCTGCTCGCCGGTACTGGAAACAACCAATTCAGCCCCGACACCGGCATGACGCGGGGAATGTTCGTCACCGCCCTGGGGCGGCTGGCGGACATCGACCCGAACAGCTACAAAACCGGGAAATTTACCGATGTGAAAGCAGACGCCTACTATGCCCCTTATGTGAACTGGGCGGCAGAAAAAGGCATTGTAAACGGCACCTCCGCCACCACCTTTTCCCCAGACACCAATATCACACGGGAACAGATGGCGGTCATTATGGCAAATTACGCGAAAAAGCTGGGCTATGACCTGCCGGCTGCCCATGAAGCTGTGACCTTTGCGGACAACGCGCAGATCAGCGGCTGGGCGGCAAAGGAGGTCAAAGCCATGCAGCAGGCGGGTATCATGGCGGGGAAAGGCGGCAACCGCTTTGACCCCAAAGGAACCGCCACCCGCGCCGAGGTCGCTACCGTCCTGCGGCGGTTTGTGGAGATTGTCATTGACCCGCAGACCGCCCAGGGCTGGATGCAGAACCACAGCGGCTCCTGGCAGTATCTGAAAAACGGCAAGCCTGTCACCGGCTGGCTGCAAGACGATAAAAAATGGTACTGGCTGGACAGTAACGGCTGGATGTTTGCCGGCGGTTTCAAACAGATTGACGGCAAGTGGTACTACTTTTATGCGGACGGTTCCATGTCAGCCAATACCACCATTGACGGCTACACCATCGGCCCGGACGGGGCCAGAAAATAGGACGGGAAGGGAGCGGCATCAGCCTTGGAGATTCCTAAAGCGATACAACCGAATACCGTTGTGAGGTAATTAGGTGCCGCAATCCCGGCTGACCCAATCCTTCTTTGTCGCATAGCGGTTAATTTTATGGAGGCCGTCTATGCGTAAACGTCCCTTTTGATCTATCTCTGCCCTTATGGGGCAGAGGCTTGAATAACAGAATAACCGATACGTTCAGGGCGCAGATGATGCAACAATCATCTGCGCCCTGTTTTTGTCTGCCCTTTTTCGGCAAAAAGAAGGGATATTCTGGCAAAAAAGACAAAAAGCGCACTGTATGGGGAAAGAGAAACGACAAACCTCCCCCTGCCCCGCGCTTTTTCTACATAGCCCGACAATTTCATAGGCTCCATTGTTTGTGGGGACCCGGCTGCCGGTCCCCGCCTCTATTCGATTCACCCGTCAACCACGCCTGAATCGAAATGGAGGAAAACTATGGGCTTTCACTATGGATATGAGAAAAGGAAGTTTGATGCAGAATGGACCCGGCTGGAACAGGAATACCGCGCAGCCGGTATGGACGATAGGCAGATCGCGGCGATGAAGGAATATGACTGGACCTGGTTTTGCAGCCAGCGGACCTATCAGAACCGCGTACAGGCCCTTCCCAGCGAACAGTGTGAGGACGAGAGCGAGCAGTCCTGCCTGTTCCGAAAATTTGAATCCCTGTCCTGCACCTGGGACACCGGCGATGTGGATTCCCGGCGGTTTGGCTGGCTGTCCTCCCTGGAGGATGAACTGCTGTACCGGCGGCTCTGCAAATTGCCGGAGGACGATCTGGAACTGCTGACCCTGCTCATTGTGGACGGATACCGGCAGGCTGATGTCGCAAGGCTGTGGAACTGTTCCCGGAGCGCAATCACACAGCGAATAAATAAAATCAAGATTTTTTTGAAAAAGGCTTAACAAATCGCCTTTCCCAATGCCTACACATTGAAGGGACAAGTCCTCTTGCCCCTCATTGCAGCTTGACAACTGAATATACGGCATAACAGGTACATAACCCGTATCGAAGCGGAAAAGGCGCGCCGCCAGGACGGTTGCTTGCAGGAGGTGATGACAGACAGGCAATCCGAGCGATCTACGTCCAGCCTTAAACCCGGAGATGGCGTTCCGGGCGCGATGATGGTGCGGGGGCTTAAAGATACTTCCTCACGGCCCGCCAAAGACTTGGGGGGAACCCTGCGGCGCACGAGAAAAACGGCGCTGCGGAGTTATGACAGCTCTGCCGGGAGCGGCCTGTTATGTCCCCATCGTCAGGGGGCGTGGCAAATGTGACGAGAAGCAGAGATATATAAATTAGAAAGTGATTCTTCGGCTTTTTTGCTGTGATAGCTTTCTATTTCAAGATCAGATACCATGCGCTGGTAGTTTCGTCTGCCAGCGTATTCATGTGATTTTGAAAGCACAATGACAAACTTGACAGATTGGAGGGAATATGCTTCATGGAAAAACTTATTACACGAAAAGAAGCTGCAAAAATTTTGGGGATCAGTATTGCCACGCTGGATGCCGCACGTAATAACGGTCTGATTGCCTATGTTCAGTATGTGCAGAATGGTTGCGTATACTTCACTGATGCGGGCCTTCAGGAGTATATCGCAAAATGTACCCATCGTGCGAAGCCGGTGGAAAAAGGGACAACGTACCGCAAACCACGAAGTGCCAGAGCATGACTCATTCCGTATCCTTGCTGGAACCCTGTATATCTGGTAAAACAAAGATACAGCGCTGGAGATTATTTTTAGGAGGTGACGGAATTGGCAAGAAGAAAAGTTGTAATTCCGGAATATGGCACTGTCATGAAAAGAGGTGTCCTGTATTACAGAACCAGGATAAGAGATGCGAATGGAAAGCTCATCGCTCTTTATGCAAGAACGCCTGAAGAACTGTACGATAGAGAAATAGAGGCATTGGAGCAGATTGACAATGCCACTTTTCATCGGAAATCGCCCACTGTTGCTGAATATTGCGAAAAATGGCTGCTGATGCAGTCGGTTCATATTCGTGCCACCACACTGACTGATTATACATCTAAGGTGCGGCGGCATATCATCAAAGAGCTGGGGCAAAAACGGATGGCAGATGTAACATTGGATGACATTCAGCTGGCACTTGTTCCTGTTTCAAAAAAATCGGCTTCGGTTTACAAGTCGGTGGTGATTCTTTATAAGTCCATTTTCCGGGCAGCGAAAGAGAGCCATGTGATTGACGAAAATCCGACTATGTATTTGGATGCAAAGGGCGGGGGTGTTCCTCAAGCGGAACGGCAGGCATTGACAGATGAACAAGCAGAACGCCTTTTAGATGCTATTCGGGGTTTACCGCCTTATGTGTTTGTTATGCTCGGCTTGTATGCTGGATTGCGGCGGGAAGAAATCCTTGCGTTACAATGGGATTCTGTATATCTGGATACGGACACCCCATATCTGACGGTAAGGCGGGCATGGCACACAGAGCATAACAGGCCGGTTATTCTCACCGAGTTAAAGACAAAAGCGGCGGAGAGAAACATTCCCCTCCCCATTTGTCTGGCAGAGTGCTTAAGAGCAGCAAAGGCAACTTCCACTTCGGACTATGTGGTTGCCAATCGAGATGGTGAACCACTGTCTTATACGCAGTTCAAGCGGCTTTGGCAGTATATTGTTACCAGAACGGTTAAGGAACGCTGCTATTACCGGTATGAAGATGGAAAGCGCGTAAAGCATACGGTTACACCGGTCCTCGGAGAAAAAGCAGCCCATAATGGCAAAGTTGTTTACAGCCTGGATTTTGAAGTTACACCGCACCAGCTGCGTCATACTTATATCACAAATCTGATTCATTCATCGGTGGACCCCAAAACGGTCCAATACCTGGCAGGCCATGAAAACAGTAAAATCACTATGGACATTTACGCCAAGGTCAAATACAACAGGCCAGATCAACTTGTGAGAGCTATGGGCGGTGCATTTGCCCAATGGGATGCTGTATAAGATAAAACAGAAAACACAGAAAGAGCGAGGCAAGGATGTCTCGCTCTTTGCTTTACGCTGGCCGTATCTTTGATTAAATTGGGACTTTCTGATAAAAAGGGAGTGTAGGTACATAGGCCGCACATTTCAGGAAAGGAAGGTCCAAAATGGCTAAAAAGAAAACTGAGATTCCAAAGTACGGAACCATCATGTTAAAAGGAATCCAATATTACAGAACCCGGATTATGGATGCAGATGGCAAGCAGGTGAGTTTGTATGCTGCCACTTGCGAAGAACTATATGAGAAACAATTAGAAGCGCGGCGGCAGGTGGAGGAGATTGTCTTTCATCGGCAGCATCCAACAGTAGCTGAGTATTGCGAGAAGTGGCTGCTGATGCAGTCTGCCAAAGTGACCGCTGCTACATTGAGAGGTTATACCGCTGATATGAAGAACTATATCATCAAGCCCCTGGGGGAGATGTATATGGAGGAAGTCACAGCGGATGATATTCGGCTGGCGCTTGTACCGCTGTCGAAAAAATCAGAGGGATTATACAGTAAGGTGAATATGCTCCTCAAATGCGTTTTTTACTCGGCAGAGCGCAGCCGAATACTTCAATGCAACCCTTGTGTGGGCATATCGGGAAAGGGTGGCAAGGCCGCGAAAAAGAAAGAGGCATTGACAGATCAGCAGGTAGAGGTGCTTTTGGATACGGTCAAAGGACTTCCTCCCCACTTATTTATTGTGCTTGGATTGTATTCCGGTCTACGTCGGGAAGAAATCCTTGCATTGCAATGGGACTGTGTATTCCTGGACGAACCTACTCCCTACATATCTGTAAGGCGAGCATGGCGCACAGAACATAACCGACCGGTGATTTCCACCACATTAAAAACGAAAGCAGCCCGGAGGGACATACCAATTCCCAAGTGCTTGGTAGATTGCCTGCGGGAAGTCAAAGAAACCTCTGTTTCGGAATATGTGATTTGCGACAGCAACGGGGAGGCGTTATCCGCTTCACAGTTTCAAAGGGTATGGCAGTATGTGGTGGTCCGCTCTACTCAGGCGCGTAACTATTATAAATATGTAAATGGGCAGAGCATCAAGTACACCGTCACACCGTCACTGGGGATGACGCAGAAAAATAATCCCAAGATTCAGTATACACTGGATTTCCATGTGACACCACATTTGCTGCGTCACACCTATATCACCAACCTGCTGTATTCCGGGGTTGACCCTAAGACTGTCCAGTACCTTGCAGGGCATGAAAACAGCAAAACAACTATGGACATCTACGCAAAGGTGAAGTATAATAAGCCAGAGGAGTTGTTTGGCGTGGTAAATGGCGCTTTTCGTCAGGCCACGGATGATTGAAAAATTGCTATTTTTCGTGGTCCCCACATAGGATAACTGAACAATGAAAAGCCGGGAAAGCCCGTAAAATCAAGGAAAAACGGCGCTAAGAGAATTTCAGTACGGCCTCAAAGCGGCTCGTCGCGCGCCCCAGTTCAGCAAGCGATAAATCGCTTGCCTCCTGTGGCTGTCCTCGCGGCATAGCCGCTGCGGTCGGAAGGGCAAACGAGCCACCGGCACGTTTGCTGATCCTTCCGACAGTTCAGCAAGCGCTGATTTTACCGTCAAACTTCAAACTGCCAGCCCGATGGGCTGGCAGTTTTTGTATGCATCATGGATTTTCTACGCGCCAGAGACGCCCCATAGGGCATCCCTGGCGGATGATAATTTTACGCAATAGAGAAGCTTCCCCGCACCAGCAGCTTCGCGTCGGTGGAGGCGGTGAGGGTGCGGTCGGCAATGGTGGCCATGTACAGATGGTTCTTGGTCAGGGATGCGCCGCTGCCCACCGTCCCCCCGGAGGACAAGTCGATGAGGGCCGGCGAAGTATTGGCCTTGACGGTGACGGAACCCACCCGGAGCAGCAGCTCACAGCCCACCCCCAGAGACATGACCTGTCCCTGATTCATGGATACCAGCGTGTAGGAGGCGGAGCCGCCGGAGGGGGTGTTCTGCTCCGCCTGCTGCTTGTACTGGCTGATCTGGTCGGCAAGAGCCCGCTCCAGCTCCTTCTGTCTGGCGGCGGTCTTATCCTCCACCTGCCTGACGATCTGAGGAATAGCGGTCTGATTCAAATAGCTCAGGGTGACCAGGGGATCGCTCTGGTCGCCCCCCGTGGCCAGGGCCGCGCCCGTGCCCAGCAGAACGGCAGACAGGGACAAGGCCCCCAGGCGGATCGTCCAACGCTTGTCCGTTTTTTTCATGGTATTTCTCCTCTTATGTAGGGGCCGCCGCCCTCGGCGGCCCGCCTGGATTGATATCAGTCACTGGAAAGACGGACCGCCGAGGGCGGCGGTCCCCACAGTTATACCATCGTCTCCGGGTGGAGACCAAAGCTCACCGCAATGGCGGTATCCACCTGCTTCATCACGCCGTCGTCCAGCCGGCCCATCTTCTCCCGCAGGCGCCGTTTGTCCAGGGTGCGCACCTGCTCCAGCAGGATCACCGACTCCTTGGGCAGGCCGCAGCTCAAGGGCGCCACCGAGATATGGGTAGGCAGACGGGCTTTCCCCGTCTGAGAGGTGATGGCCGCCGCAATAACGGTGGGGCTGTGCCGGTTGCCGGTGTCGTTCTGTACGATGAGCACAGGGCGCACGCCCCCCTGCTCGCTGCCCACCACGGGACTCAGGTCGGCGTAAAAAATGTCGCCTCGTTTCACGCTGTTATCCAAGTACACTCACACTCCGCTGGAAGATAGCACCGCGTTACAGCCGAAGTAGTCGTATGTAACGCTGTACTATGATTCTCCCACGGGGCGGCGGGCCTTATACCTGTCTTGGAAAAAGAATTTGAGCTTTTATATGGCCACAGATGGACCCCGGCTCACTCCGGCGGCCCGCCGCGCCCCGCAAACCCAGGGGCGACGCCCCCGCGCTCCAACCCATCCTATGTTGGGACGGGCCGGCCGGTCACGGGGCCGGACAGGCAGCGCGGCGGCCTGTCCGCGGGCTTTTGGAGGATTTTTCAGACAATCCGTGCCCCATTCTCCCAATAGACGCGGGGAACACGGCCGCTGACGCGGCAGACCAATTCGTCCGTGATGGTCCCGGCCAGCTCGGCAATCCGGTTCAGGTCCTTGTCGTAGATGACAGCCACATCCCCCACCCGCACCTGGGGCAAAGCGGTGACATCGGCCATACACATGTCCATGCAGATGCGGCCCAGAATGGGACAGGGTGTGCCGTGGAGCTTCACCTGCAGCTTGTTGGACAGGGACCGGGGCAGGCCGTCGGCGTAGCCGATGGAGAGCACCGCTACACGGGACTCCTTTGCCAGCGTGGCGGTGCAGCCGTAACCCAGCTTGGTCCCAACGGGCATGGTGCGCACCGAGGTGACCCTGGCCTTCAAGGTCATCACGGGCACCAGCCGGGGCTCGCCCCGGATTTCGCTGGCCGGGTCTGGGTAATGGCCGTACATGGCGATGCCAGGCCGGATCAAATTCATGTGTGTCCAAGGATAGTTTAACACAGCGGCGCTGGAGGCGCAATGGTAATTTTTCAAATGGATGTCCGCCTGCGCCAGCACGGCGCGGGCCTCCTGGAAACGGCGGCCCTGAAGCTCGGTATAGTCCACGTCCTCATCGGCGGCGGCAAAGTGTGTGAACATCCCCTCCGCCCGCAGCGAGGGTAAGGCGCACAGGGCCTTGATCTCCTCCACGGTGGCGGCCTGGCTGCCCTCCCGCCAGGTAAAGCCAAGCCGGCCCATGCCCGTGTCCAGTTTGATGTGGATGGCCAGCTCCTTCCCGGCGGCCGCAGCGGCGGCGGACAGGGCACGGCCCAGCTCCAGGTCGCCCACCGTCTGGGTGACATCGTATTCCAGCAGGTCGCCGGCCAGCTCCACCGGGGTCTGGCCCAGGCAAAGGATGGGGATGGTCACCCCCGCCTGACGCAGCTGGACAGCCTCGTCCAGACAAGCCACCGCCAGCATCTCCGCCCCCAGCTCCTGGAGCTTTTTTCCGATAACCGGAGCTCCGTGACCGTAGGCGTTGGCCTTTACCATGCCCAGCACCTTCACCGGGCCGTCCCCGTTATGGCGGGTCCAGTCCCGAATGGCATGGTAGTTGTGAGCCAGAGCGTCCAGGTCGATGTCCACCCAGGCGCGGGTCTCTCGTTTGTCTGTCATAGGTATGCCTCTCTCTCTTTTCCTAATTACCCGTAAATTCGGAAAACTCGCATAAGATCACCCGAAAGCCGTCTGTGCTGATCTCTCCCCGCGTCAGGGCGTGGGTGGCGGCATCAAACCACAAGGCGGTCTCGGCGCCTGTGCCGGGAGAGCCGGCCGGGTCGCCGCAGTCCACCCGGAGGACAGCCCCGTCCTCCTCCAGGGCGCAGGCGGTAATGTAGCCGGAGCGGGCCGCCTCCAGTAGGGCCGGGACGGCGGAAACGGGCGTGAGGCCGTCCTCGTCCAGAGGGCCGGTCTCCACCGATATGCCGTCAAATTCCAAAAGGTTTTCCTCACCGGACATCCGGGCGGTGAGACCGGCCACCGTCTCCGGGGCGGAGAGGGTGAGAAGGGTCTCTCCCCCGCTCACCGCCACGGCCATCTCGTAGCGATACACCCGCTGGCCGTAGTCGGCGGTGACAGCCGCCCGGGCGGCGCATCCGTCCATGGCCAGGTACTCCCCCCGGATGGTCAGGGCCAGCTCCTCTCCCTCGTTCCCTCTCCCCTGGCCGCAGCTGGCCAGCAGAAGGGTTGTCATTAGTACGCAAATCAGATATTTGCGCACGGTAGTACCTCCTCTTTGTTCTTTTCTCTTGAAAAAGATATAGAGTCCCTTAGTGAATATGAAATATGAACTTAGGGACTCTTAATACTCTGGAGTAAAAGAACCAAAAGAAAACGTTGTAAAAAACTTCGTTTTTCTTCTTACTCGGAATATTGGCTCAGAATCTCCGGAAGGGCCTCTATTAAATCGGTGGGCAGCATGGCGTACTCCCCCAATTTCCGGGCGCACAGGTCGCCGGCCAGGCCGTGAAGCTGAACGGCCCGGGCTACCACCAATTCCCTTTGGCTGTCCCGGCCCTGAACCAGGTGCCTCTGCCCCAGTAGGGCGGCGACCATCCCGGCCAGCACGTCCCCGGAGCCCCCCTTGGCCATGCCGGGGTTGCCCGAGGCGTTGATGCAGGCGGAGCCGTCCGGGGCGGCGGTGACGGTGCCGTGTCCTTTGAGCACCAGAATGCAGCCGTGGTCCCGGGCAAAGTCCCGTGCGGCGGACAGCCGGTCCTTCACAGGCAGGCTGCAGCCCGTCAGCCGGGCAAATTCCCCCTCGTGGGGGGTGAGGACCGTGGGGCCGGAGCGTTTGTCCAAGATATCTATATGCCCAGCCAGCGCGTTTATGCCATCGGCGTCCAGCACCACGGGGATGTCCAGGTCGGCCAGCAGAGACAGGACAAGCCGCTCTGTCTCCGGCGCCCGCCCCAGTCCGGGGCCAATCACCGCCACGTCGCAGCCCCGGGCCTTCTCCAGGACGGCGGCATACTCTCCTGGGAGCGGGAAGGGCATGGACTCGTCGCATTTGACGGCGACGATGGGGTAGATATCCCGGGGGACCCCTAAGTACACCAGCCCCGCTCCGGCGCGCAGAGCGGCTCTCGCCGCCAGGACAGGCGCGCCGGTATATCCCTCGCTCCCGCCCAGGATAAAGATTTTCCCAAAATCCCCCTTGTGCGCGGTACGGGGCCGGCGCGGCAAGGGGGAGCCGGAATCGTCCACGGCACAGATCGAGGGCCCTTGCCGGTCCAGCTCAAACTCCAGGTCGCGGGGGATACCGATGTCCATCACCCGCACCTCTCCGGCGCAGGCGCCCCCCTCTCCCATGTACAGCCCCGGCTTGGGGCGGGTGAAGGTAATTGTCGCCTTGGCCCGGACGGCCTCCCCCAGGACTTCCCCGGTGTCGGCATGGACCCCGGAGGGGATATCGCAGGCCACCACCGGGCAGGACCGGCCGTTCATCAGGCGGATGGCGGTGAGGAAGGGACCCTCCGCCGGGCGGGTGAGGCCGATGCCGAAGAGGGCGTCCACCATGCAGTCGCAGGTGGACAGCCAGGTGGTGATCTTCTGCTGTTCAAAGCTCAGTGTGTCCGCCAGACTTTCCTGGCTGGTCATATCAATGGTAAAGTCCTCCAGCACGCCCCCGGAGGCGGCGAGCCTTTCCTCCATAGCTCTGGCGTCGGGAGTCATTTTGACCCGGTCCCCCACCAGAAACACCCGGACGTGATACCCGCCCAGATAGAGGGCTGCGGCGATGCCGTCCCCTCCGTTGTTGCCCGGACCACAGAAGATGGCCACCCGTGGGGTCTTGTCCCGGTTCTTGGAGGTGACGATCTTCTCCAGCTCCTTCATCTGCCGCTTTTCCTCGGCGGTCGGCTTTTCGTCCGATTTGGAGCGGGCGAAGATAACGGCACTGGAAAAAGCAACGCACTTGGACCGTTCCTTGTCCACAATCTCCCGAACGTGGACGGCCAGCCCCTGGGCGGCGCGGTCCATCAGCTCCAGGGAGGGAATCCCCCGCTCCTCAATGGCCCGGCGGTCCAGCTCCTTCATTTGAGCCGCGGTGGCTAATGGCAGCATGGAGTACCTCCTACTTCAAAAACCCGTTGACAATCTGCTCCTCGGCCTCCTTTTCGGTGAGGCCCAGGGTCATCAGCTTGGTGAGCTGCTCCCCGGCGATCTTGCCGATGGCCGCCTCGTGGACCAGCTGGGCGTCCAAGCAGTTGGCGGTGACCTCCGGAATGGCGGACACCACGCCCTCGTCCATGATGATGGCGTCGCACTCCGAGTGGCCGTAGCAGGCGGCGTTGCCGTTGATCCGGGCCAGAAAGACCTGCTTGGATCGGTCCCTGGCCACTGAGCGTGAAATCACGTTGGTGTGGCAGCCCTCGCCGTCCAGGTCCACGGTGAAGTCGGACTTGGCCAGCTGTCTGCCGTGGGTCATGACCTTCTCCTTGATAATCAGGGTGGCGTTGGGACCCAGCCTGGCCTGGGTGGTGCGGACGGTGGAGTCCACCCCCTTGATCTGGGTGGTCTCCATCTCCATGTAGCTGCCCTCGTCCATCTCCACCACGGTGGTGGGATTCATGATGTTCTCGCCCTGGCCGTCTCCTTCTCCGTAATGCTTCTCCACGTAGCGGACCCGGGCGTTTTTGCCCACATGGAAGGTGTGAATGCCCGAGTGCTCCGACGCCTGCACGCCGCAGTTGTGGATGCCGCAGCCGGCCACGATGGTAACGTCGCTGTCCTCGCCGATGAAGAAATCGTTGTACACCATATCCTTCAGCCCACTCATGCTGAGCACCACCGGGATATGGACCGACTCGTTCTTCGTCCCGGGCTTGATGATAATGTCGATGCCGTCCTTGTCGGTCTTGGTAACAATGTCGATGTTGGCGGTGGTGTTCCGCCCCGCCTTCTGTCCATTGGCCCGGATGTTGTAGGCGCCCTCGGGCACCTCGTGGAGCCCGGCCACCTGCTCCAACAAGCTCTTTTGTATCGCGTCCATAAAAATTCCTCCTTTACCGCACCTTGTCGGTCAGCGCGGAGCACACTCCAGGGGCTCCCCCCAGCAAGGTGGGCAGCACGTCCTTCCGGGGGCCGTCGTTGACCACCCTGCCGCCCGACAGAACAATGATCCGGTCGGCAATGTTGAGAATCCGCTCCTGGTGGGAGATAATCAGGATAGAGCCGTTGATCTTCTCGTGGAGGTGCTCAAAGACCTGAATCAGGTTGGAGAAGGACCACAGGTCGATGCCCGCCTCCGGCTCGTCAAAGACGGACAGGCTTGTCCCCCGAGCCATGATGGTGGCAATCTCGATGCGCTTGAGCTCGCCGCCCGACAGAGAGGCGTCCACCTCCCGGTCGATGTAGTCCTTGGCGCACAGACCCACCTCGGACAGGTAGCTGCAGGCCTCGGGCACGCCGATATCCTTGCCGCTGGCCAGGGTGATGAGGTCCTTCACCGTCAGGCCCTTGAACCGCACCGGCTGCTGGAAAGCGAAGCTGATGCCCCTCCGGGCACGCTCGGTGACGGACAGCCCGGTGATGTCCTCCCCGTTGAATAGAATTTTCCCCTGCGTGGGGGTGTAGATGCCGGCGATCACTTTGGCCAGGGTGGACTTTCCGCCGCCATTGGGGCCGGTGATGGCCACAAAGCGCTCGCTGATCGTTAAATCAATGTCGTGCAGGATGCCCTTGTTGTCGCCGTCCTGCTCCACGTCATAGCTGATATGTTGTAATTCCAGCATAGGGGTCTACCTCCCTGTTTCTCATGTTCGGCCCATTGTAACACAGTGCGCCAAATTTGTCCATAGTATTTTCCTATCTTTTTACTAGGGAAATAAATTTCCTTCTTTTTTGGAATTATACCCCTTTTCCTCTTGCATTACAAGAATATTTGTGGTATAAGTACGAATAGCGCCGCTTTCGGCGGCCGGAAAAATGCGAAGAACGGGAAAATAGCGGGAAACACTCACCAGAGAGAGGCGGCCGCCGGCTGTAAGCCGCCTTGGAGGACGGCCCGCTTGGTTCGCCCGGGAGCGGCCCCTGAGAGGGGGACGGGTCCTCCGCCGTTACCGGAGATTTGAGTGCGCGCGTATGCGCGAATGCGGGTGGTACCGCGGAAGGCTGGCCTTTCGTCCCCATTGATTGGGACGGAAGGTTTTTTGTTTGCCGGAAATAACTGTCAGAGAGAATGAGGATTGCCATGAAAAAATTCCATACTTCAGCGTTGGCCCTGGCTGTTCTGATCTGCCTCGGGCTGTTTACAGCCTGTCGAAAGCCTGTTCCAGGAACCGGGTTCCCCCCTTCGGAGCCAAGTGGAAACAGGTCCTCTACCGCTTCTTCCGTTTCCTCCTCCGCTCCTTCTGTTTCTTCCTCTTCTTTTGTCGATTCCTCCTCTGCTTCTGCTGATTCCTCTTCCGCTTCCTCAGGAGGAAGCGGAGCGGACGTGTCCGTTCCGCCTGAGTCCGGCGGCGCCGACCCGGTTCAAAATACCGAGTTGTATATCCTGATGTACCACGACTTTGTGGAGGGAGACGGAGCAGACTGCAACAACTGGACCCTCCCCATCAGCCGCTTCCGGGAGGATCTGCAGTGGCTGTCTGACCACGGCTACACCGCCGTGCTGCCCAGTCAGCTGGCCGCGGGGGAGCCTCTGCCCGAGCGGGCCGTGATGATTACCTTTGACGACGGCTACGAGAGCAACTACACTCTGGCCCTCCCGGTCCTTCGGGAGTTCAACGCCGGGGCGGTCATCTCCCTGATTGTCAACCACATGGACCGCCAGGACCCGGGATGGCTGACCTGGGACATGTGCCGGGAGATGTCCCAAACCGGACTGGTGGAGTTTGGCTCCCACACCTATGAGTCCCACGCCGGAGACGGCATCAAGCGCCTGAAGGGGGAGGGCCGGGAGGAATACGAGGCCCGGATTTTCCCCGACATTGCGAAGAGTATCTCCATGATTCAGTCTGAGGTGGGCGGCGAGGTGCTTTTCTTCGCCTACCCCCACGGGACGACCGATAAGTGGGCAGCCGGGTTTCTCAAAGAGCATTTCTCCGTCAGCGTGACCACCCGGCACGGCCCGGCCGATATCTCCGACGGTTTGTATGATATGCCCCGCCACAACATCAGTATGGTAGCGGATGTTTCCGAATTTCTGCCTGCCTGATAATCCAACGAGAAGGAGTTTTACCAATGAAAGAACAGCTAGCGAAGATTAAAACCGAGGCCCTGGCCGCCTTTGAAGAGGCGGCCTCCCCCGCCGCCCTGGACGAGCTGCGGGTCAAATACCTGGGCAAGAAGGGTGAGCTGACCGCCGTTCTGAAACAGATGGGCAGGCTGTCCGCCGAGGAGCGGCCCGCTATGGGCGCCCTGGCCAACGAGGTCCGCGCCACTCTGGAGGGGGCCATTGAGTCCGCCGCGAAGAAGCTGGAGGGGGCCGCTATGGAGGCCCGGCTCAAAGCGGAGGCTTTGGATGTCACCGTCCCCGGCAAGGCGGTCACATTGGGCCACAAGCACCCCATGTATATCGCCCTGGACGAGATCAAGGACATCTTTGTGGGCATGGGCTTCACCGTGCTGGACGGCCCCGAGGTGGAGCTGGCCGAGCTGAACTTCGACCGGCTCAACGCCGAGGAGGGCCACCCCTCCCGGGATTGGTCCGACACCTTTTACTTCGACGAGGACAGCCGGGTGATGCTCCGCTCCCAGACCTCCCCCATGCAGGTGCGGGCCATGGACACCATGCCCCTGCCCATCCGCATCATCGCCCCCGGCCGGGTGTACCGCAAGGACGAGGTGGACGCCACCCACTCCCCCATGTTCCATCAGGTGGAGGGCATGGTCATCGACAAGCACGTCACCATGGCCGACCTGAAAGGCACCCTGAACCTGCTGGCCGAGGAGCTGTTCGGCAAGGGCACAGTGACCCGGTTCCGCCCCCACCACTTCCCCTTCACCGAGCCCTCCTGCGAAATGGACGTGCAGTGCCACAAGTGCGGCGGCGCGGGCTGTCCCACCTGCAAGGGCGAGGGCTGGATCGAGCTGCTGGGCGCGGGGATGATCCACCCCAACGTGCTGCGCATGGCCGGCATCGACCCCGAGCAGTGGTCGGGCTGGGCCTTCGGCATGGGTCTGGAGCGCACCGCCATGCGCCGGTTCAAGATCGCCGACCTGCGGCTGATCTTTGAGAACGACGTACGGTTCCTGGAGCAGTTCTGAGAAGGGAGTTTTATATATGAATTTAAGCAGAAAATGGCTCAACGAGTTTGTTGAGATCGACGCCGGCGACCGGGAGTTTGCCGAAGCCATGACCCTGTCCGGCTCCAAGGTGGAGCTGACCCACGACATGGGTGAGGAGATCAAAAACGTGGTGGTGGGCAAGGTCCTCTCCCAGATCCGCCACCAGAACAGCGACCACATGTGGATCTGCCAGGTGGACGCGGGCAAAGGCGAGCCCCTCCAGATCGTCACCGGGGCGCAGAACGTGAAGGTGGGCGACCTGGTCCCCGTGGCCCTGGACGGCTCCCTCCTCCCCGGCGGCAAGGAGATCAAGGCGGGCAAGCTCCGGGGCGAGCTGTCCAACGGGATGCTGTGCTCCTTCCAGGAGCTGGGCCTGGACCAGAGGGACTTCCCCTCCGCCTATCCGGACGGCATCTGGATTCTGTCCGACGACCCTGAGCTGACGGACCTGACCATTGGGGAGGATATCCGCGCCGCCGTGGGCCTGGACGACCATGTGGTGGAGTTTGAGATCACCCCCAACCGGCCTGACTGCCTGTCCGTCATCGGCCTGGCCCGGGAGATATCCGCCACCTTTGACAGGCCTTGCTATTTCCACCAGCCCGAGGTCAAGGGCGGGGCGGAGGGCGTACTGCCTGAGCTGCTGGACGTGGAGACCCCCAACCCAGAGCTGTGCCCCCGGTACACCGCCCGGATGGTGCGCAATGTGAAGATCGGCCCCTCCCCCAAGTGGATGCGGGAGCGTCTGCGTGCCATGGGGGTGCGGCCCATCAACAACATCGTGGACATCACCAACTATGTCATGCTGGAGTACGGCCAGCCCATGCACGCCTTCGACTACCGCTATGTGAAGGGCGGCAAAATCATCGTCCGCCGGGCGGAGGAGGGCGAGAAGCTCACCACCCTAGACGGCAAGGAGCACACCCTCACCGCCAACCACCTGGTCATTGCCGACGAGACCCGTGCCGTTGGCCTGGCGGGTATTATGGGCGGCGAAAACAGCGAAATTGTGGCCGACACCGCCGACGTGGTGTTCGAGTCCGCCTGCTTCGACGGCACCTGCATCCGCAAGGGGGCGCTGTCCCTGGGAATGCGCACCGAGGCCTCCGCCAAGTTCGAAAAGGGTCTGGACCCCATGAACACGCTGCCCGCCATCAACCGGGCCTGCGAGCTGGTGGAGCTGCTGGGAGCCGGCGAGGTGCTGGACGGAGTGATTGACATCCTCAACTACGTCCCTCAGCCCACCCTACTCAAGGTGGAGCCCGACAAGATCAACGCCCTATTGGGCACCGATGTGGCGGAAAACGTGATGCACACCATTCTCCAGAAGCTTGGGTTTGAGACCACCATGGAGCGTGGCGTAATAAAGGTTCCCTCCTGGCGGGGCGACGTGAAGGAGATGGCCGACCTGGCCGAGGAGGTAGCCCGGTTTTACGGCTACAACAACATTCCCACCACCCTTATGCGGGGCCAGACCACCTTGGGGGGCTACTCTCCCGAGCAGCGGCTGGAGCAGCGGCTGGGGGCCGTCTGCCGCGCCTGCGGATATGACGAGATCATCACCTACTCCTTCATCTCCCCCTCCTGGTACGACAAGATCGGCTGGCCGGCGGACGACTTCCACCGCAGGTCCTTCAAGATTCTCAATCCCCTGGGTGAGGACACCTCCATCATGCGCACCACCACGCTGCCCTCTATGCTGGACATTCTCGCCCGAAACTACAACTACCGGAACAGGGATGTCCGCCTCTACGAGCTGGGCCGCATCTACCTTCCCGGCGGGGAAAATGGCCTGGCCAACGAGGCCAAGGTGCTCACCTTGGGGGCCTACGGCGAGGGCTTCAGCTTCTACGACCTGAAGGGAACCGTGGAGGCCATTCTGAAGGACATTCGGGCTGAGGAGGTTCGCTTTGAGACCCCCGATGAGTTCCCCGGCGCGGTGTCCTACCATCCCGGCCGGCGCGCCGCCGTCTGGGCGGGAAGCGACTGCCTGGGTATCATCGGCCAGATCCACCCCAACGTGGCCAAGGCCTTCGGGGTGGACGGGGAGCTGTACTGCGCCGAGCTGTCCTTTGACGAATTGATGCTGGCCCGGGGGGCCGGAGCGGAGTACGTCCCTCTGCCCAAATTCCCCTCGGTCACTCGGGACATCGCCGTGGTTTGCGACGAGGCCGTTACCGTGGGCAAGCTGGAGCAGGCCATCCGCAAGGGGGCCAAGGGCCTGCTCAAGGAGGCCGCCCTCTTCGACATCTACCGGGGCAAGGGCATCGGCGAGGGTAAGAAGTCCGTCGCCTTCAACCTGATCCTCCGGGCCGATGACCGCTCCCTCACCTCCGAGGAGGCCGATGAGGACGTGAAGTCCATCCTGGCCGCTCTGGAGCAGGACTGCGGGGTCCACTTGCGCTGACGGTATCCTGTAGGGGGCGGCCTCTGCGCCGCCCCCTACCGTTTATTTAATGTCTGATAAGGAGTGCCTATATGATTC
Source organism: uncultured Oscillospiraceae bacterium (assembly GCA_910588635.1). Classification (GTDB taxonomy): domain Bacteria; phylum Bacillota; class Clostridia; order Oscillospirales; family Oscillospiraceae; genus Lawsonibacter. Next base: position 16,443 of record CAJUPW010000029.1, on the reverse strand, counting down.
GATTTGAATGCGATTACACCACCGGGGCCCATCCCAAAATTCTGGAGGCCCTGGTGAGCACCAACGGCGAGTCCACTCCCGGCTACGGGGTGGATGAACACTGTGAACACGCCCGGGATATGCTCCGGGCGCTGTGTCAGACCCCGGACGCGGGGGTCCACTTCCTGGTGGGCGGCACCCAGGCCAACACCACCGTCATCGCAGCCATTCTGCGGCCCCACCAGGGGGTGCTGTGCGCCGAGACGGGCCACATCAACGTCCATGAGAGCGGGGCCATCGAGGCCACCGGCCACAAGGTGCTGGGCCTGCCCGCTTCGGAGGGAAAAATTACCGCCGGACAGATCGACCTGTACTGTCAGGAGCACTTCGACAACGCCGCCTGGGAGCACATGGTCCAGCCGGGGATGGTCTACCTCTCCCTCCCCACCGAGCTGGGGACGGTGTACACTTTGGCGGAGCTGGAGGAGATCAGCGCTGTCTGCCGCCGGCGGAAGCTGCCCCTGTTCGTGGACGGGGCCAGGCTGGCCTGCGGGCTGGCGGCGTCGGATGTCACCCTCCCCGACCTCGGGCGGCTGTGCGACGTGTTCTACCTTGGGGGCACCAAGGCGGGGCTGCTCTTCGGCGAGGCGGTGGTCATCACCAACCCCAACATCGACCATGACTTCCGCTATCTCATCAAGCAGCACGGCGGGATGCTGGCCAAGGGCCGGCTGCTGGGGGTGCAGTTTGAGGCGTTTTTGGAGGACGGCCTCTTCCTGGACATCGGCAAAAAGGAAGTAAGTCAGGCTCTGCGGCTGCGCCGGGCCTTTGAGGAGAAGGGATACCCCCTCTTTGTCAACTCCCCCACCAACCAGCAGTTCCCCGTCCTGCCCGACGGACATATGGCGGCGCTGGAGAAGAATTACTCCTTTGAGGTGTGGGAGAAGACGGACGAGGGACACACCGCCGTCCGGTTCTGCACCTCCTGGTCCACCGCCGATGGGGACGTGGACGCGCTCATCGCGGATATTCAGAAGCTGTGAAACGAATCTTATCTCTGCTGCTGGCCCTGGTGCTGCTCCTGCCCGGATGCGGCTTCAAAGCTGAGGAGGACAGCACCACCGCTCAGGACGCCGAGACCATCGCCTGGGACAACAGGCATGGCCCCAGCCATTTTACCTACTTCAACGTCACCAGCGACTTTTTGGCCGACACCGACCACCAGTGGGACTACGACAATGCCCCCGAGGCCACCGCTGAGGACGGCGGACGGGGGTAGAAAAAATCCACCGGCAAAACCGGTGGATTTTTTCGTGGGTTTTTCCCGTTTCCGGTGTATGATAAGGCAGAGAGACAGAAAGGAGGGCGGGCGTATGGGACAACAGGAGATCATCCAACTGATCCGGGACCGGAAGCCGGAGGGGATGGACCAGTTGCTGCTCCACTTCGGCCCGCTGATGCGGTACATCATCGCCCCCATTCTGTCCGACCCGCAGGACCGGGAGGAGTGCCTGGCTGATGCGGCCATGCGGGCCTGGGAGCAGATCGACCGGTTCGACGCCGGGAAAGGGAGCTGGACGGGCTGGCTCACCGTCCTCACCCGGAACGCCGCCCTGAACCGGGCCAGGAGGCGGCCTGAGGCGGCGGGGAAGTTGACAGAGAACCTGGCCTCGCCGGAGCCCACCCCGGAGGAGGCCCTGCTGCGCCGGGAGCGGCAGGAGGCACTGTATCGAGCGCTGAACGGCCTGTCCAGCCGGGACCGGGCTCTGATTTATCGAAAGTACTTCTACATGCAGCCCACCGAACAGATCGCCCGGGAGCTGAGCACCACGGTCCGGGCGGTAGAGGGCAGGCTGTACCGGCTGAAAAAACATCTGCGGAAACAGTTGGGGGGTGACGGACATGGATGACCGCCGGTTGGAGTTCAGGCAGCAGCCCGACCTGGAGCTGGAGGACCTGCTGGCCGAGGAGCTGTCCATCCCTCCTGAGGATGTCCTCCGGGAGGTCACCCCCTGGCGCCGGGCCATGAGCCGGATTCTCTGGGGGCTGGTACTGAGCAGCCTCACCCTGAATTTCTGGGGGCTGAACTACCTGCTGCCCGCCCTGGGGCACATCCTGATCCTGCTGGGCCTGCGGACCTTGCGGAGAGAAAACCGGTGCTTCCGCGCCTGGTGGTGCGCCCTGCTGGTCCAGACCGGGCTGTATGCCTTCCGCGCCATCCATATGGCCGCCCCCGGCTGGCAGGAATTTGACAAGACCGCCCTGGGCATGGCGCTGATCGGAGCCGAGCTGGCACTGGGATTTCTCCAGTTCTTCTGCCTGTGGCTGGGACTGCGGCAGGTGCGCCGGGGGGCGGGGCTGTCTCCCGGGGCGGGCAGCGCCCTGGCCCTACTGGCGTTCAACGTCATCCTGACAGCCCTTATCGGCATGGGACTGACGCAGATCAGTTGGATTTTCTTTGCCGTCATACTCATCATCTATATCCGCATTTTCCGGGGACTGTTCAAGCTGTCCCGGGAACTGGACGAGGCGGGCTACACGGTACGGCCCGCTCTGGTGCGGATACCCGACCTGCCTCTGGCCCTGGGACTTGCGGGGGCGGCGCTGGCGGGACTTGCGGCCGTCAGCCTGACCTGTTCCCGCCTGCCTATGGACTGGCAGCCGGCGGACCCAGCGGAGCACAGCGGCCTGGAGGAGATTGAGGCCCATCTGCTGGAGCTGGGCTTCCCGGAGGAGGTGCTGGCCGACCTGACCCGGTCGGACATCCTGTCCTGCGCCGGCGCCGTCCGGGTGGAGGTGGAGCGGGAGCGCCACAGCCTCACCATGGGCTGGAACAACAGCACCCCCAAGCCGCTGGCCATGACCCATGTGGCGGTGGAGCTGGCGGGCGAGCGGAAGAGCTGGCACATTTTCCACCACTTCGCCTGGGACAGCGGTACCAAATTTTACGGCTCTGAGTCATTCCAGCTCTGGACCCTCTACGACTACATGGAGGGGGGGTGGCGCAAGCTGGCGGACCCCGCCGGGCGGCTGCTCTATGACCGGGATGGGACCACCTACTGGTCCCCCTACCACTCCCTGGGGGTGGAGGCCTACGCCGCCGACAGCATGTTTTTCGGCCCCCAGAGCTACAACGACCCCATGGCTTCCTTCTCCTTCCCCCAAAACGGGGAACACTGCCGGGGGTATGTGACCTACGCGGCGGAGGCGGTTGAGGAGGGCTGGCTCCTCAGCTCCTGGATCAACTACGTCCACCAGGGGAAGATATTTGTCTATCCTGCCCAGACCGCCAGGGAGTGGCAGATGTCCGGGGCCTGGAACGGGAACGGGCAGCCCTTCTTCTGCGTCCAGACCGCGATCCAGTTCCGTCCCTCTGCTCAATAAAAACAGGCTCCCGGCTCGCGCCGGGGCCTGTTTCTTTGATATGCGGGCCGCCGAGGGCGGCGGCCCCTACTCCTTTTCCTTCATCAGCAGATACATGACCGCCTTCTGGGCGTGGAGGCGGTTCTCCGCCTCGTCGAATATCTCGTCCGCATGGGCCTCAAAGACATCTGCGGTGATCTCCTCCCCCCGGTGGGCGGGCAGGCAGTGCTGCACCATGCATCCCTCGTTGGTCAGGGCCATCAGCTCGGCGTTGATCTGGTAGCCCTGGAAGGCCTTCACCCGGGCGGCTTTCTCGTCCTCCTGGCCCATGGAGGCCCACACGTCGGTAATCATCACATCGGCCCCCACCGCCGCCTCCCTGGGCGTGCGGAACAGGGAAAACTTGTGGGCGGGATCGCTCTTGGCGAAGTCCAACACCTGGGAGTCCGGGTCGTAACCCTCGGGGCAGGCCACGGATACCTCCATCCCTGATTTCAGCCCCCCCACGATGAGGGAGTTTGCCATGTTGTTGCCGTCGCCGATGTAGCACATCTTCAGCCCCTCCAGCACCGCCTTGTGCTCCCGGATTGTGAGCAGGTCGGCCAGTACCTGACAGGGGTGGCAGAAGTCGGTCAGGCCGTTGATGACAGGGATTTCCGTATACTGGGCCAGCCGCTCCACCTCCTCCTGGGCGAAGGTGCGGATCATGATGCCGTCGCAGTAGCGGTCCAGCACCCGTGCGGTATCCTCAATAGGCTCTCCCCGGCCGATCTGACTCTCCTTGCCGGACAGGAACAGGGCGTGGCCCCCCAGCTGGTACATCCCCGTCTCGAAGGAGACCCGGGTGCGGGTGGAGTTCTTCTCAAAGATCATGGCCAGGGTCTTGCCCTTGAGGTAGTCCTTGTGGATGTTGTGCTTGGTCTCATATTTCAGCTGGTCCGCCGTATTCAGGATGGTGACGATATCCTCCCTGGACAGGTCCAGCAGCTTCAGCAGGTCGTTTTTCATAAGCCCTCCTTAATTGGTGAGCATGGTGCCCACGCCGGCGTCGGTGAGCAGCTCGGTAAGCAGGCAGTGGGACACCCGGCCATTCAGGATGACGGCGGAGCCCACACCGGAGCGGACGGCGTTGACACAGCAGTCCACCTTGTGGACCATCTCTCCGGCGATGACTCCCTCCCGCACCAGGGCCGGGACGGAGGAGAGCTGGAGCTCGGGGATAAGGGTGGCCTCGTCTCCGGGGGTACGGAACAGGCCCCGGACATCGGTGAGCAGGACCAGCTTCTCCGCCTCCATCGCCACGGCCAGCCTGGCGGCGGCGGTGTCGGCGTCCGCGTTGTAGGAGGTGGGGCCGTCCGTCCCCTGGGCCACGGGGGCCACCACGGGAATATAGCCGCTGGCCAGCGCGGAGGATACCATGGCGGCGTCCACCTTGACGATATTCCCCACCAGACCGTACTTCTCGTCCAGCTTCTTCGCCTGGAACAGCCCGCCGTCCAGACCGCACAGGCCCACGGCCCTGCCTCCCAGGCGGTTCAGCGCGGCCACCAGGTCCTTGTTCACCTGGCCGCACAGCACCTGCTGCACCACCGGCATGGTCTGAGCGTCGGTACAGCGCAAGCCGTCTGCAAATTTGGACTCTCTGCCCAGCAAGGCCAGCATATTGTTGATTTCCGGCGTGCCGCCGTGGACCACCACGACCCGGATGCCCACCAGGGACAGCAGGATGATGTCGGAGATGACTGTCTCGATCATTTCGCCGTGGACCGCGCCGCTGTCGTAACGGACCACGATGGTCTTGCCGCTGAATTTTTGAATATAGGGCAGGGCCTCCGCCAAAATCTGAGCCCGGTCCAGTTCGTTGAAGGACATAATCGGCCTCCTCCTTACAGCTTTATTTCCGGTAATTTCCGTTGTGCAGAACTGCCTCGGGGGTGAGGTCGCAGCCCCAGCAGACGGCCTCCTCCTCTCCCTCGTGGAGGTCCACGTCGATGACAACCTCCTTCTGAGCCAGGATTTCTCTGGCCCTGTCCATATCCAAGGGGGCTGCCTCTCCCCTGACGCAGGCCAGCACCTCCCCCGCCTGGGAGCGGTAGCAGACATCCACATGCTCGGGCCGGAAGGGGGCCTTGGATCCGCCCATGGCAATCATGACCCGGCCCCAGTGGGGGTCGCAGGCAAACAGGGATGCCTTAATCAAATCGGAGGACACCACCGACTTGGCCAGCCGCTCGGCCACCTCCTCGCTGCGGGCGCCGCGGACCCGGCAGGTGACCAGCTTGGTGGAGCCGGCGCCGTCCGCGGCGATGGCCCTGGCTATATGGGTACACACCGCCTCCAGGGCCTGGAAAAACTTCTGATAGTCCTCGTCCTTCCACTCGATAAGGGGGTTGCCGGCCATGCCGTTTGCCAGGGCGACGCACATGTCGTTGCTGGAGGTGTCCCCGTCCACCACCACCCGGTTAAAGGTCTTGGCTGCGACCTCCCGCAGCGCCTCCTCCAGCAGCTGGGAGGTGATGGCGCAGTCTGTGGTGATGAAGCACAGCATGGTGCCCATGTTGGGGTGGATCATGCAGGACCCCTTGGCAACAGCGCCCAGACGCACCTCTCTGCCCCCCAGCTCCATAGACAGGGCAATTTCTTTCTTGGAGCGGTCGGTGGTCATGATGGCCTCGGCCGTGACGCCGGACCCATCCTCGGACAGCCCCGCCGCAATGCCGGGGAGGCCCTTCTCAATGGCGCCGATGTTCAGAGGCTGGCCGATGACGCCGGTGGAGGCCACGGCGAAGTCCTCCGGCTCCCGGCCGGTGGCGGCGGCTGCCGCCTTGCACATGGCCTGGGCGCTCTCGTGGCTTCTGGGACAGCAGGCGTTGGCGCAGCCGCTGTTGACCACAATCCCCCAGGCGCAGCCGTTCTCCAGGTGCTCCATGGTCACATACAGGGGGGCGGCCTTCACCCGGTTCAGGGTGTATACCGCCGCCGCCGCGCACTCCTGCTCGGACAGGATCAGAGCCACGTCCGGCTTCTCCGGACCCTTGCCCTTGACGCCGCACCAGGCGGCGTTGGCCTTGAAACCGGCGGGGGCGCACACGCCGCCGGTAATCTCGTTGAACATAATCCTTCCTCCTTGTTGTATTCCCTTTTTAAAAAGGAAAGAAGTAAAAGAAAAAACTCTTCCTGCCGGCCGAGTTATTCCTCTGACCTGCGCACGGACACGAACTCCTCAATGAGGCTGATCTGTTTTTCTACGGACTCCTTGGCCGGGCCGCCGTAGACCTTCCTGCCGTTGACGCAGGTCTTAAGGGCCAGAGCGTCGTACACGTCGGCGTCGAACAGCCCGGAAATGGCCCGGAAATCCCGGAGGGTAAGGGTGTCCAGGGTGTCGCCGGTGCGGATGCACTGGTTTACCAGCCGGCCCACGATCATGTATGCCTCCCGGAAGGGCAAGCCCTTCTTGACCAGATAGTCGGCGCAGTCTGTGGCATTGATGAAGCCGGCGGAGGCCGCCCGGGACATATCCCGGGGCCGGACGGTTAGGGTGTCCACCATGGCGGCAAACACCGGCAGGCACAGCCCCACGGTGTCGATGGCATCGAAGAGGGCCTCCTTATCCTCCTGCATATCCTTGTTGTAGGCCAGGGGGAGACCCTTCATCACGGTGAGCAAGGTGACCAGATCGCCGTACACCCGACCCGTTTTGCCCCGGACCAGCTCAGCCACGTCGGGGTTCTTCTTCTGGGGCATGATGGACGAGCCGGTGGAGTAGGCGTCGTCCTGGTCCGCGTACTTGAACTCCCAGGAGCACCACAGGATAATCTCCTCCGAGAACCGGGACAGGTGCATCATCAGGATGGACAGAGCGCTTAAAAGCTCGATGGCGTAGTCCCGGTCGGAGACCGAGTCCATGGAGTTGTCGGTGGGCTTTTTGAAGCCCAGGGAGGCGGCGGTCTGGAAGCGGTCCACCGGGTAGGTGGAGGTGGCCAGGGCGCCGGCGCCCAAAGGGCACTCGTCCAGCCGCTCCAGGCAGTCCTCCAGGCGGGTGACATCCCGCTTGAACATGTTGGCGTAGGCCATCATATAGTGGGCGAAGGTGGTGGGCTGGGCCCGCTGGAGGTGGGTGTAGCCGGGCATGACCGTCTCCAGGTTGGCCTTGGCCTTCTGTACCAGCACATCCTCCAGGTCCAGCACCTGGCCGATGAGAACGGGGATTTCCGCCTTGACATACAGTCTGGTATCCACCGCCACCTGATCGTTGCGGGACCGGGCGGTGTGCAGACGCTTGCCGGCCTCCCCCACTCTCTCGGTGAGCATGGCCTCAATGTTCATGTGGATGTCCTCGTCGTCCAGGGAGAACTCCACTCCGCCGGCCTCGATATCGGCCAAGATCGACTTCAGGCCATCTACGATGGTCTCCGCCTCGTGCGCCTCAATGATGCCTTGCTTTCCCAGCATCCGGGCGTGGGCGATGGAGCCGGCGATGTCCTGCTGATACAGCCGGGAGTCGAACTCAATGGAGGAGTTGAAATAGTTTACCAGGGTGTCGGTTTCCTTCTGAAACCGTCCGGCCCAGAGTTTCATAAAGATTACCTCGCTTCCATGTTATCACGCCTCGCTTGTTCGCGACGGCTCGGACGCTTACAGCTTCCCTTGCTCTCTCAGCGCCTGAACCTTGTCGGGCAGGCCCCAGAGGTTGATAAAGCCCTGAGAGTCCTTCTGGTCGTAGTCGCTCTCCTCGAAGGTCACCAGGTTCTCGGAATACAGGGACTCGGGGGAGGTGACGGAGGCGGTGATGATGTTGCCCTTGTAGAGCTTGAGC
>CAJUPW010000029.1:0-8275 GCA_910588635.1 uncultured Oscillospiraceae bacterium | reverse complement strand
ACGTGCTTCTGGGTGTCCACGGCGAAGGCCGTGAGGGCCTCCCGCAGAGGAGTGAACCACTTTCCGTTGTACACCAGGTCGGCAAAATCCACAGCCAGCTTGCTCTTCATATGCTTGGTGTCCTTGTCCAGGGTAATCATCTCCAGCACCTCGTGGGCCCGATAGAGGATGGTGCCGCCCGGGGTCTCGTACACCCCCCGGTCCTTCATACCCACCAGCCGGTTCTCCACGATATCCAGCAGGCCGATGCCGTTCTTCCCGCCCAGGTCATTGAGCCTGCGGATGATGTCGCTGGCCTTCATCCGCTCCCCGTCGATGGCCACAGGCCAGCCCTTCTCAAAGTCCAGGGTAACATAGGCAGGGGCGTCGGGGGCCATGGCCGGAGAGACGCCCATCTCCAAAAAGCCGGGCTTGTCGTACTGGGGCTCGTTGGCCGGATCCTCCAGGTCCAGGCCCTCATGGCTGAGGTGCCACAGATTCTTGTCCTTAGAGTAGTTGGTCTCCCGGGAAATCTTCAGGGGGACGTTATGGGCCTCCGCGTAGTCGATCTCCTCGTCCCGGCCCTTGATGGTCCACTCCCGCCAGGGAGCGATAATCTTCATCTCGGGAGCGAAGCGCTTAATGGCCAGCTCAAACCGGACCTGGTCGTTGCCCTTTCCGGTACAGCCGTGGCAGATGGCGTCCGCCCCCTCCTTCTTGGCAATCTCCACCAGCCGCCGGGCGATGATGGGCCGGGCGAAGGCGGTGCCCAGCAGGTAGTCCTCATACTTGGCCCCCATCATCATGGAGGGGACTATCACCTCGTCCACCATCTCATCGGTGAGGTCCTCAACGTAAAGCTTGGAGGCCCCGGTTTTGATGGCCTTCTCCTCCAGGCCGTCCAGCTCCGTGCCCTGGCCCACATCGCCGGAGACGGCGATGATTTCTGGGTCGTTGTAGTTCTCTTTCAGCCAGGGGATGATGATGGATGTATCCAGACCGCCGGAGTAGGCCAACACTACTTTTTTGATCTCTGCCATGACGATTTACCCTCCAAATATCCGGCGCGGGCGGCAATCTGACCCCCTACGCCCTATTACGCAGATAAGTCTATCACGGTTTTACCCGGATTGCAAGGAGTTTTTTGCATGAGTATACATTAACCGCCGGTTATTTTCCATATATTTTTACCAAAAATGTATATTTTTCTGGATAATACGATTTTTTATTCATTCTCTTATCTCAGGTGGCTCGTTCGGTCCCCGGCGGCAGAATTTTTCCTCGGAAATGAAAAATTACTCTGGCCGCGGCACAGATAATATGTTATAATGCTACTGCTTATGTTCGCCCGCGGCGGCAGACATCCCGTCCGCGTGCCAAATCACAAGACTATTTCAGAAAGGGACGACTAAACTATGGACGACATGCAAAGCTGCCTGGAAATTCTGCGTGAAAATGATGTGGATGTGGATACCGCGGTGGACCGGCTCATGGGCCACAACGAGCTGTATCTGGATTTTGTCAAGCGTCTGCCGGAAGAGCTGAATCTGGCGGCCATCCGCAGCGCCTTGGCGCAGCAGGACGAGGAATCCTTCCATTTCTACCTCCACGGCCTGAAGGGCTTTGCCGGCAACCTGGGCATCACGGAAATCGCCGATGCCGCTCAGGCCGGCCTGATCGAATTCCGGGCCACCCAATTCCGCAACATCACCAAGCTGGAGGGCCTGCTGGACGAGATTGAGGCATCCGGCGAAAAATTTTCCTCTGCCCTTGGTGAGATTGCAGAAATTGAGCATGCCGCCCAGAACGATGAGTCAACAATGTAAGGAGGGGGTAAGCCATGCGCAACACTTTGCTGATTATTGACGATTCTGAGCTGGATCGAGCAATATTCAATGAAATTTTCAAAAAAGATTTCCGCGTTCTCCGGGCCGCCACCGCCGCGGAGGGCATTGACCAAGTGCGCAAAAACGTGCTCACCCTTGCCGTTGTGGTGCTGGATATCTGCCTGCAGCGAGGCGCCAGCGGCTTCGCGATCATGGAGCGCATCCACAAGCTGGAGGGCTGCGCGCACCTTCCTGTGATTCTCCTCACCGCCGAGCCGGAGCCCCAGTGGGTCTACAAGGGTGTGGAGATGGGCGCAGTCGACTTTCTAGTCAAGCCCCTGGCCCCCATCGCCACCCAGAACCGCATGAAGGCCATCATCGAGCAGCACTGGGGCAACGAGGAGGAGCAGAATGCAGACGCCCCTCCGGGCAAGATCTCCCTGCAGCAGGCGGAGATTCTCACCCAGCGCTGGCAGCGGAAGTTTTTGAGCTTCTGCCATAACCACGACATCACCTTCGCCAGCTACATCCAGCGGCTGCGCATCATCACCAGCGCCCTGGCCAACGCCTACTGTGAGCTGTTTCCCGAGTCCGGCCTGCTCCCCTACGACGCCAAGCTCATCAGCATGGCCGCCGGTTTTGCCGAGGTAGGCCAGCTGGGCCTGCCCGACGATATCATCTGGGGAGGTCCCGACCAGCCGGAGCCGGAACGGACCCAGTTTTTCCAGCACACCAAGCTGGGCGGGGAAGCCTTTAAGGATGGCCCGAAGGAGTGGGAGCCGCTGCTGACCTACTGCTCTGAGGTCGCCACCTACCACCACACCAATTACGACGGCACCGGCTACCCCACCAATCTGGCCCGGGACGCCCTTCCCCTGTCCGCCCAGTTGGTGCACACCGCCATGGTGTGCAGCGACCTGGCCGACCGGTATGAAGGCGAGCCCGATGTGTTCAAGATGGTCTACCGCGCCCTCTCCCTCCGGGTGGGCCGCACCCTGTCCCCCAACATGCTCAAGGCGGTGGACGCCTCCCGGAAGTCGCTGGAGAACATCTTCCGCACCATGCGCCGCCAGAAGCGGACGGAGGATGTGGAGGAGAAAATGCGGGTCAGAGACGCCCTCACCGTCCGCCACGACTCCAAGGAGCAGCCCAAGGATACAGATAAGGGCAAGCGCAACAGCCTGTTCTATATCCGCAATATGAAAAAATAGTTAAGCGAAAGCCCGCCCCGAAAGGGGCGGGCTTATCTGTTCTTTCAGGCTGTTCCGGTCAGCCAGCCTGAATATCCTTGGCAATCGCGTCGTACACGGTATCCTGATCCTCACACATGACCAGCAGGACTGTGCCGTCCTCCAAAGTATCCAGCTTGGCGTTCTTGGCGATATCGTACTGGTCGGCCAGATACATCTCAAAGCTGGCCATCTGGGTCTCCTTGTAGGTCTGGAGGGCCTGCTTCACCGTGTCGGCCTTGCCCTCCGCGGGCATGATGGCGGCAACGACATAGGCCTTGATGTTCATCAGGGACATGCTGATGCCGAAAGCGGCCATGTCCTCGGCCTTCAGACCCAGAAATTCCAGCAGCAAGGCGGAGTCATCGTCCTCCTTGATCTCGGAGACCACAGGGTTGTACTCCACGTTCTCGCCGCCGTTGGCGGTGATGGCGTCGGTATAGAGCTTGGTCAGCTCCTCCGGGGTCTTGGCGGACGCCCCCCCGGGCTTGCCGGAACAGCCGGCCAGAGCGGCGACAGTCAGAGCCAGGGCAAGGACAAGAGATAAAGCTTTTTTCATTCAGATAATCCTCCGTCTTTTCATTTTAATGGGACCCTCTCCGGGCCCTCCATACAGTTGGACGGCATTTTTGAAAAAAGGTTCCGACTTTTTTTAGCCAGACGCGCTTAAAACCGGAAGATCGCGCCAATCACGGCGGCGGCAGCGATAAAGGCCACCGGGTGCAGCTTTTTCAGAGGGGTATAGCGCATACATACGAACACTGCCGCGCACAGGATCACGGCGGGCCAGCGGACGGCGAAAACATGCTCCGCCGTCCCTCCCACGGTCACCAGCACCGACAGGGCCACACTCAGCCCGGCGGCGGCGATGAGTGCCGTGGATGCGGGCCGCAGGCCCCGGAACACCCCATCCACTGTTTTGGACTGGCGGAATTTCTGCAAAAATCCGGCAATAATAATAATGACGATCACGGACGGGGTAATCAGCCCTAAGGTGGCCAGCGCCGCGCCGGGCAGGCCCGCCGCCTCAAAACCTACATAGGTGGCCATATTCACCCCCATTGGGCCGGGGGTGGACTCGGACACAGCGATCATGGTGGTCAGGTCGGCATCGGTGAACCAGCCGGTGCGAGCCCCTATGTCCTGGAGGAAGGGAATGGTGGCCAGCCCGCCGCCCACGGCGAAAAGACCCACCTTGGCAAACTCAAGAAACAGCCGCAGGAAGATCATTTCCCATCACCGCCTTTCCTTCTGCCGTAGAGGAGAAAGCCCACGGCCCCGGCCAGCACGATGAGCACCGCCGGGGAGGTGAGGGTGTCCAGAGCGGTCCCCAGAGGGCCGTAGGACACGGTATCGAAGCTGGCCGCCAGTCTCCCAAACGCGGCCAGAGCCAGCACACACAGGAAGATGGCGACGGCCGCTCCGTTTTTCAGGGTGGACTTGCCCAGCTTCACCACGCTGGAGGCGATGAGGGCCACCACGGCGGCGTTGATGCCCGCCAGGGCATGCCGCACTACCGGGATGTCGGCGAAGTTAGACAGGAAAGCGGCGATGGCGGTGATGATAATCAAGGAGGGGAACACCACCCCCAGGGTGGCCAGCACACCTCCGGGGACGCCCCTGTACTTGTATCCGATGAAGGTGGCCGTATTGATGGCGATGATGCCAGGGGTACACTGGCCCACGGCGAAATAGTCGGTGAGCTCCTCGTCGGTGGCCCAGCCCTTCTTCTCCACCACCTCCCGTTGGAGGATGGGCAGCATGGCGTATCCGCCTCCGAAGGTGCACACCCCCACCTTGGCGAAGGTGAGGAACAGGTCAAGATAGATATTCACGGAAAAACGCCTCGCTTACACGTTAAATCTAAAGAGAATGATATCCCCGTCCTGAACCACATATTCCTTGCCCTCGGAGCGGATGAGACCCTTCTCCCGGGCTGCGGCCATGGCGCCGCAGGCCATCAGGTCGTCGTAGGAGATCACCTCGGCCCGGATGAAGCCCCGCTCAAAGTCGGAATGGATCTTGCCCGCCGCCTGGGGAGCCTTGGTGCCCCGGGTGATGGTCCAGGCCCGGCACTCGTCCTCGCCGGAGGTGAGGTAGGAGATAAGGCCCAGCAGAGTGTAGCTGGCCTTCACCAGCCGGTCCAGGCCGGACTCCGCCACCCCCAGGTCGTCCAGGAACATCTGCTTTTCCTCCGGCTCCAGCTGAGCGATTTCTTCCTCCAGCTTAGCGCACACGGGGATGACCTGAGCCCCCTGCTCCTTCGCCCGCTGCTCCACCTGCTGATAGTAGGGAACGGCGGAGGGATCAGAGAAGCCGTCCTCGTCCAGGTTGGCGGCGTAAATCACCGGCTTGAGAGAGAGCAGCTCACAGTCTGGGTACTCCGCCCCGATGGCCACCGCCTCGTAGCTCCGGGCGGACTTGCCGTCGTTGAGCCAGTCGCGCAGGCCCTCGAAGTCAGCCGCCTCCTGAAGGAACTTCTTGTCCCCTTTGGCCGCCTTCCTGGCCTTGTCGATGCGGCGCTCCACCATCTCCAGGTCGGCCATGACCAGCTCCAGGTCGATGGTGTCCATGTCCCGGACGGGGTCGCTGGACCCCTCCACATGGATGACGTTGTCGTCGTCAAAGCAGCGCACTACATGGACAATGGCGTCGGTCATGCGGATGTTGCCCAGAAATTTGTTGCCCAGGCCCTCTCCCCTGCTGGCCCCCTTCACCAGGCCGGCAATGTCCACAAACTCGATGACCGCCGGGGTGGTCTTTTTCGGGTGGTACATCTCGGACAGCCTGTCCAAACGGGGATCGGGGACGGCCACCATGCCCACGTTGGGGTCGATGGTGCAGAAGGGGTAGTTGGCGCTCTCAGCGCCGGCGTTGGTGATGGCGTTAAACAGGGTGCTCTTGCCCACATTGGGCAGGCCCACGATGCCTAATTTCATAATTCCTCATACCTCCTGATTTTCCAAGGGTTTGCGGCGTTTGAATGATGCCTACCACACCATTTATACACCATTTTGGCATTTAGCTTTATAGAGTTATGGCCAACTGGCCATTGAAAATGAAAAATTTTACTAACCAGTTCTTTTAGATTGGCATATGCGATGTGTCCCTACACCACGTCCACACCATTAGACTCAAATGCGTGGCATGACTCAAACTGACGTACGGCACTTGCCATAGAATCATCCGTTACATGAACATACCGATCCATCGTCGTTTTGATGCTGGCATGTCCAAGCAGCTTTTGGAGAACCTTCGGCTGCATACCGCTTTCGATTGCCCGCGTTGCGTAAGTGTGGCGAAGAGCGTGCATACAAAATCGCTTGATTCCTGCTTCATCACAGAGCTTATACAGATGGGTATCATAAGAGCTGTTCTTATTGGGCATACCAGTTCGGAAATTGATAAATACCAAGTCCCGCAGGACAAGCTGCTCTTTAATGCCGGTTCGCCGATCCATATATTCCAAAGTCTGTGAGAGCATCGGAGACTCCTTTCGGCTACTCCTGCTAAGTTCAACCCCGCGAAGTATCTCATATGCGCGATTAGTCAAAGGAATTGTTCGATAGCTCTGCTGAGTCTTGGGTGGACCAGCACGCCAAAAAGCCTGCTTGTGTCGATACTCCAAAGTTTTATTGACCGTCAGAGTTCGCTTTTCCCAGTCGATGGCATCCCATGTCAGCCCAATCAGTTCTCCTGTGCGCAGCCCAGTTTCCAATATCAAAGCATACTGGGCATAGTTGTGGGATCTTTGAGCCGTTTCTAAAAACCGTTTCTGCTCTTCCACCGTCAGATACTTGATATCGTCTACGGCCCGAACAGGTTTTGTATATCGGACACCATTCATAGGGTGCTTGATGATAAGGTCGTTCATCAGCGCAGACTTAAACATTGTCCCCATAGTAATGTACGTTTGGCGAATGGTTGAACCAGCATAGTCGGTTTCCATCCTGTTAAGAACGACTTTGCAGTGCATGGGTTTAACATTAACTAAAAGCATACCACCGATCACAGGCTGAATATTGTGGACATACCGCTCTTGATAGTTTCTACGGGTGTTCGGGGCCAAATCGGCTATCATGTTCTCATGCCAGAAATTAAACCACGCATCCACCGTCATATCTGAGGGGATAAGAATATTATCATGCTTGTCCGCGAATCGTGCTTCTTCCAACCAATTTCGAGCCTCTGGCAACGTC
Organism: uncultured Oscillospiraceae bacterium; assembly: GCA_910588635.1. Classification (GTDB taxonomy): domain Bacteria; phylum Bacillota; class Clostridia; order Oscillospirales; family Oscillospiraceae; genus Lawsonibacter. The sequence continues at coordinate 1,042 of CAJUPW010000029.1, read as the reverse complement.
ATAACGTACTTTTCGTGGCGCTTACCATACTTATCTACAAATCTTGCGTAATAAGAACCATCCTTTCTTTGGCAGATACCTTTGCCACATTCTTTTCCTTTCAAGTTCTTTCCCATATGGCGAGCTCCTTTCCCGTTGTGAGAAAAAGAGCCAATGCAACACGGCTATTTTACCATATCGGCGTCTATTTCTCAATAGCAACTGCGGTTATATCACAGTTTTTTTGCTGATGAACTCTTCAAATTCTTTTCGCTTAACCAGCCTTTTCGTGCCTACATAAAGGACAAAAGGGCAATTTGGTACACGTAATAGGCTTTCAATCTTGTTTATCCCAATATTGCTATACTCTGCTGCTTCTCGAATTGTGAGTGTCATTTTTAAATGGATCGGAACCTGTCCAGTTTCCACAGTCATTATGTAACTATCTCCTTCCAATGGTCTCCATGATAATTTATAGAAAACAACGAGCAGCAGGTGGCGGCTGGCTAAACCGCTCCACGGGACTTACCCCCAGGGCATACTGGTATCCCCCACAGCCTGCGACGGATTGGGTACCGTTCGGACCATGGCCAGGACAGTGTATCATGATTGAGCATGAGGGTCATCGCCTTAAGTCGCCACGACTTACTTATGCGCAATGTGCGGCTCACCCATAACCTCCTTTCTAAAAAGAGGGATCATGGCCTGCTCCATTCACACGGCTATCCTTCCTCAGGTCCTCATGCCTAACGTACCTGCTGACTCTATAAGAGCAGAAAGCTCTGTTTTTCAAGGTGCGAGGGATGCCTTCCCAAAGGCTTTTCACGCCTTTTCATCTCCTTCCCCGAAGGTTGCCGTAAGTTTTGCCCATACATGAAAATCCCAGCCTATTCTTTAGAACAGGCTGGGACTCATTATTAGTCCTTTGCAGTTGAGACTTAATCAGTTTGCGATCAAGATTATTTTGCGAAAAACAGGTGGAAAAGTATTCCGGACTGTGGTACAATAGATAATATCTAATTATCTGAGCTACGTTCAAGTACTGCTTGTCCCATAGCTGAGC
>CAJUPW010000028.1 GCA_910588635.1 uncultured Oscillospiraceae bacterium | reverse complement strand
GTGTTGATCTCGGTGATGGTGACGACCTTGTTGCTCTGGTCGTAGAACACCTGAGTCAGCACGCCCTTGCCGGTGCCGGCCAGATTGGCGCGGTTGGTGCGGACCAGCTCGTCCTTGACGATCCGGGTGCCCTTCACGCCGTCAATATAGACCTCCAGCTCGCTGTCGCGGATGGAGATGGTGCCCAGATCGTCATAGACGTCGGAGCCCTTGACGGACACGGTGTACTCGTCGCGCAGCAGCTCGTCGCGGATGTAGGTGCCCACGTCCTTGCCGTCATACTCCCAAACGCGGGAGGGGCGGCCGAAGGCGTCCACATCGTTGGTCAGGTGCAGCTTGCCGTTGTACAGATGCTCGCCCAGCTCCACGGTGTAGCCGCTGACGCTGGAGGCGGAAGTACCGGCCACCTCGGTGTTGTTGATGGCACGGGCGTAGGACTCGCTGCTGGAACGCACGATGTACTCACGGGAGCCGCCAGTCATGATGATCTGGCCATCGTTGCCGGACCAGCTGATGGTGTTGTCCTTCAGGTCAACCACAGAGGACTTCAGGGTGTTCAGCGCCAGCTGAGCCACCTGGTTCCGGTTGAGCTGCTCACTGGGGACGGAGGCCACGCCGTTGAACAGACGAATCTGGTTGGCGGTGGCGGTCACAGGAGCGCGCCAGTCGTTGGCGCCCTTGGACAGATCCTTGTAGCCCAGAGCGCGCAGCATCATGGCCGCGGCCTGAACGGCGGTCAGGGGCTGGCCGCCGCCGAAGGTGGTGGCGCTGGTGCCGGCCACGAGTCCGTTCTCATAGCAGGCGGCCACGTACTTGTCGGCCCAAGGCACAACGTCGGTGAAGGGGTGGGAGCCAACATAGTTGTCGGCGGTCTTGACGCCCAGCACCAGCTTGGCCATGATAACGGCCATCTCGTGACGGTTGACGGCTTCGTCGGGCTCAAAGTTGCCCTGGCGGCCGATCATAACTTCAACGGCGTTCAGGACGTCAATGGCCTCGACGTTATCGTTGTCGTCAACGTCGGGGTAGCTCGCGGCACCGGCGCCAACGACCATCATACCGAGCAGCATGACGGAAGCCAGAGTCAGGCTGAGAGCCCGCTTCAGGTTTCTCATAGAGTATTTCCTCCTTACAAAATTTTTCGGCCTGAGAGGGGCCGGCTTTGGTGTCTCCAGAGAGCTTTTTTACGTCCTTGGTAAATCTTCTGGATTTAACATTTCCGCAACAAAATTCTCTGTTTCTACCAAAATTCTTGAGGTTTTTCAACTTTTCACCTCGCCGCGCCCGTGCCGCTCCCCTTACCTCCGCTCGGAAGCTCAGGGGGGATGGTACAGCCGCAAAGAGGACAAAAGGTCTCCCAACCTCTGCGCGTATTCTAACAAACCCGCTTTCCCTTGTCAACAGATTCGGGAGAAGTGTAATAGAACGGTAACAAAACAAAATCCCGCCTTGACAGCGGGCTCTTTCAGCGTAATAGATTTGACAAAGTATGTGCCGCCAATATATAATGTAGGCAAGGTGCCGTGGAAACGGCAGGCGGTTTGGCTCACTCCCTCCGGGAGGAGGTGAAAGCCATGCCTATTACGATCACGTTACATATCTTCGGGATCACCGTAACGATTAAGATCAAAAGGTGAAACCGCCACCCTGCACGGTGACGGTTTCTGACTGAAATCAGATTCGGTGGGGCCAAACCGCTTGCCGCGGCACCCTTTAATTGTAGTATATCCGATTTTTGGGGGTTTGTCAACCGTCCGGGGCCGCCCGGGCGGTCTTTTTACGCCCGCCTGTCCATTCGGACCACCAGGGCGGTGCGGTCGTCGGTGGCGTCCTTCAGGTCCCGGGTCACCAGCTCCCGGGCCAGATCCTTGGGGCTTGTCCCGTCAAACCGGCCCAACCGCTCCCGCAGCCAGCCGTCCTCCGGGCCGGGGCACACCCCGTCGCTGACCATCAGCACGCAGTCCCCGGGAGAGAGCCGCAGAGAGAAGTGGTCCATAGCCTCCGGCTCCCCCTCGGCCAGCCCGGCGGGCAAGGATTTTCCGCTGAGCCGCTGGACATCCCCCCCTTTCTTTATATAGGTAGGGGCCGCTCCCAGCTTGAACAGCTCCCCCTCCCCGGTAAACAGGTCCAGCTGGAGCAGGTCCACGGTGGTGAAGCCGCCGGTCTCCTCCCCCCGGAGGGCCAGGGCGGAGGACAGAGTGGCCAGCGCCCTTTTTGCCTCCACCCCCGCCTGGAGCAGCTGCTCCATCAGGCGGACCGCCAGGGTGCTCTCCCGGTTGGCGTCAGGGCCGCTGCCCATGCCGTCGCACAACAAAAGGTAGAGCTTGCCGTCGTGGCGCTTGAAATAGGTGCCCGCGTCGCCGCTCACCGTCTCGCCTGTCTTTTTGCGGGCCGCCACCCCCGCCACCGCCATCAGCGGCTCCTGCTGGAGGAGAGACAGGGCGTCCTCCCCCTCCAGCTCCACCCGGAGGGGCACCCCCAGAGCGGCGGACAGGTCCTTCAGCCGGCTGGGCCTGGCCAGAGCGGGACAATCCGGACCCTCCGCCTCCACTCGGACCAGCCCCCGGCCGTCCCGGTAGACGCAGGAGCGTACATCCAGATGAAGCTCCGTCAGCCGCTGGCGCAGGCGGCGCTCCCCCGCCGGGTCGGGGGTCAGCTCCCGGCTCAGCTCGGCGGCGGCGTCCCCCAGCAGGTCGGACAGCTGGGCGTACTGCCGGCACACCGCCGCCCGGCTCTCCCGGATGCGGGCGTTGTACTGCCGGCGGTAGAACAGAGCGGTAAGTTCCTCGTTCACCGCCGCCACAAAGGCGGGAAATTGAACGCACCTGTCGGCGAAATGGCGGGGAAAATCCGCCGGCTCCGCCCGTCCCCGCTCCACCATGGCGGGGGTGGCGTCGTTGAGGGCGTTGAAGGTGGTGTTATAGTCGTTCTTCCAGCATCGGTCCCGGAGGGCGCACCCCCGGCACTGCCGTCCCGCCGCCCGGTCGAAAACGGCGGAAACGTCGTTGTCGTTGTCCGGAGGACGGAAGGCGGACCGAAGGGAGTCGTACAGGGTGCGGAAGGCGCCGGAGGTCTGCTCCAGCTTCTGCCGGACCACCCTCTGCGCCCGGGGATCGGCGGAGGCTCCCTGTTCCGGCCGCACTCCCAGCCAGATCAGGACCCGCTCCGGCGCCCGCAGGTAGAGCGCGCACCCTCCCACCGCCGCCGCGCCCAGCATGGGGATGCCGAACAGACTCAGTGGGGCGGCGGCGGCCAGGCAGGCGCACAGCAGGGCCAGCGGTCCCACCCGCCGGGCCGCCGGAGAGGGCCTGTCCCCCTTTTGCCGGTACATGGGGGCCAGCGCCCCCCGAAAGGCCCAGGCGGCCAGCCCGGTCAGCACCGTCTCCAGGACAAAGTAGAGGCCGTCCGTTCCCCGCCAGCCTGCGGGATTCCGGACAATCAGGCCGGTAAAGGCGCTCAGCGCCGCCGCCGTCAGCGGCATGGCCCAGGGCCGGCGGAGAACCTTCCAGTCGCAGAAGGCGAAGTGAACGGCGAAGGTGAGGATGGCCGCGGCGGAGTAGCGCAGGCCGGCGGCGAAGTCCAGGGCGGCCATCGCGCCGAAGCAGACCCCCACCAGCGCCGAGGCCCCGTACAGCCCGGAGCCCGCCGCTGCCGCAAAGGCCACGCCGAAGGGGGCGCTCTCCCCAAAGAGCACCGCCCCCGCCAGCACCGCCCCCAGCAGCAGGTGGATGCCCGCCTCTGTCAGCAGCACAGACACGGGAGCGGCCCTTTTCCCGGTCTTGGGCTTCGGAACCTCCCTGCCCTGAGGCCGCAAGGCGCTGAGCTTGCCATAAATCGTTTTGGCTGTCATGCCGGTCTCCTCCTTGGTGTAGGTTGGAGCCCCATTATATTCCAATTTTTGGAAATTATGCGTCGAAACCCGTCCCAAGCAAAAAAATGCCGCCCTCCCCTTCCGGGGAGGGCGGCGCGCTTCTTCAAAATCTGGCTACTTCTCTACGCTGCCATGCATCAGGTCGGAGATCAGGGTAACGGTCATGTAGGCGTTTGGGTCGATGGATTTTACCAGTCTTTTCAGCTTGACGATCTGAAATCTGTTGACTACCGCGTAAAGGATTGTTTTCCGCTGTCTGGAATAGTAGCCCGCCGCGTCGATGACCGTGATTCCAATGCGAAATTCGGAGGAGATCGCCTTACCAATTTCCTCCGGTTTTGTGGTGATAATCATGGCGGATTTGGCGGTATCCAGCCCATCGACGACAAAGTCAACCGTCTTTGACGCGGCCGCGTAGGTCACGATGGAATACAGCGGAAGAATCCAGCTGCCAATCACGATTCCACAGATGACGTAGAGCGCGATGTTATAGATCATAACAAAGACGCCCACGGATATCCCGATTCTCTTTGCGAAGATGACCGCAATGACCTCGATCCCATCCATCGCCCCCCCGTAGCGGATGGCCACGCCGCTGCCGATGCCGGAGATGATCCCGCCGAAAATCGCGCAGAGAAACAGGTCCGTTCCGGCCAGGGGCGACACAATGCTTACGTCAATGGGCAGGACATCCGTAATCAGCCCGGCCACGACAGCGTATACCGACACCGCGTATATGGCGTATACGGTGAACACGACGCCCTGTTTTTTCAGGCCGTAGAGGAGCAGCGGCACATTCAGGATCAGCAGAAAAAAGGACAGCGACAGCGGCGTCACCTGAGAGAGCAGGATGGACGTGCCCGATACTCCGCTGTCATAGAGCTGGACAGGCGCGATAAAAAATGTGACTCCAATAGCGTTTATGGTTCCCGCCAAGAGCAGAAACGCGAAATTCAGAGGGGAAAATCTTCTGCAGAAGGCCAGCACGGCCGTCACGCAGGCTTTTCCCTTCGCTATGATCTGAATTTTTCCGCGCACAGGCAAACGCCTCCTTCGCAATGCGGCATAATTGTTTTGAGTTTACCATTACCGGCGTCTTGGCACAAGAGACAGAGCACAAAATTGACAGAGTCTTTACCTCAGCTGCCTTTGCAGGACACGATGTCAAAACTTTAGGCTTGTATTTTCCGAAAAAATAGAATACAATGTAAATTGTATCATTATGAGGACCCCTATCCTGACTGAAAGGAAGGTACTTTCCTATGAAACTGGAAACTGAGCTGGGCGAAATCCGCATTGGCAGCGACGTATTTACCACCGTCACCGGCAGCGCTGCCACCAACTGCTACGGCGTGAAGGGCATGGCGGTGCGCTCCACCACCGACGGGCTGGTCCACCTGCTGAAGCGGGAGTCCATGTCCAAGGGCGTTAAGGTGTACTACAACGCCGACGGCACCGTCTCCATCGAGCTGCACATCATTGTGGAGAACGGGGTCAATCTCATGGCCGTGTGCCGCTCCATTATGAGCGAGGTGCGCTATGTGGTCAGCAAGACCACCGGGGTGGAGGTCGCCTCGGTGGATGTGTGCGTGGATTCCATGCGCTTTTGAATTCATTCGTAAGAAAGGAATTTGCCGATATGGTACAGAATATTGACGCGGCGGTCTTTCAGCGGATGATGATTCACGCTCACGCCGCCATCAACGCCCAGAAGCAGTCCATCAACGACCTGAACGTGTTCCCTGTCCCCGACGGCGACACCGGCACCAACATGACCCTGACCATCGGGGCCGCCGCCTCGGAGATGCGCAAGAAGCACTGCGACACCGTGGGCCAGGCCGCCGGGGCCACCGCCTCCGCCCTGCTCCGGGGGGCCCGGGGCAACTCCGGCGTGATCCTGTCTCTGCTGTTCCGGGGCTTTTCCAAGGCCATAAAGGAGAAGGAGATTATGGACGGCCGGGACCTGGCCATCGCCCTGGATTTCGGCGTAGCCGCCGCCTATAAGGCGGTGATGAAGCCCGCTGAGGGCACCATCCTCACCGTCTCCCGCCTGGCCGCCTCCCGGGCCGCCGGGCACGCCCGGGAGGACGACTCCTTCGAGGGCGTGCTGGAGGCCGCCATCCAGGAGGGCCAGGAGGCGCTGGCCCTCACCATCGGCCAGAACCCAGTGCTGAAAAAGGCCGGGGTGGTGGACGCCGGCGGCAAGGGCTTCCTTGTCATCCTCCAGGGTATGCTGGACGAGGTCCGGGGCTTGCCCATGCCCGAGAACGCCGGGGAGGAGACCGCTCCCAACGACAAGGCCGACTTCGAGGCGGTCAACGCCGAGGATATCACCTTCGCCTTTGACACGGTGTTCATCGTGCGTAAATTCAAGGAGAACACCGATCTCGATCCCTTCCGGAAATATCTCAATTCCATCGGCGACAGCCTGGTCATCGGCGAGGACGACGAGGCCTTTAAGGTCCACGTCCACACCAACACCCCCGGCTCCGCCCTGAACGAGGCCCAGAAGTACGGCGTACTGGAACTGGCCAAGATTGAGAACATGCGCACCCAGGCCGAGGACCTAGCCGCGGGCAGGCACGTTCAGAGCACCGACGACCTGGACGCCGTGGAGGAGGAGCTGGAGAAGGGGACCGACTCCGTCCACGCCGCCCCGGAGAAGAAGTTCGGCTATGTGGCCGTCTGCGCCGGGTCCGGACTGGAGGCCGTGTTCAGGGACCTGGGAGTGGATCAGCTGGTGGGAGGCGGTCAGACCATGAATCCCTCCACCCAGGACATCCTCAAGGCCATCGACGCCACTCCGGCTGGGGTCGTCTACGTCCTGCCCAACAACAAAAACATCATTATGGCCGCCCAGCAGACCATCCCCCTGTGTAAGGACAAGAAGGTGGTCGTCCTGCCCACCAAGACGGTGCCCCAGGGCATCTCCGCCATGCTGGCCGCCGACGCCGACGCCGACGAGGCGGACAACACCGCCGCCATGATGGAGGGCTTTGCCAACGTGCGCACCAGCGAGATCACCTACGCCGCCCGGGACTCCGACTTCGATGGCTTCGCCATCCGCCAGGGGGACTACCTGGCCCTGGCGGAGCACCAGCTCTTCGGCACCGACCAGAACCTGTCCGCCATGCTGGAGCGGCTGGCCAAGTCGGAGGCCCACCAAACAGCTGAGTTCATCTCCATCTTCTACGGGGAGGACGTCACCGAGGAACAGGCGCAGGAGGCGGAGAAAATCTTCGCCGCCGCCTGCCCCAATGCCGAGATTACCCTTCTGGCCGGGGGCCAGCCGGTATACTACTATATGATCTCCGCAGAATAATCCAAATCAGGAGACGGCCCGTTCCCTCTTGGGAACGGGCCGTCTGCGTGTTACCGTATCAGGCGGGCAGGTATTCAATGGAGATTACCTTGCCGCCGCTGAGCACAAAGTTCAGGGCAGTGTTCCCCTTGGTGTAGGGGAAGAAGGTGTCTGTGGCGCCGGCGCACTCGCCGTAGGCGGCGGTGATGTCGGCGGCGGCGGAGCCGATGTAGAGCCCCTCGGGGGTGGTGACGCTGTCGTCGGTGAGGGCGATGGAGTTCACAAAGTCCTTCTCCCCGTCGGGCCGGGTGGTGATGACAAAGCCGGAATAGGTATAGGTCTTGTCCATCCCCTCAAAGGCGCAGGACTCGGCCTCGAAATACTCCTTGGGCTCCCCCAGGGCGGAGAGCACCTCGGCCATGTCCTGGTCAATAGACACAGTGGTATCTCCGGAGCGGAACACGTACTCGGCCACGTCGGCGCCGCCAGGCTGGGCGGACTGATCGGGCTGAGCCGGCTGACTGGTCTGGCCGGTCTGACCGCCGCCGGAGCTCTTCGACGGTTCCTTCTCCCCGCAGGCGGACAGAGCCAGGACCATAGCCAGGGCCAGCAGGCCGCAAAGCAGATTTCGTTTCATAGTATATTCCTCCTTTTCAGGCGGGGTTTTCCCCGCTCCATTCCGCCTCCAGCCGCTCCCTTCGGGCGGCGTAGGCGGCGCTTTTTTCGTTCCAGATGTCCGCGTACTCCTCCTGGCCCCGCCGGTCCTCCACCGGGCAGTTGGCCGTCAGCCACTGTCCGAACCACCGGGACAGCTTCTCCGCCCCGTAGAGGTTCAGGTGCAGGCCGCTGTCGTAGGTGTCGGTCGTAAAATCCACCCCGATCTCATCGGTCAGCTCCAGAAAGTTGATGTAGCTCAGCCCCCGCCGGGCGGCGTAGTCCTCGATCTGCTCCTCCCACTGGTCGTACCAGAAGGGGTACAGGCTGGGGGCCTTGATGAGCACCAGACGGACGCCCTTTTCCTCACACAGGCTGGCCATTTTGTCCAGATAGTCCCAGCACACCGGGGCAAAGCTGTAGTCTCCCAGGGGACGGCCCGCGGGCACATTCTCCGCCGGGCGGACCTGTACGTTCATCAGATAGCCGCTGTCGGACACAATGTCCCGGTGGGTGAGATAGCGCAGGTCCTCCCCCTTCAGCTCGTTCCAGCGGCTGTGGTAGCGCAGGAGGGGGAACAGGTAGCTGAGCAGGCTCTCCTCCTCCGTCATGGAGGCCCGGACGGCGGCCAGCTTCTGGGGGGACAGCCTCATCCCGTCCAGGTTCAGCCGGTTGTAGGCCTCGCTCTGGGGCTCGCCGTACTTCATGGACAGGACGTTGAACACCATCACCTTGGGCGTCTCGTAGTTCAGCGTCTCCTCCATCAGGTAGTAGGACTGCCAGATCAGCTGCTGAGCGCTGCCCCGGATGTAGCTGGTAACGCCGTATTCCCGCCACAGCAGGTCGGGGGAGAAGTTCTCATAGACCTCGCAGTCGCCGATAAAGACCACGTCGTGGCCGGTCTCCTCCTTATAATACTCGGCGATCAGCGCCCCCTCGGGGATGTCGCTCATGTACTTGGGCATAAACAGGGCGTTGAGCAGCCACAGGCCGCCGCAGAGGACAAACACCCAGAAAAGGGCGGTACGGATATTCTTTTTCATGCCGTCCGCCTCCTCAGAACTGGTTGTAGATAAACTGGGTGGCGTCGAAGCCGATGCCGTACACCCCGAAGATCAGGGTGAGCCAGATCAGCGCCACGCAGCCGCTCCAGGCCAGGTGGGGGCTGTGCCGGGCCAGACGCTCCCGCACCGGCTCCCGCCGGCCCAGCAGGCTGCATACCAGCATGGCCCCGGCTCCGGCGGCGGCCGCCAGCCAGTCGCCCATCCCGACGCCCAGCTCCAGGAAGGACCCGTCCCACAGCGCCTGGGGCCGGAAATCGGTGAACACCGTCCCCAGCTGCCGGAAGGTGAGGGGCACGTCCCGGTACACGTCCAGCACCCGGATGGCTCCCATCAGCCAGAAGGTACGCAGAACCTGGACCGCGTCCCAGCCCCGGCTGCCCCTGAGCCTGGGGAAGCGGGCGTGAAATTTGTCGTAGAGGGGCTCCAGCTCCTGGGAAATGATGATGACAATCCCGTTGAGCAGACCCCAGACGATGAAGTTCCAGCTTGCCCCGTGCCACAGGCCGGTGACAAACCAGAGAATGATGCTGCAGGTGTGGACCGAGACGCGCTTGCCGACGCCGCCGAAGCGGTTCCGGCATCTCTGGTGAAGCTTCAAAATGGGCTTGGACACCGACATGGGATAAAATAAGTAGTCCCGGAACCAGGTGCCCATGGTGATGTGCCAGCGCCGCCAGTACTCGGCGGCGTTTTTGGAGAAGAAGGGCCGCTGGAAGTTTTCCGTCACTCGGACGCCCAGCATCTGAGCCGCCCCGATGGTGATGTCGATGCCGCCGGTGAAGTCGGCGTAGAGCTGGACGGCGTAGAGAAAGATCACCGCCAGCACATACACGCCCCGGTACTGGTCCGGGTCGGACACCAGGGTCCGCAGAGGGATGGCCAGCCGGTCGGCCACGATCAGCTTCTTGGCCAGCCCCCACAGCACCCGCTCCGCCCCCATGGCGATCTGCCTGGAGTCCCACGGGTGCTCGGCGTACAGGGTCCGGCTCAGGTCGCCGAAGCGGCTGATGGGCCCCTGGATGAGCTGGGGAAAGAAGGTGACAAACAGGGCGAAGCGCCCCAGGCTCCGCTCGGCTGGGCACTTGCCCCAATATACGTCGATCAGATAGCCCATGGCCTGAAAGGTGTAGAAGGAGATGCCCATGGGCAGCACCAGGGACAGGGTGGGCAGAGGCTGCCCCCCTCCCAGGGCGGCGGCCAGCCCGTTCAGGTTTCCGATGACGAAGTTTGTGTACTTCACCACCGCCAGAATGCCGAAATTCACCAGCAGGCAGCCCAGCAGCCACCGGAAGCGGCGGGATTTGCCCCTGGCCTTCCAGGCCTTGCGCTCCTCCTTGGACAGCCCGGCCTTGTGCTCCCGGAACCAGACGTCCTGCTCCCGGGCCAGGTCCTCCATCCTCCGGGCCGCCAGCCAGGTGGTCGCTGCGGTGACGCCGATGTAAATCAGGCACCACCAGCCGGCGAACCAGTAGAAGAACAGGCTCCCGGCCAGCAGCAGCTTCCACTGCCACCGTCTGGGGACGGTATAGTACAGCAGGAGCAGCACCCCGAAAAAGGCCAGAAATTGGGTGGTCGCAAAGCTCATACCTACCGCTTACTCCTCATCCAGCCGCTGGACCATCTCCCAAAGGGCCTTGGCGGAGTTGAAATTCTCCGGCGTCAGCTCCTCGGCGGGGACCTCCACGTCGAACTCGCTGCCGATCTCGGCCACCAGGGTCACGATGTCGATGGAGTCCAGAATCTTGTCGTCGATCAGGGTGCTGCAGGTCTCAAAGTCCACCTCGGGATGCAGCTCACGCAAAATGCTCAGCAGTTCTTCCATTGGTCATTCTCCTTTTTCTGTCAGACCCCCGCCGGAATCTGCCCGGCGGCCAGGGCCTTGCGGTCAATCTTTCCGTTTGGGGTGAGGGGGAGCCGCTCCAGCCGCTCCATGCGGTTGGGGATCATATACCGGGGCAGGCGCTCCTTTAAAAAGGCGGTCAGCTCTCCCGGCTCCACACCGCCGGCGTAGTACATCCCCAGGCGGTCCCTCTCCCTGTCGAACACCGCGCAGGCGGCGGCCACCGACGGGTGGGCGGAGGCGGCAGCCTCAATCTCCTGCAGCTCCACCCGGTGGCCCATGTGCTTAATCTGATAGTCCTTCCGGGAGACGAACACCAGCTCCCCCCGGTCGTTGTACCGCCCCAGATCGCCGGTGCGGTAGATGAGCTCTGGGTAGGCGTGGTTCAGCGGGTTCTGGACAAAGCACTCCGCCGTCTTTTCCGGCATCCGGTAGTAGCCCATGGTGAGGCAGGTGCCCCGGATGCAGATTTCCCCCGTCTCACCGGGACCGGCCGGCTCGTTCTTCTCGTCCAGCAGCAAAATACCCGTGTTGGGGAAGGGACGGCCGATGGGGATGGCCTCCCCCTCGGCAAACTCCCGGTCCACATGGTAGAAGCAGCTCATCCCCGTAGCCTCAGTGGGGCCGTACAGGTTGGTGAATTTCGCCTGGGGGAGGGCCTCCCGCCACAGGTTGAACTGCCGGATGGGGAACACCTCGCTGCCGAAGGCGACGGTATGCAGATACCGGGGCGCCGTCTTTTTCAGCGCCCCCAGGCCGGAGATCATGGTCAGGGCGGACACCACCCAGCACACCGTGTTGATCCTGTGCTCGTTCAGGTAGTCCACCAGCTTCACCGGGAATAAAAACAGCCCTTTGGGTATCAGATAGGTGGTGGCCCCGAATTTGATGGTGGGGTAGAGCTCCTTCAGGCAGGCGTCAAAGTACAGCGGCGTCTGATTGCCGAACACCGTGTCCTCATTGAAACCCAGGGTGGCGGAAAGCTGCTCGATGTAGTCGATCACAGAGCGGTGGCAGGCCACCACCCCCTTGGGCACTCCGGTGGACCCGGAGGTAAAGACGATATACAGCGGGTCGGTATCCAGCTGCTCCGCCCGGATACGGTCCAGCAGCGCCTGGTCGGGCTGACAGGCGGCGGCCTCCTCATAGCCGTACAGGCCGCCGGTATAGCCCAGGCCCTCCGCCGCCTTCCGGGTCTTTTCGTCGCACAGCACGGCCCTGGGCTTGAGGGTCCGGAAGATCAGCTCCACCCGGTACAGGGGCATCTCCTCGTCGATGGGCACATAGAAGCAGCCCGAGTAGACCACCCCGAAAAAGGCGGCCACCGACTTGGGGTGCTTCTCCATAAAGACCACCACCGGCTCCCGCTCCAGGCCCTTTTGGGCCAGAAAGGTGCCGACGCCCCGGGCGGCCCGGGAGACCTGACCGAAGGTGAGGCCCTCCGTTCCGTTGTGGAAGGCCACCTTCTCAGGCAGGCGGGGGGCGGTGGCCTCCAGATACTCCAAAACGTTACGCTGCAAGCTGGCCGCCCTCCTCTCCGCTCTGTTCAGACGGCTTCTGCTCTGTGGAAGCGTCACCGTCAGGGACCTCCTCCGCTCCGGACTGATCGGGCGGCGGATCCGTGGGGGTCCCGCCCGGCCACTCTCCGGTGATGGGGTCCTGGGAGAGGGCGGGGTTCTCAGTCCCGGGCTCCTGTGAGCCGGCGGGGTTCTCGGTCCCGGGCTCCTGTGAGCCGGCGGGATTCTCGGTCCCAGGCTCCTGTGAGCCGGCGGGGTTCTCCGGTACCGCGGGTCCCTCCGGCGGCGTCACAGGCTCCTCCGGGGTCTCCGCAGGCGGCGTCCAGCCCTCCGGCGGCATCCCCTCCACCTGCACGGGGCAGGCGTCATAGTCGTACACATAGTAATTCTGACGCGCCTTTTTCACCTGTTCCGTATAAGTACGGGCCTGAGTTTCGGTAAACATGAAGCCGGACATGGGATACCCCGTGGGGTGAGGACAGGCGTCAAAGTGATACCAGCCGTCTCCGGTGTTCACCAACTGCCAGTAGTGGCGGGATTTGCCGCCCACCCGCTCCAGGTCCACGTTGGGAATGCCCGCCCTGGTCAGCAGAGCCTTGGAGCAGGCGTAGTAGTTATAGCAGTCCCCCCGGCCCCGGGTGAGGCCCACATAGGCCCCGATCAGCCAGCTGGACTTGTCCGATTTTCCTACATATTTAATATGCCTGTTGACATAGTCGAAGATGGCTTTGGCCTTCTCCCGCTGGCTCATCCCAGAGTTGGTAATCTTTGCCAGGACCTCATCAGCCAGCCGGTCCACATCCTCCTGGGTCACCTCGCCCGGAGAGGCTCCGCCGCCGGCTTCCTCGGGGGTCTCGTCCTCCGTCTGCTCGTCCTGGCCCTGGTCCACCGTAATGGTTTCCACCACCGTCACCGTGGCGGTCTGCTCCACCCGGTTCCCCGCCGCGTCCTGTGCGGAGTAAATGACCGGGTACTCCCCGGCGGCAGTCAAATCCACCGCCCCGGCGTCGATCTCCACGGCCACCGGGCCGTCCACGTCATCTACGGCGGACACGCCGTCCCGATAGTAGGCCACTCCGTTCATGGCCACGGTGAGGTCCTGAACCCCCAGCAGTTGAGGCGCGGTCACATCGGGAGCAGTCGCAGCGGATTTGTCACTGCCGGAACCGGCGTTTTGACCCGCACAGGAGGTCAGCGCCGCCACGGTCAGGCAGGCCGCCGCAGCCAGCCCCGCCACGGACCATATCCTGTGTTTTTTCGTCATTGAGCTCACTGCCTTTCTACGCTTCTCCCCGGCCTTTCCCAGAGGAACATGTAAAAATACCGCACTTACGCGCGGCACCCGTATTGCCGCGGGTAGTATACCACATAGGGTAGGGGAAGTCAATTCGTAAAGGAGACGGAAATGCGGGTTTTCCCATATTTTCTCTTATTTTCTCTGAAATACCGCCTCGCCCCTCCTTCCTGGCGCTTTCCCCTTCCGGGCCTCCTTCAGTCGGCCGGCGCCGTTCCCTCCCGACAATTTGAACGATACATTTAAAACAAGTTAAAAGACACAAAAGACGAGCAAACAGGATATAATGAAGCGAAAGCAAACAATAAATTGAATTCTTAATTTTTTATGAACGGCATATTTTCCTCTTGCCGAAGCGGGTCGAAACGGGTATACTTGAGCAGTAACGATATTTGGGGAGGGACCCCTTTGGAAGAGAGATATTTAAATACGTCCCGCCGTTCCCAGGGGCGGCGGGCGGCCCCAGCTCAGAGCCAGCCGCCCCGCCGGCGCCGCGATGATGACTGGGACGACGACTGGGATGACAGGCCCCGAAAGACAGCTCAGCGGAGGCGCTCCGGCGTGGTCGGCGTACTCAAGGGGTTCTACATATTCCTTGTTGTGATCTCCGCTGTCATCGTGGCGGTATATATTGGCGCAAAGGTCATGATTAAGCCGCCGGAGCAGAGCGGGTTCACTCCGCCCAACCAGCAAGGCGGGAATACCACCCCCAGCAACGGAGGCGTAAGCACGGTGGACCCAGACGCTACACCCGCCGGTCTGGAGCGGGAAAAGGGCGTGTATACCATTTTCCTGGCCGCCACCGACAAGGCCGGTACCCTCACTGACGTGATGATGGTCATGCGCTACGACACCAACGCCCAGACAGTGGGCGTGATCTCCATTCCCCGGGACACCCTGGTGGCCCGGCAGAAGGGCAATCCCCATCTGGTCTATGGCGGGGGTGGGGTGGAGCAGCGGATCAAGGACGTATCCGATATGCTGGGCGTACCCATCGACTGCTATGTAAAGGTAAATATCAAGGGCTTTATCAGGCTGGTGGATTACCTGGATGGCGTGGACTTTTATGTCCCCTGCGATATGAACTATGACGACCCGGAGCAGGACCTGTCCATCCACTACACCGAGGGAACGCGACACCTCAACGGCCAGCAGGCCATGGAGGTGGCCCGGTTCCGGAAGAACAATGACGGCAGCGGCTACTCCGACGTGGGCCGTACCCAGACCCAGCAGAAGCTGCTGGTCGCTCTGGCAAAAAAGGTGCTGTCCTGGAACAATCTGACCCGGATCAACGGCTTTGTGGAGATATTCAACGATAACGTGGACACCGACCTGTCCCTGAACGAGATGCTCTACTTCGCCAGTCAGGCCGTCAACCTGGACCCCTCCACCGGCGTGGAGACGGCCACCCTCCCCGGCCGTGGAGACGGGGTCTACCGCGGCTACCGCTACTGCTACGAGCTGGACCCGGAGGGGACGCTGGAGCTGGTCAACCGGCTTATCAATCCTTACAGCCAGGACCTGACCCTGGATGACATGAATCTGGCCAAAGCGGACAAGTATATGTAAGACATCGCGGCCCCCGGAAAACCGGGGGCCGCGTACTCATTTGATCTTTTTGCCGTCGAGGACAGCCTCGGCCAGCCGGTCCCCCTCATAGCGCACCTTCAGGGAGAAAAAGGGGGCGTCCCGCCAGATCAGGTCCAGGAAGATGGCGTCCCCCTCCCAGTGAGGGATGCGCAGCAGCTGGTCTCGGGGCAGCCACTCCAGCACCCCCTCGTCGCACTCCCTCAGCTCGCCGGTGAAGCCGTCGGCGGTGAACAGGTGCATATACTCGGTGGGCCAGCGGTCGGAGACGAAGGTGACGAGACCCCGGTAGCGGTAGTCGGTGAGAATCAGCCCGGTCTCCTCCTCCGCCTCCCGGAGCAGACAGTCCTCGGGGCTCTCCTTGTCCAGAAACTTGCCCCCGATGCCGATCCACTTATCCTTGTTCAGGTCGTTTTCCTTCTTTACCCGGTGGAGCATCAGGTACTCGTCCCCCCGCCGGATATAGCACAGAGTGGTGTTAATCATGGCTCTACCAGCTCCACATCCACGGTAAACTTCTCCCCGTCCCGCAGGCAGGTGAGAGTGACGGTATCCCCGGCGCCCAGGCCCAGCTTGAGCCGGGTCAGGGTCTCCAGACCGGTAATGGGCATGCCGTTGGCCTCAAGGAGAATATCCCCGCCCCGCAGGCCCTTGGTCCAGGCGTCGCTTCCGCGCTCCACGCTCCGGAGCATGAAGCCTCCCCCCTCCTCGCGGGCGGTGGACACCATAAAGCCAAAGATGCCCGCCTTGATCTCCTCCCCGGCGATGAGGTGGTCGGCCACATATTTCACCCGCCGGGAGGGGATTGCGAAGCCCAAGCCCTCGGCGGAGCCGTCCTCGGTAACGATCTTGATGGTGTTGATGCCCACCACCTGTCCGTACTGGTTGAGCAGAGGGCCGCCGGAGTTGCCGTAGTTGATGGCGGCGGTGGTCTGGATCAGGCTCATGGTGATCCCCTCCACCTTCACCTCCCTGTCCAGGGCGGAGACGATGCCGTCGGTGAAGGTGGCCCGGTAGCCCAGAGAATCTCCCAGGGCGGCCACCGGCTCACCGATGCGCAAGGTGTTGGAGTCGCCGAACTGGGCGGGGATGAGTCCGGCGGCGTCCACCTTCAGCACAGCCAGGTCCTCCGCCGCGTCGAAGCCCACCAGACTGGCGGGCACGGTCCTGTTGCTGGGCAGCAGCACGCTGACCGCACTGGCCCCGGCCACCACATGGGCGTTGGTAATGATATAGCCGTCCTGGGTGAGCACCACCCCGGTGCCGGCGCTGTATCCATTGTCGTCCTCCGACTCGATGGATACTACCGAGGGAAGCGCGTATTCATATATCTGGATATAGTCCAGCGCCTTCCCCTGACTTGGCAGGAGAGAAACCGTCACCCCCGTCCCGGTGCCGGCCCGGGCGATGGAGGGGGGCTCGGTGCTGTGCTCCTCCTGCTGCTGGTAATGCCAGTCCTCCCCGGTGGAGGGGAAGGGGACCCGGATAAATGGACGGACGGAAAAATACTGATCCAGCAGCACAACGGACAGGCAGAGCAGTCCGATCAGCGCGGCCAGTCCTAAAAACCAGGGCCACCTGCGCCGCTTTTTCCGTAAACGCAGCACGGGGCGGCGGGAGACCCTGGCCGCGGGCGGAATACGGACGGCGGGCGGGGCGGGAAACGCGGGGGAGGGCTGCTCCCAGGGACCGCCCTGCCACAGGCCGTCGTTTCGGTTGTCCATTGAGGCACCTCCCATTGAAAATAGACGTGTCGGGGGCGGCCTCCGCGCCGCCCCGCAGTAGGGGCCGCCGCCCTCGGCGGCCCGCTTCAAATGCGGGCGGGTTGTTGGGATACGCGGGCCGGCGAGGGCGCCGGCCCCTACAAAGATGTCACGCCAGGGTCAAGGTAAAATGGAACTGGGTCACCCCGTCCTCGCTGGTGACGGTGATATTCTCCTTCAGGTTGCCCAGAATGGTCTTGACGATATACAGTCCCAGGCCCACGCCCTCCCGGTCCATGGAGCGGGAGTAATCCGCCTTGTGGAACCGCTCGAAGAGCAGAGGCAGCTCATCGGGCGGGATGGTGGCCCCCAGGTTGCGGATGACGGTATGGGCCTTGCCGTCCTTCTTGGTAATCTGAACGGTGATGGCGGTGCCCGGGGCGGCGAACTTGGCCGCGTTGTCCAGCAGGTTGTAGCACACCTGGGTGATGGCGTCCGGGTCGCCCCACACCATCAGCTTGTCCTCGGGCATCTGCACGTCCACATCCAGCTGGCGGTCGGTGATTTTAGTCTCCAGGCTGATGAGCACCTGGGACATGACCTCGGTGAGGTCGAAGGTCTCCTGAGCGGTGACGGTGCTCTCAGCCAGGGCGTTGAGCCGGCTCAGGTCCAGCATCCGCCGCACCAGACGGCTCAGCCGCCGGGTCTCCGACACCACGATCTGGAGGTACTCCTTCTCCCGCTCCGGGGGAATGGTGCCGTCCAGGATGCCCTCGGCAAAGCCGGCGATGGTGGTCATGGGAGTTTTCAGTTCATGGGAAACATTGGCGATGAAATCCGCCCGCTGGCTCTCCACCTTCTCCAGGGAATTGGCCATGGAGTTGAAAGCCTCGGCCAAGGCGCTGACCTCGTCTCCCCGCTCCTCATAGCCGGTGACCCGGACGTCAAACTCCCCCTGGCCGAATTTTCGGGCAGCTTCAGCCATCTCGTTCAGGGGCCGGGTCTGGTAGGCGGAGGTGAGGGTGCTGGCGATGACGGAGATCAAAAACACCACCACGGCGGAGAAGAAAAAGATGGTGGCGGTGGCCGTCCACATCTCGGACAGGTTGGAGGCGTCGGCCGCCACCAGCACCATCCCCTGGGTAACGGTCACGGGGCCGATCTGATTGGTGACGGGCAGGGCGGACAGATACCGCTTTTCCGGGTAGAGCCCCCCCATGTTGGTCATGCCGTTGAAGGAACCCTCGTTGAGCACCTGGGCGGTCACGTTCTCCGGGAGGACGCTGTCCTTGTAGTCGTAGAACTGGCCGTCGGCGGTGGCGTATAGAATCTTCCCGTCCGGCCCGGCCACGATGATGTGGGAGTTGGAGATCATGGCGATGGAGGCCACATAGCTGCTGTAAAACTCGTCCTGAAGGTCCAGGGTGAGGTAGCGGCGGTAGTAGGTGGAGGTAAAGCTGGACACATAGCCGGCGTTGCGCTCCACCGAGTCCCGGGTCTCGCCGATGATATAGCGGTAGGACAGCAGCATGAAAGCCCCGGCCAGCAGGGTGAAGGAGAGCAGCATGATGCTCACCATCATGGTCAGCTGACGGCGGTATAAAGAGCGCATGGTCAGCCCGCCGTTCCCAGCTCAAATTTATAGCCCACGCCCCAGACGGTTTTCAGCCGCCACTGGTCGCTGACTCCCTCCAGCTTCTCCCGCAGGCGCTTGATGTGCACATCCACCGTCCGGCTGTCGCCGAAGTAGTCGAAGCCCCACACCTCGTCAAGAAGCTGGTTCCGGGTGAATACCCGGTTGGGAGAGGAGGCCAGATGGAACAGCAGCTCCAGCTCCTTGGGAGGCGTGTCCACCCGCTGGCCGTCCACCAGCAGCTCGTAGGAGTCCAGATTAATGACCAGCTTGTCGAAGGACAGCCTCTTCTCCCCCTGCTCCTCCTCCACTCCGGTGCGGCGGAGGACGGCGTGGATACGGGCCAGCACCTCCTTCATCTCGAAGGGCTTGACGATATAGTCGTCCGCCCCCTGCTCCAGACCGGAGACCTTGTCCTCGGTCTCCCCTTTGGCGGTGAGCATGATGACCGGGGTCCCGCTCCCCTCCCGAATCTTTTTCAGCACCGACCAGCCGTCCATAATGGGCAGCATAATGTCCAGCAGCACCAGATCGGGCTGGAAGGAGCGGAACAGCTCGATCCCCTTGCCCCCGTCCTTGGCCACCTGGGTCTGGAAGCCCTCCTTCTCCAGATAGAGGTGGAGCAGCTCGGCGATATTGGCGTCGTCCTCGACAATCAGAACCTTCTTGGGCATGAAAAACACCCCGTTTTATATAGTATTCCTCTTTATTATAACGTCCCGGAGAAATCTTGGGTGAATAATCTGTGAATTACGGTGCTTTTTGTCCCTCCACATAGGAGTGATCCACCTGAATGACGGGGAAATAGCGGTCGGACAGCTTCTTCAGCTTCTGGGTTAAGACGGCCCTTACCTCGCCGTCGGACAGGCGGAAGCCGTAGGGCACCACCACGTCGAACAGGATGTTGGTGTGGATGGGGCCGGCGGTGATGCGAAAGTCGTGGATGGTGAGAAGGGGGTCGATGTCCCGGGCCAGCTCCGCCACCTGCGTGCGCAAGGCCTCGGTGCGGCCGTCCCGCACCACCGGGTCCATGTGGATGGAGGTCTCAATGTGGTGCTTGGCTTTCAGCTCCCGCTCGATATGGTCGATCACATCGTGAATCTCCAGGAAATCGCCGTCGGCCGGCACCTCGGCGTGGAAGGACATCATGGCCCGGCCGGGGCCGTAGTCGTGATATACCAGGTCGTGGATACCCAGGATGTACGCATGGTTCAACACAAGCTGGTCAATGTCGGCGGCCAGCGCTCGGTCCATGGGCCGGCCCAGTAGGGGGTCCACGGTGTCCTTGGCCGCCCCCCAGCCCGCCCGCAGAATGAACAGCGCCACCGCCAGACCCAGCCAGCCGTCCAGGGGAAGCCGGAAGAAATGTCCGGCCAGCAGGCCCAGCAGCAAGGTGGCGGTGGCCACCGCGTCGGACAGGGAGTCGGTGGCGGTGGCGGACAGCGCGGCCGACTGAATCGCCCGGGACAGCCCGCGGTTGAACCAGAACATCCCCAGCTTCACCCCCACCGAGACGGCTAGGATGACCGCCGACAGGAGGGAGAAATCCACCGGCTCCGGGTGAAGAATCTTCTGGAAGGAGGACTGGGCCAGCTCCACTCCCACCAGCAGGATAAGCATGGCCACCACCAGCCCGGCCAGATACTCCATCCGTCCGTGGCCGAAGGGATGTTCCTCGTCCGCCTCCTGGCCGGCCAGCCGGAAGCCGATGAGTGTGACCGCCGAGGAGGCCGCGTCGGTCAGGTTGTTGAAGGCGTCGGCGGTGATGGCGATGGAGGCCGTGGCCATCCCCGCCAGCAGCTTGCCCAGAAAAAGCAGCAGGTTCAGCCCGATGCCGGCTCCTCCGGACAGCACGCCGCACCGGCGGCGGGTCTCCGGGTTCTGGGGGTCGCCGCCTCTCAGGCAGAAGCGGAAAAACGCGTCCATGAAAAGAGCACCTCACAGTTGTCTTTCAATCTCTGAATTTTACCATAAACAGGCGGTTTTTACAAGTGAAATAAAAGTACGGGATACGCGGTAAAATGATGAGGTTTTTTCAGCGCGTATATTGCGCTTTTCACATATTCTGGTATAATGAAACATGGGATTAGTTTATGTTATGCCCGGCTTTGGCCGGGCTGCCGGCAACGGACAGAGGAGATTTTTATGCATACTCAGAGCAAAACCTGGCAGAATGTGCTGTATATCGGTATCCTGCTGGCGGCTATCTGCCTGCTGTTCCAATGGTATTCCACGTCCAACAAACAGAGGATCGAGCATCAGAACCTGAATTACGCCATGGATTCCGCCGCTCAGACGTCCCAGCGGATTGAGAGCGAGTTCAGCAACGCCCTCCTGCGGATTCGCAACTACGCCTATCTGCTGGGCGTGGGGCAAACCCGGACAGAGATCACCACCGAGCTGCTGGAGGGAATGGAGGAGCACGCCTCCTTCGACGCCATCACCTTTACCAATACCGAAGGGATCAATCTGGCCTCCAGCGGACAGACCACCGACAGCCGCGGCCGGAACTACTTTATCAGCGGAATGCGGGGGAAGAGTGGATTGGAGGTGCTCACATCCGAGCTGACAGGCCAGATCATGGCGATGTTCTATGCCCCTGTGGAGCATGACGGCCAGACCATCGGGGTGCTGCTGGGAATCTACTTTGCGGAGGACTATCTTCGGGATATGCTGAGCGCCGACTACTTCGGCGAACCGGCGGACGCGTTTCTGTGCACACGGGACGGGGCCGTCATCGCCAGCTCCAGCGGCGGCAGCTACGACCGGCCCTTGCCTGACGCGCTGCGCGCCGCGGGCAGCATCGACGCCGAGACCGCCGGCCTGATCCGTGAGGCCTTTCAGGAGGACGCGGAGGACGCGGGCTTCATCTGCGCGCCGGGAAGCCTGACGGACAACCTGTGTGTGTTCCATATCCCCAACAGCGAGTACATTCTGGTCCAGACCTTCCCCAAAAGCGTGACCCAGGCCATGATCCGAAACGCCAACCACGCCGGCATGGTGCTGCAGATCATCCTCGTCGTCCTGTTTGCCATTTATATCCTTGTCCTGCTGATTCGGGGCCGGGCGCAGCGCAAGACGCTGGAGAAGCAGAATACCCAGTTCGGCTATGTCCTGGACGGCCTGAACACCCTTTTTTCCTCCCGCTACCTTACGGCGGACCTGGAAAACAACACCTACTCCTATATGCGGGGGATCCAGCCCCTGAGCGGCGGTCTGGCAACGGAGGGCGCCTATAACGACATTATCGCGGCCCACTCCAGGGATATCATCGGGGAGGATGAGCAGGAGCTGTTTCAGCAGATTCTCAGCGTCTCCTCCGTCGCCGAGCTCCTCTCCGAGGAGAATACCTTCACCTACGAATGTCATGTAAACCGGGACGGAACCGAACAGTGGGAGCGCCTCACCGCGGTGTGCCTCCAGCGAAAGGAGGGGCGGGTGGTCCGGGTCCTGTACGTCCGGCAGAACATCACCGCCGAGGTACAGCAGCAGCGGGAGCAGACCCAGGCCCTTCAGGACGCGCTGATGCAGGCCCAGCGGGCCAGCAATGCCAAGACCACCTTCCTGTCCAATATGTCCCACGATATCCGCACCCCTATGAACGCCATCATCGGCTTCACCACCCTCGCCGTCAGCCATATTGACAACAGGAACCAGGTAAAGGACTGCCTGCAGAAGGTCCTCTCCTCCAGCAACCACCTGCTCAGCCTGATTAATGACATTCTGGACATGAGCCGCATTGAGAGCGGAAAGGTCCAGATTAAGGAGCAAGAGTGCAATATCTCTGAGCTGACCCACAACCTGGTGAATATTATCCAGCCTCAGGTGAAGGCCAAGCAGCTGGAGCTGTTTATTGACACCTTCGACATCAACAACGAGGATGTCATCGCCGACTCGCTGAAGCTGAGTCAGGTCTTTGTCAATTTGCTGAGCAACGCCGTCAAGTACACCCCGGCAGGGGGAACGGTGAGCTTTCGAATCCAGCAGCAGACCACCTTCCATCGGGGCTACGGGGACTATGTGTTTATTGTCAAGGACAATGGGATCGGTATGGCCCCGGACTTTGTGGAGCACATCTTCGAGCCCTTTGAGCGGGAGGCCAGCACCACCAAGACAGGCATCCAGGGCACCGGACTGGGTATGGCCATCACCAAGAACATCGTGGATATGATGGGGGGCACCATCACTGTCCAGAGCGAGAAGGGCAAGGGCAGCGAGTTCCGGGTGGAGCTGAGCCTGAAGCTCCAGGACATGGAGAAAAACGCGGCCCAGATCAAGGAGCTGGAGGGCTTGCGAGCCATTGTGGTAGACGACGACTGCGACAGTTGTGAGAGCGTGACCCGTATGCTTAAGCAGATCGGGATGCGGGCGGAGTGGACCACCTCCGGCAAGGAGGCGGTCTACCGGGCCAAGAGTGCCCATAACGAGGGAGACCCCTATCACACCTATATTCTGGACTGGCAGATGCCCGAGTTAAGCGGCATCGAGACCTGCCGCCGTATCCGTGCGGCCGTTGGTCAGGACGCTCCCATCATTATCCTGACGGCTTACGACTGGACCGATATTGAGGAGGATGCCCGGTCGGCCGGCGTCACTGTTTTCTGCGCCAAACCGCTGTTTATGTCCGACCTGAAATCCGCCTTGCTGGCGGCCAATAATCTGGAAGGACCGAAGCCGGCCCAGCCGGCCTGGACCCAGGCGGACTTTACCGGCAGGCGGATTCTGCTGGTGGAGGACAACGAGCTCAACCGTGAGATTGCCGAGACTATCCTGACGGAGAGCGGATTTGCCGTGGAAACCGCGCCGGACGGCACCGACGCGGTGAATATGGTCCGTCAGGCGGAGGAATACTATTACGACGCGGTCCTCATGGATGTGCAGATGCCGGTGATGGACGGCTATGAGGCCACCCGCACCATCCGCGCTTTGCCCAGAAAAGACGTAAAGGGCCTCCCCATTATCGCCATGACGGCCAACGCCATGGAGGAGGATAAGGAGACCGCCTTGAAAAGCGGTATGAACGCCCATCTGGCCAAACCGCTGAATATTGATTTGTTCTTGAAAACACTGGGCAAATACCTGAACTGACTTTATCACAAACAGCCCCGTCTCCTATTTTGGAGGCGGGATTTTATATCAAACTTATGGCAGTGCGGACTGTGGAGGTTTTAACATTTTTATAAATTTGGTATTCTTTCTAAAATACGAAAATCCTCCAATCTCTTGCAGCGCAATGGATTGGAGGATTTTTACAGACATTCGGCAGACAGAGGGGCGCGGATCGGAATCAGCCGCTTTCCCGCTCCGCCAGCTGCCAGGGAACGGTCTCAGATTGGCACTCCTCCCCGCGGAGAAGGCGGAGCATCAAGTTGGCGGCCAGCTCCCCCAAGTTCCGGGGGCCGTGGGAGAGAGAGGTCAGATGCACCGGAGCCAGTTCGCTGTACTGGCTGTTGTCAAAGCTGACCACAGCCATGTCCTCGGGGACTCGGACTCCCCGCTTCTGCAGCTGGGATACCACCCGGATGGCCACCTCGTCGTTGTAGCACACCACGGCAGAACAGCCCTGGAACCCCTCTAAAACGGAATCCACGAAGGATTCGGACAGAAAAGCTCTCCGCTGCTCCGTATTGTACCAGCGGACATGTTCGTCCTCAAAGGGGAGGCCCAGGTCCCGCAGCGCCTCCGCGTAACCGGCGTAGCGCAGCATGCCTTGCATGTCATCGACCTTGAAAATACCTGCGATATTCTGATGACCTCGCCGGTGGAGATGCTCCGTCAGCATCCGTCCTCCGCCGCGGTTATCTGCCAGCACAGAGGGAATGTGAGCCAATTCCGGATAAATTCCGTTGATAAAAACCAGACGGACTCCCCGGTCGATCAGCTTTTGGTACAGGTCCAGATTGGGGTTTGGCAATGCCGTCTTGGTACCCTCCACCAGTACGCCGTCCAGCTCTTTCATCGTCAGCAGGGTTTGGAGAATCTTCCGCTCCACCGACAGCTGGTTCTGGGTGGCAAAGAGGAGCGGGGCGCTGCTGTTGGCGGACAGAACCGTTTCCATGCCCCGCAGGATACTGGGAAAGATATAGTCGCTGATATAAGTAGTGACCACCGCGATGGCACAATTCAGGAGGGCCTCCGGCTCCGTGCGCTCCCGCAGGCGGGAGCCGCTGCCTTGCCGGCGGGTGATAAGGCCCTCGTTCTCCAACAGGGCCAGAGCCCGGCGGACGGTCTGCCGGCTGATCCGGAAGCGCTGGCAGAGCAGCTGCTCTGTGGGCAGCAGCTGCTGATTGCTGTACTGACCGCTTTCAATCTCCTGTCGCAAGGAGTCGGCGACAGATTGGTATTTCGGTACCATAGGGCGGACCTCCCTGATGAAAATATCAATTTAGCCCAATTATACCATAGCGGCAGAATTTGTACAACAGGAAAATAATTTGTCTTGTTGAATTTACAAAAAATTAAAAAGAATTGTACAAATTGTTGACCGAAAACGATACAAGTGATATACTTTTATTAAATTGGGTATTGGGTCCCAATCCCGGGCGGACCTTTTACTGAGGAAAAGGGGGAAACAACATGTTAGAATCACTCAAACAAAACGTTCTGGAGGCCAACCTTCTCCTGCCCAAGTACAACCTGGTCACCTTTACCTGGGGCAACGTGTCTGCGATTGACCGGGACAGGGGGCTCATGGTCATCAAACCCTCCGGAGTGGAGTACGAGGGGATGGCTGCCGAGGATATGGTGGTAATCAGCCTGGAGACCGGCGAACGGGTGGAGGGCCGGTGGAAGCCCTCCAGCGACACCAAGACCCATCTGGAGCTGTACAGAGCTTTTCCGGGGATCAACGGCATCGTCCATACCCACAGTCCCCACGCAGTAGCCTGGGCTCAGGCCGGGGAGGACATTCCCTGTTTCGGCACCACTCACGCCGACTACTTCTATGGCTCCATTCCCTGTGCCCGCCACCTGACCCAGGGGGAGCTGGAAGAGGACTACGAGAAAAACACCGGCAAAATCATTGTGGAGACCTTCCGGGATCGGTGCATTGAGCCCACCGCTGTCCCTGGCGTGATCTGTGCCAGCCACGGCCCCTTCACCTGGGGCAAGGACGCCGGCCAGGCAGTCTATCACGCGGTGGTGTTGGAGGAGGTGGCCAAAATGGCCATTCTTACCCGGCAGATCCGGCCCTCCGCGGGAGCAGCTCCCCAGCGCTATCAGGACAAGCACTACTTCCGCAAGCACGGTCCAGGCGCCTACTACGGCCAGGGCTGAAACTGTTCTCCGGATATTTATTCTCCGCAGCCTCGCCTCCGGAGGCACAGCCGCGTGTGAAGCGGCTGTGAGAGCGGACCGGAATATAAACGTCGGGCGCCATCCTCAGGGAGGGCGCCCGATGTTGTTCAGCAAGATTGCGAATACCCGCATCCGCCCCGCTTATAGGGAGCATATCACGGTGTCCAGAAGATATACAAAGACACCGCTGGTGGAGTGCATCTAAATAAGTTCTATATGTTGTCTGCATATACCGGCTCCATTCTGATGTACATATAGTCAGCTGTCTATAAAATCCGCAATGCCAAGCCCAAAGTATTTCTCAAAAAACACTTTGAATTTCTCAATGATGCCCTGTTTCTTTTTTGACCGATTTCCTCCACCAAAGCGGGAAACAGGGGGCATCAGCTTATCGATATCGGTGCCGGTGGTTTTAACAGCCCCGTCACGGAACGCGTTTTCCATGAATTTCCTTGTTTCCTCCGGCTTGAGCTTTTCAGCTGCTATAATTTCTGCCAAATCAGATTTTTCCTGCTCCGAGACATACCGCCGCCAATCGCTTTGGACAGAACTCTCCACGTTGACCCGGCTGATAAACTGTTCGATCAGTTCCTTTTTACTGCGGAGTTGGATGCTGGCGTCAACAGCTTTGCGGATCGCAGACAATATCTCTTTATCCTCACAGTTCCCATCGTGGTACTTCTCCACCAACATCAGGATATAGTCGATATTGACTTCTACTTGCTTGATCAGCTCGATTTCAAAGATGATATCATCATTGATATTCTCTTTGTCACCGCTATCTTTTCTGCGGAATTTGTCATACAGGTCGATATACCGGCTTTGATAATCCTGCAAGTCCCGTGCGGCAAAAGTCTGCATTTCTTCAAACTGATCAAACGAAGACAGGATATTCCGCAGAGACAAAATACTGCCAAAAAGTCGGATGAAGTCCTTTTCCGCCTGTTCTCCAACAATTTTTTTGTCCAGAGGGAATTCCGATTCCAGCTTTGCAATCAAGTCCACATAGCCAGGGTGATGTCTGCCGTTGTCATCCTCATAGCCGTTATAATAGTCCGCAAAGCTTCTGAGCAGCACGATGCCATTGGCGTTTTTATCCCCAAACAAGGCGATGGCGTCATCGGTAGCCTGCTGCAAGTCCCGGAAACAGACGATATTGCCATAGGTTTTTACGGAATTGAGGATACGGTTCGTCCGGGAATACGCCTGGATCAATCCGTGCATTTTCAGATTCTTGTCCACCCACAGGGTGTTTAGTGTGGTGGCGTCAAAGCCGGTTAGGAACATATTGACCACGATCAGCAAATCAACTTCCCGGTTTTTCACCCGCATGGACAGATCTTTATAATAATTCTGGAATTTATCGGCGGAGGTATCGAAGTTGGTGTTAAATGCCGCATTGTAATCCCTGATTGCACTGTCCAGAAAATCACGGGAGGTCTGGTCAAGGGCGTCGGTGTCAAAGCCCTCTTCACCCAACACATCATCCGGATCGTCCTCGTTGGCGGCATAGCTGAAAATTGCGGCTATGGTAAGGCGGCGGCCCTGCTCATCCAATTGCCGTTTGAACTCCGTATAATATTTCATCGCCATGGGGATGGAGCTGACCGCAAAAATGGAGTTGAACCCTGCCATCCGCTGACCCTTTAGGGAATAGTAATTACTGCGCTTGGTTTTCTGATCAAAGTGCGCCAGAATATACGTCACGATCTCCTGTACCCGCTCCGGGGCGCCCATCGCCCGCTCGATGTCGATGGCCCGGACATCTTTATCTTTGATGTCGGCCTTCTTTTTTACCGTATCCACATAGTCAATGCGGAAGGGCAGGACATTCCCATCGTTGATGGCGTCCACAATGGTGTATGTGTGGAGCTGGTCGCCGAAGGTCTGCGGGGTGGTGAGCAGCTGCAGGTGCTTGCCCTTTGCGGCGTTTTTGGCAAAAATCGGCGTGCCAGTAAACCCAAACAGATGGTACTGCTTAAACGCTTTGACAATTTTGGCGTGCATATCCCCGAACTGGCTGCGGTGGCACTCGTCAAAGATAATGACGCAGTGCTTGCCATACACGGCATGGCCCTTGTTTTTCGTGATAAAGTTGTCCAGTTTCTGGATGGTCGTAATGATAATACGGGCCTTTGTGTCCTCCAGCTGCCTTTGCAGAACCGCCGTTGATTTGTTGCTGTTGGCCGCGCCTTTCTCAAAACGGTCATACTCCTTCATGGTCTGGTAGTCCAGGTCCTTACGATCTACCACAAAAAGCACCTTGTCAATGTAGGGAAGCTGGGAGGCCAGCTGCGCTGTCTTGAAGGAGGTCAGCGTCTTGCCGCTGCCGGTGGTGTGCCAGATGTAGCCGCCTGCCTCAATACTCCCCATCTTCTTATAGTTGGCGGAAACCTCAATACGGCTTAAGATCCGCTCAGTAGCCGCGATCTGGTAGGGCCGCATGACCATCAGCATATCTTCCGAGGTAAACACACAATACCGAACCAGTACATTCAAGATGGTGTGCTTGGCAAGGAAGGTCTTCGTAAAGTCAATCAAATCGGCAATGACCCTGTTGTTTCCATCCGCCCAAAAAGAGGTAAATTCAAAGCTGTTGCTGGTCTTTTTGGACCTCCGCCGTCCCGCCTCGTTCATCTCTTTCACATGGCTGGAACGGGTGGTGTTAGAGTAATACTTGGTATGTGTGCCATTGGAGATTACAAAAATCTGCACATACTCAAACAATCCGCATCCGGCCCAGAAGCTGTCCCGCTGATATCGTTTGATTTGGTTGAACGCCTCTCGGATGGCAACGCCCCGGCGTTTCAATTCTGCGTGGATCAGGGGCAGTCCGTTCACTAAGATGGTCACGTCATAGCGGTTGTCGCGGTTTGCGCCGTCCGCCGTGCCCACTTCATACTGATTGATAACCTGCAGACAGTTGTTGTGAATGTTTTTCTTGTCAATGAGAGAGATATTTTTGGTCATGCCGTTATCCCGATGAAGCACCTGGACATGATCTGTTTGAATTTTTCGAGTTTTCTCTACGATGCCTTCATTATTGTTAGCAATGCAATCTGAAAAAAACTGTTCCCACTCACTATCCGTAAATACATACTTGTTAAGCCGTTCTATCTGTTTGCGAAGATTGGCTGCTAAATCAGTTTCCGTATGAATTTCCAGATATTCATAACCTTGCGCGGCTAAAATTCGAATGAATTCCCGTTCCAATTCCGCCTCGCTCTGGTAAGCGTCGGAGCGGGCAGATTCGGGAGTATATTCAGCAACTACTGTGCTTTCATTGCTGGCGGCAACGATATTAAAAAATGCCATGGTTTCACCTCATCAGTCCAGCTATTGATAAAGGCCTTGCGCTTCCCTTTCCTCACGGATATCGCGTAGCTTTTTCCCCTGATAGGTCCAGTGGACGGGACCTTGAAGCGGATAAGATGTCTGCAATATTTTCTGCGCAAGAGAGGATAGGGAATACGTCTGTCCCCCATACTTGATCTGGCGGTCGTCACTTACCGTAGCGACAATATCAGAACGGCCAACCAGAACAATCTCGGCTCCAGGTTCAATTCCGCATTTAAAAAAAGAAAATGGGGCCTTTCGCTCTTTTGCCTCAGCCTGAACCTCGGCGGCCACTTCCTCATCCAAAACCTCGTGTCCCTCCGGCGTTAGCCGCCGCAGCTTATCTATGGTGCCGCTGAGCTTGGCGATGCTCTCCAAAAGCGCGTAGGCGTCCTCAGCGGACATAGCGTAAAATTCCTTTGTTCTGGTTTTTCCATCAAAAGTATCAATGGCCCTCAGTTCCGGGTTCAGGCGGTCGATCAAGCTATGCAGTTCTCTGTCTTGCAGTGGGGCCGATACCTCGTAAATCGCATAGACCCGGAATGCAAAAGGGATGCACTCGCTTCGATTGAGCTGTGCCAATCTCTTTTCAATGTCTGTCGCATAGCCTATCTTCACATAATCCGGGAAGGACGGATTTGTCAGAATATAGATTACCCCAGCTTTTTTCTCTTTTCCCATGTTCATGTCCTTTCCTGAAAGGTCAGCAGTCTGTCCCGGTAGTACTCATACTGTTTTTTCCGCGCCGCAATCTCGGCGGGCAGGCCGGAGGTCAGATCGTTGCAAAGGGCGTCAAAGCGGTCTAGGATATTAACAATGTATTGTTGAACATCAGTTGGTGGGATTGGAATAACTATACTTTCAATGACAGAGCGCGATAGTCGTGGAACACTTGAACGCCGTACCTTTGAACTAATATATTGTTGTTGGCACAGGAGAGCATAATAAACATATCGACTATTTAAAGTATCTGAACAGTTTAAATAAAAACAATCATCAGCCGCCCAAAAATCGGTTCGGCTGTATCCAATTTCACCTGCGGCACCAGCACCAATAACAAAAGTTGTATTTGCTAGGCAGTTACTTTTTTCGTGGTAGCCCAAAGGAGTCATACTATTCTGAAAAACAGGATATTTCCCATCTGTTCCAAGCTGGCTTCTGACAACACGCACGCCTCTCGAAATATTTGCAACGTCTCCAAGTGTCCTCCATACGCAGTCACTCGCCCCCCCCCCGAGGACATCGAAGGTCAGCAGCTTGTCGCGATAGTATTCATACTGCTTCCTTCTCGCTGTAAGCTCCGCTGTAAGCTCCGCTGTAAGCTCCGCTGTAAGCTCCGTGAAATTGTCAAGAATCTTGACAATTTCACTCTGCACTTGCAGAGGGGGGATGGGGACGATTACTGAGTTTAAGGTATCCGGCGTAACTTCCATTACCTTCGTGCCATGGGCAAGTCTCCTCTTTTGTGTAGCAAACATTTGAGTATGAAAGTAGTAGGTCAGGTATTTGGCGTTCTGGCTATGATGAATAATAGCTGTGTGTCCGCTGACTGCAATCGTGCTTTCACCTAACCAAGCCACGCATTTGCATATATCCTCGATATTTTCACTCGTAACAGCCATAACAATGTCATTGGGATATGCTATCTTTTGCTTTTTGGCGCAGTCCTCGCTAATAAAAGTGAAAGTCCTATCGGCAAACAGTCCGTATCTTGTATAGATTTGTCCATAGTGAATGCAAGGAACGCCTTCTGCACAGAAGTCTTTCTTTTGCAGATTACCGCCTCTTGAAATGGCCGCAATATCACCCAGTTTTTTATACTCCACCCCGTTAGGGCAAAGCTCTGCAATCAATTCCTCCAGCCTGCTCATGTTCCTACCTCAATTTCTGCAATAATCCTTGCAATCTCATCCCGCAAAACCTGCTCCCGCGCCACGATTTCCTCAATTTCGGCGTTGAGCTTCACAATGTCGATTTTCTCCCGGGTGTCCTCCGCCTCCACATAGGCAGACACGGACAGATTGTAGTTATTCTCCACGATTTCCACATACTCTGCCAAATGAGAGAAGTGCTTGATTTCTTCCCGCCCGGCAAATACAGACATGATGCGCTGGATGTTCTCCGCCGTCAGCCGGTTGTTGTTCGTCACCTTGACGCACTCGCCGGAGGCATCAATAAACAACACTTTGTTGTCCGTCTTGCCCTTTTTCAGCACCATAATACAGGTGGCGATGCTTGTCCCGAAGAACAGGTTGGCCGGGAGCTGTATCACGCAGTCGATGAAGTTGTTGTCCACCAGATACTTGCGGATTTTCTGCTCCGCGCCGCCCCGGTACATGATGCCGGGGAAGCAGACGATAGCCGCCGTCCCATTGGAGGCCAGCCAAGACAGGGAGTGCATGATAAAAGCCAGGTCAGCCTTTGACTTTGGCGCCAGCACCCCGGCGGGAGAAAAACGAGGGTCATTGATCAGAATGGGGTCATCATCCCCCGCCCATTTGATGGAGTACGGAGGATTGGAGACAATCAGCTCAAAGGGCTCGTCATCCCAGTGCTGGGGTGCGGTCAGAGTGTCTTCACAGGCGATATCAAATTTATCAAAACCCACATCGTGGAGGAACATATTGATGCGGCAGAGGTTGTAAGTCGTGATATTAATTTCCTGCCCATAGAAACCGTTTCGGATAGCATCCCGCCCCAGCACCTTTTCCGCCTTCAGCAGCAGGGAGCCGGAACCGCAGGCGGGATCATAGACCTTGTTGATCTCCGTTTTGCCTACGGTTCCAAGGCGGGTCAGCAGCTCGGACACATCAGCGGGAGTGAAGAACTCGCCGCCGGATTTTCCCGCGTTGGAGGCATACATAGTCATGAGATATTCATAGGCGTCGCCAAATGCATCAATATCGTGATCTTTTACCTCGCCCAGATTCATCTCCGCCACGCCGTTTAACAGCTTGACCAGCTTTTCGTTCCGTTTGGCCACTGTTGCGCCCAGCTTGTTGCTGTTGACGTCATAGTCATCAAACAGCCCCGCGAAGCTACTCTCGGACTGGCTGCCCTTGGCAGATTCCTCAATATGGCGGAAAACTGTCTCCAGGGTCTCGTTCAGGTTTTCATCCTGAGGCGCGTTCTTTCTGACATTGCAGAATAACTCGCTGGGCAGAATGAAAAAGCCCTTTTCCTCCACCAGTCCGGCCCGCGCCTCCTCTGCCTCGGCGTCAGGCATATCCGCATACCGGAAATCTGTGTTTCCCGCATCCCACTCGCCGCAATTGATGTAGCTCTCCAAATTTTCCGATATATAGCGGTAGAACATCGTCCCCAAGACATAGTTCTTAAAATCCCAACCGTCCACCGCACCTCGCAGCTCATCAGCAATCGCCCAGATTGCCCGGTGGAGCTCGTCGCGTTCCTGTTCTTTCTTCATGTCAGCCATGATTATCCCTCCATCCGTGCGGTTTCACCATAGTTCCCTCTAAGCATACATTATTTTTGTGGCTTCCGCAACGAAAATTTTCCAGACCATTGGCTGTCATGCTATCAAACATGCGCTGATGTGCGAGTTCAAATATTCAAATGCGGTTTGGACGTTTTGGGCCAGTGTGGCGATTAGCCTATGAGTCGCCAACCTTTCATATTAACATTTCACAGGGCCGGATTGCACCGGGCGGACTGCCCATCCCAAATGCAAAGATGCTCATGGCTTTGACAAAAGCCCAAGTTTTCAGAGTCAACCGGTCCAGTGACCGTCTGTATTTTTTTCATATTACACCTCTTGAAAAGCCCCCGGGTGGGCTCGTTGACAATGACGATCTCCGGTTCCGGGGCCAGACAGGCGGAAAGCATTACCTTTTATCCGGGTATCTTTCACACTAAAAGCTGCCCCAATATTTTTTGCCGCTTTGCCAGTTGAAATCAAGGACATAAAATGCTATAATACCTCCGAATTTATGGGAGGAATGGTAAACTATGATGAGACGGCTTTTCCTTTTCGTGTTATCCGCCTGTTTATTGCTCCTGCCGTCTGCCTGTGGAAAGCAGAAGCAGCTCCCCAAGGACAGCCCGCCGGCAGATAAGACCATTGCTCTGACGGTGTGGGGCGCGGAGGAGGATGAGGCATTGCTTCAGGAGATTTTTGCTTCATTTCAGGCCCATTACGCCGGCCAGGCCAGCTTCCAGATTACCTACCAGCCCCAGAGTGAGTCCAACTGCAAGGACGCTCTGCTGGGCGATCTGGAGGGGGGCGCGGACGTGTTCGCCTTCGCTGATGACCAGGTATCCGCGCTGGCCGCCGCCGGCGGACTGGACCCGATCGCCGACAGCGCGGCCATTCAAAGCGCCTCCCTCCCCGCAGCGGCGGAGGCGGCCAGTGTGGAGAACACGCTCTACGCCTATCCCCTTACCGCGGATAACGGCTATTTCCTGTACTACAACAAATCCTATTTCACAGAGGCGGACGTCCAGCGTCTGGATCGGATATTGGAGACGGCCGCCCAGGCCGGACGAATGGTGTCTATGGACTGGTCCTCCGCGTGGTATGTCTACGCCTTCTTCGGCAACACCGGATTGGAAGTCGGGCTGAACGAGGACGGTCTGACCAACTACTGCACCTGGAACAGCACAGATGGTCCCATCTGCGGGGTGGATGTGGCCCAGGCCATGCTGGACATCGCGGCCAGCCCGGCCTTCTCCAACCGGACGGACACGGCGTTCCTCACCGGCGTGCAGGACGGCTCTGTCATCGCCGGCGTCAGTGGTGTGTGGAATGCAGTGGCTGTGAAGGAGGCATGGGGAGACGACATGGGGGCGGCCAAGCTGCCCACCTACACCTGCGCGGGACAGCAGGTGCAGATGGCCTCCTTCTCCGGCTGCAAGCTCATCGGCGTGAACGCCTACTCCCGTCACCCGGACTGGGCGGCGCGGCTGGCGGAGTGGATCGTCAGCGAGGAGAACCAGCGCCTGCGCTTTGAGTTGCGGGGCCAGGGGCCGGCCAACATCAATGCGGCCAACTCCCCAGAGGTCCAGGCGTCCCCAGCCATTGCTGCTCTGCTGGAGCAATCCAATCACTCTCAGCTCCAGCGGGTGGGCGGAAAATTCTGGGACCCTGTAGCCGAGTTTTCCGGCAGTATGGCCCAGGGGAACCCCTCTGGCGCCTCCCTTCAGATCCAGCTGGACCGGCTGGCCGAGAGCGTGTGCGAGCGGTAAAACAAACATCAATATGGGAGGAAATGGTATGAAAGGCAGGCTGACACTACAGCAGCGCCTGGCCCTACCCATTGTTCTGCTGGGCTTGATCGCGCTGTTATCCAATATTTTGGCAGTATTCAGCATCAACAATGTCCACGCCAACGCAGGGACCATTGTGGATGAGTACATGGTCAGTGAGGAGCATCTGGAGGATATCCGGCAGTCCGTCATGAACATACACCGTCTGGCCCTGTCCCACATTGTGGCGGCAGACCATGCTACCATGATCCGGCTGGTACAGGAGATCAAGGCGGAGGAGGCTGCCCTGGACGAAAAGCTGAGCGCCTATGAAAGCTTTGTCTCTCCGGGGGACGAGGGCTCCTACCAGTCTCTGCTGAGCGCCTACACGGAATTGAAGCACGCTCTGGTCCATCTGGTCTGCGCCAGCGCCGACAGTAAAACCCAGGATGCCTACGCCACAGCCAACGGAGATGTGGCCAGCTGGGGCGGCGCGGCGGAGGCGGCGATTGACACGCTCTCCGCGTCTGTCAGCAGCCGGGCGGAGGCGGCCCGCGGAAAGCTCACTCTGGTTTACATCATTTCCCTCATCACCAGCGCCTTCACCCTGGCTGTCGGTATTTTCCTGGTAGCGGCTGCTTTTCGGATCATCCGCAAATATGTGCTCACCCCCATTCGGGACGCCATGGGCACCCTCAAGGACAGCTCTGAGCGCATCAGCGGCGTTGTGGGAGAGGTGCGCCAGCGGACCCAGACCTCCAACGGCAGCGTCCGGAATCTCTCCGGCCTCACGGAGCAGCTCTCTGCCGCCCTGGAGGAGATCGCGGGCAGCACCTCCGCCATCAGCACCAACGCCGCCGGCACCCAGGGGGACACCCAGAGCATGGCGGAGGAATGCTCCGCAATCACGGCGTATTCTGCGGAAATGCGGAGGCGGGCCGAGGAGATGGAGCGCTCTGCCCATAGTGAGACGGAGCTGATTCGCTCCAAGACGGCAGATATCATGGCCATGCTGGATCAGGCCATTGAGAAGAGCCGGAATGTGGAGCAGATCCGCTCCCTGACCAAGGACATTCTTGATATCTCATCCTCCACCAACCTCATTGCCGTCAACGCTTCCATCGAAGCGGCCCGGGCCGGTGCGGCGGGAGCTGGATTTTCCATTGTGGCCCAGGAGGTGCACAAGCTGGCCGACTCCTGCGCCGAAACCGCCAGCAACATCCAGGAGGTCAGCGGCGTGGTTACGGGGGCGGTGGAATATCTGGCCAGCAGCGCCCGGGAGCTGGCCGATTATCTGAGTCAGGCCGTCATAGACCAGCTGGAGCGGACTGTCCAGGCCGGCAAGCAGTACCGGGAGGATTCCGCCTATATTGGTCACGCCATGGAGGAGTTCAACGACAGGGCGGGGCGGCTGAAAACCGCCATGGACGAAATTGCCGCCTCCATCTCCAGCATCTCCGGAGCTATTGATGGCGCGGCCTCCGGCCTCACCGGCGCAGCCGGCAGCACCCGCATGCTGGTGGACGATATGGCCGGTATCACCGCACGAATGGATACAAATCAAGAGATTGTGGGCGAGCTGCAAAAGCAGATGGACGTGTTTGCCAATCTGTAGAGGCCGTGGAATAAAGCCGCCGCAAGCGGCGGTGCTACGCACTGATATGCTCCCTCTAAAGTAGACAGTGAAAAAACAAAACTGTCGAAATGGGGGAGCAATTATCATGAGCTTAAAAGGGAAAATAGGACCAGAGGAAAAAATACAGGCAGTGGAAGATTATCTGGAAATGCGAAAGGGCAGCACACAGATACGGGAAGAATTGGGTATACGATTGAGTACCTTTCAGGCGTGGCTGCGAAAGTATCAGACGGAGGGGGCGGCGGGTCTGTATCCGAAGAAGGGTTTTACCCGTTACCCATCTTCGCTGAAGCTGGAGGCAGTGGAGGACTATTTAGGCGGAGGCGGATCACTGGACGCTATGTGCCGGAC
>CAJUPW010000027.1 GCA_910588635.1 uncultured Oscillospiraceae bacterium | reverse complement strand
GAATGGCCGCGCCGCTTTGTACTCACGTCAGCTTGGATCCCGCCCCTGGGATGAGGTAGATCAGCCAGGCAAAGGGGAGAGAGAGCAGGAAAAAAATCAAGGCGAACAGGGGAACGGACAGAGCGGGGGGGAAGGCCAGCAAGGAGACGCCCAGCCGGCGGAACACCAGCACCCACAGCTGATGGACCAGGTAGATGCCGAAAGCGTAAGCCCCGATGTCGTTCATGGCACGGCGGCGGGAGCGCTCCTCGCTGATGCCCAGGACATACCGGAACAGGGTGCAGAAAGCGGAGGCGGTGAGCGCCACGTTGGGGGAGGTATACAGGTACCACAGCTCCCGGCTGCCCCCCACCAGCCTGGGCCCCATCAGCGTGAGTACCAGTCCCAGCACGCCCAGGATGTAGAGGATGTATTCGGCAAGGCGGCTGATCTCAAAGCGCCGCAGATACCAGCCGCCCACATAGCAGCCCACCCAGCCCAGCACCAGATGGACTCTAAGCCGCTCCAGCTGCCCGGCCAGCACACTGCCGGGGTGGAAGGCGGTCCACAGGGGCAGAAGGGATGCAAAGAGAAAACAGAGGGCCAAAAAGTAGCGCAGCTCCCCCCGGCTGGCAGAGGAGGTAAAGCGGTGGATTACCGGGTGGACCAGATACAGTCCGATGAGCGGGTAGAGCACCCACAGGTGGAAGTAGGTGTTCCCCTTGGCGGCGGACACCAGAGCGGCCCACACCCCGGCCCAGGACAGGACGCCGCCCCCCAGCAGGTGGGAGACAACGGCGTATACCGCTCCCCAGAACACCAGCAGGAAGAAGGCGGGCAGAGCCAGACCCAGCAGGCTGGCGGACACCTGGGGCTTGCCCTCCTCCAAAGCAAACATCCCCCACAGCATGAACAGAGCGGGGACGGTCCAGGAGGTGAGCCCCTCATAGACGGACAGCACCTGCCAGACGCCGGAACCGGCGGCCACCAGCTGCTGGCACTGCTGAGACAGCAGCAGCATGATGGCGCACAGCACGGTGAACACCCGGAAAAAGCCGGGCCACCCCATATTGCGATCTCCCCTGGCCATCACTTGTCCTCCGGGACGATCTCAATCCAGTAGCCGTCCGGGTCGGAGATGAAATACACGCCCATGGCCGGGTTCTCAAAGCAGACGCAGCCCATGGCCTTGTGTTTGGCGTAGAGGGCGTCGTACTCGCCGGTGCGGAAGGCCAGGTGGAACTCGCACTCCCCCAGGTTGTAGGGCTCCTTCCGGTCCCGGAGCCAGGTCAGCTCCAGCTGAAAGGGGGAGCCGGCTTCGTCCCCCAGAAAGACCAGCTTGAAGGAGCCGTCCCCGGCCTCCTTTTCCCGTACAGGGGACAGGCTCAGGGCCTCCCTGTAGAAAGCCAGACTTCGTTCCAGGTCCAGGACATTGAAATTGAAATGATAAAAAGCAGTCATAGCGGTTCTCCTTAATGTATATTTTTATTCACCCACTCGGTTCTGAACTTGGAGTAGATGATTTTCTGCTCGCTGTACAGCCCGTAGTAGCCGGACAGCATATAGGCGACCCCGCAGCACAGAGCATACAGGGGCAGGCCCTCCCCGCCGAAGAGCTCGAAGGCCAGCAGGATGGAGCTTAAGGGACAGTTGGTCGCGCCGCAGAAGGTGGCGGCCATCCCCAGAGCGCCGGAAAAGCTGTGGGGCAGTCCCAGCAAGGGTCCCGCCCAGGTTCCGAAGGCGCAGCCGGTGAACAGCACAGGGACGATTTCTCCGCCCCGGAAGCCGGCCCCCAGTGTGAGGGCGGTGAACAGGATTTTCAGCAGAAAGGCCCCCGGAATCTGGTCTCCGGCCAGCAGGCCCCGGATGACCCCGTCTCCCGCGCCGTTGTAGGTCTGATCCCCCACCAGGAGGGTGAGTCCCAGCACCAGGGCGCCCCCCACCGCCGCCCGGAGAACGGGGTTGGGAAAGTATTTGGCGTAGAGCCTGGGCGCGGCGTGCATCACGGTGCAGAAGAAGATGGACAGCACCGCGCACATCACCCCCATGGCGGCCGCCTGGAGGACGGGAATGGGCGCCAGGCGCATGATGTTGTGGACGGGGTAGCCGTGGATGGCATGGATATCGAAAGCGTGGGCCACCAGGGCCGCCGTGTAGGAGGACACCATACAGGGCACCATGGCGGCGTAGTACATCACGCCCACGCTGACCACCTCCATGGCGAAAATGGCCGCGGTGAGCGGGGCGCCGAACAGGGCGGAGAAAGCGGCGGCCATGCCGCACATCACCACGATCCGCTCATCCTTCTCGTCCAGGCGCAGCAGGCGGCCTGTGCAGGCGGACAGGGAGGCCCCCAGCTGCAGGGCGGCTCCCTCCCGGCCGGCCGAGCCCCCCGCCAGATGGGTGAGGATGGTGGACAGGAAGATCAGCGGGGCGGTGCGCAGCTTGAGCCGCTCCGCGTCCCGCACCGCCACCAGCACCAGATTGGTGCCCCGGTCCTTCTCCATGCCGCACACCCTGTAGAGCAGCACGATGGCCGGCCCGGCCAGGGGCAGCAGCCAGATGACTTCCGGGTGCGACCCCCGCAGCTCTGCGGCCAGGTCGATGCCCAGATGGAAGGCCACTGCCACCAGGCCGACGACAACGCCGATCAGACAAGAATAAAGCAGCCATTTCGCGAAGGCCGCGCCCTCCCGCACGGGTCTGCGCAGCCGCTGGGACAGCTGGGGCATTTTGAAATCTCCTCTCTCCCGGGGCCCGCCGCCCCGCCAAGTAGGGAAATTATAGCACATCCGGCGGGAATTTGCATCTAAAATTTCCACCCCCACTTGTCACGACGGAATTTTTGTGCTATGATGCAGGCGTGTCAATCTATTTAAGCCTTTACAAGGAGGTCATTTTTGTGGAAGACGGCCATTTATGGCTGGTGCTTTTTATTGTAAGCCTGTGTATCAACGCCGTGCAGCTGCTGTGGAGGCCCATTCTGAATCTGATTCACCGAAAAGACCAGGTGTCGGAGGACAACATCATGGCTATGGTGGAGGAGGGCGAGGAATCGGGCGCCATTCAGGGCAGCGAGAAGGAATTTATTGAAAACGTCCTGGAGTTTGACGACATCACCGCCAAGGATGTGATGGTCCATCGGACCGATATGGTGTCCCTCCCCGCCGACGCGGAGGAGGACGAGATATTGGACACCATCCGCCAGTCGGGCCTGTCCCGGTTCCCGGTGTACGGCGAGGATATCGACGACATCGTGGGCATCCTGTCCACCCGGGAATATCTCCTGAATTTCCGGGAGGAGGCCCCCAAGCCCCTGAAGGATCTGCTCCGTCCTGCCTACTTTGTCCCTGAGACGGTGGCCGCCGACGTGCTCTTCCGGGATATGCAGGGGAAAAAGACCCATCTGGCCCTGGTGGTGGACGAGTACGGCGGCACCAGCGGCCTGGTCACCCTGGAGGACCTTCTGGAGGAGCTGGTGGGCAACATCTACGACGAGTTTGACCCCCAGGAGGAGCAGGAGATCATCCCTCTGGAGGAGGGGCGCTGGCGGGTGTCGGGCTCCGCCGATCTGGAGGAGCTGGCCGAGGCGGTTGGCTTTGAGCTGCCCGACGGCGAGGAGATCGACTACGACACCCTGGGCGGCCTGGTGTTCTCCCAGCTTTCCGTCATCCCCGAGGACGGCAGCCGCCCCGCTGTGGATGCCCTGGGCCTGCATATCCAGGTGGAGGAGCTGTGCGACCGCCGGGTGGAGTGGGCTCTGGTGGAGAAGCTGAAGCCTGCGCCGGAGGAGAGTGAATAGGTACATAAAAATCCCGTCAGCTGTGCTGACGGGATTTTTTCAGCCCACCTCGATGGCGCTCACCGGGCAGGAGTCGGCGGCCTGCTGGACCACATCCTCCAGCTCCGGGGGGACCTCGCGGCTGTATACCCCGGCGGTGCCGCCCTCGGTGATGTGGAAAACGTCGGGACAGATGCTCACGCACAGCCCACAGCTGATACAGTCGGCGTTGACATGGACGTTCATAGGGAACCCTCCTTTGTAAATCACAGGAGAGTATGCCCGAAACGGTCCGCATTATTCCCCAGAGGCGCCTGGGGCGGGTTATAATGGGATTGCCTGCCTATTATAGACGAAAACCGTCCGCCCTGGCCGTGCATTTTTGAAGATTTTTTGGAAATTTTCAAGCGGATTGTCCTTGACGGAAAGCTGAAAGCTATGATATAATACCGTTTCGTGGCGGTAGGGGTTTTACGCCCTTTTACCCGATGAAATTCCCCATAAGGGGAGGGAGGGAGCGCCGAAATGATTCAGGAATTGTCCGGCCCCAATAAGGTAGTCGGGGCCAAGCAGGCCAAGCGGGCTCTGCGGGACGGCCGGGCTGTCCGGCTGTTTATGGCCATGGACGCCGACCCCCGTCTGCTCCAGCCCCTGGTGCAGGAGGCGGTGAACCGGCAGGTGCCGGTTTCGCAGGTGTCCACCATGAAGGAGCTGGGCGCCGCCTGCGGCATCGCCGTGGGCGCCGCGGTTGCGGTTTTAACGAAAGAGGGATAAAAATTCCCAATTTTGTTAAAATATATAGTACGCCCCGTCACGGGGCAGAATTGAGGAAAGGAGGAAACCCATTCATGCCTACTTTTAATCAGCTGGTACGCAAGGGCCGCGAGCAGGCGGCGTACAAGTCCACCTCCCCCGCTCTTCAGCGCGGTCTGAACACCCTGAAGAACCGGAGCACCGACCTGCCCTCTCCCCAGAAGAGAGGCGTCTGCACCGCCGTTCGTACTTCCACCCCCAAGAAGCCCAACTCGGCTCTTCGTAAGATCGCCCGTGTGAAGCTGACCAACGGGATGGAGGTCACCGCCTATATCCCCGGCGTGGGCCACAACCTGCAGGAGCACAGCGTCGTGATGATCCGCGGCGGCCGTGTCAAGGACCTGCCCGGCGTGCGTTACCACATTATCCGCGGCACTCTGGACACCCAGGGCGTCTCCGGCCGTATGCAGGCCCGCTCCAAGTACGGCGCCAAGCGGCCCAAGGCCGGCAAGAAGTAATTTTCCTGCCAAC
This sequence comes from uncultured Oscillospiraceae bacterium, assembly GCA_910588635.1. Lineage (GTDB taxonomy): Bacteria > Bacillota > Clostridia > Oscillospirales > Oscillospiraceae > Lawsonibacter. The sequence goes on along the minus strand of CAJUPW010000027.1, from coordinate 32,858 downwards.
CGAAATTGCATTGTGCGTTTGCGCAAGGCACCCCGCCTTGCCCGACGTTTACCATAAAGGGTCCCCGCAAAAACGGATTTTCGCTTTTGTGGGAGAAGGAGAAAAAACCTGCGGATAGGGAGCTTTCGGCGCTTTATAGCCGGAAGCGGTATGGAGCAGGTTTTCTTCGACGCTGGGTAGACCTCGGACAGGCATTACACGGATTGTCGCAAAGACACTTCGAGTACCTATGAACATCATTTTATATGAAGGAGGGAAGCAAAGTGCCAAGAAGAGGAAATGTACCCAAGCGGGAAATTTTACCTGACCCGCTTTACAACTCCGTCCTGGTTACCAAGCTCGTCAACAGCATCATGCTGGACGGCAAGAAGGGCGTTGCCCAGAAAGTCGTCTACGGGGCTTTTGATATCATCAAGGAAAAGACCGACAAGGAACCCATGGAGGTCTACACCCAGGCCCTTGAAAATATCATGCCCTCCCTGGAGGTCAAGGCCCGCCGTGTGGGCGGCGCCACCTACCAGGTACCTATCGAGGTCCGGCCCGAGCGCCGGCAGACCCTGGGTCTGCGCTGGCTGACCACCTATGCCCGTAACCGGGGCGAAAAGACCATGAAGGAGCGGCTGGCCGGCGAGATCATGGACGCGGCCAACAACACCGGCTCCGCCGTGAAGAAGCGTGAGGACACCCACAAGATGGCCGAGTCCAACAAGGCGTTCGCCCACTACCGCTGGTAATAAAGGAGATTCCATATGCCTAGAAAAGTTTCTCTGGAGAATACCCGGAATATCGGCATCATGGCCCATATCGACGCGGGCAAGACGACCACCACCGAGCGTATTCTTTATTACACCGGCGTCAACTACAAGATCGGCGAGACCCACGAGGGTACCGCCACCATGGACTGGATGGCTCAGGAGCAGGAGCGGGGTATCACCATCACTTCCGCCGCCACCACCTGCTACTGGAAGGGCACCAAAGACCAGTTCCCCCAGACCCGGATCAACATCATTGATACCCCGGGCCACGTGGACTTCACCGTTGAGGTGGAGCGCTCCCTACGGGTGCTGGACGGCTCTGTGACCGTCATGTGCGCCAAGGGCGGCGTGGAGCCCCAGTCTGAGACTGTCTGGCGTCAGGCTGACCACTATAAAGTTCCCCGGATGATCTACGTCAACAAGATGGACATCATGGGCGCAGACTTCTACCATGTGCTGGACATGATCCATGACCGGCTGAAGTGCAACGCGGTGCCCATCCAGCTGCCCATCGGCGCTGAGGAGACCTTCAAGGGAATCATCGACCTGGTGGAGATGAAGGCCGATATCTACTACGACGACCTGGGCAAGGACATGCGGGTGGAGGATATCCCCGCCGACATGATGGACAAGGCTCAGGAGTACCGCACCAAGCTGCTGGACGCAGTGTCTGACATCGACGAGGAGATTATGATGCTGGTGCTGGACGAGCAGCCTGTTCCCGAGGACATGATCCGCAAGGTCATCCGTAAGGGAACCATCGATAACCTGATGGTCCCGGTGGTGTGCGGCACGTCCTACAAGAACAAGGGGGTCCAGAAGCTGCTGGACGCCATTGTGGACTATATGCCCTCCCCCATCGACATCCCCGCCATTCAGGGCGTCAACCCCGACACTGACGAGGAGGACGAGCGCCCCGCCGACGACAACGCCCCCTTCTCCGCCCTGGCCTTTAAGATTGCCACCGACCCCTATGTGGGCCGTTTGTCCTTCGTCCGGGTGTACTCCGGCGTGCTGAACACCGGCACCTCCGTGCTGAACAGCACCAAGAAGCAGAAGGAGCGCATCGGCCGCATCCTCCAGATGCACGCCAACCACCGGGAGGATATCGAGACCGTCTACTCCGGCGATATCGCCGCCGTCATCGGTCTGAAGAATTCCACCACCGGCGACACCCTCTGTGACGAGAAGCACCCGATCATTCTGGAGTCCATGGAGTTCCCCGAGCCGGTTATCCGTGTGGCCATTGAGCCCAAGACCAAGGCCGGTCAGGAGAAGATGGGCATCGCCCTGATGAAGCTGGCCGAGGAGGACCCCACTTTCAAGACCTACACTGACGAGGAAACAGGTCAGACCATTATCGCCGGCATGGGCGAGCTCCATCTGGAAATCATCGTGGACCGGCTGCTGCGCGAGTACAAGGTGGAGGCCAACGTGGGCGCTCCCCAGGTGGCCTACAAGGAGACTATCACCAACCAGGTGGAGCAGGACACCAAGTACGCCCGCCAGTCGGGCGGCAAGGGCCAGTACGGCCACGTCAAGATCCGTGTGGAGCCCAACGAGTCCGGCGCGGGCTACGTGTTCGAGAACGCCATTGTGGGCGGCGCCATTCCCAAGGAGTATATCCCCGCCGTTGACGCGGGCATCCAGGGGGCCATGCAGGCCGGCGTGCTGGCCGGCTACCCCGTGGTGGACGTGAAGGTCACCCTGTATGACGGCTCCTTCCACGAGGTGGACTCCTCCGAGATGGCCTTCAAGATCGCCGGCTCCATGGCCTTCAAGGAGGCCTGCCGCAAGGCCGGCCCCGTGCTGCTGGAGCCTATCATGAAGGTGAGCGTCATCGTGCCCGACGACTACCTGGGCAATGTCATCGGCGACCTGAACAGCCGCCGCGGACAGATCCAGGGTCAGGAGAACCGCACCGGCGCAACTCAGGTGGACAGCCTGGTGCCTCTGGCCAACATGTTCGGTTACGCCACCGACCTTCGGTCCTCCACCCAGGGCCGCGGCCAGTATAGCATGGAGCCCCACAGCTACGTGCAGATTCCCAAGAACATCGCCGAGAAGATTGTGACCGAGCGCGGCCGCAATCAGGACTGATTTCCGATCCCGGCTTTCGTATTTTCGTCCCTTGCGGGGGCGGGCATACGGGAAAATTTAGGGTTGCAATTGCGGACAAAATAGGATAGAATATCCACAATACGTCCACAGCCCGATCAATCCAAAAGCATACCTGAATTATAAGGAGGAAAAATCCAATGGCTAAGGCAAAATTCGAGCGTACCAAGCCCCATGTAAACATCGGCACCATCGGTCACGTCGACCACGGCAAGACCACCCTGACCGCCGCCATCACCAAGTATCTGGCTCTGAAGGGTCAGGCCCAGTATGAGGACTACTCCAGCATCGACAAGGCTCCCGAGGAGCGCGAGCGCGGCATCACCATCAACACCGCCCACGTGGAGTATGAGACCGACGCCCGGCACTATGCCCACGTTGACTGCCCGGGCCACGCCGACTATATCAAGAACATGATCACCGGCGCTGCTCAGATGGACGGCGCTATTCTGGTCATCTCCGCCACCGACGGCGTTATGGCTCAGACCAAGGAGCACATCCTGCTGGCCCGTCAGGTGGGCGTGCCCGCCATCGTGGTGTTCCTGAACAAGTGCGACCAGATGGATGACCCCGACCTGCTGGAGCTGGTGGAGATGGAGGTCCGCGAGATCCTGTCCTTCTATGAGTTCCCCGGCGACGACATCCCCATCATCAAGGGCTCCGCCCTGAACGCCCTGACCTGCGAGTCCGGCGATGTGAACGATGCCGACTTCGCCTGCATCAAGGAGCTGATGGACGCCGTTGACGCCTATATCCCCAATCCTCCCCGCGACGACTCTCTGCCCTTCCTGATGCCCGTCGAGGACGTGTTCACCATCTCCGGCCGCGGCACCGTGGCCACCGGCCGTGTGGAGCGCGGCCAGCTGAAGGCCGGCGAGACCGTCGATATCGTGGGCCTGACCGACGAGAAGAAGAGCACCGTCGTCACCTCCATGGAGATGTTCCGCAAGACCCTGGACTTCATCGAGGCCGGTGATAACGCCGGCTGCCTGCTGCGCGGTATCGCCAAGACCGACATTGAGCGCGGCCAGGTGCTGTGCAAGCCCGGCTCCATTCATCCCCACACCAAGTTCAAGGGTCAGGTTTACGTCCTGTCCAAGGACGAGGGCGGCCGTCACACCCCCTTCTTCAACAACTACCGGCCCCAGTTCTACTTCCGTACCACCGACGTGACCGGCATCATCACTCTGCCCGAGGGCACTGAGATGTGCATGCCCGGCGACAACGTGGACATGGACGTGGAGCTGATTACCCCCATCGCCATTGAGAACGGCCTGCGTTTCGCCATCCGTGAGGGCGGCCGCACCGTCGGTTCCGGCGTGGTCATCGGCATCAACGAGTAATTTTCGCCTTGTAAAAGGGCGGGCTCCGGCCCGTCCTTTTTTAAAATCAAGGAGGAGATAGTATGGGAGACACAAGAAGGATCAGTGAAGGTCTGAACCTGATGTATGTGGGCAATATCATTGCCATAGCCGCCTCGCTGTGTACGCTGCTTGCTCTGCTGGTGCCCTTCCTGGTGCTCATGACAGGGATTGCTATTCTTGTTGGGGGCGTCATCTGCCTGGTGGGGCTGGCAAAGCTGCGCAATGAGCACGGGGACTACATGAACGCCCTGGTGGCTTGTATCCTTGGGATCATATTTGGCCTGCTGTCTAATAATGAGAGCGTATTCGGGAGCATGATGGACCTGGCCCAGTCGATTTGCAGCCTGATTCAGATCTACTTTGTGATCCGGGGGACCAACAATTTCCTGCGCATCCGGGGGTATCTGACGGAGGAGTCCATGGGCGACCGGGCCTGGAAGTGGGAGCTGATTTCCGTTGTCGTCAGCGTGGCTACTGCGGTACTGGCTTTTGTGCTGCTGCCGCTGGCCTTCATATTGGCGATTGTCAATATGGTCGTATCCATTGCCGCGCTGGTATTTTATCTGTCCTACTTGAAGGCCAGCGCCGGGGCGCTGAGCTGAAGGAAATGCAATAACCCAGGTGCGCTTGGCGTATCTGGGTTATTTTGTGGGACGGTTTTGTGATTTTTTACAAAATTAGCTGGACAGAACGGGGAAAATATGGTATATTTAAAAAGAAGTAGATGACCCATGTAAGAAGGAAAAGGAGGAATAGCGATGGAGCCCAAATTTTATAAGATACCCGTTTGCGTAGGCGATGTGTCGCTGAACGTGGCCAAGGGCCACTTTGCCACCCGGAACAGCCATACCAATTACTTTGTGGACGTGACCCGCCAGCAGTCCTGCATCCGGGACGCCGATGCGGTGGCCCAGCAGCTGGCCCAGCGCCTGACCCAGCAGATGATGGTGGACACCATCCTCTGCATGGACGGCACCCGCGTGATCGGAACCTGCCTGGCCCAGAGGCTGACTCAGGGCGGCTTTCGCTCCATCAACGCTGGCCGGGAGATTTACGTCCTCCGGGAGCACCTGGGCACTAATGGCAAGCTGATTTTCCGGGACAACGCCCGGCCCATGCTGGAGGGGAAAAATATCCTGCTGCTGCTGGCCTCCGTCACCACCGGCGGCACGGTGCGCAAGGGCATCGAGTGCGTCGAGTACTACAAGGGCAGCGTGGTAGGCATCGCCGCCGTCTACAGCCACCAGAAGGAGATCGACGGCATCCCCATCACCTCTCTCTTCGACACCAACGATCTGCCCGGCTACGCCAGTTATCTGCCGGAGGAGTGTCCCCTGTGCCGGGAGCGCCAGGAACTGGACGCAGTGGTGGATAAATACGGATATTCCGCACTGTAACAGCGAACGAGCCGGTGGGGCACATTGCGGTGTGCCCCAAAATTTTCTTTAGCGAATTAAAAATTTGGGGGTTGACAACCGGGGGAGGAGCCGCTATAATAGCCACAACAACTGAACAGCAGTCAAACCTGTGAGAAAGAATAGTAGCCGGCAGAGCAAACCTCAAGAGAGCCTTGGGTGGTGGGATCAAGGCGGGGCGCGGTCGGGCGAATGGACTTTCGAGGGCGGCTTGAACGGGAAACCAAGTAGATGCCGACGGGGACCCACCCGTTATCCATCGGGCACGCGTGATGGCGCGTGAAGCGAGCGGACGTTTTCCAAGACGTCAATTTGGGTGGTATCGCAGGAGTGCAGCTCTTGTCCCATGTGGGATGAGGGGCTGTTTTTTTATTGCTTCAAATAAAAAACAGTCTCGGCTGACTGCTCCAACAAACCCGGGCCAACGGCAAGGCCCCACATCTGCCGCCTAAATCTAAAATTTGGAGGAACCCAACATGAAAAAGACCAATACTATGAAGAAGCTGATGACCCTGGCCTTGTCTCTGGCCATGACTCTCTCTCTGGCCGCTTGCGGCGGTGGGAACAACCCCCTGGCCTCCGGAGGCTCCGCCTCTCAGCCCCAGGGCAGCGGCTCCAGCGCCCAGCAGCCCACCTCCGGGACTATCTACAAGGTGGGCATCATCAAGTTCATGGATCACGCCTCTCTGAACCAGATCGAGGACAGCCTCCAGGCTGAGCTGGATAAGCTGGGCGCAGAGCTGGGCGTCACCTTCGACTACGCCGGCTACACCGCCTGCGGACAGGGGGACGGCTCCACCCTCCAGGCCATCGCCGCCCAGATGATCTCTGACAAGGTGGACGTGATCGTCCCCATCGCCACCCCCGCCGTCCAGACCACCATGGCCACCACCGAGGACGCCGGCATCCCCATCGTCTTTTCCGCCGTCTCCGACCCCATCACCGACGGCATCGTGGCCGACATGGACGCCCCCGGCGGCAAGGTCACCGGTACCAGCGATGCCCTGAATACCAAGATGGTCATCGACCTGATGATCGCCGCCAACCCCGGCCTGCAGAAGGTGGGCCTGCTGTACTCCAAGTCGGAGAGCTCCTCCACCAAGCCCATCCAGGAGGCCAAGGAGTATCTGACCTCCAAGGGCATCGCCTTTGAGGAAAAGACGGGCACCAACACCAACGAGATCACCTCCGCCGTGGACGCCCTGTCCGCCGCCAAGGTGGACGCCATCTTCACCCCCACCGACAACACCGTTATGAGCGCCGAGCTGGCCATCTTTGAGAAGCTCCAGGACGCCAATATCCCCCACTACGGCGGCGCCGACTCCTTCGCCCTCAACGGCGCCTTCTGCGGCTACGGCGTGGACTACGTCCAGCTGGGCCAGGAGACCGCACAGATGGTGGCCGATCTGCTGGTGAACGGCGCCGACCCCGCCTCCACCCCCGTGCGGATCATGACCGGCGAGACCGCCACCATCAACACCGAGACCTGTACCGCCATCGGCATGGACCTGGATCAGATCAAGTCCGCCTTCTCTGCCCTGGGCATCCAGGTGATCGAGACCACCACCCAGCAGGATTTCTGATCCGGTTAGAACGCCGCGAAAGCGGCGTCCCCTGTATAAACTAGGAGTGATATCACATGCTGTTATCTGTTGTGACCCTGCGGACCGCTCTGGAGATGGGAGCCATTTACTCCCTGGTGGCCCTGGCCCTGTTCATCAGCTTCTCCATCCTGAACATCGCCGACCTTTCCACCGACGGCTGTTACACCCTGGGCTTCGCCGTGGGGGCCACCGTCACCCTGGCAGGCCACCCCTTTCTGGCCCTCCCCGCCGCCATGCTGGCGGGAATGCTGTCCGGCTTTGTGACCGCCTTCCTCCAGACCAAGCTGGGAGTGGAGAGCATTCTGGCCGGTATCATCGTCAACACGGGGCTGTACACCGTCAACCTGGCGGTGATGGGCTGGTCGTCCAACCTGTCCATCTTCGGGGCGGATACCCTCCTGTCCCTGGCAAAGGGGCTGAGCGCCAGCAAGCTCTGGACCGACTGGAGCACCTTGATTGTGCTGTCCGTCATCCTGGCGGCGATCGCCGTGCTGACGGCCCTGTTTTTCCGCACCCGGCTGGGCCTGTCCATTCGAGCCACCGGGGACAACGCCGACATGGTCCGGGCCTCCTCCATCAACCCCGCCTTCACCATCACAGTGGGCCTGTGCGCGGCCAATTCCCTTACCGGGCTGGCCGGCTGTCTCACCGGGCTGGTGAATAAGAGCTGCGATATCAACCTGGGCACCGGCATGGTGACGGTGGCTCTGGCCTCCCTGATTATCGGCGAGACCCTGTTCGGCCGGTTCTCCATCGGCGTGCGCATCGTGGGGGTGATTGCGGGCTCCTGCATCTACCGCATCATCATCGCCGTGGCACTGGCGGCCAACGTGCCCACCGAGTGCTTCAAGCTGGTGTCCGCCCTCATCGTGGCCGTGGCCATCGCCATGCCCCAGGGCCGGAGGCTTATCGCCCTCCAGCGGCAGAAGCTGGCCCGTCGAAAGGAGGGTGCCCGATGCTGAAGCTGAACGACATCGCAAAGACCTTTAACCCCGGCACCGTCAACGAGAAGAAGGCGCTGGACGGGGTAACGCTCCACCTGGCCCCCGGGGACTTCGTCACGGTGGTGGGCTCCAACGGGGCGGGTAAGTCCACCCTGTTCCACGCCATCGCCGGGGTGTTCTTCCCCGACCGGGGCTCCATCGTGCTGGACGGGGAGGACATCACCTTCAAGCCGGAGCACAAGCGCAGCCGGGAGCTGGGACGGCTGTTCCAGGACCCCATGAAGGGCACCGCCCCCCACATGACCATTGAGGAAAACCTGGCTCTGGCCTATCTGCGTACCGCCAAGCACCAGCATGCCTATTTCAGCCGCACCGGAAAAGCCGACCGGACCTTCTTCCGGGAACAGCTGGCCAAGCTGGATATGGGACTGGAGGACCGGATGAAGCAGCCGGTGGGCCTGCTGTCCGGCGGGCAGCGTCAGGCGCTGACCCTGCTCATGTCCACCATGGTGCCGCCGAAAATTCTCCTGCTGGACGAGCACACCGCCGCCCTGGACCCGGGCACGGCGGAAAAGGTGCTGAAAATCACCCGGGAGGTGGTGTCCAGACACAAGATCACCACCATGATGGTCACCCACAACATGCACCAGGCCCTGGAGCTGGGCAGCCGCACCCTGATGATGGACAGCGGGCGGATTGTGCTGGATGTTCAGGGAGAGGAGCGGAAGAGCATGACCGTCAACGACCTGCTGGAGAAGTTCAAGGCCCGGGTGGGCGAGGACCTGGACAACGACCGGATATTGCTGTCATAAATAAAGGCCCGCCGCAGACGCGGCGGGCCTTTTCCATAATATTTTTTCTATCCTCTGAGATTTTTTCCTGTGCTCATGGATATTACATAGTGAAAGGCCTTTCAAGAACAGATTTCCAAGGAGGTGAGCGGCCATGACCGACGAGGCGTTTGCCCGAGCGGCCCGGGAATACGGAGATACCGTCTACCGGGTGGCCTGCCACGCTTTGGGCCATCCCCAGGACGCCGAGGATGTGATGCAGACGGTGCTTCTGCGGCTGTACGAGTGCAAAAAAGACTTTGAGAGCGAGGAGCACATGAAGCACTGGCTGCTGCGGGTGGCGGTGAACGAGAGCCGCAAGGTCATGCGGTCGTTCTGGCGGCGGACCTCTGGCCCCCTGGAGGAGTGGCGGGAGACCGCCGCCCCGGAGGACCGGGAAAAGGCCGAGGCGCTGGAGGCGGTGATGGCCCTGGAGCCCAAATATCGCTTGGCGGTCTACCTCTACTACTACGAGGGGCTGTCGGTGGCCGAGACCGCCGCCGCCATGAGAGCCAATGTATCCACCGTCCAGACCTGGCTGCTCCGGGCAAGGGAACGGCTGCGGAAGGAGCTTACCGAGGAAAAGGAGGAATCTGTCTATGTTCGACCCGAAATTGTACCGTGAAGCGTGCCGGGAGCTGAGAGCCCCCGAGGATAAAATTGAGGAGATCATCGCTATGACTGAGAAAACCAACAAGAAGCGTATCCGTCCCTTGCGCACAGCCCTGATTGCCGCCGCCGCCGTGGCCATGATGGTAGTCAGCGTAGCCGCCGCCAACCCGGAGGAGTTCCACGCGTTTGTGGTCAACCTGGGCTCCATCGTTCGAGTGGACCGCTACCGCTCCGATGTGACCACCGAGGACGGTGAAACATTTTCTATGCTGTCTGTTCCGAATGCAAAGCTGGAAAATCGTGACGGTAGGGCTATCCTTACCCTCAACGGAGAGGACGCCGCGGATATCACCGATGCCCTGGTCCGGGACCGGCACTATGTCTTTGAGGATTTTAGCGAGGACACCAAGGTCACTGTGACGGTGGACGGCAGCATTGACAAGTGGACGATTGAGGCGGCGATTGGCGTCGTCAAGGAGGACGGCACCTACGAGGAGTTTGGCAGCGTAACCGGCAGCAGTGAGAACCAGGGCGACATAGACGGACAGTTCTTCGCCTATGATCCCGACAGTCTTCGCGGTGAGGAGGCCCCCTACGCGGAGGTTGTGACCGGCACATGTGTCAGCAGCTCCGTCTACAGCACAGAGAAAGGCGTTGTTGTTTCCGAGGATTAAGCGGCAGGCGGCAGGCGCTTGCCCGCCGCTTTTCGACTGGGAGGCCAGTCAGGAAAGGCTGTAACACAAAGACCCCCGGCGCTCACGCGCCGGGGGTCTGCTTTAGTTCTCAATATCAACCAGTATGTTGTCTGTTCCGTGTTCCTCAAACTCCGCGATGTAGGCGTCGATGCGGCTGGTGAGCTCAGCGTAGTTGTGTTCGTCGATGGGGGCGTCGTCCATGTCCCGGCGGGCCAGATCCTCGGCCAGGATGTCGAAAAACACGTTGTTCTCATATTCCACGATGGCCTCGTGGATGCCCCCCTCCACAAAGGCCCGGGATGGGACGATTTCCCCCTGGTACAGCTCGGCAAGCTGGGGCATACCCTCCAGGGCGGCCCGGGCAAAGAGCAGGCTCTCTACCTGATCGTAGTCGGCGAAGCGGTCGTCCCCCCGGGTGGAGTTTAATATCCAGTTTCCGATGTACACCAGGTCCAGCAGACGGCGGAACTGTTTTTTGTTCAATTCCAGATTCAAGGCAAGTCCTCCTCTCCGGGCGATCAGTCATGGACGAGAGTACGCTGTCAAAAGATATTATAGCGCTCAAATGAAATTTGTCAAATGGAGAAACACGGCAAAATGCCTTGTTTTTTCAGAGAAAATGACATACAATAAAAGAGACACTTTACAGCCGCCTCCAAACTGTGTATAATACCTCAGACTGACGGATCAAAAGGTCCACCGGAGCAAAACGATCACAGCGATTGGAGGTCCCTCAATGGACAAGGAAGTGGTCATCTCCATCAAGGGGATGCAGAAATATGAGGATACGTTCCCGGACGTGGTGGAGCTGGTCACCGCCGGCCGTCTGGCCCGGGAGGGAGAGAGCTATACGCTGTCCTATCAGGAGAGCGAGCTCACCGGCCTGGGGGGCACCCTGACCACCATCCAGGTGGACGGGGAGCAGGTTACCCTCCTGCGGGTGGGGGAGTTCAACTCTCAGATGGTGTTCCAGGAGGGACGCCGGCATCTGTCCATGTACAATACACCCTATGGCGCCATGGCCATCGGCGTGCATACCCGGCATCTGCTGGCTGAGCTCAACGATCAGGGGGGCGACATTGAGGTGGACTACTCCATTGAGGTGGACCATGCCCTGGCCGGCCGCAGCGTTTTCCATATCAACGTGAAGGAGACGGAGGGCGGTCTGGGGAGCTTGAAGCAATAGAGAAAAGGTGATTTAAATGACAAACATGATCCAGTCCGCCAAGGACCAGGTAGCCGCCCTGACCCAGACGGCCTACGAGCGGGCCGCCGCCGCGGGCGCGCTGCCCGCCGGGGCTGAGGTGAGGGCCACCATCGAGATTCCCAAGGACACCGCCCACGGGGACTACGCCTCTTCCTTCGCCATGGCAGGGGCCAAGGCCCTCCACATGGCCCCCCGGGCCATCGCCCAGGCCATTGTGGACCATCTGGAGCTGGAGGGCAGCTACTTCGGTAAGGTAGAGATTGCAGGCCCCGGCTTCCTCAACTTCACCCTGGGCCCCAAGTGGTATCGGGACGTGCTGTCCGCTATCGAGACCCAGGGGGCCGGTTACGGCTCCGGCGCCGGGGGCGCGGGAAAAAAGGTGATGGTGGAGTTCGTCTCCGCCAACCCCACCGGCCCCATGCACATGGGCAACGCCCGGGGCGGCGTGCTGGGGGACACCCTGGCCAACGTGCTGGCTCGGGACGGCTGGGACGTATGGAAGGAGTTCTACGTCAACGACGCGGGCAACCAGATCAACAAATTTGCCGTATCCATCAACGCCAGGTACATGCAGCGCATCCTGGGGGAGGACAACTTTTCCTTCCCCGAGGAGGGCTACCACGGCGAGGATATCAAGGAGCTGGCCGGGGCCATCTACGATGCCCACGGGGAGTCCTGGAGGGACCTGCCCGAGGAGGAGCGGCTGGCGCGGATGGCGGAATACGGCCTGAGCGTCAACATTCCCAAGATGGAGGCCGATCTGAAAAAGTACGGCATCGTCTACGACCAGTGGTTTCTGGAGTCCTCCCTCCACGAAAGCGGCTTTGTGGCCGATACGGTGGCCTTGCTCGCCGAGAAGGGCTGGACCTATGAGAAGGACGGGGCCCTGTGGCTGAACACCACCGAGCTTCTGAAAAAGAAATACATGGCCGAGGGCAAAAGTCAGGAGCAGGCGGACAAGCTGGATCTGAAGGACGATGTGCTCCGCCGTGCCAACGGCTTCTACACCTACTTTGCCGCCGACATCGCCTACCACCGGAACAAGTTTGAGGTTCGGGGCTTTGACAAGGTCGTCAACATCTGGGGGGCCGACCACCACGGCCATGTGGCCCGCCTCCAGGCCGCCCTGGACGGTCTGGGGCTGGACGGCTCCCACCGCCTGGTGATTGTGCTGATGCAGCTGGTCAACCTGCTCCAGGACGGCAAGCCGGTGCGCATGTCCAAGCGGACGGGCAAGGCCATCGCCCTCCACGACCTGCTGGACGAGATCAGCGTGGACGCCGCCCGGTACTATTTCAACAACCGGGCCTCCTCCAGCCCTCTGGACTTCGATCTGGACCTGGCCGTCCGCCAGGACAGTGAGAACCCGGTGTACTACGTCCAGTACGCCCACGCCCGCATCTGCTCCCTCCTGGCCCGCATGGCGGAGAGCGGCGCGGCGGTGTGCCTTGCGGACAAGGTGGACGCCGGCGTCCTCACCCAGCCCGAGGAGCTGGCCCTGATAAAATCCCTGGCCCAGTACCCCGAGGAGCTCCATCTGGCCGCCCGGGACTACGACCCCAGCCGGATCAACCGCTATCTCACCGCTCTGGCCGGCGACTTCCACCGCTTCTACAACGCCTGCCGCTGCATGGTGGACGACCCCTGTCTCCAGGCCGCCCGGCTCAAGCTGGCCGACGCCGCCCGGGCCGTTCTGGCCAACGGATTGAACCTGCTGGGGGTCGCCGCCCCGGAGAAGATGTAATGGAAATCGACCTTACCGCCTTGAAACGCACCCTCCATACCCGCATCCCCGGCTTGATGGACGCCAAGCGGGCCTATGCGGTGCTGGTGCCCCTGGTGGAACGGGAGGGGGAGCTGTGCCTGCTCTATGAGGTCCGGGCGTCCACGCTCCGCCGCCAGCCAGGGGAGGTGTGCTTTCCCGGAGGGCGGATGGAGGGGGGCGAGACCCCGGAGGAGTGCGCCCTCCGGGAGACCTGGGAGGAGCTGGCCATCCCCGGCCGCTGTGTCAAGCTGCTGGGCCGGCTGGACTTCATCGCCCACCGGGCCAATTTCATCATGTGGCCCGTTCTGGGGGTAGTGGACAGCGCCGCCTTGGAGCGGATGGTCCCCAATCCGGCGGAGGTGGAGGAGGTCTTTTTTGTCCCCCTGGCCCACCTGCTGGAGACAGAGCCTGTTGTGTATGAGTATGAGCTGATCCCCACCCCGGCGGAAAACTTTCCCTATGAGCTGATCGGTATTCCCAAGGACTATCGGTGGCAGCACGGGAGTGAGAACGTCCCCGTCTACCCCTGGCAAGGGAGGGCCATCTGGGGCCTTACCGGGCGGATCACACGGAATTTAGTGCAGATATGCAAGGCCTCCGGTTGATTCAGTGGTTGCCTTACTCCGGTCAAAAGTGAAAACTGTCCAGCAAAAAAATAGAGCCAAGGCAGTATGACCTTGACTCTATTTTTTCTTCAGCCGCAAATACGTTTCTCACGACAAAGCGTGTTTGTATCTGCGCGTTTTGGTGACCCGTCGGGGATTCGAACCCCGGACCCACGGCTTAAAAGGCAGTTGCTCTACCGGCTGAGCTAACGGGTCATTTATATATTTTAAACAATAAAGCATGGACCTTGTTTCCGGCTAACGCCGGGCAGTTGCTCATCTCGCCGCCAAGGGCCGCCGCTTTGCGGCGGTTGCGGCTCGAAACGCCCGCCTGCGGGCGGGTGTACCGGCTGAGCTAACAGGCCGCGTTAATTTTAGAGGTGGCCGCCGCAGGCGGCCTGGCAGGGATGGCTGGACTCGAACCAGCGAATGAGGGAGTCAAAGTCCCTTGCCTTACCGCTTGGCTACACCCCTATCTGTGAAGAAAGGAGGGGGCCGGAGCAGAAGCTCCGGCCCTGCCGCCTCTAAAGTGGGGTGGGTAAAGGGACTCGAACCCTCGACACCCGGAACCACAATCCGGTGCTCTAACCAACTGAGCTATACCCACCATATTTGCTGATGATCTGGCCGCGCCCGGAGCAGGCTGGCACGCCTGGAGGGACTCGAACCCCCGGCCCACTGCTTAGAAGGCAGTTGCTCTATCCACCTGAGCTACAGGCGCATCTTTCGTCCCCATCCAAATCGGAGCCCAGGGCAACGGGTCCGATTTGGAAAGGAGCCGCTGCGGAATGAGCGAGCTTTCGGCCTTGGCCGGAAGCGAGGGATATGGAGCTTGTGGCGACGTGGAGCGGGTGATGGGAATCGAACCCACGCGACCAGCTTGGAAGGCTGGGATTCTACCATTGAACTACACCCGCATGGTGCTCTCTCTCACATCAGCTAATGGATATTACCACATTTTTGCCGTGCTGTCAATGGTTTTTAAAAAATTCAATTTAAATCTCGATCAGGCAAAAACAGGGCGCCCCTTCCCAAATACAAAATCGGGAAGGGAACCCTGTTTTGCGAGGGCTGGGTTGAACTCAGTGATATTGGGCTTTGCTGGAAGGACGTTTATCTGCTATTTTGCCCAACAGAGCACCGCGTCCCGGAGAAACTGGGCGCAGCCTGGCCGCCCCCGGTCCGTCATTCTGCCTTGCTGTCAGGTCCGTTATGCTTCCGCAGCTTTTTCAGCTCCCGCTTTCCAATGATTACGGCCACAACGGCCACAGCGGTCAGAATCACCACCAGGAACAGGTTGTAGGACATCCAGATCAGGAAATTCTGGAAGCCCTGGTTCAGCCCCCGGAGGCTGGACTGGAAGCCTGCGGCCATCCGCTGGCCCAGGGAGGCGGTCTCTCCCACCTCCTGGGTGACCTGGCCCACCTCGCTGAGATAGACATTGAAAGTAGCGAAGCCCACCAGGGCGTCATAGCGGTTGAGCTCGGAGGAGTACTGCTCAATCTGATACTCCACGTCGCTCAGGGCGCTCTCCAGGGCGATGATGTCCTCCATGGTCTCTGCCTTCTCCAGCAGAGCCAGCAGCCGCTCCTGCTTGGTGCGCTGGGTCTTGAGCCGGGCCTCGGTGTCGTAGTACCGCTCCCCGATGTCCTCGCTGCTCTCATTCTTATTGGTCACATAGCCCAGCTCCCCGGCACCCGACAAAAATAAGTCGTACTTCTCCGCCGGCACCCGGACGGTGTATTCCCCCCGGCGGCTGGCGTTAACGTCCCGCCGGCTCCCGCCGTACAGATTGGCGTTTTCAAAGTAGCCGCCGCAGTCGGCCGTCAGCTTCTTAAGGGCCTCCGCGCTCTCGTCAAACTGCTCCGTCTGAATGGACAGCTCCGCCCGGCGGATGAGCTTGGCCCTTGGATTCTGATAGATGGAGCCGCCCTGGTTGTCCGATTCCATGGGGGCGCCAGGCTCTTCGGGGTAATAGCTTTCCCCGCCGCCCGTACCCATGTCCCAGTAGCCGTTCTCCGTGCCCCCGGCTGTGCTCTGGGGGGCGCCGGAGGCGGGCATATCGGCCGCCGCCCCGCCGGCGGTCCCTCCTCCGCACCCGGCCAGCAGCAGTACCGCCGCCATGGTGATCGCAAAGAGCTTTCCTTTCATAAAAATCCTCCCTTTCTTTTTTTGCTTCTGACAATATAGACGCGGACAATGGGAAGAGGTTTCACACTTTCCAAAAAAATTTCATAGGATGGGTAAATTTTGGGAGGTGCATTGCTATGCCCATTATATATTTGTCCCCATCCACACAGGACTGGAACCCATACGTCAACGGAGGAACGGAAGAATACTGGATGAATCTCCTGGCAGACAAGATGGTCCCTTATCTGGACGCTTCCGGCATCCGGTACAGCCGGAATACCCCGGATATGACCGCCGCCTCCTCCATCGCCGCCTCCAACGCGGGGAACTACGACTTCCATCTGGCCCTCCACTCCAACGCCGCCGCCGGAGACCAGGCGGGGAAGGCCCGGGGGTCCATCGTCTTTTACTACCCCGGCAGCGCAGACGGCAAGCGGGCGGCGGAGCTCATCGCTGACGGGCTGAAAACCATCTACCCCGACCCCAACAAGGTGCGCACCGAGGCCACCACCACTCTGGGGGAGGTGGCCCGGGTGCGGGCTCCCGCCGTCCTCATTGAGCTGGCCTTCCACGACAACGTGGAGGACGCCAACTGGATCAAGGCCAATCTGGACGCCGCCGCCCGGGTGATCGTGCTGGCCCTGACCGAATACTTCGGCATCCCCTTCTTTGAGACAGAACACCGCCGCCCAGGGATAGTGGACGTGGAGTGGGGCAATCTTAACATCCGGGCCCGGCCCGACACCTCCGCCCCCGTCGTCGCCCAGGCCCCCGACGGCGCTCCCCTCACGATTATCAACACCGCCAACGGCTGGCATTTGGTCAACTACAACGGCGCCATCGGCTACGCCAGCAGCCGGTTCGTGACGGTGGTGTAAAAGGAGGCAATTCTATGGACATCCATGTCGTTCAGCCTGGCGACACCATGTACCGGCTGGCCCAGCAGTACGGCGTCCCCATGGAGCGGCTGCTCCAGGACAACCAGTTGGAAAACCCCTCCCAGCTGGTGGTGGGCCAGACCATCGTGGTCCAGTACCCCGAGCTGACCCACACCGTCCGGGCGGGGGATTCGCTGTACTCCATCGCCCAGATGCACAACACCACCGCTGCCCAGCTTCTGCGCAACAACCCCGCCCTCCAGGGCCGGGACCTGATCTACCCTGGACAGACCATTGTAGTCAAATTCGCCTCCAAGCCCAGGGGCAGCCTTACGGCAAACGCCTACGCCTACCCGTCCATTGGCCGGGACCTGCTTCGGGCCACTCTGCCCTACCTGTCCCAGCTTACCCCCTTCACCTACCGCTTCGACGAGGGAGAGCTGATCCCCCTCCGGGACGAGGCCCTGGTCAGCGCCGCCCTCCAGAGCCGGGTGGCCCCCATCTTCCACCTGTCCAATCTGGACGAGAACGAACGCTTTTCTTCTGAGCTGGCCCACGAGCTGCTGGAGGACGAGGAGGACCAGCGGGAGCTGATTGAAAGTATTCTGCGCACGGTGGACCGAAAGGGATACCAGGGGGTGGATGTAGACTTTGAGTACGTCCGGGCTGAAGACGCCCAGCGCTATGCCGCCTTTCTGGCCCGGCTGCGCCAGGGGCTTGTCCCCCGTGGTCTGCCCCTTATCGCCGCCCTGGCCCCCAAGACCTCGGCCGGCCAGCTGGGGCGGCTGTACGAGGGCATCGACTACCGCCTTATTGCCCAATCGGTGGACTTCGCTCTGCTGATGACCTATGAGTGGGGCAATCAGGCCAGTCCGCCTATGGCGGTGTCCCCTCTGCCCCAGGTGCGGCAGGTGGTGGAGTACGCCCTCACCGAGTTCCGCCCCAGTCAGCTCTATCTGGGCATCCCCAACTACGGCTACGACTGGACCCTGCCCTATCGTTCAGGCAGCCGGGCCAAGTCGCTGAGCAATGTGGAGGCCGTCCGGCTGGCCTGGAACCGGCACGCCGCCATCCGCTACGACGAACAGGCGCAGTCCCCCTGGTTCCGCTATGTGGACGGCCGGGGCACGGAGCACGAGGTCTGGTTCGAGGATGCCCGGTCCATCAAGGCCAAGCTGAACCTGGCTTTTGACTACAGCCTCTACGGCGTGGGCTACTGGAATCTGGACCGTCCCTTCCCTCAGAACTGGGTGGTGCTCAACGCTATGGCGGATATCCGCAGCGAAATGTAGATTTTTCCGCTCCTCTGTGGTATAATCATGCAACCAAAGATAAGGAGGAGTACAATGTCTGTCACTGTAGGATTAAAGGGCCGGGCGGAGGCTGTTGTCAACGACAGCAATACCGCTCAGTCGGCCTGTTCCGGGGCCTTGCCCGTGTTCGGCACCCCCTTCATGTGCGCCCTGATGGAGGAGGCCTCCTGGAAGTCCATCGCCCCCCATCTGGAGGAGGGCCAGAGCACTGTGGGCACCAGGCTGGAGGTCTCCCACGACAGCGCCACCCCCCTGGGTATGAAGGTCTGGGCGGAGAGCGAGATTACCCAGGCGGACGGCAAGCGCATCGTCCTCAAGGTGGCCGCCTACGATGAGAAGGGCCTCATCGGCCAGGGCGTCCACGAGCGGTTCATCGTCACCGATGAGCGTTTTCTGGCCAAGGCCGCCCGGAAACGGGAGGGCTGAGGGATGTCCATAGAAAAAGTCCGGGACTACTTCCGTCCCCTGGGCCGGGAGGGGGACATTCTGGAGTTCCCCGTCTCCAGCGCCACAGTGGAGCTGGCCGCCCAGGCGGTGGGGGTCATCCCCGCCCGCATCGCCAAGACCCTGTCCTTTCAGGTAGAGGAGGGCTGCGTGCTCATCGTCACCGCCGGGGATGCCAAAATCGACAACAGCAAGTACAAGGCCATGTTCCACACCAAAGCCAAGATGCTCACCCCCCAGCAGACCCAGGAGATGACCGGCCACGCCGTGGGCGGCGTGTGCCCCTTCGGCAACCCGGAGGGGGTGCGCACCTACCTGGACGTGTCCCTCCGGCGGTTTGACACCGTATTTCCCGCCGCCGGCAGCTCCAACTCCGCCATCCGGCTCACCTGCGATGAGCTGGCGGAATACTCCCGCTCCCTGGGCTGGATCGACGTGTGCAAGGGCTGGCAGGAGAACGCCTTTTAATGTAACTTTAATGCTCCTTTCCTTGACCCCTCCGGGGCGCCGCCCTATAATGGTGCCATAAATTGACACAGGAGGGGTCATTATGAGCATTTCCGCCATTCCAAACAGCAGTATTTATGAGGCTCCGGAGACCCGAAAGGCCCAGTCCGCCCCCGCCGCCTCGCCGGCGGAGGAAACTCCCTCCGGGGGCGACCGGATTGTCCCCGAGGAGCGGGCCTTTGACCGCTACGAGCCGGAGGATCAATCGGAGGTCACCGTCTGCGACACCGGCAAGGTGGACCGGGAGCTGGAAAGTCTGCGCAAGCGGCAGGAGGAGATGACACAGCAGCTCCGCTCCGCCGCCCCGGAGCAGGCGGAGGCCATTCAGCGCCAGTTGGACCAGGTGAGCCGGGAGCTGGCTCAGAAGGACAACGACTCCTACCGCCGCCAGCACGCGGTATTTTCATAAGCGAGGCCCGCCGGGTATTCCGGCGGGCTTTTTCACAGCTCCACTACCTGGGTGGCGATCTTCTCCCGAAAGACCCGGTCGTGCTCCACAAAGAGCAGCGTGGGCCGGTACCGGAGCAGCAGCTCCTCCAGCTGCATTCGGGAGAACAGGTCGATATAATTCAGCGGCTCGTCCCACACATACAGGTGAGCGCTCCGGCACAGGCTAGCCGCCAACAGCACCTTCTTCTGCTGTCCCGCGCTGTACTCCCCCATATCCCGCTCAAAGAGGGCGCGGGAGAAGTCCAGCTTGCGCAGGATGGTAAGGAACAGGGTCACGTCTATGCCTTGTCCCTCCGCCCAGGCGACGGGATTTCCCCGCAGGTGGTCCGACCTCTGGGGGACGTAGGAAATCTCCAGCCCCGAAGTCCGGAACAGCGTCCCAGTGTGGGGCGCCTGCTCCCCCAGGACCAGACGGAGCAGGCTGGTCTTGCCTGAGCCGTTGCCCCCGTCCAGACAGAGGCGCTCCCCCTGTCTCAGGGTAAAGCTCACCGGCTTTCTGTCCATCCCCGGGTAGGAAATTGCCAGCTCCCGGCCCTCCAGCAGCCGGTCGCTGTGGTAAAGCAGCGGAGCCAGCTTCAGGCTGTCCGCCCGCTCAATGTCCTTGAGCAAGGCGGACTTCTCCCGAATCGCCCGCTGCTGGCGGTCCTCGATATTCTTGGCCCGCTGCATCATCTTGGCCGACTTGTGGCCGATGAAGCCCCGATCCACCTTAAGCCCGGAGTTCTCATTGTGGTACTTGCTCCGCTCCACTCTGTCCGACCAGCCGGAGGTCCGCTTTGCCGCCTGCTCCAGCCGTCTGATCTCTCCCTTCAGCTTTTCGTTTCGGGCGGCCTCTCCCCGGTCCCGGTCCTCCTTGTCCCGAAACCAGCTGGAGAAGGTGCCCCGCACCAGCTCCGGGCCGGTGGGGTTCAGGGCCAGGATGTGGTCCACGCAGCCGTCCAGAAAGGCCCGGTCGTGGGACACCAGCAGAAACCCCCGGTCCAGGCTCTTGAGATAGCCGGCCACCAGCGCCCGGCCCGGTCCGTCCAGGTGGTTGGTGGGCTCGTCGATCATGGGGTAGGCCCCCTCGTCCAGAAACAGAGCGGCCAACAGGGCCCGGGTCTGCTCCCCGCCGCTGAGGGTGGAAAAGGGACGGTCTAAAATTTCCTCTGACAGTCCCAACAGGGACAGCTCCCGGTAAATTTTCCACTCGTCCTCCGGCGGCACTCCCTCCAGCAGGATGTCCAGCGTCCGCCGGGACGGGTCGGCCGCCGGCTTGGGCCAGCGCAGACAGGGCTGGCGGAGAGAGACCGTCCCCCTCCCCTCCAGCTCCCCCGCCAGCAGGCGGAGGAGGGTGGTCTTGCCCCGGCCGTTCCGGCCCACCAGCCCCAGCTTCCAGTGGGTGTCCAGCTGGAGGTCCAGCCCCTCAAAGACGGGGGTGTGGTCCCCGTCATAGGTGAAATACAGGTCTTGTATGGTAATCTGCGACATATCGTTCCCTCCTGTCCTGGGCGCGAAAAAACCGCAAGAGGGACCTTCCTCTCGCGGCGGCAGAAGGGCGCGGCGCGCCCATATGAGCCGAAAGGGGAAGACTGCGCCTTTCCTCTCGCGGACCCATGACAGAACCGGGCTGTTCTCACAGCCCCGCGTCAGTTCCTGTCACGGAATCAGCAAGTGGTCTTGCGCATCTTCCCGCCTCCAATCTGTTTGTTGGGGACAGCATACCATGCAGTCATGGATTTGTCAAGCCGTCCCGGCCCCCAAAAAGGGAGCCGGGGCATTTTCCATTTACTTGGTGCCGAAAATACGGTCGCCGGCGTCGCCCAGGCCAGGGACGATATAGGCGTGCTCGTTGAGCTTCTCGTCCACGCCCGCCACGTAGATATCCACGTCGGGGTGGTCCCTGTTGATGCACTCGATGCCCTCGGGGGCGGCCAGAATGTTCATCAGCTTGATGTGCTTGCAACCGTAGCCCTTGATGAAGGTGATGGCGGCGGAGGCGGAGCCGCCGGTGGCCAGCATGGGGTCCAGGACAATAACGTCCCGCTCGGCGATATCGGCGGGCATCTTGCAGTAGTACTCCACGGGCTTGTGGGTCTCCGGGTCCCGGTACAGGCCGATATGGCCCACCTTGGCGGAGGGGATCATCTTGATAATGCCATCCACCATACCCAGGCCGGCCCGGAGGATGGGGACGATGGCCAGCTTCTTGCCCGCCAGGGTTTTAAAGGTGCCGGTGGTGATAGGGGTCTTGACCTCGATGTCCTCCAGAGGCAGGTCCCGGGTGGCCTCGTAGCACTCCAGAGCGGCGATCTCGGAGACGATCTCCCGGAATTCCTTCACGCCGGTGGTCTCGTCCCGGAGGATGGTCAGCTTGTGCTGAAGCAGCGGATGGTCCAGGATGTGTACCTTTTCGTTATACATGTTTTTGCTCCCCTTCTATCGTAAATTTTGCTCTCGTTCCAGCCGCTCCCGCTCCGCCTGAGACAGGCGGTGGTAGACGGGAGCCAGATCGGCCGCGGTTACCAGGCCGCCGGCGGCGGCCAGATCCTCCGCCGCCCGGGCCACCCCCCAGGCGCTCTGCATCCGCAGGTGGACGGGGGCCAGAGACAGGCCGGGAACTTCCTCTCTCAGGGTATTATAACACAGCATGGCCCCGTCGCCAACGACAATTTTCATTTTCTGGTATTTTTTCAGCTCTTCCCCCAGCTCAGCCAGAGAGACGGCCCGGTCGGGGCACAGCCGCTCCAGTCTGTTCCCCCGGGCGAGAAACAGGGCGTTGTACACCTGAGCGCGCCGGGCGTCCATGGCGCAGACAATCAATTGATCCTCCAGGTGGGCCAGGGGCCAGGCCATGGACTCCAGGGTGGAGCAGGGGGCGCAGAGCTTGTCCCCCGCCCAGGCCAGCCCCTTGGCTGTGGCCGCCCCGATGCGCAGGCCGGTAAAGGAGCCGGGCCCGGCGGCCACGGCGATGACATCTACGCCCTCCAGGGTTTCGCCGCAGTTTTTCAAGAGATCGTTCACCATAGGCAGCAAGGTGCGGCTGTGGGTCAGCCCGCTGCACTGGAAGGACTGGGCCAGCAGAGCCCCGTCCCGGCACAGGGCGGCGGAGCAGGCCGTGGCCGAGGATTCCAGAGCTAAAATGTTCACAGGGACACCCCCTCGACGGCAATGACGCGCTGATTGTCGCAGGCGCCCCGGCGAATTTCCACCAAAACGCTCCCCTCCTCCAGGGCGTCGGACACGTTCTCGCTCCACTCCACGGCGCACACGCCCCCCCGAGCCAGATAGTCCTCCCAGCCGATGTCGAACAGCTCATCGGAGGAGCCCAGGCGGTACATATCGAAATGGAACAGGGGCAGCCGGCCCCCCTCGTATTCGTTGACGATGGTAAAGGTGGGACTGGTCACCCGGTCCGATATCCCCAGACCCCGGGCCAGCCCCCGGGTAAAGGCGGTCTTGCCCGCCCCCAGGTCGCCGGTAAAGGCGATCACCGCTCCCGGCTCCAGCCTTTCCGCCAGCCGGGCGCCCAGCTCCTCCGTCTCCTGCTCGCTGTTGGTGACAAACTCCACGCCGCTCCCCCGTTCACAGAAAATTTTCACGTTCTTAAACATTATAGCACAGATAGGGTTTGCCTTTCCACCAAAATATGATAAAATATATTGTCAAATTTTTTTGAGGCGGCGAAATTATGTCCTTCCTGTCCCTGTTGTTCTCCCCAATCAAGGATTTTTTCAAAAAGGGCGACGTGGTCCTGCTGCTGCTGTGTCTGGCCGCCAGCGGATTCGGGCTGGTCCTGATTTTTTCCGCCACCCAGTATCTGGGCGAGACCCGCTGGATGCGCTTTGTCCTGGTCCAGTTCATCGCCATCATGCTGGGGGTGGTGGCCTATATGCTGCTCACCTTTGTGGACTTCCAGCTCTTTGTGGAGAAGCGCTGGAAGCTGCTGCTGGTGTTCAACGTGGGCTTCCTGCTGCTCCTCCTCACCCCCCTGGGGGAGGACTACGACTCCGGCAACCTGAACTGGCTGGTCATCTCCCGGATCATCCCCAAATTCCCCATGGACATCCAGCCCAATGAGATCGTCAAGGTCACCTTTATCCTGCTGCTGGCCCTCCAGATTGTGAAGATACAGGACAGGGAGCTGGATATCAGTTCCATCCCCTCCATCCTCCAGATCGGCGGGCACACCGTGTTTATGCTGGGCCTCATCGCCGCTATCTGCGGCGACTTCGGCATGTGCGTCATCTATATGATGATCTTCCTCTCCATGGCCTGGGCCTCGGGGGTGAAGCTGCGTTGGTTTTTGCTGGTGGGGGGCGGAATCGTTCTGGCGGCGGTCATCCTGTGGCTGTTCTTCCTGCCCGAGACCCGCTGGTGGAACGACTACCGCATCATGCGCTTCCGGGTGATCTTTGACCACAGCCTGGACCCCAGAGGAATCGGCTGGCAGCAGAACCGGGCCGTCCTGGCCATCGGTTCGGGCAGGCTGTTCGGCCAGGGCTACTGCAATGGCCTGCAGACCCAATCCCTCAGCAGCCACTCCCTCCCCGCCCGGCACACCGACTTCATCTACGCCGTCTGCGGCGAGGAGCTGGGGCTGGTGGGCTGCATGGCCCTGCTGCTGCTGCTGTCCTGCATTGTCCTGCGGTGCGTATGGGTGGGACGCCACGCCAGCTCTCCCTTCAACGCCTATGTGTGCATGGGCATGGCGGGGATGCTGCTGGCCCAGATCACCTTCAACGTGGGCATGTGCCTGTTCATCCTGCCCGTCATGGGCCTGACTCTCCCCTTTATCAGCTACGGGGGCTCGTCCATCATCACCCTGTTCGCCGCCATGGGCATCGTCTCCAGCGTGAAGGCCCGGCCCATGCCCAGCTGGCTGCGGGACCGCAGTCCGGTATAAGCGCAGAGCTCCCGCCCGAAAGGGCGGGAGCTTCATCCGTACAGGGGAATATTCAGGACGCCGTGGGCTTCTGGTTGGAGAACTTGGTGTACGCCTGGCTGACCTTATTGGCGGGGGCCTGCTCCACCTGATACCAGCCCTTGGACTGGGCGATGCGGAACAGGTCGCTCTGGGTCTGGTGGCTCTGGTTGAGGATATTGAGGAAATCGTTGCGAAGGGCGGTGTTGACGCACTCAGAGGCAAAGGTGTCGTAGTTGGCGGACATCTTCTTCTCGCTGCAGATAAAATCGGTGAGTCTCTCCTGATCGTTCATGGGGGTTCCTCCTTCAGTGCAGATAGTTCAGCAGAGTGTTGTAGTTGTTCAGGTGCTGGCCGGCGCAGGCCTGGAACTTGCCGCGCAGCTCCTGATCCTGGCTCTCCTGGACGGCGGACAGATACTTGCAGTGGAGTACCCGCTCAAAGTCCAGCTGGTCGGACAGGGCGGACAGCTCCTTGGTGGTCAGATTGGGCATAAAACTGCCTCCTTTCACAGCGGGTCGGGCCCGTTACTGGCAGTTAGTCTGTCCTGAATCTTCCTTTTTATGCGGGAGAACCGGCTCTCCTTTTCCGTTGAAATGCCAGACCATATGCAGCCGGCCCTCCCGGCGCTCCACCCTGGCCAGGCAGAACAGGGAGGGCAGGCGCACCGGCCTGTCGGCGGCGAATGGGGCGGACAGCGCAAAGCCCTCCCCCTCCTTCCGGCACAGCATGGCCCCGGACATCTGGGCTTTCAGCTCAGGGTCGGATACCAGGCGCTCCGGGCGCCGCTCGCAGTACCACTTCCCTCCCGGCGCTTCCCCGAAGGAGAAGGCCAATGGCGCCTCCGCGCGGAATCGGGGCCAGCAGCCCGAGCGCTCCAGTGTCCCCACCGACAAAGTCCGGCGAAGCCGCAGAGCCCCTTCCTCCGGGACCAGCGTGCCCAGCAGCAGCTTGCCTCCCTGGTCGCCGTGGAGCCACACCTTATAAAGGCCCCGCCCGTCGGAGGGCCGCTCCGCCTCCATGTGGACATGGACCCCGTCCTGACGCAGGGTCAGTGTCCCGCCTCCCTCCATGGGAAACCGTTCCTCCATCCTGTTCGCCCCCTCTCCCACCATTGTATGCAAAGAGAAGGAATTTTCTTCCCGAAATCGGGAAAAAACTATTGCGTCCGGGGAAAAGCTGTGGTATACTACCAAGGCATTATGCGTGGGAGTGCGGATCATCCGCCCGGTGCCCGGAGCAATCCGGGTTGGCGGAGGACATGATGCCCCCAGAAGAACAACTGAAAAACAGGAGGAAAAAACTATGGCAGTCGTATCTATGAAGCAGCTGCTGGAGGCCGGCGTACACTTCGGCCACCAGACCCGTCGGTGGAACCCCAAAATGGCCACCTACATCTACACGGAGCGCAACGGCATCTATATCATCGACCTGCAGAAAACCGTGAAGAAGCTGGAGGAGGCCTACAACTTCGTCCGCTCTCTGGGCGAGAAGGGCGAGACCATTCTCTTCGTGGGCACCAAGAAGCAGGCTCAGGAGGCCATCAAGGAAGAGGCCGGCCGCGTGGGCATGTACTGGGTGAACGCCCGCTGGCTGGGCGGCATGCTCACCAACTTCAAGACCATGCGGGGCCGCGTGGACCGTCTGGCCCAGCTGAAGAAGATGCAGGAGGACGGCACCTTCGACATGCTGCCTAAGAAGGAAGTCATCAAGCACATGGGCGAGATCGCCAAGCTGGAGAAGTATCTGGGCGGCGTCACCGAGATGAAAAAGCTCCCCGGCGCCCTGTTTGTGGTTGACCCCCGCAAGGAGCGCAACGCCATCAACGAGGCCCGCAAGCTCCACATCCCCATCGTGGCCATCGTGGACACCAACTGCGACCCCGACGAGATTGACTATGTTATCCCCGGCAACGATGACGCCATCCGCGCCATCAAGCTGATCTCCTCCGTCATGGCCAACGCCATCCAGGAGGGCCGCCAGGGCCAGGATGCCGCCCCCGCCGAACAGGCTGAGGCCGCTCCCGCCGCCGCGGAGTAATCAGAGAGCTTTTTTCAGCGCCCGCCCAGGCGGGCGGGCGCTGTCTTTTTACAACAACGATTTGGAGGTATTATAATTATGGCGATTACTGCAAAAGACGTACAGAAGCTGCGCGAGATGACCGGCGTGGGCATGATGGACTGCAAAAAGGCTCTGGTGGAGGCCGACGGCGACTTCGACAAGGCCATTGAGTGGCTGCGTGAGAAGGGTCTGGCCGCCCAGACCAAGAAGGCCGGCAAGGTGGCCGCCGAGGGCGTGTCCATGGCCATGGTGGCCGACAACGGCGTGGGCGTCCTCATCGAGGTCAACTCCCAGACCGACTTCGTGGCCAAGAACGGCGTGTTCCAGGGCTTTGTCAAGGACGTGGCCCAGGTCGTGGCCACCGATGACCCAGCCGATGTGGAGGCACTGAAGAACTGCAAGTACCCCGGCACCGACCGCACCGTGGCCGATGTCACCGCCGACAAGGTGCTGGCCATCGGCGAGAACATCCAGATTCGCCGCTTCGTTCGCTACGCCGACGGCGTCAGCGTGCCCTATGTCCACATGAACGGCAAGGTGGGCGTGCTGGTCAACCTGGCCGTGGAGGGCATCGCCGCCGACAAGGTGGTGGAGCTGGGCAAGGACGTGGCCATGCAGATCTGCGCCATGAACCCCACCTATCTGGACAAGTCCAACGTGAGCCAGGAGGTGCTGGACAAGGAGAAGGAGATTCAGCTGGCCATCATGGCCAACGACCCCAAGATGGCCGCCAAGCCCGACAAGGTGAAGGAAGGCATCGTCATGGGCAAGCTGGGCAAGTACTACGAGGAGAACTGCCTGCTCCAGCAGGCCTTCGTCAAGGAGAACAAGGTCTCCGTGGAGAAGCATGTGGCCGCTGTGGCCAAGGAGCTGGGCGGTTCCATCACCGTGAAGGCTTTTACCCGCTTCGCCACCGGCGAGGGCATTGAGAAGAAGGAGGACGACTTCGCAGCCGAGGTCGCTTCCATGATTAAGTAAAAGCGGTCGTTCCCTTCAAAGCATCCCAAATAAAATGACTCAGCAAGGGTCCGGGTAATTCACCATTACTCGGACCCTTTCCTTTTTGAAGCCGGACAGCGGGCGGCAAATTTCAGGAAAAGGATTGCGGCGGGATTTAGCAGAGATGAAAAAATCATTAAATAAGTTTAAAGCCCCTTGCGCACGAAGGAAAAATTAGATAGAATAGAGACACCAAGCGGGAGACCGTATTTTAAAGGAGGTTACTACCATGGATTTTAAAAGCACCTTTGAGACCTTAAAGGATAGAGCTACCGATCTGGCCCAGGCAGGTGTTGCCCAGTCCAAGCGGCTGGCCGAGATTGCCAAGCTGAAGACCGCCAATATGGCCGAGGAGGACGCCATCAAGAAGGCCTATATTGAGATCGGCAAGCTCTATTACGCCGAGAAGGGCGCCACACCGGACGGCGCTTTCGCCGCCGCCTGCGAGAAGATTACCGCCTCCAAGGCGGTCATTGAGACCAACAACGAGCGTATCGCAGAGCTGAAGCAGCCCGGCGAGCCCGAGGTAGAGGTGGAGGCCGAGGCCGTGGAGATTGAGGCCGCGCCCGAGGAGACCCCCGTCCAGCCCGAGGAGAAGCAGGACTGATTGATGAAGCGCTGAAAGAGACTGTCCGAGTGGAGGACTTCGTAAGGAAGTCCTCCACTCAACCTTTGCCAAGCCTGCCGGATGTGATTGAATTGCAGGGGATTTTAACATATCGGGGGCTATATCGTGGAAAAATCATTGTTTAATAGGAAAACCAATTGTTTTCCAGGAACGACTGGTGTATAATTGATCCCGTATAAGTATGCTTTCGGACTCGGATTTTGAAGCGTGCGTTTGTAGTCGAGCATCACGGCCGCCTCGGCCATTGCGGCGAGGATAAACATGGCTGTGCCGGCAACGGAGGCAACTGCGGCGGATGAGCGCCGCTGCCAAATATGAATCAGGAGGAACTGAATATGGAACAAAAATTTTACATCTGTGAGCATTGCGGCAATATCATCGCCATGGTGAAAGACACAGGTGTCCCGGTGATGTGCTGCGGACAGAAAATGACCGAGATCGTCCCAGGCACCACCGACGCTGCCGTGGAGAAGCACGTCCCGGTGTATCAGGTGGAGGGCAATCTGGTCAAAGTGCGGGTCGGCTCTGTGGAGCACCCCATGCTGCCGGAGCACTATATCGAGTGGGTCTCCTTACAGACCAAGCTGGGAAACCAGCGCAAGCTGCTCCATCCCGGCGACAAGCCGGAGGTCTGCTTCGCCCTGTGCGAGGGGGACCAGGTGGAGGCCGTCTACGCCTACTGCAACCTGCACGGTCTTTGGAAGGCATAAACCATTCCGCAAAGGGAGGCAGCGCCAGCCGCCTCCCTTTCCTGCTGTAGGCATCTGAACAAGGGGGGTCTGGATGGAGTTCCAAAGCTGTTTTCCTATATGGGATAGATTGTCAGCGGACCAGCAGAGCCGCATTCTGGACAATCTGGTTTTCCGTGAAATCAAAAAGGGGACGGTGATCCACAACGGTAATGC
Organism: uncultured Oscillospiraceae bacterium; assembly: GCA_910588635.1. GTDB lineage: Bacteria > Bacillota > Clostridia > Oscillospirales > Oscillospiraceae > Lawsonibacter. The sequence continues at coordinate 3,726 of CAJUPW010000027.1, read as the reverse complement.
GGACTGCACTGGGCTGCTGCTGGTGAAGTCCGGCCAGCTCCGGGCCTATATCCTTTCGGACGAGGGACGTGAGATCACAATCTATCGCCTGTTTGACCAGGATATCTGTCTGTTTTCCGCCTCCTGTATGCTGCGGAGCGCACAGTTTGACATCACCATTGAGGCGGAGAAGGACACTGGCCTCTGGGTCATCCCCGCAGAGACGTATCGGAGTATTATGGAACGGTCCGCTCCCCTGTCGAACTACACCAACGAGATCATGGCCGCCCGGTTTTCCGAGGTCATGTGGCTGGTGGAACAGATTATGTGGAAGAGCATGGACAAGAGAGTGGCCGCTTTCCTCCTGGAGGAATTCGCCATCGAGGGCACGGACCGGCTGTCCATCACCCATGAGACCATCGCCAACCACCTGGGGACCCACCGGGAGGTGGTCACACGAATGCTCCGTTATTTACAGGGTGAAGGCATGGTTAAGCTGTCCCGGGGCGCGGTGGAGCTTCTGGACGAAAAAAAGCTGACCGCCTTGCGGGATACATGAAAAAGTCCCTCCTCAGCTCCGTTGGAGCTTGAGGAGGGATTTTTTCTGCCTGTTACTGGTCCATCCCGCAGGCCGTGGCTTGTTCGATCAGGCGGCGGTCATTGGTCACCGCGTCATAGAAGCGGAAGCCTCCAGCAAAGTTATACGCCTCATAGCCATACCCGGCCAGAATCCGACAGGCGATGTAGCTGCGCAGTCCGCTCTGGCAGATCACATAGACCGGCTTGCCGGGTTCAATCTCCCCCAGCCGCTCCCGCAGCTTATCCACGGGGATGTTCCGGAAGCCCTCAATGTGTCCTCCGGCGTACTCCTCCGCCGTCCGGGCGTCCAGCAGCGTCACGCTGCCGTCTTGGGGCAGGGCGCTCACATCCTCCGTATGGAACTGCTTCACAACACCGTTGGCCAGATTTTCCACCATAAAGCCCGCCATATTCACCGGGTCCTTTGCGGAGGAGTAGGGCGGCGCGTAGGCCAGGTCCAGGTCTTTCAATTGAATGGCCGTCAGCCCGGCACGGATAGCGGTTGCCAGCACGTCGATCCGCTTATCCACCCCCTCATAGCCCACGATCTGGGCCCCCAGGAGGCGGCAGGTCCCCCGTTCAAAGACCACCTTCATGGTCATCAGCCTGCCGCCGGGGTAGTAGCCCGCGTGGCTCATGGGGGACAGGACCACCTTATCCACGTCCAGACCGGCCTTTTTGGCGTTGGTCTCGTTGACGCCGGTGGCCGCCGCCGTCAGGTTGAAAACCTTTATGACAGAGCTGCCCTGGCTGCCCTGATACCGGCTGTCCCCGCCGCAGATGTTGTCCGCCGCGATACGGCCCTGCTTGTTGGCGGGGCCCGCCAGGGAGATCACCGCGTCCTGTCCGGTGACGAAGTGCTTCACCTGCACCGCGTCCCCCACGGCGTAGATGTCCGGGGCGGAGGTCTCCATCCGGTCGTTGACCACGATGCTGCCCTTGAGTCCCAGCTCCAGCCCCGCATGCCTGGCCAGGGCGGTGTCCGGAGTGACCCCGATGGCCAGCACCACCATGTCGGCGTGGAGCGGGGCCGCGTCCTTCAACAGCACGTCCACGCCGCCGTCTTGCTCCGCAAAGCCCTCCACGGTGTGGCCCAGGGCCAGGCGGATGCCGTGCCGCCGCACCTCGCCGTGGATGAAGGCGGCCATATCCGGGTCGAAGGGGTTCATCAGCTGGCGGGGCCGCTGGACGATGGTGACATCCATCCCCAGCTCCCGCAGATTCTCCGCCAGCTCCAGGCTGATGAAGCCGCCGCCGGCCAAGACGGCGGACTTGGGGTGATGGGCATTGATGTAGTCCTTGATACGGAAGGTGTCCTCTACGGTGCGCAGGGTGAACAGCTTCTCCAGCCCCACGCCGGGAAGCCGGGGCTGGGTGGGCTTGGCGCCGGGAGAGAGGATCAGCTTGTCGTAGGGCTCCTCAAATTCCGCCCCGGTCTCCAGATTCTTGACGGAGACGGTTTTTTTGTCCGGATGGAGGGCGGTGACCTCATGTCGCACCCGCATATCCACCCGGAAGCGGTCAAAGAAGCTCTCCGGCGTCTGGAGGGTCAGGGCCTCAGGGTCCTCGATCACCCCGCCGATGTAGTAGGGCAGGCCGCAGTTGGCGTAGGAGACGTACCCCGACCGCTCAAAGACCACGATCTCCGCCTGTTCGTCCAGCCGGCGCAGCCGGGCCGCCGCCGTGGCCCCTCCCGCCACGCCGCCGATGATGACTACCTTCATTTCAACGTTCCACCTTTCCCTTGTAGGCGGCAATGCCGCCGATATTTTTGGTGTTGGTATAGCCCATTCCAGTCAGCAGTCTCACCGCCTGAGCGCTCCTGGCTCCACTGTAGCAGTAGACAAAAAGCGGAGCGTCCTTCCCGGCGGGAATCTGATCCGCCGTGCTCAGGGATTGCAGCGGGATGTTGATGCTGCCAGGGATGTGCCCCTCCTGATATTCCTGGGACGTGCGGACATCCAGCAAGGCCGCTCCCTCCAGTCCGCCATATTCTTTGATGCCCTGGTTGATATCAGGGCCATGCAGGAAATCAAAAAATCCCATCCTTCATCCTCCTTTTTCTTATGTAAAACTGCAATAAAATTACCGTTCGCCGCTTTTGGCTTTACAGATCAGCTGGGTCATGGTGCCCATGGGACAGTAGACGCACCAGCTGCGGGGCTTGAACAGGATCATGGTAATCAGGCCAAGGACGGTGGAGGTCAGCATGACGCTGTAAAATCCGAAGGCGAACTGGGCGACGCCGGGGGAGAAGAAGGTCCCGTGATAGGCCCAGTGCCAGGGCAGCTTGAAGGTCCACAGCAATGTCACCGCCTGCCGCAGGTCCTGCACACCGGCAAAGACCAGGTAGGTATTCCACAGCATCTGGAAAAACATAATGAAGAAGAAAATCAAAAATCCATAGCGGAACCACTTGCTTTTCATCCACTTAGGAATGTCCTTTTTTCGAGACAGGCCAAAGCGTCCGCCCAGCAGGCCGAACAGCTGCCCCCGGCCGCAGTAACGGTTGCAGTAGCCCTTTGTGCCCCAGACCAGGGAGATAATCAGCGGAATGCAGAAGAAAAACAGGCCCAGCCAGGCAAACAGAATATTGAAAAAACCCAGCGTCATATAGGTCAGCTCCACAATCCACAGGTAGTCAAACCAGCGCTTTGTCATCCTTATACCTCCCGAATCTCAATCACGGACGCGGGGCACTCCTTCGCGCATTTGCCGCAGCCTACGCACCGCTCCAAGTCAACTTTGGCCGCAATTCCTTTCGGTATGGAGATTGCACCCAATGGGCATACCCTTACGCAACAGCCACAGGCAACGCAGGAATCCGCGTCAACAAAGGCGTTTCGCTTTTTTCGAGCTTTTGCTTCCATATCATAACCCCCTCAATTTTGGCAAATCTATTATATTCAAAATATTCTTTTGTTACTGTGATAAAATCACGTTTACGAAAAACTGGCGTTCAGATTGTCTCTCATAAATGGTGGACAGTCGTTTCTATTTTGATAATATTTTCAACACTCCTGATTTATTGAATATTTCTGAAAAATCAAGCGTGCGGAAAAGCAGACAAAAAATCCGCAAACCATTGTCTTACAACGGTTTGCGGATTTTTTTGGTCCGAGTGACTGGATTCGAACCAGCGGCCTCTTGAACCCCATTCAAGCGCGA
>CAJUPW010000026.1 GCA_910588635.1 uncultured Oscillospiraceae bacterium | reverse complement strand
CCCTGGTGCAGATATTGTTGGGGGAGAAGGTGGTGGAGCTGGTGCCGCTGGTGATTCCGTTGCTCACCGCCCACTTTACCGCGTCGGCGTAGTAGGCGTTGTCGGCCACATCGTAAAACCTCGTCGGCACGGTGGGCACGTCCCATGTACCCCGCTCCACCGAGATTTCCAGCGTTCCGTCCAGGAGCGAGCCGTCGTCGGAGGTGGCGGTAAAGTCGATGTACACCGTCCCTGTATAGTTCCGGGCCGGGACAAAGGCCACCTGGTCCAGGCCGCTCCGGGAGATGGAGGTGCTATTGGAGCTGATCCGGGTCCCCTGGTTGGAGGAGGACCGATAATTGCGGTACAGGTCGCCCTGGCTGGCGGAGGGGACCTGGAAGCGTACCGAGCGCACGTTCCTCCCGGTGTCCCACTGGGACAGGCTGTCGAAGTCGTACCGGTCAAAGACCGCCGCCTCGCCGTCTCTGGAGGTGTAGCGGATGTTCCACCAGCCGCTGCCGCTTCCGGAGCCGCCGGAGCTTCCGGTGGTGATCGTGATGACGCCGCTGAAGGTCTCGTCGCCGGCGGACCGGCCCTCAAAGGGGATATCTATCGCGCCGGAAAAGCTGCTTGAGGCCCGGAAGGACAGCCGGCCGATATTGCTGTTCTGATACCGCGCGCCCGTGGTGCTGATCCTGCTGCTGTTGTAGTACAGGGAGCCGTCGGAGCTGGCGGGCAGGTCCCGGAAAATGATATAGTTTATGGTGCGGCCCGTCAGGTCCCGGCTCAGGTTGGCAAAGTCGGTGCTGCGGAAGCTCACTGACCGGCCGGGCGCGCATACGTATTGGATATCCCCGTAGCCGGTGCCGCCCCGGACGTTGACCTCCACGTTGCCGGTAAAGCTGGTTCCGTCGCTGGTCCAGCCGGTGAAGGGAATCCTCACCGTGCCGACAAAGTCCGCCGCCGGAACGAAGGTCAGCCAGTCGATGCGGGGATTGCGGGCGCCGTAGTAGTAGGAGGTCCCGGTATCGGCCCGGGTCCCGGTGCTGGTGGAGGAGCGGTAGTCATAGTAGAGCACCCCCTCGCGGGCGGAGGGCAGCGCGTCGAAGCGGATGCGGCTGAGGGTCTGCCTGTCGTACCAGCTCTCCTCCCGGAGTACCTCGCGGCAGTAGGTGTTGAACCGCTCATCATCAAAGCGGGCCACGCCGCCCCGGACGGTGTCAAAGCTCAGGCCGCCGATGGCCACGCCGTTCTCCGGGCTCACGGTAATGCTCGCCTGCCCGGCAAAGGAGCCGGCATTGGTCCCCGTGCCGTAGGCGGTATAGTAGAGCGTGACCGTCCCGCTGAAGCCGGGGGCGGGGACAAACCAGATGTCGTCCACCTGCTTCAGGCTGTACCGGGCGCTGGGGGAGACCGCCTTGCCGTAATTCCCGGGGCCGACATAGTCGGTATACAGGGTGCCCTGGCGCTCCGGAGGCTGGGAGAATACCACGTGGTCCAGCTTGACCCCCAGCCGCTCCCGGCACACGCGGTTAAAGTCGTCGCCGTTGAGCCGCAGGGCGGTGTTGTAGGGCGTGGTGAGGGAAATGCCGGCGCTGGAGCCGCTCTCCGGGTCTACCGTGACAAGCAGCTGACAGACATAGTTCTTGCCCTCCTCTGAAACGCCGGTGTAGTTGATGGTCACCAGTCCGGCAAAGTCCTTCTTGGGCACAAAGGTCAGGTCCTCCAGAGACCGCTGGCCGTAGGGGATGCCGCCCGCCCGGTAGGGGTGATAGTAGTTCTCCGCTCCCACGCCGGCGCCGGCCCCGGTGGCAGTGTTGTACTTGTAGTAGACGCCGCCGCCGCTGGAGGCCATGTTGATGCCGGTGATGTGGGACAGCTTTCCTCCCGCCTGCCGGCGGAAGCTGGACAGGAGATCGGAAAACTCCAGCGTCTGGCTGCTCTTGATGGTGATGGAGCCGGTGGAGGGAATGGTGGCGTTGGGGTCGGCCTTGACCACAACGTCAAAGCTGGCCCGGAAGCCCCGCTTGGGGTCGCTGACCGTAAAGGTGGTGGTGCCGGGCTTATAGGCCTCGATTTTGCCGCCCACACAGGCGGCCACGGTGGAGTTGTCCGACCAGCAGGTCAGGTCGCCGGCGTCCGCGCCGCCGTAAGGCACGACGGCGTCCTTCAGCTCCATACTGCCGTTTTCATACAATTCAAACCTGTTGGCTTTCAGGCTGAAGCCCTTGACCTCAACCGTCAGCGTACCTGGCTGCGATCCGGCGACGGACACCGAGAGGGTGGACTTTCCGGGCTGGTCGGCCACAAGGACATACCTGCCGTTGGCGCCGGAGACCACCGATTTGACCTTCACCGCGTTCTCGTCGCTGCTCTTCCACACGATAGGAACCTCATACCGATTGCTGCCGTCGATGTATATGGCGAACCCGCCGTCTTTCGACGACCACTCGAAGGTTCCCGGGGTCGTAGAGCCGCCCTTTGTAAACGTGACTTCCAGCTTGATATCCTCTGTGCCCGGTTCCATCGCGTATACGCCCTCTGCCCCGGCGACAGGGGCCGTGATCTTCACCTGCGCCGTGACGCCGGCGGGCAGCGTATCGCCGGCGGGGGGCTTGGGGTCCTCGCCGCCGGGTTCATTCCCGCCGGAGGACTCCGGACTGACCACACAGGTCACCGTGCGTTCTTTCCCGCTCGTTGTATGCTTCGCGGTGAGCGTAACCTCGCCCTCGGCCAGCGCCGCCACCGTAATCTCTTTGCCGGTACTCGGCGTGATGCTCACGATACCTGTTTTCCCCAGGGACCAGGTAATATTATTGTCGTCCTTCCACTGGCCGTTCTCCACCACATAGGCCTGGAGGGTCTTGGATGACCCCTTTATCAGGTTGACCTTCCGGGTCTCAACGGCGTACTCCGTAATGACGACCTGGGTGGTGGCCTCCACCGTGACCTCAAAGCGGATGCTCTCCTCCACCTCCCACGCCGAGACCCACATTATAATAGGTGACCTCCACCTCGACCACGGCCTTCTCATTTGTGCCGGTAGGCTTCAGGCCCCTCACCGGAACGCTGGGGATTCCCTTTCCCTTTTCATAGGGCAGGCTGATAAACTGGCTCCCTTGGATGATCCTGGCGGACCACTCCAGTTTTTTCTCTTCCCCTTCTGTAAACGGCCGCTCTGTACCGTCGGCCGGCGTGTCACTCCATACAGGCGCGACCTCCACCCTCGCCGCCACGCTGTCGCCGACGGAGGTCTTCTTTTGGACGATCTCGTCCGGTGCTGACCCGTCCTTTCCGTCAATCGTAAGCGCGAGGCTTTTCACCGACGCGGTGACCACCTTAACGGCGTACGTTGCACTTCTTGAATAGGATATACCGCCCTTATTATAGCTCGCTTTCACCGTGATCGTGGCTTCGCCGAGCTCCACGGCCGTCACCGTGCCGTTTTCGACCGTGGCAACATTCGGGTTGCTGCTTTCCCAGGCAAGCGACGTGCTCGCATCCTCCTTACCGTCCACCGTAACGGCGGCGGTCAGCACCCTGGTGTTTCCCACGGGGAGCGAGCCTGAGCCCGAGGCCTTGATGGTCACATTAATGACAGGAGGCGTCGTCGAAGACGAGGACGAACCCGAAGACGTTGAAGCGTCTCCGGCCCTGGCCGGGCCGGCCGCCAGCGCGGCCGTTCCAACCAGCAAAGCCGCCAAAAGCGGCCCCAGCAGCAGGGAAATACAATATCGGGCAAAGGTCTTCCGCATTGAAAGCACTCCTTTTTTTCAAATGGGGCGGCGGGAGCGGACCGGGGCCCGCTCCCGTGCTGGTTACTTGTTGGTTCCCTTATCTGTCCAGGTCTGGTCGCCCCAGGAGACGTCCGTATAGAAGTTGTTGAGCTTCATGTTCGCCTGGTTGGTCTCGACCCGCTTTTCGACCTGGATGCTCAGCGCCTCCTTTGCGGCCTCGCCCGCGGAGTTGGTGAGCTTGCCGCCGCTGATCTTCAGGGACACGTCCTCCGCCTTGCCCTTCAGCTTGAGAATCAGCGTGGTCCCGTCATCAGAGGTGACGATCCGGCTCTGGCTCAAGTCGATGCCCTTGATCTCGTCGGCGATCTCGGACAGCTGCTTCGCGCTGGTCACCGGCGTATCCTCGCCCGCGTACAGCGGCGTGTTGAAGCTGATCCGGCTCGTGCCGTTCACTGTGTCGGTGCTGCTCACGGTAAAGCTGGTGCTGGCCCCGCTGGCCGCGGGGGGAGCGGGCACAACGGGCTTCGGCTTCGTCACCGTTACTCCGCCGACGGGGATGCTCTTGTTCTGGCTCTCCAGTTGAGGGTCGTTCGCGGTCCATACCACATCGATGTAGTAGGTGTAATACCAGTTGTCCGCATCCTCTCTTGGGGGGTCAACCCTGGAGCTGATGGTCAGTTCCGCGTTTGACGGCGTCGTAAACGCATTGAGTATCGTATTGGGAACGACCTGGGCGTAAACGTCACTGGCCCCCTGGATCGTGGTATTGGTGTCCAGCATCAGGGTGATCGTCGTGCTATTGCCGGCGGCGCCGTTTCTCACAGTGCTTTTTTCCAGGTTCAGGCCGTTTGTCGAGCCGTTAAAGAATGCATCCTGCGTTGCAAGATCATCGCTTACCAGCTTCACGCCCTCGCTCTTGTACAGCTCGGCGTTAAAGTTCAGCGAAATCTGACCGCCGGTAATCTTGCCGTTCTCGTCCACGCTCAGGTTGCCGCCAATGCCATTCTCAAGCAGGTCCGCGGGGGCCTGGGTGCCGATCATGAGCTCAGCGCCCATAAAGGAATAGCGCTCGCTGGGGCTCTTCTGTGCCTCAGTCTCGTCCTCCGGCTCCTTGCGGGCCATGGCGATCACATAGTACGGAGTGCCCGGAATCAGATTATCCGCGCCGTCCTTGGTTTCTCCCCGGCTCACCAGCTCCTCCCCCTCGCTGTTGTCCGCAGTGGGAGTCGTGTTGTCGTACGTCAGCATGTTGTATACATCCGTTTTGATGGAATTGGAGGCGTAGAGGTCAAATACGGAGTAGGCCTTGTTGTAGTTTTCCGGCTCGCCCAAACCTCTGGTGGGGAAATACTTGCCCTGGGTCACCATGCCGTCCTTCGAGGCCTTCTTATAATCATACGGCTCGGCCAGCGCCTCATAAACGGTCATGTCTGCATAAGGATCGGGCAGCATGCTGCTTGTAATACCCGCGGCCAGCACCTCGCTGAGCGGCGTACTCAGCCAGGTAAACAGCGTTGTCGCGGACTGCTTTACAAACACCTTATAGGTCAGCATGATGTCCATGTTTTCGTTCATGTTCGTGATCTCGGCGCGGCCGTTCGCGCCGGTGGCGGGGTTGTTCTTGTCGATCCTGATAATGGGCTTGCTCACCGGATCGGTCTTGAACTTGTAAATCTGCACCTCGGAGGGCACGTCGCTTGCGCCGGTGATGACAAAATAGACGTAGTAGGTGCGGTCGGGCATCAGGTCCTCCAGGAGAACGTCCTTAGGCGCTCCGGGGGTGTACTCGATGGAATCGTAGGCCACCACCATATTGTCCTCGATCCAGCTTTCGTCGGGGGCCTGAATATTGGTGGCCAGGGGCGCGTTCTCAGCCAGCTCGGGCATGGGCGGGTCTCCGGCTGTCCGCTCCTTGCCGTTTCGGGGCACCAGCTCCGGCCTGATCGTGCTGCCGTTCACCAGACGGGTGATCACGGAGGGCTCCCAGCCGGCCGTGTTCGAGGTCTCCGGCACGCCGGTGTTCCGGTTGGCGTAGCCCACCACATAGTAGATGGTGCCTGCCCGGTTGTCGGCCAGGCCCACCGTCATGGTCACCTTGGTCTCGTCCATGTCGTCAGGCCTGAATTCCGGCAGAGTGCTGCTGAACTCGGGCTGAATCTTGTCCTTCGGGTCCCATGGCATAAACAGCTGCCTGGGGTCGTTTTCATAGCGGTCCGCCGAGCCCAGCGACTCGCCGCCGCCGCCGCTCAGCTTATCCGCCAGGAATTTGTCCCATGTGGCGATGAATACGTTCTGGCTGCCCAGATTTGCCACGTTGGAGGGGTAGCCGGCCGCCACATCCACATAGAATTTGACGTGCTTGCCCCATGCGTCCGGATTCGTCTCTTTATCCAGCTTACGCACCACGACGGCGAAGTCGTAGAACACCTGCTGGCCGTCCACCTTGCTTTTCAGGGTATTCAGGTCGGGCAGTCCGTCGCCGGTATTGCTGGTGCAGCCGTTAAAGGTGTAGTGCAGGCGCTTGCCGGGCCGCCCCTTGCTCTGGTTGCCGAAGTTGTACTCATCATTGGTGCCCAGCTTTACCCAGCCGTTGGCGTCGGGGTTGGCGGACATATTGGGCATGCCGTAAATAAACCCGTTCTCGTCCCGCTCCGCCGTGAGCACTCTCTCTTTGCCCGGATCGCCGGTCACCGCCCGGTAGTACAGGTCGTAGACGATATTGGTGTCGGTCCACAGCAGCAGGTCGTAGGCGATGCCGTCCGCCACCGATTCGGTGTCCTCCGGCGTCAGGCGGAATTTGAAGTTCACCTTATAGGGGCCGATGTTCACTCCGTTATTCTCGTTATCCTCATTCTCCTTTTTGATCGCCTCGGGCCAGTGCTTGTCGTCCAGCCGGAACTCATCGGAGGTCAGGTTTATCTGGGCGAACACCATCACAAAGTCGTCCAGCGTGACGGGCGAGGGGTCCATCTCATGGCCGCCCAGGTCGGTGATCTTGCTGGCGGAGTTGATGTTGACCTGGAAGAAGTAGGTGCCGCCGCTCTCCAGGCGCAGCCCTCCGTTCTCCTCATTGGGGAAGATGAGCTGGACCTTGCCCTCCTCGTTGACCACCTGGGCCTTGGAGAAGTCCACCGCCCATTTGTCCTCGCTCACGCCCGGGTTGCCTCTGACCACCGAGGGCCTCAGGCCGCTCTCCTTGATTTTCAGGTCGATGTTCCTGCGCAGAGCCTCCACCAACTCGTTCAGGGCCGTTTCCCGTTCCGAGGTGGTACCCTCCTGCGTGGCCTGGTACATGCTCAGCAGGTCCTTGCTGCAGCCGCCCAGGCGAACATTCTCGCTGAACTCCAGCACGATGGAGGTATCCCGTCTGGGTCTGGCGGGGTCCTGGGGGTCCACGCTGGTAAAGATCTGCCGGACGGTGGGCGCGCCGGTATCCAGCGTCCGGATGCCCCCCTCCAGCTTGTAGACGCTCCTCGCGTCGTTCCCGGCGGTGTCCCGGATCAGGAAGTAGACATCGTAAGAGGTCTCGGCCTGCAGGCCGGTGATGTTCAGGTTCGCCACCGGGGTGTTGGCCGTGGCGTTCACGCGGCCGCTGCTCACGGCGTTCATGCCGTTGGCCACCTGGATTTTGGCGTATTCGCTGTCCAGGCGGGCGGTCTTGTTGCCCTCTGTGTTCTCGTTTTCATTGCTGGGATTGGGTAGGGGGTAGTCGGCGCCCGACTTCACCGCCACCCAGTAAATGGTGCCGTTTTCGTTGATCGTGGCCGTCATGGGCACGGTGTTGGCCTGGGCGTCGCCGTTCACCTTGGGGAACGCCACGAACTCGGGCGGGGTCACGTCCGGGGTGCTGAACGCCAGACTGGTCACCGCGGAGCTGTTCACGCCGTCGGTAAGCCACAGGTAGAGGACATAGTTCTTCTGCTGGTCCAGCCGCCGGCTGACGATAATGGCCCGGTCGCCGTCCCACACATAGTTTTTCTCCATCTCCACCACGCCGTAGCCCAGGTTGGAGCTGACAGAGGCGGAACGCAGCTCGTCCGGCGAGGGCGCCGCGGCGCCGGCGGGCAGAACGGCGTAGTACATTCTGCAGGTCTTGGTCGCCATCACAGCCACCTGGGCGGTAACCGCGTTGTCATACTCATTGGCCTTGCCCACAAAGGACATGTAGGGATATCCCTGACCGAAGGCGGGCACGGTGTTGTCCGGGGTGGAGAAGGCGGTCACCTTCACGGGGCTGCGGTTGCCCTGGTCGTCCACCAGGATGGCGGACAGGTAGTAGGACCCGCCCACAGCCAGACCTGTTATTTGGGCGCTGACCTCGCTGCCTCCGGTGGCCAAAGCCACGGAGCCGTTACGGATCGCCTTGGAGCCGTAGGAGGGCGGGGAAATCAGGTTGTCCTCGCCGATGGAGCCGTCGGTGATACTGCTCACGGCCCAGTAGACGGTGCCCTTCTTGTTTCCGGAGAAGTCCGCGCGCAGGCCGGTGGGCGTGATATCACTGGCCGCCGGGTAGCCAGACAGCAGCCGCGGGTCCAGGGAGCCCTCCTCAGCCGCCTGGTGATCCATCACGATCCCGGCGATATTGGCGGTCAGACCGGGGCGGATATAAATCTTGTCGGGCAGCATGGACACCACGCAGCCGGGAGCGTTCACCCTCAGCTGGTCGATGTCGCCGTCGCCGGTGACGTTGGCGCCCACGTCCAGGTTCATCTCTTTGACCGAGGTATTCCGGTCAAGCAGGACGCTGGCGTTGACGGCGGCCTCATCCACGGTGAGCTTTGCCACCGTGCCCTTGGCCACCTGGATCACGGAGTTGGGCGTCTTGTCGATCACCTCTTTGATCCGGCCCGCCAGAGTGAGCCGGCTGCCCGAGCCGCCGTCCAGCTCAATGCTCATCAGGCCCTTGTCGTCGGTGTTGTTGTCCTCCAGGTAGGCGGAGGTGCGCACGATGGTTTTGGGGATTTCGGTAATGCCGTCCGCCCGGACGGTGACGGTCTTGCCGCGCATATTGTCCACCAGCATCTCGTTGGCGGTGACATTGCGCATGGTGACGCTGGCGAAGCCGGCCTCGCTCTCGCCGGTGCCGCTGACCACGATCCGGCCCAGCACGTTCACGTTCTCCAGCTTGATGCCGCCCAGGCCCACGCCGCCGGAGACATACAGGTCCCCGCTGATGGTGGTGTTGCGCAGGGTGACGTTGGGCGCGGTGATGGTGAGATTGCCGGATACGTCGCCCAGCTCATAGGCGCCGCTCTGGTTGACCGGGGTGCCCACGCACTGGGTCACGAGAACGGCCATCTGTCCCTTGGTGATATCGTTCTTGGGGCGGAAAGTGTCGTCGGGATAGCCGGTGACAATGTAGTTGTTCACCGCGGTTTTGACCATGCCCCGGGCCCAGCCGCTGATGGAGCGGCTGTCGGCAAAGCCCAGGTCCTCCCCCGGCGTCTCCTTGAGCATCATGTTGCGCCCCAGAATACACACCGCCTGTTCCCGGGTCAGCCGGGCGTTGGGGGAGGCGGTGGTGGCCGAGGTGCCCTTCATGTAGCCGGCGTTGTAGGCGATGGCCACGTCGTCATAAAACCAGTCGCTCTCCAACACGTCGGTAAAGGGCATTTCCCCCATCTCCTGATAGCCGTAGGCTCGGTTGATGATCGCCATGAACTCAGCGCGGGTCAGGGGGGTGTCGGGGTCGGCGATCTGGTCGGCCCGCATCGCGCCCCAGTCCACCAGCGTATCCAGGTAGGGGTCGGCCCAGTGGGCGGAGGCTGGCAGAACGAACCCGGGGACGCTCCCCAGCAGCAGGACGGCGCTCAGAAACAGGGAAAAGGCCCGCCCCTTCCAGGTGCGGCGCCAGTTTCCGTCTTTATGAAACATACGTGGTTCTCCTTTCTACTCACGCGGGACAGCGCTCAAAGCGTGCGGTCTCAGTTGGCGGTACGGATCTGGATGCTGAACACGGCCTTTCGGATCAGGGCCTCCTCGTCGTGGATCAGGTCCACGAACTTGGCGGCGTACAGCGGCAGCCTGGAGGTTTCGTCCGGCAGCGTCCGCAGCACCTGAGTCTTAATCAGCAGCGGAGAGTCGGTGACGGGCAGGACCATCTCCACGATCTCCCTGTCCTCCAGCAGAATGGTGGACCAGAAGGCGATGCCGCCGCAGCTCAGGTCCTTGGCCTTGAAGGCGCGCTGGCCGGCCCAGTATCCGGAGACGGGATACATCACGCTCTCAAAGTCGGTGAGGATGCGCAGGTTCTCCCGGGCGGCGGGGCCCAGGGCGGCGGTGGGCTGGACGACCAGCTGGTCGCCCCGCTGGCGGACGATGACGCCCACCCGGTCGGGGGAGCCGTCGTCGATGCCGATGAGCTGCAGCTCCCGGTGCTCGGCCACCGCCTCTATCTTGTCGTTGAGCACTCGAAGCTGAAGCATCTCCGCGTTCAGCGGCGACTCCAGCACCGCGTTGGCCAGGGGGGCGCCCTGGCTGTCCAGGATCAAATAGAGCCTCTCTTCCCTTTCCATTCAGGACTCTCCTTTCTCTTCCGGCCTCTCTTCGGGCGGCGGGGCCTGTAGAGCCGCCTGCTCCGCCTGGGCCGCCAGCGCCTCCCGTTCTCGGCGCGCCTTGTCCGGGTCGTTGGGGTCAAAATTCAAAAAATAGACGTATATCTCCACGATGGCCTGATACAGCGCGTCGGGAATCTCCTGGCCCAGGGCCAGCTGGGACAGCATGGTGGCCAGGGAGTTGTCCTCATAGATGGGCACGCCGCTCTCGGCGGCCACCTCGATCATCCGCTCGGCCAGATACCCCATGCCGGAGGCCACCACCACCGGCGCGCCCTCGCCCTCATACCTCAGGGCCACCGCGCGGTTGGTGGCCCGGTTATCATATCTTGACATTGATGCTGTTCTCCCCCTCAAAGATCCGGGGGAACACCCCGGATATGGTCAGCGGCCGGTCCATGCGCTGGACCTGTACCGCGCCGGCGGACAGTCCGTTGTCGGTCAGAATGCGGGAAAGTTCTCCCTGAACCAGCTGGGTAAAGGGCGTCACCTTCTCCGGGCAGAACACCTGCACGTCCACCCGCTCCCCCTGACAGGCCAGAACCATGTCGAAAAAGCCCAGGCCCTGGATGTCGATCTTGAACAGGAAGCGCAGGGTGTTGGGCCGCTCCCCTTTGCCCCGTTTCAGGTTCTCCTCGGCGTCCGGGTCCACCCACATCTCGGAAAAAGCCATTTTTCCGTCCCACTCCAGGGGGAGCAGGATATGGTTGAGGGGCATGTGGACGCTCTCGTTGACCAGGAAGGCGGACACGATGTTGCGGAAAGCCTCCTGCACCTCGTTCTTCGCCCCTCCCTGAAGGGCCTGCTGGGCGGCCCTGGACAGCTGGGAGGCGAACTGGTCCCCCTCGGCGGCCTTGGCGAAGCTGGTGCTGTCCAGCAGCTTCAGCAGCGCCTCGTCTGACAGCCCCCCCAGCTTCTCCCGCAGCCCGGGGCTGCTGGTGAGCTGGTGGAAGGCCTGGAGCAGGCCCTCCTCGCCGCCGTTTTCATAGCGCGAGATGTCCAGAGCCAGCATGGAGATCAGCGTCCGGGACAGGCCCATGTCGTTGGTCTTGCTGGTGTAGTTGGACAGGAAGGGGAGGATGGAGCCCTGGAGCAGCTTCAGCGCCCCCGCCCGGTCCCCGGCGTTCAGCTTCCCCTCCAGCTGGGACACCATGGGCAGCAGCTGGCTGCCCCAGCTGGCCGGAATGGCCCGGGTCAGCTTGGTCAGGGTGCGCAGCAGGTTGCCCTGGATGTGGGGCGTGGAGGAGTAATCCCCATACTTCTTCAGAAACTGGAGGATATTGTTCCGCACCGCCTCGGAGCCGCTGGAGGCGTAGGCGCTCCGCAGCACGTCGAAGAGGGCGCCGCCGAAGCGGGTGCCGTTGGCCATCTGGGAGAACAGGAATTTCCCCAGCTGGCTCTCGTCCATCTTCAGCATGTTGAGCAGGGCGCCCATCTCGCTGGCCAGCCCCTCCTCGATGCCGGAGGAGACCACCTTCCCCTCGAACATGGCGAAGAGGGTGCGCAGGCTCTCCCCCATCCCGGGGGTGCCGGCCATGCGCTGGAGGAAGGCGGCGAAGTTGGAGTCGTAGCGCAGAGCCTGGCTTCCGGTGGAATCGCCGGTGTCCTGCCGCTCCGTCCGGTTGTCCGGCCGGCTGACCCGGGAGGGGTCGGGGGCGTTCTGGATTCGGGTATCGTTGGGCGATACGGGAATATTTCGGTTTACGTTGCTGTTATCATGGCCCGGTACCGGGTTGGTCACACCAAGCAGATCTGGCATTGGCGACACCCCATTTCAGTAAAACTTTGTTTTTTTTCTGGGAATCTTAATTTTCTAATTGACAGTGCCGATATAATGAGTATGATTATAGATAGGCAGGTGTACTATGCCCTTGCGGTCTGTACCCTCCGTCAAGCAAACTAAGAAAAGGTGGCGTTTTTATGGGCGACAGCATTCTGGATATGTATCTGTATGAGACCAACACCCTGCTGGAACAGCTGGACGGGATCCTGCTGACCGCGGAACAGGCGGATACATTCTCCGAGGACAGTGTCAATGAGATTTTCCGTATCATGCACACCATCAAGGGTTCTTCCGCCATGATGGAGTTCAGTTCCCTGATGACGGTGGCTCACCGGATCGAGGACATGTTCTTCATCGTCCGCGAAAAGGGGATGGATGTGGTTCCGGAGCAGACAAAGCCGGAACTGTTCGATATGCTGTTCCAGGCTGTGGACTTCTTCCGGGGGGAAATTGAAAAAGTTGAAAATGGAGACCCCCTCTCTCAGTCTATCGACAACATCGTAAATAAAATTAATAGCCTGATTGATAAAATTCAGGGCAACCCCGCCGCTCCCGCCGAGGAGGCCCCGGCCGCCGACGAAAGCGCTCCCGCCGCCGAGGCCGCCGCTCCCGCCGTCAGCGCCGTCAACCAGGACTACCCCTACGGCATCCATGCATTTTTTGACGAGGGCAGCGGCATGGAGAACCTCCGGGCCTTTATGCTCATCAACAACGTAAAGGACTACTGCGGAGACTTTATCTGCGTCCCCGAAAATGTGGAGACCGACCCCTCCACCTCGGACATCATTGCCGACCAGGGCTTCTTTGTCTGGTTCCGCACCGCCGACGACCGGAGCAGCGCCATTCCCGGCGTGAAGAATGCTGGCTCCGTCCGGGAGTACCAGCCGGTGGACGCGGCCAAGCCCGCTCCCGCCCCCGCTCAGGAGGCACCCAAGTCCGAGGCCCCCGCTCCCGCCGCCCAGGCCCCCAAGGCCGAAGCTCCCGCGGCCAAGTCCGCGCCCGCGCCCGCCCCCGCCGCCGGACAGCAGCACGCCAAGGAGAGCCTCATCAGCGTCAACCTGTCCAAGCTGGACCAGCTGCTGGCGGTGGTCAGCGAGATTGTCATTACCGAATCCATGGTCACCGCCTCCCCTGACCTGAAGGGGCTGCGGCTGGACAATTTCACCAAGTCCGCCCGTGACCTGCGCAAGCTCACCGACGATTTGCAGGACGTATCCATGTCGCTGCGCATGGTGCCCGTGTCCGGCACCTTCCAGAAGATGAACCGCATCGTCCGGGACATGAGCAAGAAGCTGGGCAAGAAGGCCAAGCTCACCCTCATCGGTGAGGACACCGAGGTGGATAAGACCATCGTGGACGCCATTGGCGACCCCATCATGCACATCGTCCGCAACTCCATGGACCACGGCCTGGAGGAAAACGAGGCCGACCGCGTGGCCGCCGGCAAGGACCCGGTGGGCGAGGTAATCCTCTCTGCCCGGCACACCGGCAGCGAGGTCATCATTGAGATCAAGGACGACGGCCAGGGCGTGGACCTCCAGGCGGTGCTCAACAAGGCCATCCGCCAGGGCCTGGCCCAGCCTGACCATGAGTACAGCCAGAAGGAAATCCTCAACTTCCTGATGATGCCCGGCTTCTCCACCAATACCGAGGTTACCGAGTACTCCGGCAGAGGCGTGGGCATGGACGTGGTGAAGAAGAACGTGGCCGACGTGGGCGGCACGGTGTCCATCACCAGCGAGTGGGGCAAGGGTATGACCACCACGCTGAAGATTCCTCTGACCATGGCCATCATGGACGGTATGGAGGTCTCGGTGGGCGACTCCATGTTTACCATCCCCATCAACAGCATCCAGTCCTCCCTCAAGGTCACCGCCAAGGACGTGATTCACGACCCCGCCCAGGGCGAGATGGTCAAGATTCGGGACAGCTTCTACCCCATCATCCGGGCCAAAGATCTCTTCCAGATGAGCCAGGGCTACGAGAAAATTGAGGACGGCATCCTGATGTGGGTAGAGGCCGGCGAACACTCCTACTGCCTGTTTGTCGATGAGCTCATCGGCGAGCACCAGATCGTGGTCAAGCCCTTGCCCAACTACGTGAACAGCTTCGGCGTGAAGAACTACGGCATCACCGGATGTTCCATTCTGGGCGACGGCAGCATCAGCATTATTCTGGACGTGATTAACGTGTATACCGCCGCCCACAACATCTTTTGACCGGGTGAATAGAAGGGAGAGCTAAACTATGGCGCAAATCTCAAAATCTGAGGAAGTCCTGTTCGCGCGCGAGCAGGAGGTGGATAACTACACTGAACAACTTCCCGAAATTGTCACCGAAAAGTATCTGATCTTCTCCTCCGACAGTTTGATGTACGGCATCAAGGCCGAGCAGGTGAAAGACATTATTACGGATTACACCATCACCTACGTCCCCCACGTCCCCAACTATGTCAAAGGGGTCATCAACCTCCGCGGCCAGATTGTCCCCATCGTGGACATCCGGCTGCGCCTGGGGAAGCCGGATCAGAACAATTTCTGCGGCATCGTTGTTGACGTGGAGGGCAGTATGGTGGGCATCCTGGTGGACATGGTGGAACAGATGGTAGATGTCCCTCTGGACGCCATCCTGCCCGTGCCCACCAGCACCAGCCAGGCCATGGTCTCCGGTATGTGTACCTTGCCCGACGGCAATACCATGCTGGAGCTTGACTGTGAGCTGCTGCTTCACGACTGATTTTGACTGCATCGCCAAAAAGGAGGGGACTCTGGGATGATTCAGACCATCTTAGACGAAGATTTTAACAGACTGACAAACTTTATCAAGACGCAATACGGCATTACCTTGCAGGAAAAGCGTCAGTTGGTCACCAGCCGTCTTTCCTCCCTTGTCTCCGAACAGGGATACACCAGCTTCACTCCGTTCATCACCCAGCTTCTGAAAGAGAAGGACCCCCAGAAAATTGAGCTGGTGCTCAACCGCCTGACCACCAACTACACCTTCTTCATGCGGGAGACGGAACACTTTGACTTTTTTACCAAGGTAATTCTGCCTGAGCTGGTGCATAAATACGAGAGAAAGAAGTCCATCGCCATCTGGAGCGCCGGCTGTTCCAGCGGCGAGGAGCCATACAACCTGACCATGTACATCAAGGACTTTCTGGGCCTGCAGGCCAGCCAGTGGGACACCCGCATTCTGGCCACCGACATCTCCCAGCAAGCCCTGTCCAAGGCCAAAAAGGGCATCTATGAGGTGCCTGACACCGTGCCCGAATCCTGGCGCAGGAAGTACTTCAAAAAGGTTGAGGGCAGCCGCTACGCCGTAACGCCCGATGTGCGCAACAACGTGATTTTCCAGACCTTCAATCTGATGGACCCCATCAAGTTCCGTACCAAGTTTGATGTCATCTTCTGCCGGAATGTGATGATTTACTTTGACCAGCCCACCAAGGACGCCCTGGTGCGCCGCTTCCACGACGCTACCGTCCCCGGCGGCTATCTGATGATCAGCCATTCTGAGAACCTGAGCAAGGACGCCCCCTATATCACGGTGGCCCCGTCCACCTTCCGAAGGAAATAATCCCGCATCCCGGCCCGGAAACCGGGCCGGGATCACGTATCATTGCCTGTTTAAAGGAGAGTTCCATATGTGGCCATCCAATAAAAAAATCCGCGTTCTGGTTGTGGACGACTCCGTCCTGGCCCGTACCATGATCTCCAACGGCCTGAACGCCTCCCCCAGAATTGAGGTGGTCGGCACCGCTTTCAACGCCAAAGATGCCCAGACCAAGATTGACCAGGTAAAGCCTGACGTGATGACCCTGGACGTGGAGATGCCCGGGATGAACGGCATCGACTTCTTAAAGCAGCTGCTCCCTGCCGTCCCTCTCCCCGTCCTTCTGGTGTCCTCTCTGGACCTGCGGGTGTTCGACGCCCTCCAGGCCGGCGCTGTGGACTTTGTCCGCAAGCCGGAGCCCGGCAAGAACGAGGCTTTTATTCAGGCCCTCACCGGCAAGGTGATCGCGGCCGCCGGCGCCCATGTCCGTCCCCGGCCCGGTACTCTGCCGCCGGCCCCCAGGCCCGCTGCTCCCGGTACACCGGCCATTCCCAGCATGCCCGCCGCGTCCGGCGCCGTCAAGCTGCCCTTCACCGGCAGCAAGCCTGTCCATCCCGCTCCTCCGCTCCTGGGCAACCGGCCCGTTCTGGACGCCACCATCATTGCCCTGGGGGCCTCCACCGGCGGCACGGAGGCCACCCTGGAGGTAATGACCCGGCTGCCCGCCGACATCCCCGGCATGCTCATCGTCCAGCACATGCCCGTGGGCTTCACTCAGATGTACGCTGACCGGCTCAACCGGCTGTGCCATATGGAGGTGCGGGAGGCCAAGCACGGCGACGAGATTCACCGCGGGCTGGCCTTGCTGGCCCCCGCCGACTTCCAGATGCGCGTCGTCCGCTCCGGCACCCGCTACACCGTCTCCTGCCAGCCGGGGGATAAGGTCAGCGGCCACCGCCCCTCGGTGGACGCTCTGTTCTTCTCCATGGCCGAGCAGGTCAAGTGCAGGATGGCCGGCATCATCATGACCGGAATGGGCCGGGACGGCGCCGACGGTCTGCTCAAGATGCGCCAGGCCGGGGCCTACACCATCGGCCAGGACAAGGAGTCCTCCGTGGTATACGGCATGCCCATGGTGGCCTACAACATCGGAGCCGTTCAGATTCAGGGCTCCTGTGAGGACATCGCCGGCATTCTGCTGCGCCACCTTCAAAAGCTGTAAAAGTCAAAAAATCGCCCCGCTTTTCAAGCGGGGCGATTTTTTACTGCTCTTTCGGCGGAAAGACGATGCCGCCCACGCTGATGTTGACGGCGGCGACCTCCAGGCCGCTCATGGATTCGATGGCGTTCTTCACCGCCTCCTGCACGGCCTTGCCCACCTCGGGGATGGTGTGGCCGTAGGTCATCAGGACGGACATGGTAATTACCACCTTCTCCTCCTCCAGCTTGACGTGGATGCCTCGGGTGGAATTCTTCTTGCTTGGGTTGGTCAGACTGCTGACCCCCTCCACCTCCAGCGCGGCGGCGGCGGAGATGGCCGCCAGCACCTCCTCGGAGATGTGGATATTGCCCAGTTCGTCAGAGCGGGAGACATAATCCTTGCTGTCACTCATGTGATACCACTCCTGTTCCCGGTATTACCAGATGATAATATTATTGTACCACACTTTTTCCTGTTTGACAACCGCGCGGGGGAAAAACTTTACTCCACCTCAATGATGCTGATCTGGTCGGCGTTAAAGCCGGCGGTCCGGTTGACCACGTCCACGATCTTGGCGGTATCCGCCTCGGTCAGCCCCCCCTCCGGGGCGGCCACGGCCAGGGAGAGCGTATCCTCCCCGATGAAGGCCACGCAGTCGGCGTACCCCTTGGCCACCACCAGGTTCTCGATCTGAGCCTCGGTGACGGTGTAGTCGGCCATGGTCTGGATATTGTCGTTAAGCTGATTTTTCACCGTCTCGTCGGCGTCCTCCCGGGCGGCGGCGTCCTGGAGCAGGGACAGGGCGCTGTCCCGGGCCTGCTGCCGGTTGAGCCGGGCGGTGGCGAAGTAGGCGCTGCCCGTTTCGCCGGAGCTCTGTACGTTCCCCGCGTCCCCCGCAGTACCGGTGTCCCCGGCGGTGCCGGGATTTTCCTCGCCCGCGCCGCCCGCCGCTGAGCTGTCGCCGCCCAGTAGGGGGTCCTGGGTCCTGCCCCCCACCATGGCGGACTGCCCCAGAGTCTTGCCCGCGTCGGTCTCCTTGCCGTAGTTCCAGTTGAGGTACACCGCCGCGCACACGAACAGTGCAATGGCCGCCACCACAGCGTTTCGCTTCCACAGCTGGCTCCAGCCGGTCTTTTTCGTTCTCATGTCAATTCCTCCTTATTGATTATTGTATTTATCCCCCGGCGCACACCGAGATTCGGTCGCTTCCCAGTCCGGTGAGGGCGGACACCGCCTCGATGAGCTTCAGCCGGGTGGCGGCGTTTCCACCGCCGGGGCAGACCACCAGCGCCCCCCGGAACTCCGGGGCCACCGTCTGGATGGGGACCGCCTCCTGCTGTCCGGACCCCTTTCCCACTGTGACCACCGTGTTGGAGGCCCTTCCGTCTCCCTCCCTGTCCTGGTTCCGGGCCAGCACCTGCCGGCTGCCTCCCTCCAGCGTGAGTACTACCCGCGTCTCTCCCGCCCCCTCCACCTGGGAGAGGGCCTTTTCCAGCTTCCGCTCAAAGCCCTCCAGATCGAAGGCGCTCTCCTCCGCCTGAACCGGGGCCTCCTCCCTGGGGCTGTCCCGTCCCCCTGTGGGCAGCAGCAGGAGGAACGCCCCCACGGCGATAATCAGAAGCACATATTGATATCTCCCCAGCGCCTCCCTCCATTTCCGGGCCGTCTCCATCCATTTTCCTTTCACGGCGTGTCCTCCTCCGTTATGTACAGCTGCTCCTGCTCCGGAACGCCCAGGTCCTCCCGAATGATTTGGGTAATCCGGGCCCGCTCCCCCTCCGTCAGAGCGCCGGATATCCTGACCCGGAGCGGGAGATACAGCCCCTCCTCCGACAGCCCGCACTCCACCCGGATGCCGCAGGTCAGGCCCAGCCGGGCCGTCTTGTCCACAATATATGCGGCATACTCCTGTTCTATGATGACTTTCATCTGCTCGTTCACCGTCTCGGCCAGCTCCGCCTCCCGATTCTCCAGGGAGGCCAGATAGTCCTCCAGCCACCGCTGGCCGCCCGACAGGTCCAGCCGGGCCAGCGGGGTCAGGATGGCCCCCAGCAGCACCAGCCCGCACACCAGCCGCCCCACCCGGCGCACCGCCCCGGGGGGCATGAGGGCGTCGGCCAGGGCGCAGATCAGGCTGGCCGCGATCACTGTCAGCAGCCAGCTCCTCACCGCCCCCATCACGGGGCCACCGCCGCCACGGCGGACACCAGGCTCACCAGCAGCACCAGCGCCCCCGCCCCTGTCATCCCCAGCACCAGCCCGAAGGCGGCGCCGATGTCGTCGATCAGGGCGGCCAGTCTGGGCTGGGCCACCGTGGCGCACAGGGCGGCCGTCCCCTTGTACAGCAGGTACTGCAGGGCCAGCCGGAGGAAGGGGGTCAGGCAGATGGCCAGCACCACCAGCAGCCCCGCCGCCCCTACCGTCCCCCGAAGGGCGCCCGCCCCGGCCAGCACCGACTCTGAGGCGTCGGCCAGGATTCCCCCCACCACCGGGATAGCCCGGGAGATAGCCAGCTTGGCCGCCTTGACGGCGGCGGCGTCCACACTGCCCGCAATGGCCCCGCTGGCGGTGAGGTAGCCCACAAAGGCCAGCAGTAGGGCGGTCAGCACGAAGGTGATTGTCCCCTTCAGCAGCCCCGCCGTCCTCTTCAGCCCCGGATTGCCCACCGCCGCGTAGGCGCAGCTGGCCGCCACATAGGCGTATACCAGGGGAATCAGCAGCCGGTCCATGGCGGTGATCAGCAGCTGGGAGAAGAGCACCGTGGCCCCCTGACGGACGGCGGCGCCGGTGATTCCGCCCGTGGCCGCCGTCAGCACCGACATCACGGGCAGCAGCAGGCTGGAAAAGCCCTCCATCTTTCCCAAGGTGTCCCGCCCCATCCCGATCATCACGGCCATATCCGTCATGGTCAGGGTGGTGATGGCCAGCGCCCCGGCGATGGAGACCGCCTGGAGGCCGCTCTCCCCACCCTCCCCGACGCTCTGAGCCAGGGAGCACAGCAGCACCACCGCCGCCAGCCTGGCCGCCGTGGCCAGGCCGGCCCGGAAGAGGCCGCCCAACTGCTCCAGGGCCCGGTCAAAGAGGTTGGACAGCCCCTCGTTCAGCGAGGAATCCTCACCCACACCGTACCCCTCCGCCTCCTCCCACACCCGGTCCAGGCCGGGGATAGACAGCTCCGCGGCGCGGGCGGGCACGGCGCACAGAAGGGCCAGTATGCAGAAAACAATTGTCTTTCTCATGTCAGCAGCTCCCCCATCAGCTGGGCCACCGCCCGGACCAGAGGCAGAGCGGCCAACAGGGCCAGCGCGGCTCCCGCCGTCTCCACAAAGGCGGCCACGCCCCCCTCCCCCGCCGATCTGCAGATTTCCGCCGTCAGCTTGGTGAGAATGGACAGGGCCACCGTTTTGAGCACCGGCTCCAGCAGTACCTCGGACACGCCGGCCTGCCCGGCCAGCTCACGCATCTGTGCTACCGCCGCCCCCAGGCCGGCGGCGGCCTGGGCCAGCATCCACAGCCCGGCGGCCAGGGCCAGCAGCAGTGCCAGCTCCGGGGTATTCTTTTTCAGCACCGCGCTGAGCACCACCGCCGTCACTCCCACGGCGGCCAGCTTCGCCATGGTCTCCATCACAGCCCGAACAGGTCCTTCACCAGGTCGAACAGACTGGCGATCTCCTGCACCACCATCATCAGCACCACCACCAGCCCGGCCAGGGTGGTCATCATGGCCTGTTCGTCCCGGCCCGCCCGGCTGAGCACCTGGTTCAGCACCGCCACCAGAATCCCGATGGCCGCAATTTTAAAGATCAGATCGACCTCCATCGTCGTCACAAACTCCATTCCGCTCCATCCGGCTCACGCCGGATATCCGCTTTATTCCGTTGCTCCTCCTCCCCGAAACAGACCCGCTGCGCTGGGCTCTGTTTCGGTGCCGCCTACGGCGGCATCCTAATGATTCACAGCAGCAAAATCACCAAAAACGCCCCGCCGGACAGTCCCAGGGCCTGATATACCCGGCCCCGCCTCCGGCTGTCCTCCTCCAGGCGGGCAGACAGCTCCTCCAGGCGGCGGCGGGCAGCGGCGAGAGCCTCCCGCTGGCGCTCCCCGTCGTACCGCCCCAGCGTATCCCCCAGGGGGAACAGGACGGCCTGTCCCTCGCTCCCCAGGGCGTGGCAGCCGGACACCAGCCGCCGCCACAGGGAGGAAAAATCCTCCCTGTCCAAGTGATTCAGCCCCTGGAGACAGTCTCGAAACAGCTCCTCAGCCGGCCCCCGGCTCCGCTCCGCCCCCCGCTCCAACAGCCGGGACAGAGGCTGGGCGTTCAGCTCCAGCTCCCGCTCCAGCAGGGCCAGTCCCTGGGACATCTCCTCCAGCGCCCGCACCTGCTTCCGCAGCCCGACCGCAGCCTGAAAGCCCAGCGCGGCCCCGCCCGCCGCCACCAGAGCGGCTCCCATCAGACGCACCATCTACCTCAGCTCCTCCACATCGTAAACATGCCGCTCCCCCTCCCGGCGGATGCGGACCAAAAACCGAAACAGCCCCTCCTCCAGTACAGGGCGGTACAGCGGCCGGCGCTCCAGACCGGCCCTCCCCTCCCCGTGGGCGGTGGCCAGCAAGGTGACGCCGCACCCCGCCGCCGTAATGAGGGCCCTCACGTCCTCCGGAGCGGTGATCTCGTCCACCGCCAGCACCTGTGGATTCATGGCCCGGAGCAGCAGCATCAGCCCCTGGGCCTTGGGACAGCCCTCCGCCACGTCGGTGCGGCGGCCCACCTCCAGCTGGGGCAGGCCGCCGTACATGGCGGCCACCTCTCCCCGCTCGTCGGCCAGAGAGACCCGGAGAGGAACGCAGTTCTCCCCCTCGGACACCGACCGGATCAGGTCCCGGAGCAAGGTGGTCTTGCCCAGCCCCGGGGGCGCAAAAATCAAGGTATCTGCCAGCCGGCCTCCGGGACACAGCCTGTCCAGCACGGGGCCGGCCGCCCCCTTTACCTGCCGGGCAATCCTCAGGTTGGCGGAGGAGATGCTCCGCAGGGCGTGAATTTCTCCCTCCCGCAGCACCGCTGTGCCGCACAGACCGATGCGGTGGCCTCCCTCAAAGGTGAGGTAGCCCCGGCGTACCTGGTCCAGCACCGTGTGGAGGGAGGCCCCGCTGGCAATCTCCACCAACTGCTCCAGCTCCGCCCCCTCCACCGGCTCTCCGCCCAGGGGGCGCTCCGCCCCGCCGATCAGCGCCGTCATGGGCCAGCCAGCCCGCAGGCGCAGCTCCTCGGCCCTTGCCCGGTCCTTCTCCGACAGAGCCAGGGCCTCCCGCCGCAGCCTCAGGGGCAGAGCCCGGACCGCCTGGACATAGCTGTCCGCCAACCTCATCTGTGCCATACCGTTCACCAGCCTTTGCCCTATCCTATGAGGACAAGCCAGGGGTTATGACAAAGAAAAACCAGAGGACGAATGTCCTCTGGTTTTTCTATTTCTTCGGTTTCAAAAAATCGCTGAACGCCTTCAAGTCCTTTTTTGTCTCCTCCGGAAGCTGGTTGTACTCCTGATCGGTAACCGCGCCCTCCAGGGCATATAAATGCACTAAACAGACGTCTGGGAAGGTCTCCTTCAGCTTGAAAAACGCCTGTTTGGAGCCTGCCTCCATCAGCTTTTCCGGGGAGTCAATGCCCACGGCGGTCAGCTTTCTGGCCATTTCTTGGCCGATGTTCCGCATGGATGTCAAGCCTGGCATATCCCGCTCTCCCTCAGTGGTTCAGCACCCGGACCCGAATCATATTGGGGATGGCCCGCAGCTCCTCCACCGCCTCCTCGGTGAGGCGGGTATTCACATCCACCATGGTATAGGCGTAGTCCTTTTTAGACTTGTTGGTCAGGTTCTCCACATTGATGTGGTCGTCGGATAAGACCCCCATGATCTGGGTCAGCATACCGGGCACATTCCGGTGAATCAGGCAGATGCGGGCGATGCCGCTCCAGTCCTGGCAGACGTCGGGCAGGTTCACCGAATTCGTGATATTGCCGTTGAGCAGGTAGTCCTGGAGCTGGCGGGCGGCCATAACGGCGCAGTTCTCCTCGCTCTCCGGGGTGGAGGCCCCCAGGTGAGGCAGTGCGATGACATTGCGCACCGTGGTAATCCGGTCGTCGGGGAAGTCGGTGACATACTTGGCCACCCGGCCCGACTCCAGGGCGGCGATCATGTCGTCGTCGTTGACCAGGCCGCCCCGGGCCAGATTAAGCACCCGGACCTGGCCCTTCATCTTGCCGATGGCCTCGGCGTTGATGAAGCCCTTGGTAGAGCTGTTGTAGGGCACATGGATGGTGACGTAGTCGGATACCTTGTACAGCTCGTCCACGTCCTTCACCACATGGACATGGCGGTCCAGGCGCAGGGCGGCGTCCACCGACAGGAAGGGGTCGTAGCCGTACACGTCCATCCCCAGGTCCAGGGCGATGTTGCACACCAGAGCGCCGATGGCCCCCAAACCAATGACCCCCAGGGTCTTTTTATACAGCTCCGGCCCAGCGAAGGCGGACTTTCCCTTTTCCACGGCGGCGGCCACGTCCACCTTGGGGGTGTGGGCCTGCTCCTGCACCCAGTCCGCCCCGCCCAGAATGTCCCGGGAGGCCACCAGCATGGCGGCGATGACCAGCTCCTTCACGGCGTTGGCGTTGGCGCCGGGGGTGTTGAACACCACGACCCCACTCTCGGAGCAGCGGTCGATGGGGATATTGTTGGTGCCCGCCCCCGCCCGGGCGACGGCCCGGAGGGAGTCGGGGAACGCATACTCATGCATGGGGGCGGACCGGACCAGGATGCCGTCCTCATTTTCCAGGTCGCCGCCGGTCTGGAACCGGGTGGGGTCCAGCTTGGACAGCCCCACAGAGGAAATTTTGTTCAGTGTCTTGATACGGTACATGGTAAATTACCTCAAATCAGTGTTTTTATTGCCGTTCGTCCTTCAGCCCCACCAGATAGTCCAGGGAGACATGGTAGAATCGTGCCATTTTGACCAGAACAGGAGCAGTCGGCTCCCGCTCGCCGGTCTCATAGCGCTGGTAAGAATTTAGAGAAATGCCCAGCTCTTGGCCCACTTCTTTCTGTGTCAAATCACGCTCTTTCCGAAGGAGGGAAAGCCGCTCTGCCAGTATCAACATTTTTATTGCCGCCCCCTTGACACACCCAAACGGGTGCAGTATAATAGAAGCAGAAACACCCAATCAGGTGTGCAAATGGAGGAAGTACAATGGATGACCTGACAAAAGGACCTGTCAATTTGCTTTGTCAAACGTGCGGATAAAATCGCACAGCTTCTCCACACCCTCCACGGGCATGGCGTTGTAGATGGAGGCCCGCATCCCGCCGGTGAGGCGGTGGCCCTTCAGGTTGACGAAGCCGGCCTGGGCGGCCTCCCTGACAAACTTGGCGTCCAGCGCCTCGTCCCCGGTGCGGAAGGTGACGTTCATCCCCGACCGGGAGTCCTTGTCCGCGTGGAGCCGGAAGAGCCGGGAGCTCTCCAGTGTGCCGTAGAGCATGTTGGCCCGCTGCCATTTCAGCTTTTCCATTCCGGCCACCCCGCCGTTCTCGTCCACCCAGTCCAGCATCAGGCCCAGCATATAGATGCACCAGCAAGGCGGGGTGTTGTACATGGAGTCCTTGTCGATCATGGTCTTGTAGTTCATCATCAGGGGGGTGCAGGACAGCTCATGGCCCTGGAGTCCGTCCTTGATGATGACCACCGTCAGCCCGGCGGGGGCCATGTTCTTCTGGGCCCCCGCGTAGATGACGCCGAATCTGGACACGTCCACCGGCATGGACAGAATATCGGAGGACATGTCGCACACCAGGGGAATATCTCCCGTCTGGGGCACATAGTTCCACTCGGTGCCGAAGATGGTGTTGTTGGCGCAGTAATAGAAGTAGCTGGCCTGGGGGTCCAACGTCAGCCCCTCCTGACGGGGGACATAGCAGTGGCCCCGGTCAACTGTGTCGCAGGCCAGGCTGATCCGGCCGTACTTTTGGGCCTCCTTACAGGCCAGGCCGGAGAAGTTGCCTGTCACGGCGTAGTCAGCCTTGCCCGTTCTGCCGATGAGGTTCAGCGGGATGGCGGAGAACTGGCCGGAGGCCCCGGTCTGGAGGAACAGGATGTGGTAATCCTCAGGGACGTTCATCAGCCGGCGCAGCTTGTCCTGGGTCTCCTGAAAGATGTCCATGAACATCTTGGATCGGTGGCTCATCTCCATCACGGACATGCCGCAGCCCCGATAATTGGTAATCTCCGCTCCGGCCCGCTCCAGCACGGACAGGGGAAGCACGGAGGGCCCGGCGGCAAAGTTGTAGACGCGGGAGTTGTTCATAAGAGAGAGCCCCTTTCGATAAAAAAATAGAAACTGCCGCACCAAAAAGGTGGGCAGTTTCCTATTATAGCCTCAGGGAGGTGGGGTGTCAATGGGCAAAGGGGGAAAATGGGGTCACCTGCTCCGCCTGAGCAGCTCGCAGGTCAGCTCGTACACCAGCTTGGTGGACGGCACGCTCAGCCGCTCCTTGACCGAGTGGACATCATGAAGCTCCGGCCCCATGGACACCGCATCCAGGCCGGGGATCTTCTCAATAAACAGCCCGCACTCCAGGCCGCCGTGGGTGGCCTCGATCTTCCCCTCCCGGCCGCTCACCGCCTTCCAGGCGGCCAGCACATCCTCCCGCAAGGCGGACTGCCGGGCGTACTGCCAGCCAGGGTAGCCGCTCCGCTCCGAGACGGCGCCGCCGCCCAGCTCCAGAATGGCCCGCAGCCGCTGGACCATCATGGCCTTCTGGGAGGCGATGCAGGAGCGGACCGAGATGCTGAAATGCAGGCCGTCCGCCTCCATTCCCATGATACCCAGATTCAGCGAGGTCTGCACCAGACCGGGGAAATCCACGTTCATGGCCTGGACCCCCTGGGGAATGACCAGCAGGGTGCGCAGGATGTGCTCCGTGGCCGACGGGGACAGGGCCCCGTCCAGCTCCGCCCCAACGCAGCTCAGCGCAATGCCGTCGTCACAGCCGGCGTACTCGTTTTTCAGCACGCCGTCAAACTCCTTGACAAAGGCTTCAAACTCCTTCGTCCGGCCGGCGGGCACCGCCACCAGGGCCTCGTTCCTGGAGCAGATCACGTTGTCAAACTTCCCGCCCCGGATATCCCTCACCCGCAGGCCGGGAACGCGCTCCATGGCGCTGTAGAGCACCCGGCCCATCGTCTGGTTGGCGGAGGCCCGGCCCCGGTGGATGTCGCCGCCGGAGTGGCCGCCCAGCAGACCGGACAGGGTGACGGCGTAGCCGGTCTCCCCGCTCAGCGGCTCCTGTTTTCCGGGCAGGAAGCAGTCCAGCCGCACGCCGCCGGCGCAGGAGACGGTAAAGACCCCCTCCTCCTCTGAGTCCAGATTGACCAGCTTCTTTCCCTTCAGGTCGGAGCAGTCCAGGCCGAAGGCCCCGTCCATTCCCACCTCCTCGTCCACGGTGAACACCGCCTCCAGAGGGGGATGGGGCAGGCCGCTGTCAGCCAGGATGGCCAGAATCATGGCCACGGCGATGCCGTTGTCCCCGCCCAGAGAGGTCCTGTCCGCCCAGACCCACTCCCCGTCGGTGCGCAGGTCCAGCCCCTCCACGGCCATATCCTTGGGGCAGTCCTCCGTCTTGACGCACACCATGTCAATATGCCCCTGGAGGATCACAGGCTCCGCCCCCTCATAGCCGGGGGAGGCCTCCTTCCAGATGACCACGTTGTTGATCTCATCCTGCCGCCAGCGCAGGCCCAGCTCCTGGGCAAAGGAGACGCACAGATCGCTGATCCGCTTGGTGTTGTGGCTGCCGTGGGGAACGGCGCACAGCTTTTCAAAATACTCGAATACCGCTTTGGGCTCCAGCCCGGATAACACTGCCATATTGTTTCCTCCTTACCAAAAGCCCGCCCCGCCTGAGGCGGGGCGGGCAGTTTCGCTGTTTCTCACTCAGGCGATGGGGTCGCCCTCCATCCCTAAGTCCTCGCCCATGCCGAACTCGTCGCCGATGCTGGGCTCCTCGCTGGAGTCCTCCGGCTCAGGGGCGGGAATGAACTCTGTCATCCAGGCCTCCTCGGGCAGTCCGGCCAGCAAAGCGGGCAGGTTGACGATGATGCCATCCATACTGTAGGGCAGCTTCAGGTCAATCTCCTCCACCCGGGGCTGATCGCCCTTCTTTTCGATGATCTCCACGGTCATGTGGAAGCTCTGGCCCATGCAGGTGGCCATGTCGCGCTCCCGCTTGGCCAGCTTGATGACCTCATCCTCCCCGTGCACGGTGATGTTGACCCGCTCAAAGGATTTGTACTCCTGGCCCTGATAGTCCTCCAGAGTCTTGTTGTCCAGATAGATGGTGTGTCCGCGGCCAATGACCATCATCGCCGCGCCCAGGGCGACGCACAGGGCCACGGCGGCCAGGCGGATCAGAAGTCTCTTTTTCTTCACGCCCGGACGCCCCCTTCCTTCTGGGCCTGAGCCAACAGCGCGCCG
Source organism: uncultured Oscillospiraceae bacterium (assembly GCA_910588635.1). Classification (GTDB taxonomy): domain Bacteria; phylum Bacillota; class Clostridia; order Oscillospirales; family Oscillospiraceae; genus Lawsonibacter. The sequence goes on along the minus strand of CAJUPW010000026.1, from coordinate 14,212 downwards.
CCCTGGCTTCTGGCCCGGCGCTTCTTGATCTCATACATAATCAGCGCCAGGGTGATAACCCCGTAGGACACGAACACCCGGAAATACTCGCCGATCATGGCGTCGCCGGTGATGGCGATACCCGCCCGGGGGGCCACGATGAACATGGTGTGGAACAGGATCACGCCCAGGAACACGTTTCCGATGGAGGCCCTCTCCACGCTGGCCCCGCCGACCAGCAAGGCGGCGATGCAGAACATGCCGGTCTGGGAGTGGGCGGTGTAGGTGGCGAAGTTGCCGATGTTCTGCAGGTAGATGATCTGGCCGAAGCCGGCGAGAACGGTAGAGATTATGATGGAGATGATGCGGGTCCGGTCCACATTGATGCCGGCGGCCCGGGCCACCTCCATGTCCTGGCCCACCGCCCGCATGTCCTGACCCAGCTTGGTGCGCCGGAACCAGATGATGAACAGGCACAGCAGACCGATGATGATGAAGTTCAGCACCGGAATCTTCACGCCGTAGGGCCGGGGCGCCAGCAGGTTGTCCAGGCACTGGCGCATGGGGGTCAGGTTGACGGTGGTACGCACACCGAAGCCTCTGGGCAGGCGGACGGAGGCGTGGATGATGGGAATAATGGAGCCCATCATGAACAGGACCACCCCCTGGTACAGACCGGTGACGAAGTAGTTCATCATATAGCCCAGGATCATCTCACGGCCCTTCGCCATATTCATCAGTTTGCCGCACATCAGGCCCAGCAGGACGGACAGGGGGATGGACAGGAGCATGGCAAGCACCACGCCGGGGATGCCCCAGATCTGCCAGTCGGTGACGAAGATCAGGGCGATCTGTCCGGCCATGGCCCCCAGGGTCATGCCGAAGTTCAGGCCCATGCCCGCCATAATGGGGATGAGCAGGCTCAGGATCAGAAAAATGTTCCGGCCCATACGGTTGACGATCTCATTAATCAGATAGCTGGGGGAAAGGTCGGCCAGAGGGTAGCAGATCACGCAGATGATAATGAACATCAGCGGAACCAGATTGTTCTGCAGGAAGTCGAAACCGTTAAAATTCTTTTTCATCTTCATTTCGCTCCCTCCGTCTTTCTGGTCAGGGCGTAGACCACCATGCCGTTAGAGACGACGATCCGGATGACCTCGCTCACGTCGGTGTGGATCAGAGCGGTGATTACGGTGGGCGTCATAGTCACCAGGCCCTGGAACAGAATGGTCCCGATGACCACGTTGCTGATAGACGCCTTGTTCACCGACGCGCCGCCCAGAAGGACGGCCGCCACTGCGGGCATGGTCATATTCATGGGGGCCGTGTAGAGCTGCACGAAACCAAAGCCCTGCTGGTAGACCAGGACGCCCACAGCGCCCAGCCAGGTGGACAGAATCACCGACAGTACCCGGATCCGGTCCACATTGATGCCGGAGGCCTTGGCGAAGGTGGGATTGGAGCCAACTGCGGTCATCGCCGTGCCGGTCTTGGTATGGAGGAAGGCCCACATCAGGAAGGCCAGCAAGGCAAAGAACAGGATGGACCCGGTGGGAATCACCAGATTGATTCCCAGAATGGGGTTCAGGTCAATTTTCAGGAAGTCGGCGAGGACGCCCGCATAGAAGCTGTCCAGAGCGAACATGTTCCGCAGTCCCACGCCGGTGTAGGCCATCACGATGGAGGGGTGCTTATAGGGAATCACCAGCCACATGATGCACATGAAGGACACAGAGGAGAGGCCCACATAGGTGGCCACCATCATTTCGCCGCCCTTGATCTTGTTCAGCAGCGCGCCGTAGCCGCCGCCGAAGAGGATGGCGAAGGGGGTGGACACCACAATGGCCATCACAAAGCTCATGGGGCCGGTAAAGCCCATCTCAATGGCCAGCGTGCCCCCCAGCAGGCCAGCCAGAACGCCCAGAGGGATGCCGAAGTTCAGTCCGCAGCCCGAGTGGATCATAGGTACCATGGCCAGCACCAGCACCGCGTTCCAGCTGAAGCGGTTGAACACATTTGTAAACTGGGTAGTCAGGTCGGACCCGGTGAGCGGAGCCATGATAAACAGAACGAGGAGGAAGCCGCCGATAATCAGCCGGGGATAGCCCATCTTTTTGAGCCAGTATTGCAGCGCGATTGCAGTTGCAGGTTGATGCATATCGTTCTCTCCTCCTTCTTATATGACCTGACTGACCATCAGCGCGCCAAACGCCTCAGAGGAGTCGGACGCCGGACGGATGCCCGCCACCCGGCCGCCGGAGATGATGGCAATCCGGTCGCAGGTCTGCCGCAGCTCCTCCAGCTCGGAGGAAATCATGACCACGGTGACGCCGCTCTCCCGGTTGAACCGCTTCAAAGCGTTCAGCACCAGAGACTTGGCGCCTACGTCGATGCCCCGGGTGGGCTCGGACACGAAGAGGAACTTGGGTTCCAGGGCAAAGGCCTTGGCCAGGCATATCTTCTGCTGATTGCCGCCGGAGAGCTCCCTGGCGTTCTGTCTGGAGCTGGTGCACTTGATCTCCAGCGCGTCAATATATTTCTGCGTGACATCGTGGATGGCCTTCTCATCCCGCCACTTGACCAGGCCGCCGAACAGCTTTTTCAGGAACTTGTCCTGAATCTGCATGGCGGAAAAGGCCACGTTCCACTCCAGGCTCTCGTCCAGAAGCAGGCCCACCTCCCGCCGGTCCTCCGACACAAAGGCAAGGGAGGAGTCCAGGCATTTTCTGGGGCTGTTCAGGGAAATCTCCCGCCCGTCAAACTCCACGGTTCCGCCGGCCTCATACAGGCCCATCACTCCGTTGGGAATGCCCAGCTTGCCCTGGCCGGCCAGACCGCCGATGCCCAGTATCTCGCCCTCCCGTACATCCAGGGAGACATCGCGCACCGTCTCTCCGGGCATATCCACCCAGAGATTCCTGATGGACATGACGACCTTGGCGTCGGCCTGCTCCACCTTCGCCTCCTGAGCGGCGGCGCTCTGCACGTCCCGGCCCACCATCCAGCGGGTGATGTCCTCCACGCTGGTCTGGCCGGCGGGCACATCCCGGACCACGTGGCCGTCCCGCATGACCACCACCTGGTCGCACACCGCCAAAATCTCGTGGAGACGGTGGGTAATGAAAATGATGGAGATGCCCCGGGCCGCCATCCCCCGGATGGAGTCCAGCAAGGCCTCGGCCTCCTTCTCGGTAAGCACGGCAGTGGGCTCGTCCAGAATAAGCAGCTTCAGCTGGTCCTTGCTCAGCTCCCGGGCAATCTCGGTGAACTGCTTGTGGCCCACGGGCATGCTGCTGATCACCATTTTGGCGTCGATCTCCACGCCCATCTTCTTGATGGCCGCGGTGGCCCGCCGGTCCATCTCTTTATAATCCAGGGTATTCAGCCGCTCGCCGAACACCTCTGAAATAACATTCTTCTTTTGGGGCTCCCGATTCAGGAGGATATTTTCCGTGGCGGTGAAGCCGGGGATCAGGGAGAACTCCTGATGCACCATGCCGATGCCCGCCGTCAGGGCGTCGAAGGGGGTGTTGAACTCCGCCTTCTCGCCGTTGATGAGGATGTCGCCGCTGTAGCCGCCGGTCTCCCGGATGACATCCATGCCAAAGAGTATTTTCATCAGCGTGGACTTACCCGCGCCGTTCTCACCGCACAGGCCCAGGACCTGACCCGCGCCCAGGGTGAAATTGATGTCGGTAAGGACCTGGTTTCCGAAAAAGTCCTTTTTGATGCCTCTCATTTCCAGCAGAGGAGCAGTTGAAGTAGCTATCGAAATCACACCCTTTTATCTAAGGAAACAGGGGAGAGGATGATCCTCACCCCTGTTTCCATCATTGATTTCCTGTAAAACGCGCAGCTTTGATTACTTGACGGTGTAGTACTTCTCAGGCACCTCAACGTCGGTGGCGCCCATGAACTTGCCGGGGTTGCCCATGATATAGGTGTCCTGATAGATCAGGAAGACGTTGTCCTCCTTCACGCCGGTGTCGGCGTTAGTGTAGCCGGAGCCGTTCCAGGCGGCCTTGGGGGAGAACTCCTGCAAGGCGGCGGCCACATCGTCCATGTTGGTGATCTCGCTCTTGCCCTCAATCACGTTGATGGCGTGCTGAGCCAGACCGGCGGACAGGCAGTAGCCATAGGAGTAAGCCCAGGTGCCGAAGCGGCCTTCGCCGCCGGCGTCCAAAACGGCCTTCTCCACCTTGGCCAGGATGGCGTCAAAGTCGCCGGCCTCAGCGGTCAGGTCCAGGTCGCCCAGAGCGTTGGGGTAGCCCATCAGAGGAGAGGGCAGGTCGGCCTCGATGAAGTAGCCGCCCAGCTCCAGCAGGCGCTGCAGCAGAGGGGCGGTGTGGGCGTCGTTGGTGCAGAAGTAGGCGGATTTCTGGCCGTACTTCTGAATCCACTCGGGGGCCTTCTCCAGCACGTAGGCCTGAGCGCCGGTGACGCCCACGTCGGTGGTGGGATCGGGAGCGGTCTCCTGCACAAAGGTCATGCCGAACTCCTTGCAGGCCTCAGTCATAACGGCGACACGGCGGCTCATGGTCTCATAGGACATGTGCCGGGGGAAGGAGATGTGCACAAAGGTGTCGCAGCCCAGGTCGTGAGCGGTCTTGATAATCAGGTAGCCGCGGGAGACGAAGTCGTTGTTGCAGACCAGATCGGCGGTAGCGCCCACAACGGGCAGGTCCTCGTGGGCCTCGCCGGCGATGCACAGGATGTCGGGGCGGCGCTCCTTGATCTGTCTAAAGGCCTCGGCGGTACCGGGGACGGACTGGTTGACGATGACAGCCTTCATCAGGGGGTCGTCGGACATGTTGACGATGCTCTGGATGGTGGTCTCAGTCTCCTCGGTGAAGTTGTCGGGGTAGGTGGCCAGCTTGACCTTGTCCTTGCCGTACTTGGCCTGGATGGCCTCGGCGCCGCGCAGGTCGTCCTCAGACTGGGAGACGGTGCCGGTGATGATGCCGATGTGCCAATCCTCAGCGGCGTCGCCGCCGGCGTTGGACTGGCTGGCGCTGGTGTTGCCCTGGCTGCCGGCGTTGTTCTGGCTGCCGGAGCTGGGGGTGTTGGCCTTGTTGCCGCAGCTCGCCAAAGTGAGCATCATGGCGGCGGCCAGCAGCATGCTGATCCTCTTTTTCATTTTATACCTCCTAAAAGTACCTTGCGTCTTGGGGCCGTACAGGACTGATCTTCTTCTCGCTTTGTAGTTACAAAGCGAAAAAAAGGCGTACGCCTTTTTCGACTATCTATCATTTTAACAAAAAACGCCGCTTTGTCAACCTTAAATTGCTGTCCAACCTCTATTTTTTGTGTATTTTCTTGATAAAATTCTCTCAGCTTTCCTGTTTTTTTCTGTATCTTTTGATGGAGTCCGCTCCTTATCGCTCCCTCACCTCCGGCAGAGCGGTTTCCCAGTCCTTCTGAAATTCGGTCATCATGGCCCAGTAGCGCTTGGGCATGTGGGTCATGCGGCACTTGGGATTGTACCGCCCCTCGATGGCAATGGTGTCGTAAAATGCCCGCCACAGCTTCCGGTAGTCCAGCTCCTCCGCCCCCGCCTGTCCCAGGGAGAAATCCTCCACCGGCAGGATGGTCCATCCGTGGAGCCCGGGCCGGTGAAAGAGGGCCTCATGGTGGGTACGGTCGTGGAGAACAAAGCTCTCCTGTGGATACCGGGAGCAGAAGTGGGGCCTCAGCAGGGGGAGAACCCGGTTTTTTGGCTCGATCTCCCCCGCCAGCACCCCGTCAAACTCAGAGAAGCGGGTAAAGCCCTTATACATGTGGGCCTCGTGCTCCAGATGCCACACCGCCTTGCGCACCCGGTCCACCGTGGGGTCGGTGAGGTTTCGTCCGATTTTCGGTCCCTGGTCGTAGGCCAGACGGAGAAACCGCCACAGCCACAGCTCCCTGTCGGGCAGGCAGGTGAGGAAGGTCCGCACCGCCAGCCGCGCCCCCTCCCCCCCGAACCTGGCAAAGGAGCGGTACACCCGCATGGCGTGCTCCTCATCGGTGGCCACCGCCCGCAGGGGGTAGAGGGAACAGCACATGTCCCCCGGGGTGTGGAACTCCACCGGCTCCTCCCGGTTGACATAGCAGTCGAACACGCAGGATAAAAAACCGGAATAGCTCCCATCATACTGGCAGGAAATTTGGGTCCAGGACATGGATGCACCTCCTATACGGCGCTGTCAAACAGGGATAGCTGCTCCGGCGCGGGCCCGGCCAGGGCGGGGGCCTCCAGAGAGACCAGATGGCGCAGCAGACCGTCCTCGCTGACGCGGAGGCCGGTCATCATCCGCCCGGAGCAGGTGAGGAAATACTGGGCCCGCTTCAGCACCACCCCCAGCCGCTTCAGTCCCTCGAAGCTGAGCGGTCCCACCCGGCGCGCCCGCAGAATACGCCTGGCCGACCGCACCCCCAGGCCGGGCACCCGGAGCAATGCCTCGTAGTCGGCTCTGTTTACCTCCACCGGGAAAAACTCCAGGTGGCGCAGGGCCCAGCAGCACTTGGGGTCCATCCGGGGGTCCAGGTCGGGCTGGGACTCGTCCAATATCTCCTCCGCCCGGAAGTGGTAGTAGCGCAGCAGCCAGTCGGCCTGATAAAGCCGGTGCTCCCGGAGCAGCGGGGGCTGGTAGTCCTCGGGCACGGGAACCAGGGGACTGACCGGCATATAGGCGGAATAAAACACCCGCTTTAATTGGTAGCGGTCGTACAGCGCCTGGGTGAGGGTGAGAATGTGCCGGTCGCTCTCCGGGGTAGCCCCCACGATCATTTGAGTGGACTGCCCCGCCGGGGCGAACCGGGGGGCGTGGCGGTACACCGCAAGCTCCTGCCTGGAGGCGGCAATACCCTCGCTGATCTGCCCCATGGGAGTGAGGATGGCCTCCTTTTTCTTGTCCGGGGCCAGCAGAGCCAGACTTGCCGAGGAGGGCAGCTCAATGTTCACGCTCAGCCGGTCGGCCAGCAGGCCCAGCCGGCGGGTGAGGCGGGGGTCCGCCCCCGGGATGGCCTTGGCGTGGATGTAGCCCCCGAAGCGGCGCTCCTCCCGAAGGATGCGCAGGGTCTTTATCATCAGCTCGGTGGTGTAGTCCGGGTCCCGGATCACCGCCGAGGAGAGAAACAGCCCCTCAATGTAGTTGCGGCGGTAAAAGCCCATGGTCAGCTCGCACAGCTCCTCCGGGGTGAAGGCGGCCCGGGGCACGTCGTTGGACCGGCGGTTGACGCAGTACTGGCAGTCGTAGACACAGAAGTTGGTCTGGAGCACCTTCAGCAGCGAGATGCACCGCCCGTCCGCCGAGAAGGAGTGGCAGCACCCGGCCAGGGTGGTACTGCCGATGGTCCCCGGCCGGCCGGAGCGGTCCAGTCCACTGGAGGTGCAGGCGGCATCGTACTTGGCGGCGTCGGCCAGGATGTTCAGCTTGTCCAGCAGCTCCATAGGGCCCCCTCCTTGCGAAACTATGTTCTATGGAACAATTGTACTATCATTATATCGCAAAAAGGCCCCCTGTCAAGGGGGAATTTACGGAAAAAGTGGGGCTTGACCCAATAGAGGTGAATGAGTAAAATAATAGCGTTGTTTTTATTGTTAGGAGGCAATCATATGGAGAAACGAGAAACATTTTCCTCCCGTCTGGGCTTTGTGCTCATCTCGGCGGGGTGCGCCATCGGCCTTGGCAATGTGTGGCGCTTTCCCTATATCACTGGAAAATACGGCGGGGCGGCCTTCGTGCTGCTCTATCTGCTGTTCCTAGTCATTCTGGGCCTGCCCGTTATGGTGATGGAGCTTGCGGTAGGCCGGGCCAGCCAGCGAAGCATCGCCCTGTCCTTCCAGCGGCTGGAGCCCAAGGGCTCCCGGTGGCACTGGTACAGCTACGCCGGCTTTGCGGGCAACTACCTGCTGATGATGTTCTACACCGTCATCGCCGGGTGGCTGCTGTACTACTTTGTGGAGATGCTCCGGGACGGCTTCGGAGGGCTGGACACGGACGGCGTGGCCGCAAAGTTCGGCGACCTGCTCAGCCGTCCGGGCACCATGACCTTCTACATGGCGCTGGTGGTGGCTCTGGGAATGCTGGTGTGCGCCCAGGGTCTGCGCAACGGCGTGGAGCGGGTGAACAAGATCATGATGCTCTGTCTGCTGGCCCTGATGGTGGTGCTGGCGGTCAACTCCGTCCTGCTGCCCGGGGCGGAGGAGGGGCTGCGGTTCTACCTCCAGCCCAACTTCCGCAACCTGGTCTACGATGCTCAGGGCAATTGGATTCTGGGCGAGGCGGTCTTTGCGGCCATGGGCCAGGCCTTCTTCACCCTGTCCCTGGGTATCGGGGCCATCGCCATCTTCGGCAGCTATATCGGCAAGGAGTACCGGCTGGCCGGCGAGGCTCTGCGCATCGGCGTGCTGGACACCTGCGTGGCCTTTGTGGCGGGCCTCATCATCTTCCCCGCCTGCTCCGCCTTTGGGGTGTCCACCGGGGAGGGCCCCTCCCTGGTCTTTGTCACCCTGCCCAACATCTTCAACGCCATGCCTCTGGGCCGGCTGTGGGGGGCGGCCTTCTTCCTGTTCCTGTCCTGCGCCGCCCTATCCACGGTGATCGCCGTGTTTGAGAACATCATTTCCTTCACTATGGACCGATGGGGCCTCTCCCGCAGTCGGGCGGTGCTGGTCAACCTCGCGGGGGTCCTTCTTCTGTCCATGCCCTGTGTGCTGGGGAGCAATCTGTGGTCCGGGTTCACCGTGCTGGGGATGGATATCTCCGGAATTGAAGACTTCCTGGTGTCCCAGAACATCCTGCCTCTGGGCTCGCTGGTCTATGTGCTGTTCTGTACCGCAAAAAAGGGCTGGGGCTGGGATAAATTCCTGGCCGAGGCCAACGAGGGCCAGGGTCTGGCCTTCCCCAAGGGCGTGCGGTTCTATGTCAGCTATATCCTGCCTCTCATCGTCCTGTTCATCTTCGTCATGGGCTACTGGAACCAGTTCGGCCCCCAGTAAGCAATTACCTCCGGCCCGCCCTTCAGGCGGACCGGGGGTTCTTTAATATGCGGCGTCTCTCAGCTTCGCCAGCAGGGTGTACAGGGGCCGCTCCAGGGCCAGAGTCAGGCAGAAGTTCCCCGCGCAGTGGAGCAGGTCGAAGGGAATACCCGCGGTCCAGTAGGCGAAGGCGGCCCAGGGCCCCCCCGCCAGATAGGGCAGGGCGCACAGCGCCCCGAAGCTCAGCCCGAAGGCCCCGCCGGCCGCCGCCCAAAGCAAGGGACTGCGTTCCCTCCTCCGGCCGATCAGCAGGACCGCCGCCGCCCACAGGGCCCAGATGTACAGATAGGTCGCCCACCACAGGTGGAAGCCGTAGAGCAGGCCCTCCAGCAGCACGAAGGTGTAGATAATGTAAAACACGTCCCGGCCAAACACCAGGGCATAGACCAGGACCAGCAGCGACACCGGCTCAATGTTGGGCAGAGGGGCCATAGCCGCCTGGAGGGCGGTCATAATGGCGGCCAGCATGGCGCACAGCACCACCCGCCGGCTCCGGGTGAGCAGCTTTCTTCCGTCCACGGCGGGCCTCAGTAGGTGGACATGGTCAGCTCAAAGTGGTCGCCATCGGCGATGGGGGTGGTATCTGCCCCGGTGTCCACCCGTTCGCCTCCCTTGGTGACGCACCACCACTGCCGCAGGCTGTCCTGGGCGGTCTCCCCGTCCACGGTGGTAATGAACAGGCCATAGGCTCCCTGTTCCCCCTCCGCCAGCTTTTCTTCCAGCAGCAGCGGACCCAGGTACTCCTCGTCGGTCTGATAGGCAAACTCCCGGCTGCTTCCGTCGGCGTGGACCACCTCCACCGCCACGGTCTTGTCTCCCGCCTGAGCCTGGGGCCTGGTGAAGTGCCACAGCCCCAGCATCAGGGCAGCTGCCGCCGCCAGGGCGGCCACGGCAAGCAGCGTCTTTTTGTTTCCTCTCATGGATAATTCCTCCTTGCTGTCACTCGCAGCAGTCGTGTTGTCCCCAGGCAGGTCTTCTGACTTGAGGCTCCCCGCCCGGCTTCGCCTTCCCGGTTACCCAGTGGCGTGTAGAAGCCAGGCTCCCCTCTCACAGCGGCGGGACCGTGTATTTCTTCCCTATTCTTCCGGATTTTTCCATCCGGACACCTGGAGCGGAGCTATCATACCACACTCCTGATAAAAAGGGAAGTCCGGAATCCTTGACGCCGGGAGGCGGGGAAGCGCCGCCAAAATCTTTTTGCTCCGGGCAATCCGATACTTGACACACGCCGGGCAAGATGCTAATATACTATACTATCAGCGCAAGGAACGGAAAAGTAGCGTCCCTCCCAACGGACAGAGAGAGCCCCTCACCGGCTGCAAGGGGGCTTACAGCGGGGCGGCGCGAAGTGCGTCCGGGAGCGCGGCGGGTAATGCCGCCCGGTCTGGCCCCGATAGCGGCCAAACGAGTGAAACATGAGAGTGGAACCGCGAGTGATCGCCTCTTATGCCCGTACGGGCGTAGGAGGTTTTTTGTTTCCACCCGGAAGAGGTATCCTATGTTCAAAGCCCTGAACGAAACTCTGGCGGCCTACCAGCGCCGGGACCCGGCGGCCCGGTCTAAGCTGGAAATTTTACTGCTCTACCAGGGGGTCCACGCCACCCTGTATCACCGGCTGGCCCACTGGCTATACTGTCACAAGCGGAAATTCCTGGCCCGGGTAATTTCCCAGTGGTCCCGGTTCTGGACGGGCATTGAGATCCACCCCGGCGCCAAGATCGGCCGGCGATTCGTCATCGACCACGGCATGGGCATCGTCATTGGCGAGACCGCCGAGGTAGGGGACGACGTGCTCATATACCACGGGGTCACCCTGGGAGGCACCGGCAAGGACCAGGGCAAGCGCCACCCCACCATCGGCAACAACGTGCTCATCTCCTGCGGGGCCAAGGTGCTGGGGCCCTTCAAGGTGGGGGACAACGCCCGCATCGCCGCCAACGCCGTGGTGCTCTCCGAGGTCCCCGAGGACGCCACCGCCGTGGGCATCCCGGCCCAGATCGTCCGCATCGCAGGAAAAACCACCCACTACGCCGACGATGTGGACCAGACCAGCGTGAACAACCCCACTCTGGAGAAGATCAGCGCCATCTCCGCCCGGCTGGAGCTGGTGGAGAGGCTGCTGGACGAAAAATATCTGGAACAAAAGAAATAGAGGAGGAAACCCGCTATGCTGCTATATAATTCCGCCACCCATAAAAAAGAGGAGTTCACCACCCATACCCCCGGGCATGTGGAGATGTACACCTGCGGCCCCACGGTGTACCACTTCGCCCATATTGGCAACCTGCGGTCCTACATCATGGAGGACGTGCTGGAGAAGTTCCTCCGCTACGACGGCTACGATGTGAACCGGGTCATGAACATCACCGACGTGGGCCACCTCAGCTCTGACGCCGACACCGGCGAGGACAAGATGCTCAAGGGGGCCAAGCGGGAGCACAAGACCGTGATGGAGATCGCCCAGTACTATACTGACGCCTTCTTTGACGACTGCCGCAGGCTGAACATCAAAACCCCCGACGTGGTCCAGCCCGCCACCGGCCTTATCGACGAGTTTATCAAGCTGGTGGAGGGCCTGCTGGACAAGGGCTATGCCTACGTGGCCGGGGGCAACGTGTACTTCGACACCTCCAGGCTGGAGCGGTACTATATCTTCAACGACCACGACGAGGAGGACCTGGCGGTGGGCGTCCGGGAGGGCGTGGAGGAGGACCAGAACAAGCGCAACAAAAACGACTTTGTCCTCTGGTTTACCAAGAGCAAATTCGAGGATCAGGCTCTGAAGTGGGACTCCCCCTGGGGGGTAGGCTACCCCGGCTGGCACATCGAGTGCTCCGGCATCTCCCTGAAGTACAACGGCGAGTATCTGGACCTGCACTGCGGCGGCGTGGACAACGCCTTCCCCCACCACACCAACGAGATCGCCCAGAGCGAATCCTATATCGGCCACCCCTGGTGTTCCCACTGGTTCCATGTCCACCACCTGAACACCAACTCCGGCAAGATGTCCAAGTCCAAGGGGGAGTTCCTCACCGTCTCCTTGCTGGAGGAGAAGGGCTACGACCCCATCGTCTACCGCTTCTTCTGTCTCCAGAGCCACTACCGCAAGGGGCTGGTGTTCTCCTGGGAGAACCTGGACAACGCCGCCGGGGCGTTCACCAAGCTCATCGCCAAAATTGCCGCCCTTGACCCCGCCGACGGCCCTGTGGACGAAGCTGTGCTGGCGGAGTATAAAGACAAGTTCCGCGCCCAGATGGGCAACGACCTGAACACCGCCCTGGGTGTCACCGCCCTGTACGACGCCCTCAAGGCCAAGGCCAACGGCGCCACTCGTCTGGCCATTCTGGACAGCTTCGACCGGGTGCTGTCTCTGTCTCTGCTGGACAAAGCGGACCGCCTCCGTGAGGAGCAGAAGAAACAGAAAACCGCCACCCAGGGCGGCTATACCATCACCGGCGAGGGCGACAGCGCCGTGGACGCGCTGGTCCTCCGGCGGTACGAGGCCAAGAAGGCCAAAAACTTTGCCGAGGCCGACCGCATCCGGGATGAGCTTAAGCAGCAAGGCATTGAGATCACCGACCTGCCCGGCGGCGCGAGCTGGAAACGAGTATGATTCACAAGGCGCAAAATCCGATGCTGAAACCTGCTGCCCAGAAGCTGCGAAAAGATATGACAAAGGAAGAGCGTCATCTTTGGTATGATTTTCTGAAAACTCTTCCGGTAAATGTCCACCGGCAAAAAGTGATCGGCCCCTATATTGTGGATTTTTATATTTCTAAGGCAAAAATTGTCATCGAATTGGATGGTTCTCAGCACTATGAGCCTGAATACAGACAGATGGATACGGCTAGGGACGAGTATTTAGCAGCTTTGGGATTACGGGTCTTGCGTTACTCCAACGCAGATGTTCGGGAGCGGTTCTCCGCAACGTGTACGGATATATGGAACCATGTTTTTCCCACGGGGGGACCTCATCCGTCATTTGCTCCGCAAATGCCACCTTCCCCTAAAGGGGAAGGCTAAGGGCAGTACAGCCGGCCATAGCGCAACAAAAAAGGCTTCCCCTTTAGGGGAAGCTGGCACGGCGAAGCCGTGACTGATGAGGCCGACCTGCCCGGCGGCGCGAGCTGAAAACGGGCATAAACGATACCCCGCAGGCCGTAATGAACCGCCCCAGACTGTGCAAACAGCACAATCCGGGGCGGTTCCATGATTATTTCATAAATGCGGTCAGCCGATGATGGACAGCTTGGACACGGCATAGCCAAACATATTGTCCCGGGGCTGGAGCACCGCCTGGAACTGCACCAGGGTCTCTCCCTCCACCTCGTCCACCAGAGCGCCGGAGAGCGTCAGGGCCGCTCCCTCCGCCCGGAGACTGACGGCCCGTACCTGGACCTGATCGTCCTCGCCGCAGACCAGCAGATAGCAGCGGGACACGTTGTCGTAGTTCATCCGGTCCCGGAGGGCGGCGGGCAGCCCGCCCAGCGCCTCAAGGCCGGCGTCCAGAGCGGCGGCATAGTCCCGCACTGTCTCCTCGGGGAGGTACAGCTCGCCGTTTTTCTCATCGCAGCGGCTGTCCAGCTGCCCGTAGAGGGAGAGCATGTTGTACAGCCCCTCCCAGGCCAGCTCGCCGTTGCTGAGGTCGAAGCTCCTCGCGTCGTGGTTCAGCATAGCCAGCAGCATGGCGTGAAGAACAGGGCTCATAGACTCCACAGCCCCGGTCTGGGCGGGAACATCGCCGGGCAGATAGTCCTGACTCTGACTGGGGAGGGAAGCCTCCTCATAGCCGGCCGGGCCGGCGCTGTCCACAGGCAAAATGAGCATCGAGGTAATCAGGGCCGCCGTTATCAGCTTTTTCAACATAAGGAGACCTCCTTTCCTGTTTGTACTCCTATTTTAGCACGTCCGTTCTGTTACCATCTTATCGAAGCCGTTACGGGACAGTAAAAAAATGGTTACAAATTGGTTTCGTTTCTCTCACGGCCCGTCCACACTTGTAACCTATGAGGGCCACAGGCGGGACATGCCTGTTTTTTCTCCGGTTGACCCGGCAGGCGGTTTGAGATACAATAGACGCAAACTAGGCGCCGTTTGAAAAATGGAAATATGACCAACGGCGAGAAATCTTTGCGCCAGACGAAGCCAATTTGACACAGGAATACTGGATGTATTTCAAGGAAAATTGGCAAAGTATGGCGGAAAAAG
>CAJUPW010000025.1 GCA_910588635.1 uncultured Oscillospiraceae bacterium | reverse complement strand
CGCTACTTCTTCTACAACGGCGGCAACGACTCCATGGACACCTGCAACAAGGTCTCCAAGTATATGCAGAAGGTGGGCTATGAGTGCCGCATCATGGGCGTGCCCAAGACCATCGACAACGACCTGTTCGGCACCGACCACTGCCCCGGTTTCGCCTCCGCCGCCAAGTATATCGCCACCTCCTGCGCCGAGGTGTACAAGGACGCCAGGGTGTACGACACCGGCATGGTGACCATCATCGAGATCATGGGCCGTCACGCCGGTTGGCTGGCCGGCGCCGCCGCCCTGGCCGGTGTGGTGGGCTGCGCCCCCGACCTGGTTTACCTGCCCGAGGTGGACTTTGACATGGAGAAGTTCCTCGCCGACGTGGATCGCATCTATAAGGCCAATGGAAACTGCATCGTGGCCGTCTCCGAGGGCATCCACTACGCCGACGGCTCCTTCGTCTCCGAGGCCAAGACCTCCGCCACCGACGGCTTCGGCCACGCCCAGCTGGGCGGTCTGGCCTCGCTGCTGGCCCAGATCTGCAAGGAAAAGACCGGCGCCAAGGTCCGGGGCATCGAGCTCAGCCTGCTCCAGCGCTGCGGCGCCCATATGGCCTCCCGCACCGACATCGACGAGTCCTTCCTGGCCGGCAAGACCGCCGTGGAGGCCGCCGTGGCCGGCGAGACCGACAAGATGGTAGGCTTTGTCTGCACCCGTGAGGGCGGCCAGTACAAGTGCGAGACCAAGCTGTTCAACCTGTCCGAGGTGGCCAACTTCGAGAAGAAGGTGCCCATGGAGTGGATCAACGCCGAGCACAACGGAGTCACTCAGGCCTATATTGACTACGCTCTGCCCCTGATCCAGGGCGACGCCAAGGCCCCCACCGAGAACTCCCTCCCCCGCTTTGCCCGCCTGAAGAAGGTTCTGGCCAAGTAAATCACAAACCAAAGGCCCGCCCCATTGGGGCGGGCCTTTGGTTTATTAAAAAAATGCTTGAAATTCATTTTAATTGCCTGTATGATCCGTTTATCTGGCCAGAAAATTAAATGTAATTTGGAGGCAATTCATTTTGAAACTCGAGACATTTCAGGGTGTTACCATAGCTTATATGCGCCGCATTGGGGCATACGGGCCCGAAAATCGTCAGCTAATGGAAAATTTGAAAGCCTTTTTAGCGCAGCACGGCCTATTTCACGAGAAAAGCACTATATTAGGTATTCCGCTGGATGCCCCGACTATCACACCGGCAGAACAACTAAGATATGATGTCGGCCTGATTGTTCCTGCGCATACGGCCATTCCCTTGCCCACCCGCAGCATTGACGACGGAACATACGCTGTCTTTGAAGTTCGGCATACACGGCAAGGCGTATCATCCTTTTGGCAAAATATTGGGCAGCTCACCTTGTCCATAGACAATGCAAAACCGATCATTGAACGTTATTCTTCCCAAAAAATTGCGGAACATTTATGTGAGTTTTGTATCCCAATCATTCGTTAAAAAAGCTCAGCTGCCGGTCTTTTACGGTCGGTTTTTACAGGACAGGTTCCACCAGCTCGCTTGTACAGCCCCCCCTGACCAGGCTGTGAAAGGCCTCCCAAGCCCGGGGCGGAATCTCCTGAGGGATCTGATATCCCTTTCGGGCGTAGACCTCCATACGCTGAAAATCTCCCACGATAATATCAACGGCCGACTGCTCCGTCAACCCCTGGTCCATTGAATTATGAATATGCTCCTCCAGGGTGATCTGCGGAGAGGTAAAAATGGCGTCCGCCTCCGGCCAATAGACCTTCATAGCGGCGTACAGCCGCCGCGTCATGAACGGCTTGTGGACGCAGATGAGCCGCCCCCGGGCCAGCCCCGCCCGCTCCAGCTTTTCCCGGGTAAACAGGATATTTTCCGCTGAGTTGGTGGAGCGGTCCTCCAAAAGGATTGCTGTTTCCGGTACGCCCTGTCTCACGGCGATGGCCGCGAATCGCTCCGCCTCCGTCTGGGTCCAGCGGCCCAGGGTATTGCGGCCCAATCCTCCGGTGAACAGTACTCTGGGGGCGTAGCCGTCCCGGTAGAGCTGGGCGCACCGGACCGGAATGGTGTCATTTATGCAGCCAAATCCGATGATGCAGTCCGCTGGCCGAAGCTCCATGTCCAAGCGCATATAGTCCCAAAGAATCTTTAACTCCTGATAGACGGCTTCCGTCAAGCACATCACCTCTCAATTGCTGCCAAAGCAAGTTTGAGGGGTATTATAACAATTGCAAAAACGGATGTCAAGCCTCGGTTGGTCATCTCCCCGGCAGTTGAGGAGCCATGGTCCGGGTGTGGCGGATTTCCTTCCAGACGGTGGTCTTTTTCCAAAAGCTGGCGGCGGTGATGGGCAGCCATGTGAGCAGGAACAGCCAATAGGCGGTCAGTCCCTTCCAAAGCCGGCGGTCCCATTTGCCCTCCAGAGTAATGACGATTCCGGCGGCAACGGTGGCGGTGAGGGCGGCCCAGGCGACATTTCCGCAGGCCCCGGTCAGACCCAGTACCAGGGCCTGAGTCAGGCTCTTCCCACCCAGAGAGGCGGCGAGAGCGGTGCACACCAGCCCGGACAGGGCAGCCAGCTGGTAGGCGGGCAGCAGGAGGGTAAACTCAAAGTCGAAGAGGGCCAGCCGGGGCCTCTGGGCCTGCCGTTCCCCCAGGTCTGGCAGATACCGCCGGGCCACCTGGAGGGTGCCGCTGGTCCAGCGGCGGCGCTGGGTGAAGGACTGCTCCCAGGTGAGGGGCTGCTCGTCGTAAGTAACCGCTTTAGGCACATAGGCCACCCGCTCCCCCGCCAGCACGGTCTGTGCGGTGAGCTCCAGGTCTTCGCTGATGGTCTCGGTGCGCCAGCCGCCCAGGCGGTCCAGCAGCCTCTGGGTCACCATAAAGCCAGTGCCGCCGATCATGGCGGACAGCCCCATCCCCGCCTTGCCGCCGTTGTGGAAGCGGTCCATCATCCAGTAATAGATGGAGGAGCATCCGGAAACCGCGGTGTCATAGGGGTTTTTGCTGTCCCGGTAGCCCTGGGCCGCCTGGACGCCGGCGAGGCGGGCGTTGTTCATTTCGGCCAGGAAACGGGAATCCACCACGTTGTCCGCATCAAAGATCAACCAGGCGTCGTACTGGCGGCCCCGGAGGCGGTTATAGGCGAAGCGGAGGACTTCCCCCTTGCTCTTCACCGGCACGGTGCACTCCAATACCTTGGCGCCGAAGTTCCAGGCGGCCAGCGCGGTGTTGTCGGTGCAGTTGTTGGGGATGACCCAGATGTCGTACAGGTCGGACGGGTAGTCCTGAGTGAGCAAGCTGTTAATCAGCGGACCGATCACCAACTCCTCGTTCCGGGCGGCGACCAGCACCGCAAATCTGGTCCGGGCCGGGTGAAATCCGTAGTCCGCGGGCTTGCGCACACAGGCCAGACCGGAAATCAGATACCACAGCCCCCACAGCGTCATCAAAATCCCCATGGAGCCCGTCAGGGCCAGGGCGGCAGGAAACAGCCAATCCATATCCCGCTCCTCCTCTCGTTTTCTCTGTCCATGAGGATAACAGAGCTTCTTTAAGGTCAAAGTAGGAGGAAAATTAAGATTTCATGAAGTTTTCCTTAACCCAGGCACGGCCCCCTCCCATTTGACAATCAAAACGGGATATGTTAGACTAAATGACAACAAATGACAACCTTTTCGCCCGGAGCGCCCCGTATAGGACATCCCCTCCCCCGCATATGCTGGATTGAGGAACAGCTCGGAGGGGATGGACATGGATACCAGAATTGCGGATCTGCGGTATAAAGAGGTTATCAGCGTGGAGGACGGGACCCGGTACGGCTACGCGGGGGATATAGAGATCGACCTGGAGACCGGCCAGGTAAAGGCCCTGGTCGTCCCTGGCCGTCGGCGCCTGTTCGGCCTGCTGGGCCGGGAGGAGGATAAATACATCCCCTGGGACGCCATCAGCCGCTTCGGGGAGGACATTATCCTTGTGGCCCGGGCACAACCCGGCTAGCCGGTATTTACAGACAATTTTTAGATGTAATGGAGGGTGATTTGATGCCCAATTTTACAAAAAAAGCCATTAAAGAAACCTTCATTGAACTGCTGGACGAGCGTCCCCTGAACAAGATCACCGTAAAGGACATTGTGGAGGCCTGCGGCATCAACCGCAATTCCTTCTACTACCACTATCAGGACCTGCCCGCCCTCCTGGAGGAGGTCATCGCCGAGCGGGTCCAGGCGCTGATGTCCGATCACCCCACCATTGATTCCATAGAGGACAGCTTCGACGCGGCACTGGACTTTGTCCTGGATCACAAGCGGGCGGTGCTTCACATCTTCAATTCTTTGAGCCGGGATGTCTTTGAGCGCTACCTTATTGATGTCTGCCGCTATGTGGTGACCACATACATAGACACCGCCTTTGCCGACCAAGAGCCGGAAAGGAAGCAGATACTGATTCGCTATCACAAATGCGCCTGTTTCGGGCACATCATCGACTGGCTGAACACCGGCATGAAGGACGATGTCTCCGCTTATTTCCACCAGGTTGCCCTACATCTGGGCTGGCAGAATGGCGCTGCCCATATCTGAACAGACGCCCCGTGACCCGAACCGGGACACGGGGCATTTTCTGTCAGGAGGCGTGGGCGATACGGCGGAGCTTGTGTTCCTTGACGGGGACGGCTTTCCGCCAGCCCCGGCTGGTCTTCTGAAACAGGGGCTCGCAGACGCACAGTACCGCCGGCATAAGGAAGATGCTCACCAGGGCGGAGATGAGGGCGCCCCTGGCCAGCATGGTGCAGATGGAGCTGATAATCTCGATCTCCGAGATAAGCCCCACCCCCAGAGTGGCGCAGAACATGACCAGGGAGCTGGTAATGATGGAGCCGTCGGAGGCGGTGGCGGCGATGGCGATGGCTTCCATCCTGTCCTTCCCGCTCTGCAGCTCCTCCCGGAAGCGGGTGGCCAGCAGAATTGCGTAGTCCACCGTGGCTCCCAGCTGAACGCAGCCGATGATGGTGGGGGATACAAATGGGATTACTGTTCCGGTGAAATAGGGGATGCCCTGGTTGATGAAGATGGCCAGCTCAATGGCCGCCACCAGCACCACGGGCATGGACACCGACCGGAACACCCAGGCCACAATGAGGAGAATGGCCGCAATAGAGATGTAGTTGGTCACCTGGAAGTCCACCGCGGAAGTGGAGATCAGATCATCGGTGAGGGCGGCCTCGCCGGTAATCAGAGCGCCCGGGTCATAGGATTTTACGATGGCGTTCAGCTCCCTGAGCTGCCGAGACACCTGGTCAGAGGCGGTGGCGTACTCCGAGTTGACCATCATCATCTGCCACCCCCCCTGCTTTACCATGTTCCTCACATCCTCCGGAATAAAGAAGTCCGGGATTCCGGAACCCAGCATGGAGTGGTAGGACAGTACGGAGGTGACCCCGTCCACCTCCTTGACGGCCTCCTCCATGCGGTTGAGATCGGTGGCGGACAGGTCGTCCCGGAGCAGAACAAAGTGGGATACGGCCATGTCAAACTCGTCCTTCAGCTTGTTGTTGGCCACGATGGAGTCCATATCCTGAGGCAAGGCCTCGTCCAGCTTGTAGTACACCCCGGCGTGGGACTGGGCGTACAGTGCCGGCGGGAACAGCAGCAGGAACAGGGCCACAAGCCAGCGCCGGCGCCGGATCACCCAGCGGTTAACGCCGGAAAAGTCGGGCAGCAGACTGCGGTGCCTGTGCTTCTCAATCTGCTTGTCAAACAGGAGCAGAAGGGCAGGCAGCACCAGGATAACGGTGGCTACCCCCAGCACCACCCCCTTTGCCATGACGATGCCGATGTCCCGGCCCAGGGTGAGTCGCATAAAGCACAGGGCGATAAAGCCGGCGATGGTGGTCAGGCTGGAGCCGGACAGAGAGGTGAAGGCGGCCACAATGGCCTGGGTCATGGCGTCCCGCTTGTCCTCATAGTTGGTCTTCTCCTCCTGGTAGCGGTGGTAGAGAAAGATGGAGTAATCCATGGTGACCCCCAGTTGGAGGACGGCTGCGATGGCCTGGGTGATGTAGGATATCTGCCCCAGGAAGATGTTGGTGCCGAAGTTGTAGACGATGGCCATGCCGATGCTGGCCAGAAAGACAAAGGGCAGCACAGTAGACTCCATGGTCAGGGACATGGCGATGAGGGACAGCAGCACCGCCAGACCCACATAGACGGGCAGCTCCCGGTCCACCAGGTCCTTGGTATCCTTAATGACCACTGAAAAGCCGGCCAGGAAGCACTTTTCATTGCAGATGTCCCGGACCGCCTGGATCGCCTCCATGGTCTCCTCGTCGGCCCCCGACTTGCCATACTGGACGATCACCATGGTGGCGTCCCCGGCGTAAAACATATCCCGCAGATTGGCCGGAATGAAGTCAACGGGGATTTGGATGCCTACGGTGTTGGAAAGCCACACGGCGTTGGACACGTTGGGCACCTTTTTGATCTCATTGACCAGATCGTTGGTGTAGGCCGCCGGCATGTTTTCTACGATGAGCATACTGGTGGCCGCCATGTGAAAGGGCTCCTCCAGCAGCCGCTCCCCCTGGGAGGACTCCAGGTCCTGGGGCAGATAGGTGAGGATATCATAGTTGACCCGAGTGCCCACATAGCCCAAGGCGGACGGAATGAGCAGCAGCACCGCGATAAGTGCCACCAGTTTGGGTTTTCGGGTCAGCTTATGGGCAATTTTTTCCACCATAGGTCATTCCCCTTTCAATGAAAGATGCCAGTGACAGCTTTCCAGAAATCCTTGAACATCTGGGCTACCCTCCCCCAGAAGGTGGTGGTCTGACCGCCGTCGGCGGAGACCGCCAGCGTGGCCGCAGTCAGCTCCGGTTCCTGCTCCTTGATCTCCTGGGTACGAATCAATATCTGCACGCTGGAGGGGGCCGGGTTCCGGGGGTCGGTGAGGGAGACTGCCTAGGCCTCGGCGTCCATCATCAGGATGTTGTTGATATCGCCGGTGTATTCATTCCAAGTGTCCTCGATGATGCTGTTGATGGTGGCCTTGGCATCCCGCACATCACTGGTGGCGGCCATGGCCTTGGCGGTCTGCCGCAAGGTGGCGGACAGCCCCCGAAGGGCCTGACGGGTGCCGTCGTCCAGCTGGTTTCCAGAGGTTTTCATCAGCGTCTCGGCGTCGGCCAGCAAGGTCTCCAGGTTCCGGAGGGAGGTGGACGCCGAGGTGCTCAGAGCGCCCATGTTGGCAATCCCTTCCTGGAGGATAGGCTCATATTCGTTCAAAACGGCCTGCAGGTCACCTATACTGCCCAGAATGCTCTGTATCTTTCCCGAGGACTGCCGCACAGCAGCTGCCAGGTCCTCCGCATGGTCGATCAGGTACACCAGGCTGTCCACGTCGTCGCACAGGTCGGCCAGCTCCCCCACCACTCGGCCGGTGGGCCGGGCGATCTTGTTGAGCGTGCTGTTCAGCTCGCTCTGGATGGCGTTGATCCTGGCGTTGGCCTGACTCATGGCGTTATCCAGACCGCCTACGATCAGGTCCACCGCCGCTCCTCCCACGGTCTGGCTCTCATCGGAAGCCGCACTGCCGCCCGCCGTCGAATCTGTCGCCGTCGAATCTGTCGAGGGGGCTGGAGTGCTGTCCGGAGTCGGATCGGCCGAGGGGGCCGGAGTGCTGTCCGGAGCCGGATCGGCCGAGGGGGCCGGAGTGCTGTCCGGAGCCGGATCTGTCGAGGGGGCCGGAGTGCTGTCCGGAGCCGGATCGGCCGAGGGGGTTGAAGTGCTGTCCGAAGCGGGGGCATTTGTAGGGGCCGGGGCAGCCTCGCTGGGCATCTCGGCAGCATCCAGATAGATGCTGCCGCCTGCCAGTGCGCCGGCCATGATTCCTCTTCCCACTCCAAACCGGCCGGTGAGGGCCAGTCCGGCGGCAGACGTCTCCGCCGAAGAGGCGTCCAGGGTCTCCTCCTCCGTCTCCGCCGAAGAGGCGTCCGGGGTCTCCTCCGCCGTCTCCGCCTGCCCGGCGGGTTCTGAGGCGGTCTGTTCCACCGGTCCGCTGCTGTAGACCGTCCAAAGGTCGTTCATCTGCTTGGCGGTATCCTTGTCCACACCGGGCAGCTGCTCACAGAATTTCTGGAAGCTCATGCCTCCCTTGGCGGCTTCCATCTGCTCCAGCGCCTTGGCGCTCTTCCAGTCCTCCTCTGTGGCGCTTCCGGTGGCGCCCGCCGCCTGGGCCTGCTTAAAAGTTTCCAGATCCGGTATCCTCTGGAGCCCCCTCACTTCTTCCACTGTGGCCGTCTTTCCGCTCAGTTTCAGCATACCGGCCAGGAAGGCGTCTCCCGTGCTCTCATAGACCGCGTGAACGCTTTTGACCTGATTTACCGTGGCGGTCATGGAGGTGGAGCCGCCGCCGCCGCTGCCGATATGGGTATCCCCCAGAGCGTGCTGGAGGGAGCGCAGGCTGCTCTTCATGTCCGCCAGCCCACGAACGACCCGGCGCACGTCGCCGGACCCGTCCTCCAGCCCCTCCAGAGCATCCTCCAGCTCCTTCAGCTGGGTCTGGAGAGACACAGCCGTATCCGCCATCTCATTGAGAACGGCCTTGGAGCCGGTGATTGTCTGGCTCAGGGCCAGGGCCCGCTGCTCCACCGGCTCCAGCAGGTCGGCGATGTTGGATAAATCGCCTCGCAGAACGCCCGCGTCGCCGTAGAGCGTATTCTTCCCGGCGGAGATGGTGCCCCGGGCGGTGTCAAGCCGGTCCAGGCCGCTGGCGGAGGCGTTCAGGCCGTCCTGCACGTCGTTCAGGGCGTCCAGCAGGGCGTCCAGGCTGCCGGACAGGGCCTTATAATCCTTTTCCAGGTCGTCCTTGCGCTGGCTCAGCTTGGCAATCTCCTGAAGCTGGCTCAGGGTGGCGGGCACCATCAGGATGGTCATGCCGTCAAAGGAGAAGTCGTCACTGCCCACTCGAATGGTGAAGTGCTGCTCCTCCCCAGGCAGGCACATGAACAGTACGGTGCGCAGGTTGCCCACCAGCTGCACCTGAGCGCCGGGTGCCTCCAGAGACAGGATGTCGTCCTGATTGAACATGGCCATGGCCTCCAGGGTGTAGTTGTACCTGGCATAGGCGCTGGCGCCCCTGTTGGGCACCACGTCCATCGCGATCTCCACCACTCCCTTCTGCCCCGCCAGCTCCTCCGCCCGAATGGGGACGCCGTTGAGGGTGTACCGTAGGGTGACGGTCCAGGGCAGGTTCCGGAAGGGAGTCCCGGTCTTTCCCTCGAAGTAGAAGTGGCCAGGTGTCTGGCTGAACTGGAAGCTGGCCGTCCCCTCCCCCAGGGTGACGGGGGCGCTGTCAGTGAGGTTGACCACCTCGTCGTAGACGCCGTAGTCGGTGAGGCGGTCGGCTCCGTTGAGGGCGTAGCTCTTGACCACGCTGCCCTCCAACAGGTTTCCGTAGTAGTCCAGGGTGGCGTAATAGGCCTCGTCATAGGTGGGGACAACGCCGCTGTCGATGGGGGCGGCGCTGGCCGGAATGGCGCTGGCCGCCGTCATCAGCACAGCCAGAGTCAGGGCCAGGGTTTGTTTACGATGATACATAAAGCACTCCTCCTGATTGTTTCGGCGGCCAGACTGTCTGGCGCCTCTTGATTAAGCCGATTGTAAAGGCGGACCTCCCCGCCTTCAATAGACACTTGAGAGGGAGTGCACAAAATTTAATCAGGCGGCCCACTTTGCTGAATATCCGGCCGCGGGCAGAAAGAAAGGCCCTGAGCACCGCTCAGGGCCTTTTTGCCGGCTCAACCGGAAAATAGTACTTCCCCGCCGGTCAGGCGGGGAAGTAGAGAAAAATGATGCTCTTGCGTTAAAACCTCAGTTGGGGCTGATGGTGTAGTTGGGGGCCTCTTTGGTGATATAGATGTCGTGGGGATGGGACTCCTTCAGGCCGGCGGCGGTAATCTGCATGAACTGGGCCTTGGACTGAAGCTCGGGAATGTTGTGGCAGCCGGTGTAGCCCATACCGGCCCGCAGGCCGCCCATGAGCTGGTAGATGGTCTCGCCAACCCCTCCCTTGTAGGGGACCCGGCCCTCCACACCCTCGGGGACCAGCTTTTTGTTGGACTCCTGGAAGTAGCGGTCCTTGGAGCCCTTGCTCATGGCGGCCAGGGAACCCATGCCCCGGTAGACCTTGAACTGGCGGCCCTGGAAAATTTCTGTCTCGCCAGGGGACTCCTCGCACCCAGCCAGCAGAGAGCCCAGCATGACCACGTCGCCGCCGGCCGCGATGGCCTTGGCGATGTCGCCGGAGAACTTCACGCCGCCGTCGGCGATGATGGGGATGTCGTACTGGGCGGCCACCCGGGCGGCGTCGTAGATAGCGGTGATCTGCGGCACGCCGATGCCGGCCACCACGCGGGTGGTGCAGATGGAACCGGGGCCGATGCCGATCTTGACGCAGTCGGCGCCCGCCTCGATGAGGGCTTTACACCCATCGGCGGTGGCCACGTTGCCGGCGATCAGCTGGACATCAGGGTACAGGGCCTTGATGCGCTTGACGGTCTCCAGCACGTTCTGGGTGTGGCCGTGGGCTGAGTCCAGGGTGAGCACGTCGGCCCCCGCGTCGGTGAGAGCGGCCACACGGTCCAGCACGTCGGCGGTGGCGCCGATGGCGGCGCCCACCAGCAGCCGGCCCTTCTCGTCACGGGCGGAGTTGGGATAGACCTCCGCCTTCTCGATGTCTTTGATGGTGATGAGGCCCTTGAGCCGGAACTCCTCGTCCACAATGGGCAGCTTCTCGATCTTGTGCCTGCGAAGAATCTCCTTGGCCTGAGCCAGAGTGGTGCCCTCGGGGGCGGTGACCAGGTTGTCCTTGGTCATCACATGGTCGATAAGCACCGTCATGTCGGTCTCAAACTTCATGTCCCGGTTGGTGATGATGCCGATCAGCCTGCCGTTGTCGCAGATGGGTACGCCGGAAATGCGGAATTTGGCCATCAGATCGTCGGCCTCCTGAAGGGTGTGGCCGGGGGCCAGCCAGAAGGGGTTGGTGATGACGCCGTTCTCCGACCGCTTCACCATATCCACCTGCTCGGCCTGCTGGCTGATGGACATATTTTTATGGATGATGCCGATGCCCCCCTCACGGGCGATGGCGATGGCCATGCGGTACTCCGTAACGGTGTCCATGGCGGCGCTCATCAAGGGGATGTTCAGCCTGATTTTTTTGGTCAGCCGGGTCCGAAGGTCGATATCAGCGGGCAGCACGTCGCTGGCCGCGGGGATGAGCAGTACGTCGTCAAAGGTCAGCCCCTGTTTCACAAACTTCTGGGCGGCGTCTTGATTCACCATAATTCCACGTCTCCTTTTCGATATTTTACCTATTGTACCTTGCGTTTCAGGGCTTGTCAAGGCGGAAGTTATACTCCATAGCGGATTAAAAAGCCAAACACAATAATCACCAACACACCGCCGATTCGTATGCCCTTTTTCAGATCATTGTGGTCTCGCCAATCTACAGCTTCCGGCCATACAGGGTTTACCGCAAAGAGTGATCCGACCAAAATCCAGCCAATGTTATGGAATATACCCATCTTTACGATCTGTCCAAGCACGAACGCACAAACTATGATGACGAACGAAATACGGATTTGTGCTTTAAATGATAGCTTTTTCACACTAATCCCCCTTCTAAACCAGTGCCTCCCCAAAAAGCAAAACAGATTCAAACCGGGGCTTGCCCTCCGGGCCCACTCCCCGGACAAACCGGCTGTCCCCCAGACCGCTGGTCTGAATCGTGAGCGTCTCTCCGGGGCGGCACTCAGCCAGATAGCCGATCTGTATTTCGGCCAGATAGCGGTCCTGGGACAGGCGCTCCATGCCCACCGCATCGCAGGCGAAGTCGGCGTAGCGGGTGTTGTTCACATGGCCGTTCAAATCGCAGTCGCTGTACCGCATAGGCCGCCGCTCCGCCTCGGCCAGGTCGCCGGGCTGGCGCAGCTTGGCCAGCAGCATGGTCTTGCACAGCTCACCGCCGCCGGTGCCCTCCAGCTCCGGAATGGCGCTCAGCCGCACCAGCTTGTGGGTGTTCAGGTCGGCCAGCACCCAGGCGGACACCGACTCCCCCACCGGCTGGCCGTTGGCCAGGATATCGTAGTCCCGGTACATGATGGCCCCTTTTCCCCCCCGGTGCCAGGTGCGGATGGCCAGCTTGTCCTCATACCGCAGAGGCCGGGACAGCCGGTACCAGGACCGGGCCAGCATCCAGAAGGCCCCGTACCGCTCCACCAGGGTCTCCCGGGAGAAGCCTCCGTCCTCCGCCGCCAGGGTGGCGGCGTTCTGCAGGCGGTTGAGAAGCGCGGAGGCCTTGCACTGGTTCCGGCCGTCCACGTCCAAACCGTTTAATCGAAAGTCGTACTCATAAAAATTGCTCATGTTTCCTTGCCTCGAATCAAAATTGAAGTTTTGCAGCATAGATCGTCGATGTCGTCGGCGGTGGCGGCAGGAATGCGGTACTTGCCGCCGCACTCCCGGCAGTACAGGTCCACCGAGCTGAAATGGATGTCGAAGCCCCACTTCTTGCTGCCGCAGGTGCAGGAGACGTCCCCCCGCCGGGCAATGTCCTTCAGCTCGGAGAGGACCTCCTCCATGACGATCTCATCCAGAAACGCCCCGCTTTCGGCGGCGGCCTCCCCCAGCTTGTCAACCGCCCCCTCCAGCCGGGCGGTGGCGGCGTACACCGGGCCCTCCTCCCCCACATAGCAGCAGTCCAGCCCGGAGGCGGCACAGGAGAAGGCCAGCGCCTTCTCCCGGACGAAGGCGTGAGAGGAGCAGGACACCGTGTGCTCCCGGCCGCAGAACAGACAGGGCACCGTCAGCTCCACCCGGCTGGGCTTGAACTCCACCGCCAGCTCCGATTTGCCGCAGGGGCATCTCACATGCGCCGGGGCCGCCGCCAGAGAGAACAGGTCCCGCTCCACGATCACCGACTGCATGCAGCGGGGGCAGATGTAGGACAAAAACCGCTTCGTTTCCTGTACCATGTCACTTGCTCCTTACCCGGTTCACCGCCTCGTGCCAGCCCCGCAGCAGTTTTTCACGCTTCTCCGCCCCCATGGCGGGCTCGTACAACCGGTCCAGGGTCCAGCTGCCCCGCACGTCGTCCAGGCTTTCCCACACCCCGGTGGCCAGACCGGCCAGGTACGCCGCCCCAAGGGCGGTGGTCTCCCGAATCATGGGCCGGCGAAGGGGCCGGTCCATGATGTCCGCCTGGAACTGCATGAGAAAGCCGTTGGCTGAGGCCCCGCCGTCCACCCGCAGCTCCCGCAGCGGGATGCCGGCGTCCTCCTCCATGGCCCGGAGCACATCGGCGGTCTGATAGGCGATGGATTCCAGGGCCGCCCGGATGATGTGGTTGCGCCCCGCGCCCCGGGTCAGGCCCAGAATGGCTCCCCGGGCGTTCATGTCCCAGTGGGGGGCGCCCAGCCCGGTAAAGGCGGGCACCACATATACCCCGGCGGTGTCCGCCGCCTTCCGGGCGAAATACTCGGTGTCGGAGGAGTCGGAAATGAGCCCCAGCTCGTCCCGCAGCCACTGGATTACCGCCCCGCCTACGAAGATGCTGCCCTCCAGGGCGTAGGACACCTTGCCGTTCAGGCCGATGGCAATGGTGGTGAGCAGGCCGTTCTTGCTGACAAAGGGGGTCTCCCCCGTGTTCATCAGCAGGAAGCAGCCGGTGCCGTAGGTGTTTTTGGCCTCCCCCGGCTCAAAGCAGGTCTGGCCGAAGAGGGCGGCCTGCTGGTCGCCGGCGATGCCCGCAATGGGCACCTCCACCCCCTGGATGTTCACATAGCCGTAAATCTCGCTGGAGGAGCGCACCTGGGGAAGCATGGACATGGGAATGCCCAGCTTTTTGCAGATGGTCTCGTCCCAGCGCAGACTGCGGATGTCGTACAGCATGGTGCGGCTGGCGTTGGTGCAGTCAGTGACGTGGACCTTTCCCCCGGTGAGCTTCCAGATCAGCCAGCTGTCCACCGTTCCGAAGAGCAGCTTCCCCTCCTCCGCCCGCTCCCGGGCCCCGGGGACATTGTCCAGAATCCAGCGAATCTTGGTGGCGGAGAAATAGGCGTCGATGAGCAGGCCGGTGCGGTCCTTCACATAGGCCGTAAAGTCCGGGTCGGCCTTCAGCTCCTCACACAGCCCGGCGGTGCGCCGGCACTGCCAGACGATGGCGTTGTACACCGGCTTGCCCGTGTCTTTGTCCCAGACGACGGCTGTCTCCCGCTGGTTGGTGATGCCGATACCCGCCAGCTCACGGACATCCGCCCCGCTCTGGGCCAGCGCCTCCATGAGCACCCCGTACTGGCTGGACCAGATCTCCATGGGGTCGTGCTCCACCCAGCCGGGCCGGGGGTAGAATTGGGTAAACTCCTTCTGGGCCATGCCCGCCATGTTCTGCTCCCGGTCGAAGAGGATGCACCGGCTGCTGGTGGTCCCCTGGTCCAGGGCGGCGATATAGCGCTTTTCCATAACCTTCTCCTTTTCTTTCGTCTTTTCATATTATACTGCAAATCGGAGGAATGCACAAGGCTTTCTCAGGTCCCTTTTCAGGCGGCGCTTCCAGCTCAGAGCCCTGGCGTTCTCCAAAAAACGGTTGACCGGAATCAAATGCCCATGATAAAATCAGGGCGTTAAATCGAAACTTGTATATGAGGATGAAGCGCTATGGAATATATAAGAGCGGCAGAAAAAGACACAGAACAAATCTTCTCAATTGTGCAGGATACCATACGGAGAATTTATCCGAACTACTATCCGCAGGAGGTCGCGGACTTTTTCTGCCGGCTTCATTGCAGAGAACGAATCCTTGAAGATGTTAAAAGCGGCCTTGTGGGCGTTTTGCAGAATGACGGTATCATGGTTGGAACAGGCTGTCGTAGGGATAATCATATTACAAGGGTATATGTAAAGCCGGAATATCAGGGCAAGGGCTATGGAAGCTATATCATGCAATGTCTGGAAAACGAAATCCGCCTGCAATACGATACTGTGTACTTGGACGCATCACTGCCCGCAAGCCATCTCTATGAAAAAAGGGGCTATCAAACGGTCGAGCACAAAAGGTATACTGTGGAAAACGGAAAAATTCTGATATACGAGGTTATGGAAAAACCGCTGTTCAGGAGTTCAACCGGCGTCTGCTATGACGGAAAATGTTTTGTCCCGCAAAAAAATACGGAAAATGGAGAGGTTGACGGCAATACACGATTTATGTATCACCAAAAGAGCAATATCATATGGGCAGATTACACAGGCGGAGAGATCATCCGGGGCTGTTTGCTGGGAACCGTTGCTGAGCATGGGGAATTAGATTTTTATTATGTACATGTAAATGAACAAGGTCAGGTTCGGTTTGGAGTTTGCCATAGTGTACCGCAAATTTTGGATAACGGCAAAATTGAACTGTCTGAAACATGGCAGTGGCTGAATGGCGACAAATCGAAAGGCATATCTGTTATTGTAGAAGTATAACTTTACGGGGGAGCCGCTTTCACAGGCGGCTCCCCCGTTTGATGTCTCTACCACGCAGCAATTGTCCCGTCGCACCGGGGCTCGGTGCCGCCGATAAGCAGGCCGTTGTCCGTCCGCCAGATGATCTGCCCCCGGCCCATGTCGATCCGGTCGTCGATGACCTCCACCTCATGTCCCATGGCGGACAGAGCCCCGGCAATCTCCGGGCCGGCCTCCCGCTCCAGCTGGATGTGCTTCCCCCCGATCCACTGCACCCGGGGGGCATCCAGGGCCTCCTGGGGGTTCATGTGGTAGTCGATGGTGTTCACCAGCACCTCTACATGCCCCTGGGGCTGCATAAAGGCCCCCATCACCCCAAAGGGGCCCACCGCCTGGCCGTCCTTCATCAAAAACCCGGGGATGATGGTGTGGTAGGACTTCTTCCCGCCTGCCAGACAGTTGTCGCTGCCCTCCTCCAGAGAGAAGTTGGCCCCCCGGTTCTGAAGGGAGATGCCCGTCCCGGGGATGGCCACCCCCGCGCCGAAGGTGGTGTAGTTGCTCTGAATCCAGGACACCATATTGCCCTCAGAGTCAGCGGTACACAGGTAGATAGTGCCCCCGCAGGAGGGGTCCCCCGCCTGGGGCGTGAAGGCTTTTTCCGTAATCAGCGCTCTGCGGCGGGCGGCGTACTCCTCAGACAGCATATCCTCCACCCGAGTCCTCATGTACCGGGGGTCTGCCACATAGGTCTTTGTGTCAGCAAAGGCCAGCTTGATAGCCTCCATGAGCTTGTGGTAGGTGTCGGCGCTCTCCCGGTCCGGAGACAGCTCCAGGCCATTGAGGATGTTCAGCGCCATCAGCACGGTAATCCCGTGACCGTTGGGGGGAATCTCGCAGACGGTGTACCCCCGGTAGCTGGCGGTGATGGGCTCCACCCACTCCGGGCGGTAATTGCGGAAGTCGTTTTCAGCGAAGTATCCCCCCGTCTCCCGGCTGAAAGCCACGATTTTTTCCATCAGCGGCCCGCGGTAATAGCTCTCGCAGTTGGTGGCGGCCAGCTCCTCCAGGGTGGCGGCGTACTCCTCCCACCGGAACAGGTCGCCGGCGGCGTAGGGAGAGCCGTCCTCCTTCATGAAGGATTTCCACCAGTATTCGTGGGGGGCCTGGTTTTCCTCCATCGCCTTTTTGATCCGCTGGGAGTCCTTTGCCCACTGGCGCGCCACGTTGACGGGAACCGGCGCCCCCTGCATGGCGTAGGCAACGGCCGGTGCGAAGAGCTCGGCCAGGGGCTTTGTCCCAAACCGCCGGTTCAGCTCCGCCCAGCCGGCGGGAGCCCCCGGAACCATGACGGGGAGCCAACCCGCCTTTGGCATTTCTATAAAGCCTAATTCCTTTACCATATTTGCGCTGAGCGCCGCCGGGGCCACTCCGCTGGCGTTCAGTCCGTAGAGTCTCTTCTCCCTCTCCACCCACACCAGGGCGAAGGCGTCGGAGCCAAGTCCGTTGCCGGTGGGCTCAAAGAGGGGCATTCCAGCCGCCATGGCCGCGGCGGCATCCATGGCGTTGCCCCCCGATTTCAGCACCTCCAGCCCCACCTGGGCCCCCAGAGGCGCCGAGGTGCAGGCCATGCCGTTTTTGGCATAGACCACATTTCTGCGGGAGGAGTATGTATACTTGCAGGGATCGAACCGGAGCATGTCCTCATCTCCTTATTGATGTATTTCCTCGCCAAAAGACAGGGAAATGCAGATTTTCTCTCCTGTATTATAAAACGGACCGGTCAAAAAATCAACAGGAGCGCCCCTGAACCGTCATTCAGGGCGCTCCTGCTCCGGATTGTCCGGGATATATTCCATGATATCTTCCACGCCGCAGTTCAATATCCGGCAGAGATTGTCGATGGTGACTGTTTTGATGACCATGTTGTGCCGCAGGCGGTGAAGCTGGGCGTTATCAACGCCGTAATCTCTCATCAATTTATTTTGACTGATACCTTTTTTCTTTAATGTAGCAAAAAAACGGTCGTATTTTATCATCCACATCCCAACTTTCCCCTTGTATTTTATCGAGCAAAGTTTTAAAATAGTATGTGCGTATAAATACATACCGTTGGAGGGATTGTGATAACATGGACCTGAATTACTTCAAAGACAAGCTGTTCGATATTCTGAATGAGACCGACGAATTGGACATCACCGACATCTGCGCGGACGATTTGAACGACCGGCTCACCGTCTCCGTCGCCGGCGGGAGCGTATTTCAAATCGAGTGCCGCCAGGCCAATGGTTAGCGAAGGCCCCCGCCCATCGGGCGGGGGCCTTGCTGTGTCACAGGATAATGCAGATCAGTCCGCCGGAGCCCTCGTTGATGATGCGCTGGAGGGTCTCCCGCAGCTTGGTGCGGGCGTCCTCGGGCATCCGGTTGATCTTGGCGTTCAGGTCCTCGTTCACCAGCTCGTGGAGGGACTTCCCGAAAATGTTGGCCTCCCAGATGCGGCTGGAGTCCCCCTCGTACTCCTGGAGGAGGTAGTTTATCATATCCTCACTCTGCTTCTCGCCGCCCACAATGGGGGACACCTCCGTCTCGATATCGGCTCTTATCATGTGGATGGAAGGGGCGCTGGCTTTCAGCCGCACGCCGTACCGTCCCCCCTGTTTCATGATCTCAGGCTCTTCCAGCACCAGGGAGTCGATGGGAGGCACCACAATGCCGTAGCCCGTCTCCTCCACCTGCCGCAAAGCGTCGGCCACCTTGTCATAGGCCCTCTTCACCCCGGCCAGCTCGGTGAGCAAGGCCATCAGGTCGCCGTCGTCCCCGATCTCAAAGCCCGACTGCTGGGACAGAGTGTTGTAAAACAGCGCTCTGGGCAGCTCCAGCATGGCGGCGGAAACACCCGTGCCCAGGTCGATGTTGGACACCCGGGCGTCGCTGACCACCTCACAGCTACGAAAAGCGTCCACCGCCCGCTCAATGTCCCGGATGCGGCTGAGCTGGGCGGTGCCCTCCCGGATAGCGGCGTACAGCGCCGCTTTGATGGGGTGCTCCTGGGACAGGGCGTCCACCCAAGGGGGCAGGAACAGGTCCAGCTCCTTCATGGGGAACTCATAGAGGACGCTCTTCAAAATGGAGCTGATCTCCTCCTCCCCCAGCTCCAGGCAGTTGACCGCCACACAGGTCACGTTGTGCCGCTGGGCAATGTCCGCCCGGATGGCCCGGGCCCGGTCGGAGTCCGGGCTGGCTGAGTTGAGCAGGACCACAAAGGGTTTACCCAGCTCCTTCAGCTCGGAGATAACCCGCTCCTCCGCCTCCAGATAATCCTCCCGGGAAATGTCGGTAATGGTGCCGTCGGTAGTGACCACCACACCGATGGTAGAGTGCTCCGAGATCACCTTTCGCGTGCCGATCTCCGCCGCCTCCGCCATGGGAATTTCGTGGTCAAACCAGGGGGTGGTCACCATCCGCTCATTCTCCCCCTCCAGCTGACCCACCGCTCCGGGCACCATATATCCCACACAGTCGATCATCCTCATCTGACAGGCCGCTCCCCCGTCCACCGTGACCGCCACCGCCTCCTCCGGGACGAACTTGGGCTCCGCCGTCATGATGGTGCGGCCAGAACCGCTCTGGGGCAGCTCATCCCGGGCCCGCTCCTGCCGGTAGACATTTTCGATGTTGGGAATGACCAGCGCCTCCATGAAGCGCTTGATAAAGGTGGATTTTCCTGTCCGGACCGGCCCCACGACGCCGATATAGATATCGCCCTCGGTACGGAGCGCAATATCCTCATAGATTTTGCGATCTTCCACTGCAATTCCTCCTTCGGCCTCATCGTCAGCCGGTATTTGTTCCTTACAGTGTATGAGACAGGCCGGGGAATATGATTATAATTTAGTAGAAACAAATATCCGCAAAACTGTTAAGTATTTGTTTCTCCACCCGATAAATATACATAGGAATTGCTCAAACAGGAGGTGAGGGCTTGGTTATCCAGACGAATATTTCCGCTCTGTTCAGCTACCGTGAGAGCTCAAAAACTGCCCGCGCCATGAAAAAGAATTTGGAAAAGCTCTCCTCCGGCTACCGGATTAACCGCTCTTCGGACGACGCCTCCGGCCTCGCCGTATCGGAGCGGATGCGGGCCAATATCACTGAGCTGTACCGCTGCCACAGCAACGCCAAGGAGGGCGTGGCCCTTGCTAAAACCGCCGACGGCGCCCTGGCCGAGGTCAACGATATGCTCCGCCGGGCCCGGGAGCTGTGTATTCAGGCGGAAAACGGCACCTACTCCCAACAGGAGCTGGCCTCCATCAGCGATGAGATGAACCAGCTCTTCTCCGAGGTGGACCGCATCACCGAGGGCAGCTTTTTCAACGAGATTCAGTTGTTCCGGGGGGACGTGGGTCCGGACTTTCACTATGAATATGATGAGGTGTACGGTCCTCCAGGCGCGTCCGGAATAGAGGCCTGGGGTGATTTGGATTTTGTTAAAACAGAGGATTTCGATGAGGCCGAAGACGCGACGGCCGCTACAGTCACGTTAAAGCTGGACGATTCAATTGACTTTGACGATGTAAACAGCTTGGATGGCCGGTCAATTAAAATCGGACAGTATACTTACCGCTTTTCCAGCAATACGTCCAACTCGGGATATGTCGGAAACAACACTTATATGATCCCTCTGAATAATAAGACCACAGAGGCCGCGTTAGGATACCTTTATAACTACTCTACTTATGTGCAGTCTTATACGATAGATAAAAATAACCGGACTATGACTTTGACCGCGCCGCTGCGAACTTTGGAGGAGACGATTGAGGCGGATGGGAAAACCGTTACTTCCTCAGTTCCTTCAGGGAACGGCGCGTACGCAAATGGCATAAAGGTGGAAAATCTGGAAAAAATCTCAATCGGTCAGGTCGATGGCAGCGGGGCGACCAATAATGTCCCGTCCTATTCCAGTACCATCACCGGCACATATAATTTGAGCCATGTTCACGAAACGCTTACTCAAGCTGACGTGGATAACCTGAAAGGGAATACGCTCCATATTACCGGCGGCAACCTGTCTTTCGCCCTTAAGGACATCAGTGGGTTAACAGCCGGAATGAAGCGTGCCGATTTGGGAAAAGCCCTGGCCGCAGGCATCACCAAAGGAAATTGCAAGGCAAGTTACGATGAGAGCACTTCTAAGCTGACCATACAGGTTGAGAATCAATCCACCGTCAGCCGCTCCACTGTGGAAATCTACGAGAGCACAACAGCCGCGAACAAGAACTTCGGCTCGGATATAAAAGGGACCGCCCTTGGCCTTAGCGTCAAGGTCACACAGCCGGCTTCTATGGAAAAAAACGAAATCTGTGAGATAACGATCCCGTCCAGCCCATCGGTCCCATTTTCCTTCTCCTTAGGCGGCTATCACTATATTTACGCTGACAAGACAGGCTTCTCCGGCTACGATACCGTTCCCTCGTATGGCACTTGGGTGAACACCGCGGGAATGACTCCGGACAGCATTAAGAACCATGTAATCAACGCAATTACAAATTATGCGTCATCTTATGGTACCGTAACGAAAAACGGAGATACCCTGACGGTCAGCGCGAAAAACATCAACCACTCCATGAATCTGACCAGCAATATCCGAGGAACGGAAGTCACCGGCAAGCCCTACAACACAAGCGGTGGAACCAGCAATGTACTGGGCGCGTCTGGAACGGGTGTGGGCGTCGGATCAAACCACAACGCAAAACCTTTCGAGCAGGACGTCACCGTCTCGTTTTCTTTGGGCAGCAGTCTGGATGTTGACAAGTTAGCCGGCAGCGGATTCAGCATTACAAACGATGGTGTTACAAAAAAATGGGAATTCACGAAGGGCGGCGGACTCAGCGGCGAATACGCCGACCTCAATATCGCGGGCTGTACGCTTGATACCTTGGCCCAGACGATTCAAAATCAGATGGGGGCCGGATATACAGCCGTTGTGGACGATTCCGGCGACCCGAAGCAGCTGAAGATCACCTTCTCCCGAGATACTGAGAACTCCTCTTACAACACTGTTGCAATTTCTGACGGCGCGGCAGGCCTTATATCAGGCGGGCCGCTTACCTTCTCAGGCGGCGCCAACACAGGCCACTCTCAAAAGAAAATCGACTTCTCTTCCGTCAATTCGGGCAACCTGAACGATTTGCTGGGCAAAGGGTTCCGTATCAACTGCGCCACCTGCTCCGGAGAGTACATCAATGTCTTTTTTTGCTGGAAAGATGACGGGAAGATGCCTCCGGCGTTTGATATCGTTGATCCGGCGACCAATGAGACCCGCACGATCCACAACATTTCCGTGGAGCTGTCAAAGGTAACCAACGGCAACCAGATCGTACAGAGCATCGTGGAACAGGTCCGG
This sequence comes from uncultured Oscillospiraceae bacterium, assembly GCA_910588635.1. GTDB lineage: Bacteria > Bacillota > Clostridia > Oscillospirales > Oscillospiraceae > Lawsonibacter. Next base: position 22,424 of record CAJUPW010000025.1, on the reverse strand, counting down.
CCCTCACTCAAGCATTATACCGATGTGGCGGTCGGCAGTCCTCCCACCACGCTGATCGCTTTGGAAAAGCGGCTGGGCGATGTCAGGGAAAACGGCGATCCCAACGGAAAACTCTACCTTGGCAAGGTGCAGACCGGCTTGCAGACCAACTTCACCTACACTGTCAACATCCGCAAGGTGGAGGATTACCCCGAGGACGGTTCTGTAGCCCTGAAAAACGCCGAAGTGGAGATTTATGTGGGCTCCGAGCCAGACCCGCAGATCATCCCCATCCACCTCCCCTATCTGGACCTGAAGACCTTACGGCTCAGGCCGCCGGAGACGGTAGACCTGAATGCGGCGGACCAGAACGCCTCTGGCTGGCTGAACCGGGTGGATCAGGCCAATCTGGCCATTTCCAAGGCCAGGGGCGTCATCGGCGCGGACTACAACCGGCTGGAGTACACCCTTCAGTCCCTGTCCCACTCCAAGGAAAACCTGGTGGACGCGGAGAGCCGCATCCGGGACACCGACATGGCGGAAGGGCTGATGGAGCATATAAAGCACCAAATTCTGACCCAGTCTCAACAGAGCATGCTGTCCCAGGCGCTCGCTCAGCCACAGCAGGTGCTCAGCCTCATTTCCTGACAAAAACAGGGCTCCCAGAAGGGAGCCCTGTTTTTCATCTGCAGCTGGGGATTAGGAGCATCCGACCCGTGGGCAAGGCGTCCTCCTCCAGTTCATTGGCCTGAAGAATCTGCTCCACGGTGGTGCCGTGGGCCTTGGCAATGTCCCACAGCTCCTCCCCTGGAGCGGGCAGGCGCAGCACCACCGAGGGGCGCGCCCCCTCTCCCGCGCTCCGGGCCTCCCCCAGTTTGGCGGAGGTCACAGCCGGAACAGCGGCGGTCTCGGTGGTCAGACAGTGGAATTCCACCGTAAAGCGCACCTCCACCCCGCCGGCCGCGGGCGCGGCAAAGACCTCCCCGGGGCAGACACATCGGCAGGAGCACCTCGCCCTCTCCGGGCAGTCCAGGCGGCAGGATACGGGGATGGCCCGCCGGACGCACTGGACCAGTTCGTTTTCGTCCAGGTAAAGAACGGTCACCCAGCTCTCAATGGTGAGGACCAATTCCTTCCCCTCCCGGCTCTGGCGCACCTGTCCCAGGGCCAGACGGGCGTCCACCACCGAGCGGACCATCTCCCCCGTCTCCAGCAGCTCCCGGACGGCCTGGGGCCGCACCGACTGCTCCACAAGCCGGCACAGCGGCTGGTTCTCCCGCTCCGCCTCCATCAGGTTGCTGGTGCTGTAGAGGTCCTGGAGCAGCACCACCGGCCTGTGACAGCGGACCTGCGCCTGAGCCAGCAGCTCCAGCTCCATGTCCACTTCTCTTCCGTCCGCCGGGTCCTGCTCGCACCGGAAGGAGGCCACTTCCACATCCACCTGGCACTCCCCCTCCTCGGCGGCGCCCGCCGCCTCAATGATCTGAGAGAAGGGCATGGACTCATGGCCGGCGGACAGTCCACCTCCCGGCTCCTGAAGGAGGAAATAGAGCTCTACCTCCCCCTTGAAAATAAGCTTGGAGCCGATGAGCTTGCTCTCTGTACACACCGGCTGGACCCGAGCCGCCAGAAGCACTGGCGCCTCCCCGGAACCGGACTGGAGCCGCACCTGGTCAGAGAATGTAAAGGGTTTTTCCTGTACGGCGCACAGCAGGTAATCCTCTCCCTTGTACTGCTTCTGGCAGAGGTTTTCTGTCCCGCAGTCGGTCACGCCGCTGCACACCGGCCGTTCCGACGGCTGACAGGCCGTGATATCTACCGCAAGGTCCACCCGCAGCAGCACCTTCCGGGGGTTGAGGACCCGGGCCTCGGCGCAGCGCAGCCGGGGGCTGGCCAGCACCGTTCCCCGCTCGGTCAGGCCGGGGGCCTCCGCCTGACAGGTGAAGGGCAGCCCCATCTCCATCCGCCGCAGGCCGCCGCCCCCCTCGGGCTGGTAGAGAATCACTGCCCGCACCATGCCGGTAACCTGGGCAGCGCCCTCCCTGGCCTGCTTGCCGCTCAGAGTCGCCTGACCGCACACATCCACAATGCGCAGGATATCAGGGCAGGCATCGGGTACGATGCTCTCCAAGGTCTCCTCCTGGCACAGGGTAACCTCCGCCACCGTCTCATAGCTGATGATGGTATCACGTTCAAATTCCATGATGTCCTCTCCCTTGTCATACATAGAGTATCAACCCGTATCCCCGCCCTACAGGCAGGAATACAAGTTCCTTTGGAACAATTCGGCTTTGTTGACACTATATGCCCGGGAGTTCGTATGTATGCAACTTTTCCAGCCCTATTTCACCTTAAATATCCTGCGCAGCAGCCCCCGCAGGCACCGGGGGGAACGTACCACCACGATACCCATGAAAACGCCTCCCCTCCCTGTTGGATTTGCCGTTGACGGCTGTACTATCCTATGCCGCAGCCAGGAAAACGTGCCTCGCAAAATGAGAGGAGGATGGTATACTGGGTTCAAGCGAAATAAGAAGAGTGCCCAATTTGACTGTCCAAGAACTTGAAGAACTGCTGAAGGTGAATGCTGACAAAACATTCCATACCTTTTCTAAGAAATATTGAAGGGATGACTCTCATCAACGGGAGCCATCCCTTTTATTATGTCAACTTAACCCTTCTCCGCGTCAAACATGGCCCGACCTCCAGGGGCGGGGCCGGCGGCCGCCCCGGAGGCAGCGGCGGGCTTAGCCGCCGAGGTGGCGGCCGCCGCTGCCCGGAAGCGTACACGGGACTGCTTGATCTCATCGTAGGCCTCGGCCACAGCCTCCTCGGTGCGGCGCAAGGCGTCCTCGCAGTACTCGTTGGCTGACCGCTTCAGCTCCCGGCTGCGCTCCTCGGCCTGACGCATCATATCGTTGGCCCGCTGCTTTGCCTGAAGGGCGATGCTGTCGCTGGCCAGCATCTGCTTGGCCCGGTCCTCGGCGGACCGGACAATGGATTCCGCCTTCCGCTTGGACTCTGCCTCCATCTCCGCCCGGCGGGCCATCATCTTCCGAGCCTCGGTCAGTTCCATTGGGAACTGGCTGCGGATATCGTCGATGAGGTCCAGCGCCCGGTCCCGCTCAATGACGCACTTATCGCTGGACAGAGGCGCGTTTTTCGCTTCGTCAATCATTTCAAAGAGCATATCCAAAAGTTCTTCCACACCGCTTGCCATTGGGTCAGCCTTCCTTTCCTTCCATTTCTCTCATGCGCCGGTTCACATCGTCTACAATTTCCCTGGGAACGAAATCCGCCAGATTGGCCCCGTACCGGGCCATCTCCTTGACGATGGTGGAGCTGAGATAGGTGTATTTCTCACTGGACGCCAAAAACATAGTCTCCAGCTTGGGGTTCAGGTGCCGGTTGATGACCGCCATCTGAACCTCCTGTTCAAAATCGGACACCGCCCGCAGACCCTTGACCACCACATGGGCCCGGCGGCGTCTGGCATAGGCCGCCAACAGCTCATTGGAGAAGTCCACCTCCACATTGGGAAACCGGGCTGTGGACCGCTCCAGCAGCTCTACCCGTTCCTCTGGTGTGAACATCCCCACCTTATTGGAGTTGACCATAACGCACACGATCACCTTGTCGAAGCAGGCGGCCGCCCGCTTGATGATGTTCAGATGGCCCAGGGTCACCGGGTCGAAGCTGCCCGGATAGATAGCTGTGCTCACTGTATCACGCTCCCGGTCCGGCGGCAGAGGCTCAGCTTGATCTGTCCATACCGGTACTCCCGCCCCGCCTCGTAGGGGGGCTCCGGGGTTGGAATGGCCCATTCCATCCCGCTTTCGCAAACTATTATACCATGTTCCCGCAAAATGTCAAACTGTGTCAGCAATTTTAAGGATTTCTCCAGCAGACCGCTCTGATAGGGCGGGTCCAGGAAGACCACATCGAATTTCTCCCGGCAGACGGACAGGAAAGACAGCGCATCTTCCTGGGCCACTCGGGATCGGTCTGTAAAGCCGCACAGCTTTACATTCTCCCGCACCAGTGCGGCGGCCTCCCGCCGCTGGTCCACAAAGGTACAGTGCTCCGCCCCCCGGGACAGGGCCTCCAGCCCCAGCTGGCCCGTACCGGCGAAGAGGTCCAGCACCCGCCGGCCCTCCAGCTCGAACTGGATGATGTTGAACAGGGACTCCTTCACCTTGTCGGTGGTGGGCCGGGTGTCCAGCCCCTGGGGCTCCTTCAGCTTGCGGCCCCTAGCGGAACCTGAGATAATGCGCATATTGACCTTCCTTTCCTGTGGAACGGATTAAAACCACATTGCCGCTCCATCCCGAAATTGCGGGACCGGCCCGTTTCGGTATGGGTCATAGCGGTCCTCATTGCATCCAAACTCCTTCAAAGCACAAATCCTTCCCTCCTGATCCCATTGGACCAGCGACATGCCTTCAAAGGCCTCCACCTTTCCGTCATTCATGGTGTTTTTAAAATACCACTCCACCACTGTCTGGCTGTCCGTGTGGAAAAACTGCTTAATATCCCATTGAAGCACCCTTCCTCGGGTGTTCCACTCCGCGAACCAGTGCCGGATGGCCGCAGCCCCCCGGTACTCCGGGCCCCAGCTCTCCGTGTAGACGGCCTCATCGGAAAAAATATCTGAAATGCCCAAATCGGCTGCTTTCAGCCACATATCAAACCAAAGCCGAATGATCTGTTCTCTCTTTTCTGTCATTTTTCGCTCACTCTCCCCCATGAAAGTAATCATACACCGCTTGGGCCGTATTTTTAGGTACCACCTCCTGGAGCTGCTCCAAGGAAGCGGCCTTGATGGCCTTAATGGTTTTGAAGTGCTTCAACAGCTGCTGGCGGCGCTTCTCCCCCACTCCGGATATTTTGTCCAGAACGGAGGTCTTTACATGTCCCGCCTGGAGCTGGCGGTGGTACTCAATGGCGAAGCGGTGGGTCTCCTCCTGAATCTGTCCGATGAGGGCGAACACCGCCGGAATGGACTGGATACCGATCTCCCGGCCGTCCGGGTGGACCAGGGCCCGAGTACGGTGGCGGTCGTCCTTCACCATGCCGTAGGCGGGAATATCCAGATTTAAGGTCTCCAGCACCCGCCGGGCCACCTTGACATGCTCATGGCCGCCGTCGATGAGGAGCAGGTCGGGCTTGTCCGCAAATTTCTCGTCCCCGTCCAGATAGTGGCGGAACCGCCGGGTGAGCACCTGCTCCATAGAGGCGTAGTCGTCGGGTCCGTCCATATCCTTCAATTTAAACCGGCGGTAGTCCCGTTTCAGGGGCTTGCCGTCTACATAGACCACCATGGAGGCCACAATATCGCTGGCCCCCTGGTTGGAGATATCGTAGGATTCCATGCGGCGGGGCGGAGATTCCAGGCTGAGCATCTTCCCCAGGGCCTCCAGGAGCTTGTTGCGCCGCTCCTCGTGGGTGGTGGCCCGCTCTACCTCCTCCCTGGCGTTCTGGTTGGCCAACTTAATCAGATCCATCTTGGCTCCCCGCTGGGGGGTCACCAGCTCCACCCGGTACCCCACCTGCTCGGACAGCATCCGAGTGAGGGGCGCCTGGTCGGGCAGCTCACAGGGAATGAGAATCTGCTTGGGGAGCCGGGTGCGGCCCACATAATACTCCCGCATCAGAGAGGACAGCACTGCCCCCTCCTCCTCCTCCATAGGGCTCTCAAAGAGGTCGAAGTCCTTGGCGGCCAGCTCGCCCTCCACATAGTGGAGCACCACAAAACAGCTTTTGGCCGTCCCCCGGAAGAAGCCGGCCACGTCGGTGTCGGCCAGGGAGCCGGCGATCACCTTCTGCCGTTTGCCCAGCAGCTCAATGGCCCGGAAGCGGTCCCGGAGCTGGGCGGCCTGCTCGAACCGCAGCTCCTCCGCCGCCCGCTCCATCTCCTGGACCAGGTCCCGCTGTACATCCTTGAACCGCCCCTCCAGCAGAGACACCGCCTGGGCGACGGCCTGGCTGTGCCGCTCCTTCAGATCGTCTCCCCGGCAATAGCCGTCGCACTTGCCCATGTGGAAGTTGAGACAGGGCCGCTCGCGGCCGATATCCCGGGGGAACTTTTTATTGCAGGAGGGCAGGCGCAAGGCGGTGCGCAAGGCGTCAATGATGCCTTGGGTGCTGTGCCGGCCGGCGTATGGGCCGAAGTACCGTGCGCCGTCCTCCGCCGCTTTGGAGGCCAGGGAAAACTTAGGATATGCCTCGTTGGACAGGCGGATATAGGGGTAGCCCTTGCTGTCCTTGAGGAGGATGTTGTACCTGGGCTGGTGCCGCTTGATGAGGGAGCACTCCAGCACCAGGGCCTCGAACTCACTGTCGGCGATGATAACGTCGAAGTGGTCGATCTGGGACACCATGGCCCGGGTTTTCTCCGTGTGGGAGGCGGAGTCCTGAAAATACTGGCTCACCCGGTTTTTCAGCGCCTTGGCCTTGCCCACATAGATGACGGTGCTCTGGGCGTCCTGCATGATGTAGACCCCTGGCTTCAAGGGCAGGCTGTGGGCCTTCTCCTTCAGTTCATCAAAGGTCATCGGTTCCTCCCCTCCCTTCACAACATCAAAAAAGGCGCCGCGTTGCGGCGCCTTTCATGATTGGGGTGTTTACTCGGAGAAATCGGAAGAGATCATCTTGTACAGAGCCTCAACCGCTTCCTTCTCGTCGGCGCCATCAGCAATCAGCTTGATGGAAGTGCCTTTCACAATGCCAAGAGACAGAACGCCCAGCAGACTCTTCGCGTTGACCTTGCGCTCCTCTTTCTCCACCCAGATGGAACTCTTGAACTCATTGGCCTTCTGGATGAAAAATGTAGCGGGTCTGGCATGCAGGCCAACCTGGTTGTTTACAACGGCTTCCTGACTATACATATTGCGTACCTCCGCCCTATTCATTAGGATGTGGGTTAAGCATAGCAGATTTATCCCTGTTTCGTCAATGGACAATTGCACAAATATTACCGGATTTTTCACCCGCTTTTACAGGATAAATTTCATTTTTTGCCCTGATTTTTACATTTAAGCCAGTGGAGCTTCCACTTTAGAAGCTTTTCGCCCAATTTTCCCAATAAAACCGCATTTGTCACAAACATAAAACTTTCTGCCGTTTTTCCCCGGAATTTCAGCCCGACACAGACCGGAACACAGATTATTTCCCCAAACCCGGCCCACCCTATTCCTTTTTTCTCCATTCTATGAGAAAATGGAAGAAATATCATAAATTTTTCTCCTCCTATGTGACCCTTTCCCGCCCCAAATCGTTTTACCTGTGAAAGGAGGTCAAACGATGAGACAAACAGTCAGCGCTGACGAATTTGAGACGGCTTACGATACATACAGCGCGGCGGTCTACCGGCTGGCCCTGGTCTATCTGGGCCGGCCCGCCGATGCGGAGGACGTGACCCAGGAGGCCTTTCTCCGCCTGTTGTCCCGTGCCCCCCAATTCGCCGATGAGGCGCACCAGAGGCGGTGGCTCCTGCGGGTGACGGCCAACCTGTGCAAGGACCAGCTGCGGGGCTTTTGGCGCAGGCAGGTCGCCGAGTTGGAGGACACCCTCCCCGCTGCACCGCCGGAGGAGCGAGAGGCCCTGGAGGCGGTAATGGCCCTACCGGAGCACTACAGGCTTCCGATCCACCTCCACTACTATGAGGGCTACTCGGTGGCGGAGATCGCCGAAATTTTGAAGCTGGGACAGTCCGCCGTGAAAATGCGGCTGAAACGGGGCCGGGAGATGCTGAAGATCGAACTGGAGGGATCACATTGAACATCAATGATTACCGTCGGGCGATGGACCGCCTCGTCCCTGACGCCGCTTTAAAGGAGCGTATTATGAATCAGAAAAATATAAAAAAGAAGCACACCCCGGCCCGCCGGGTGTTTACCGCCGCCCTGGCGGCGGCCCTGACAATCGCCTGCCTCATCACCGTGGCCCTGGCGGCCAGCCCCGAGCTGCGCGCGGCGGTGCTGTCCTTCTTCCATATGGAGGAGCGGGAACAGGTGCCCAGCGGCGGCACCAAACCGGAGGGCCCCGACATCAGCCAAGCGGAGATTGGGGCGCTGGTCAAGGCCCAGTACATAAAAATGGACAAGTATTACGGCCTGTCCGGCAGTCTGCTCACCGACCTGACTTGGAGTGAGGACCGGAAAACCCTTCTGGATTACAAGTTCTGGGAGGTCAGGGACAATGAGCTGATCCCCGTCCAGGTGGATATGCAGGCCAGTCAGGTTGACATAACCCACAACAATATCCGCTATCAGGGGGAGTTCTGGTGGTACGTCCAGGATGGACAGCTGGACTATTTCGCCGGGGACAACCGCACGGTAGATACGGATGGGGAGCGGGAATGGGACTGGAACTTCTCCTTCGTCCCCGGCCGCAATGACGTGCTTCTGCTCCGCCTGTCCACAGGACGGCAGATGGAGTATGTCGAGTACCCCTTCCTCTACCACCTGAACACCGGAAAGACTGAGGAACTGTTTACCGGCTTAGACCCCGACGTGCTGGCAGAATCCGACGGCGCCGTCTGGTCCGACGATTTCCGTCTGGCCCTGATTACCGGCCATGCCAGCGCGGAGTTCCCCAACGGCCGGGAGTGGCTGTATAGCCGGGAGACCGGGACGCTGACCGATGTGCGCGCTTTGGGCGGCGTGGGCGCTGACTCAGCCGCATTCGCGGACGGCGACACCCTGATTCTTTACGACATGACAGACAACGTGGACGGAGGCGTCCAGTATGTGACCCTCTACTCCTATGACCTCTCCACCGGCCTCGCTGTCAAAACGATGGAACAGACCCCCTATTACCGGGACTGGGAAGAGAACCCCAGCGGAGTAATGACCTTCGGCAGCCGCTGCGTCCTCATTTCAGAGGAGGGGCAGGTCCAGGTGGTAGACCTGAAAACCGGGACGCGGGCCACCATGGAAGGCTTCACTTTCCAAAAGGAGGACGATTTTATGATTAGTCCCTCCGGAAACAAACTGCTCTATTTCTCCACGGACTCCAAAACAGAGGGTCTGGGCATCACCCGGCTTGGCGTGGCCGACCTGGAGAAGGGTGTTTTCTTCGCCTTTGACCGGGAGGGCTATGAAAATCTCCACGAGGAGGGCATCGGCTGGTCGGATAACAACACAGTCAGCATCAATGCCAGCACTCCGGACGGCGAGACCCGGTATCTGCTCCTGTATCAGTTTTAAGAAAAAGCGGCCTTGCGGCCGCTTTTTCTTATTTCAGCTCCGCCACGGTGACGCCGTCCTCTCCCTCGCCGTAGCGGCCGGGGCGGAAAGACTTCACATAGCGGCTGCGCTTGAGGTAGGTGCGCACGGCGCTTCTCACCGCGCCGGTACCCTTGCCATGGATGATAGTGACGGTCTCCAGCCTGCCCATCATGGCGGTGTCCAAAAAGCGCTCCAGATTGGCGATAGCCTCGTCGGTCATCATGCCCCGCAGGTCGATCTGGGACGGGACGGCGGCGGTACGCAAGGTGTGCTCCGCCTTGGCGATGATCCGGCGGGTCTCCTTCTGGGCCTGGGTCTCCCCCTCCACCACCCGGACCTCCTCCTGCTTGGCGGTGATCTTGAGGATACCCGCCTGGAGCTGGAGGGTACCGTCCTTGCTCACCGACAGCACGACGGCCTTTGTCCCCATAGACACCAGCTCCACCGTGTCCCCCGCCTTGGCGGGCCGGGTGGGGGGCGGCGGCTCCACCTCGGGAGCCCCTCCGCCAATGTTCCGCTCGGCCTCGTTGAGCAGGCGGCGGGCCTCCGCCCGGCCGTCGTTCACCTGCTGCCAGTCCAGGTCCCGGCGCTTTTTCAGCTCCTTCAGTTCGTTGATGGCCAGGTCGCTGGCGGCGCGGGCCTCCTCGATGATGGCCCGGGCCTCGGCGTTAGCTTTCTCCACCACCTTGGCCCGCTCGGCCTCCAGCTTCTCCCGGTACTCCCGGGCCTTCTCCGCACTCTGCTCCATGTCCAGCTTGAGCCGCCGGGCCTCTTCCCGCTCCTTCTCCATCTCCTGCCGCTGCTGGTCCAGACGGGTGAGCACGTCCTCAAACCGGACGTTCTCCGCGTCCAGACGGGCGGCGGCCTTTTCGATGATATACTCGGGCAGACCCAGCCGCCGGGAGATGGCGAAGGCGTTGGACTTGCCCGGGATGCCCAGCACCAGCCGGTAGGTGGGGGCCAGGGTCTCCACGTTGAACTCACAGGAGGCATTCTCCACCCCGGGGGTGGTCATGGCATAGACCTTCAGCTCGGCATAGTGGGTGGTGGCCGCCACCTGAGCTCCGATGCCCCGGGCGCTCTCAATGATGGCGGCGGCCAGAGCGGCCCCCTCCACCGGGTCGGTGCCCGCCCCCAGCTCGTCGAAAAGGATAAGGGTATTCTCGTCCGCTTCGGCCAGGATGCCCACGATGTTGGTCATGTGGGAGGAGAAGGTGGACAGGGACTGGTCGATGGACTGCTCGTCTCCGATGTCGGCCAGCACCCGGGAAAAAATCCGGACGGTAGAGTCATCCCTGGCCGGGATATGGAGACCGCACTGGGCCATGAGGGTGATAAGGCCCAGGGTTTTCAGCGTAACCGTCTTGCCGCCGGTGTTGGGGCCGGTAATGACAAGGGTGTCAAAGCGCTCCCCCAGCTCCAGATCGTTGGCGACAGCCTTCTTCTGGTCCAGCAAGGGGTGCCTCGCCCCCCGCAGGTGTAAATACTTGTCAGACAGTCTTGGCTCCGTACATTCCAGCTTTAACGACAGCTTGGCCCGGGCGAAAATGGCGTCCAGCCAAATGAGGAGCTGGTAGTCCTCCGTAATGTCCTCCTTGTGGGCAGCGCACTGGGCGGACAGCTCGGCCAGGATGCGCTCGATCTCCTTTTTCTCCTTGGCCAGCAGCTCCCGCAGCTCGTTGTTGGCTTTGACCACCCCCATAGGCTCGATGAAGAAGGTGGAGCCCGAGGAGGACACGTCGTGGACCAGGCCAGGGATGGCGTTCTTGTGCTCCGACTTTACCGGCACCACGTACCGGTCGGAGCGGATGGTGATGATGCTCTCCTGCAAATACTTGGACTGGTTGGAGGAGATCAGCTTTTGCAGAATGTCCCGCACCTTGGACTCGGTGGCCCGCATGTGCCGCCGGATGGATGCCAGCTCTGGACTGGCGGAGTCGGCCAGCTCGTCCTCCCCCACGATGGAGTTGGTGATGGTGTCCTCCAGAAAGCGGTTGGTGGTGAGGGCCCGGAACAGGTGGGAGATGGGGGTCTTCTCCTCCCCAGCCCCGTACTCGGAGGCCGTGCGGGCCGCCCGCAGTACGGCAGCGATCTCCAATAACTCCCGGGTGTTCAGGCTGCCCCCCATGTCCGCCCGCTGGAGGCTGGCGGCTACCGGCTTGATGCCGGCGAAGCCAGGGGTGCCCCGGAGGACCAGCAGCTTGACGGCTGCGGTGGTCTCCGCCTGGGCCCGGCGCACATCGTCGATGTCGTCCATAGGCCGCAGCTTCAGCGCCCGCTCCCGGCCCTCGTCGGTGACGGCGCACCCGGACAGCAGCTCCAGTACCCGTAGCAGCTCCAGGGTGGCCATGGATTTTTCAAATAATTCGCTCATAGGCTTCCTCCTGTTTTATCCGACACGGCGATCACAGCGCTTGTGTACTTCATAAAAGCTCCTTTCAGCTGTCCGCTTTCCACGCCTCTTTCAGCGGCCGGAACCGCTCCGGAATCTGCTCCAAAGGCATGGCGTCGTGGACGGCGCAGGTGCCCGCCTCCCGGGCGGTCTGGTAGTACCAACGCTTGTAGTCCAGCATGAGAAGGGTGTCCTCCAGCTGCTTCTGCTGCTCCAGCACCGACTGCCGCTGCTTCTCCAGCAGGTCCAGCCGCTGGCCGATGGTGGCGTCTCCCTCGCGGGACCAGTCCATAAAGGTCCTGATCTCCTTCAGCGGCATACCCGCCTTTTTCAAACAGCCCAGCATCCGCAGCCATTCCATATCCTCATCCTTGAACATGCGGATACCCCCGCTGGACCGCTCCACAAAGGGCAGCAGCCCCTCCTTGTCGTAGTAGCGCAAGGTAGACGGGGCCACGTTCAGCTTCTGGGCCATCTCTCCAATGGTATAAAACATGGCAATCTCTCCCAAAAAAGTCTTGACTTAAAGTTGGCTTCAAGTTGTATAATCGTTCTATACTTACAGGGCTATTATAGCCTTTGCATTTCGATCCGTCAATGAAAGGATGATTTTTATGATTTACAAGCAGTTTCAGGATGTGAAGCTGTCCACCCTGGGCTTCGGCTGTATGCGCCTGCCTACCGTGGACGGGAACGACGCCAAGCCCGACGAGGCGGAAGCCGCTAAGCTGGTGGCGAAGGCCATGGAGGCCGGGGTCAACTACTACGACACCGCCTGGGGCTACCACGCCGGCAACTCCGAATGGGTCATGGGCCGGGTTTTGAAGCAGTACCCCCGGGACAGCTTCTGCCTGGCTACCAAGTTCCCAGGCTACGATCTGTCCAACATGGACAAGGTGGAGGAAATTTTCGACAAACAGCTGGAAAAGCTCCAGGTGGATTACTTTGATTTCTACCTCTTCCACAACGTCTGCGAGATGAATATTGACGCCTACTTAAACCCCCAGTTCCATATCTACGACTCCCTTATGGCCCGGAAGATGGCGGGACAGATACGCCATCTGGGCTTCTCCGCCCACGGCGATCTGAACACCATGAGGCGCTTCCTGGAGGCCTACGGCAAGGACATGGAGTTCTGCCAGATTCAGCTCAACTGGCTGGACTGGAACTTCCAGAACGCCAAAGCCAAGGTGGAGCTGCTCAAGGAGTGGAACATCCCCGTTTGGGTGATGGAACCCCTTCGGGGCGGCAAGCTGGCCAGGCTGCCCGACGAGTACGCCGCCCGGCTGAAGGAGCTGCGGCCCGATGAGGGCGTCCCCGCCTGGGCCTTCCGTTTTCTCCAGTCCATCCCCTCGGTGACGGTCACCCTGTCCGGCATGTCCACCATGGAGCAGGTGGAGGACAACCTGCGTACCTTCGCCGAGGAAAAGCCCCTGTCCGAACAGGAGCGCAAAACCTTGCTGGCCGTCGCCGACAGCATGACCGACCGGACCTCGGTCCCCTGTACCGCCTGCCGCTACTGCACCACCCACTGCCCCCAAGGGCTGGATATCCCCATGCTGCTGGAGCTGTACAACGAGCACACCTTCACCGGCGGCGGCTTCATCGCCCCCATGCGGGTGGCTCAGCTTCCCGATGAAAAGAAGCCCTCCGCCTGTTTGGGCTGCCGCAGCTGCGAGGCGGTCTGCCCTCAACAGATCAAGATTTCCGAAGCTCTGGCCGACTTCTCCGCCAAGCTGTGACTATGAAAAAGGCCCCCACATGGGGGCCTTCTCCTAATATCAGAAGGTAAGCAGAAAATCGTTGATAAAACGCAGCGCAGAACCGGCACAGTCGCTGTGGGGGCCATAGCGCTCCAGATGCAGGAACGTCCCTTCCGCCTCAAATAGGGTTTTCTCCCCCAGCTCCCAGTACATCTCCGGGAAATGGGGCTCCAGATAGGCGGCCAGCGTCCCGCCCAGCATGATATCACAGTCAAAGCTCATTCGGATTACGGCCAGCGCGTCGGTCAGATGGTCCCGATACTCCTCCCAGACGGCGGTGACGGCCTCGTCCCCCGCCTCCAGACAGGCAAAAAACTCCGCCAGGGTGATGCCCAGATCGGTGCTGAGCCGGTCCATGGAGCAATACTCCTCCAGGCAGCCCCTTCGCCCACAGCTGCACAACCGCCCGTTAGGGACAATCCGAAAATGACCGAACTCGCCGCTGCGGCCGTTATCTCCAGTGTACTGCCTGTCGTTCAGCAGGATCGCGCCGCCAACGCCCCGCTTCAAGGACAAGTAGATCATATTCCGCTGGCCGCCGTCCAGCCAGTGCTCCAGATAACCGCTGGCGTTGGCGTCGTTCTCCACATAGACCGGATAGCGGGAAAATTCGCGGTATATCTCCTCCAGGGGGACATCCCAGATGTTCAGGGTGGGCGCCATAACCAGCTTGTCCCTCCCCCGGTCAATGATCCCCGGGACGGCGATTCCCACACCCAGCATCCGGTTTCGGTCCAAGCCGGAGCCGTTTAAAAGGGATTCCATCTCCTGAACCAGGCGCCGGTAATAGGCGTCGGTGTGGCTGAATGGAACGGTCAGCTCCCGGCTGACCAGCTCCTGCAGCCGCATATCCAGCGCGGCAATATACACCTTGCCTTGCTCAATGGATACCCCCACCGCATAGAGCGCCTGCGCGTTCAGCTCATAGGTGTTCTCCTCCGGGGCGGCGGTCACAAGGCCCTCGTTCACTAGGTCCTCCAGGCTCTCCGTCACGGTGCGCATATCCAGGGACAGAGCCTCCGCCAATTCCTCGGCGGCAGCCCGTCCGGTTTTCCGATATATGTACTGATAGACCTTTCGGCGGTTTGTCTGCCGCGTGACCGCAGCCGTCATCTTCCCTTCCACCGCTCCGGCCTCCTTTCCATATTTTCGTGGGATTTTTTCGCGGAGCCTATTATACCACGCAAATTTAAAAAAGGCCAGTGTGATTTCATTTTTTTGTAGTATTGGAAGGAGCCCGCCGACCGGCGGGCTCCTTTATCAATGGAATTGCTCAGAATATCACAGGCTCTCAGACCTTGGCGGCTTTCTTCCGGAAGGGCTTGCCGTCCATGTCTTTCAGGGTGAGGCCCAGGGCGGCGAACGCAAAGTTCATAATGGGCATCAGCCAGTTGAACAGAGCCCAGGGACCATAGTGAGCGACATCGATATCCAGCGTGTCGGAAATGAACACGCCGCAGGTGTTCCAGGGGATCAGGGCGGAGGTCACGGTGCCGGCGCCCTCCAGAGCGGAGGACAGCACGGTGGGATGCAGGCCCATCTTGCGGTACTCGTCGGCGTACATACGGCCGGGGACCACGATGGAGATGTACTGCTCGGGCATGGTGGCGTTGGAAACAACGCAGGTGACCTCGGTGAGGGCGACCAGACCGGCAGGACCCTTGGCCAGCTTCTTGAGCTGGTTGACAACGACCTCCAGCTGGTGGGTGTACTCCATAATGCCACCGAACATCATGGCGATGATGGTCATGGACACGGAGAACATCATGCCCAGAATACCGCCGCTCTCCAGCAGACGGGTCATGGTATAGGCGGTCTCCTCGGAGAGGGTGGCGTCGAACATCGCCAGGGCCTCATCGCTGAAGTAGTAGCCGTTGATGCCGAAATCGAACAGGCTGCCCGGGGTGCAGTTGCCGCCCTGGAAGATGATGCCCAGGATGGCTCCTACAAAAATGCCCAGAGTGATGCCGGGGATGGCGGGCACCTTCATAGCCACCGCCACAATAACAACAACAGGAGGCACAAGCAGCAAGGGGTTGATGTTGAACACACCGCCGTTGGCAGCGTTCAGAGCATTGGAGAACTCCACAACGCGGCTCATGTCGGCGTCGCCGCCGTGGTACTGCATGGCGCCCAGCACACCGAAGGCCACCAGTGTGATGCCGTAGGTGACAGCGGTGGGCAGCAGCATGGCCTTTACATGGCTCATCACGTCGGTGCCGGCCATAGCGGGGGCCAGGTTGGTGGTGTCGGACAGGGGGGACATCTTATCGCCGAAGTAAGCGCCGGACAGGATGGCACCGGCGGTCATGGCGGGGTCCATGCCCAGGCCGAAGCCGATGCCCATAAAGGCCACGCCCATGGTGCCCATGGTGCCCCAGGAGGTACCGGTGGCCAGGGAGGTGATGGAGCAGATCAGCACGACGGCGACAAAGAAGATGGCGGGATGGAGGATCTTCAGGCCGTAGTACACCATGGCGGGCACCACGCCGGCGTTGATCCACACGCCGATCAGGATACCGACGATGATCAGGATACAGCAGGACTGGAGGGCCTTATAGATGCCGTCCATCATGGACTTCTCGATCTCTTCCCACTTGTAGCCCAGGTACATGGCCATCAGGGCGGCGGCGCACACGCCCACAAACATGGGCACATGGGGATCGACCTCATAGTACATAATACCAACTGCCAGGACAAAAATCAGAACGCCCAGGGTAACCAGTGCCTCCCACAGCTTTGGCATGCGGCCGGAGCCGGTTTTCTTTTCTTCACTCACTGATTTTACCAACCTTTCTTAATGCACACACTCCCTTGTCCGGGGGCCCGGGCGGGCCCCAAAACAAACAAATGCATTTTTTGGGTAACGTTACGTTTTCTGGTAATCCGTGGGTATACCGCGCAGGATCGATCGCAACACCTCTTCTCCCCTATTCCTCTCCTCTTTCCGCCGCGTCCGGACGCGGCGCACGGCCCATACTATGGGCCGTAATTTATTATACTACATCGTTGGCAAAAACGCAAGTATTTTTCCTAATGGTTTCAAATTTTTTAAAGAGATCATAGTGATATCGCCGATATAATCAGCAATTTTCACTAGAGAAAAAGAGGGGGCATCGTTTCTAGTTATGCATTATCACTTCTATCTGCGCATTCGGGTTATATAATCTGCAAGCCTTCCTGCAAATCGCAGACCCGTTTCAACCTCCCCTGTCGGGCGGCCCGAAGCTGGGGCCGCCCGCCGGGGACAGGAATTGCTTACTTGCCCAGCTCGGTGAGGGCCTTATCAATGGCGGCCACTACGATGTCACACTCGGCCTCGGTGGCGACCAGAGGCGGGATGAAGCGCAGCACGTTGCCGGCGGTGCAGTTGATCAGTACATTCTGCTCAAAGCACTTGTCCACGATCTTGGGCCCGATCTCGTTGTCGGTGAGCTCCACGCCGTTAATCATGCCCAGGCCGCGGACCTCTTTGGCCACGCCGGGGTGCTTGTCAACCATCTTTTTCAGCTCGGCGCGGAAGTGCTCGCCTACCTTGACGGCGTTGTCCATCAGGCCCTCGTTCAGCATGGTGTCCAGGGTGGCGGCGGCCAGGCCGCAGGCCAGAGGCCCGCCGGCGAAGGTGGAGCCGTGGGTGCCGGGGATCAGGGTCTGAGCGGCGTCGCCCCGGGCGCAGACCGCACCGATAGGCACGCCGGAGCCCAGCGCTTTGGCCATGGAGCAGGTGTCGGGCTCCACGCCGTAGTTCTGGTGGGCGAACAGCTTGCCGGTGCGGCCGGAGCCCACCTGCACCTCGTCGAACATGAGGAGGATGCCCCGCTCGTCGCAGATGTCACGCAGGCCCTGGAGGAACTCCTGGGTGGCGGGACGGACGCCGCCCTCGCCCTGGACGGGCTCGGTGAGGATGGCGCACACCTTGTCGTCCAGCTGCTCCTTGACGGACTCCAGATTGTTGAACTCGGCGTAGCGGAAGCCCTCGGGCAGCGGGGAGTACCACTTGGGATTGTGAACGATCTCCTGGCCGGTGGCGGTGGCGGTGGCCAGAGTGCGGCCGTGGAAGCTCTTCAGCATGCTGATGACCACATAGCGCTCGGGATGGCCATGGTCCACGGCGTACTTACGGGCCAGCTTGATCTGGCCCTCGTTGGCCTCGGCGCCGGAGTTGGCGAAGAGCACCTTCTCAAAGCAGCTGTTCTCCACGATCATCTTGCAGACCTGGATGGCGGGGGCGTTGTAGTAGTAGTTGGAGCAGTGGAGCATGGTCTGAGCCCGCTCCGCCATAGCCTTCACGATAGCGGGGTGGCAGTGGCCCAGGCCGTTGACGGCGATGCCGCCCACGAAGTCCAGGAATTTGCGGTCGTCCAGGTCCCAGACCCAGCAGCCCTCGCCCCGATCCATGACGATGGGCATACGGGCATGGTTGCCGTACAGATACTTGTCGGCATCGGCAATGGCCTCGGCGTTGCTCTTGTAATTTTGAAGCATAGAGATGTCCTCCTAAAAATTTTATTGTGCGCTCACGCGCCTGTTCACTTGTTCCATTTAATGCCCACGCTGGGCTGGGCGGTCCCCACGGTGGTGCCGGTGCCCTCATCAGAGAAGGCCTCGTACAGCATGCTGTGGGGCTGGCGGCCGTCAATGATATGTACGCTGGTGACCCCCTCTTCGATGGCCTGCACACAGCAGTCCACTTTGGGGATCATGCCGCCGGCGATGGTGCCCTGGTCCTTCAGACCCTGAACATCGGCCACGTTCAGGTAGGAAATGACGTCCCGCACCTTGATATCGTTGCACAGCCCCTCAATATCGGTGAGAATCATCAGCTTTTCCGCCTTCAGCGCCCCGGCCAGCTTGCTGGCGGCGGTGTCGCCGTTGATGTTGAAGCTGGTCCCCTTTCCGTCAGTGCCCACGGGAGCCACCACAGGGATGAACCCGGCGTTCAGCATGGCCAGCACCGGCTCGGCGTTCACCTTGACCACGTCGCCCACATAGCCCAGCTCTTCGCTGCGCTGGACGCACTGGAACAGACTGCCGCTGATGCCCGACAGACCCACAGCCTTGCCGCCCTGGGCGCTGATGCGGCCCACCAGCTCGCTGTTCACCTGGCCGATGAGCACCATCTCCACCACCCGGATGATCTCGGCGGAGGTGTAGCGCAGGCCGTTGATGAACTTTACGGGGATGTCCAGCTGCTCCAGCATCTTATTGATGCCAGGGCCGCCGCCGTGGCACAGCACGGGCTTGAGGCCCATGGCCTTGAGGAGGACCACGTCCCTGATGACGTTGGCCTTCAGCTCCTCGTTAATCATGGCGTTGCCGCCGTACTTGATGACCACAATCTTGCCGGCATACCTGCTCAGATAGGGCATGGCCTCCAGCATAGTCTCAATCTTTTTGGCAATTTCGTTCACGGTACTGCTCCCCTCCCATCAAGAGCGGTAGTCGCCATTGATCTTCACATAGTCGTAGGTCAGGTCGCAGCCGAAGGCGGTGGCCTGGCCGTCGCCGCTGTGGAAGTCCACAATGACGGTGATATCGTGCTCAGTGAGGACAGCCTTGGCCAGCTCCTCGCTGAAGTCGGTGCCGAAGCCGGCCTCCATCACCGCCACCTCGCCGGCGGCGCTCTTGAGGATGCAGTCGGCCTTGGTGGGGTCCACATCGGCGCCCGAGTAGCCGGCGGCGGCCATGATACGGCCCCAGTTGGCGTCCCGGCCGAAGACGGCGGCCTTAAAGAGGGTAGAGCCGGCAATGGACCGGGCCACCAGCCTGGCGTCCTGCTCGGTGGGCAGACCGTTGGCCTCCACGATCATCAGATGGGTCGCGCCCTCGCCGTCGGAGGCGATGCGCCGGGCCATATCAATGCAGATGCTGTCCAGCAGGCCGGCGAAAGCGGCCTTGTCGGCCTCGCTCTCAATGGCCACGCCGGAGGCGCCGTTGGCGAAGAGGAACAGGGAGTCGTTGGTGGAGGTGTCGCCGTCCACGGTGGTCATGTTGAAGCTCTTGTCGGCCGCGGCCTTCAGCATCTCCTGGAGCACGGGGGCCTCCACCCTGGCGTCGGTGGTGACATAGCTGAGGGTGGTGGCCATGTTGGGGTGGATCATGCCGGAACCCTTGCACATGGCGGCGATACGGATGGTGCCGCCGGACAGCTCCAGCTCATAGGCCACTTCCTTCTTCTTGGTGTCGGTGGTCATGATGGCCCAGGCGGCGTCGGTGCCCTGCTCCACGTTCAGGGTGGGCACAATGCGGCGCACGCCCTCCAGCACTTTGTCCACAGGCAGCTGCTGGCCGATGACGCCGGTGGAGCTGACGAACACCTCATCCGGCCCCAGGCCCAGCAGCTCTTCCGCCAGAAGCTCCACCTTCTTTGCGTTCTCCAGCCCCTGCTCGCCAGTGGCGGCGTTGGCGTTGCCGCTGTTGATGACCACGGCCCGGGCCTTGCCCTTCTTCAGCACCTCCCGGCCCAGCAGGACGGGGGCGGCGCA
This sequence comes from uncultured Oscillospiraceae bacterium, assembly GCA_910588635.1. GTDB lineage: Bacteria > Bacillota > Clostridia > Oscillospirales > Oscillospiraceae > Lawsonibacter. Next base: position 2,575 of record CAJUPW010000025.1, on the reverse strand, counting down.
GAACTTGTTGGTGGTGAACAGGGCCGCGCAGGCAGCGGGCTCCTGAGAGTAGAGGATGGCCACGTCGGGCTTCTCGCTCTTGCGGCTCTTCACGCCCACATAGCACGCGCCGGCCACATACCCCTTGGGACTGGTAATGCTGCCGCCCTCGATAACTTTATACGCCATGTAACATTGCTCCTTTCCAAATCACTTCTATGTACATCCGGCCCTCGGGCCGTTTTGAGGCGAATCAGGGGTACATCGGGGGGATCATCAGGCCGGTAGTCTCGGGCAGGCCGAAAATGATGTTCATGTTCTGGATGGCCTGGCCGGCGGCGCCCTTGCCGATGTTGTCGATGACGGAGCTGATGACGGCGCGTTTGGTGCGCTTATCAAAAGTGGGGGTGATGCAGCACAGGTTGGTGCCGGCAGTCCACTTGGTCTGAACGGGCTTGCTGGCGGGATAGACATGGACGAAGGGCTCGTCCTTATAGTAGCGGTTGTAGAGCTCAAACAGCTCCTCGTCGCTGGTATCCTTGTTCAGGGTGGCGTACAGAGTGACCTCAATGCCGCGAATCTGGGGGGTGAGGTGGGGCTGGAAGTTGATGAACTGCCAGGTCTCAGGCTTCATCAGGTCCTTGCCTGTGATGTAGGCGATGTTCTGCTCGATCTCGGGGGTGTGGCGGTGGCTGCCTCCCAGAGCGTAGGCGCAGAAGCTGTTGCTGGCCTCAGCCAGGAGCTTGTTGGGGGCGGGCCGGCGGCCGGCTCCGGTGAAGCCGCTCTTGGCGTCCACGATGATGGTGTTGTCCACCACCATGCCCTCCTTCAGGATGGGCATCAGGCCCAGCGTGGAGGCAGTTGGATAGCAGCCGGGGTTGGAGATGAGGCTGGCGCCCTTTGCCAGGTCCCGCATGACCTCGGGGATACAGTAAACGGCATCCTTGGTCATCTGGTAGTCGGGATGCTCCAGGTGATACCACTTCTCCCAGGTTTTGGCGTCCCGGAACCGGATGTCGGCGCCGAAGTCAATGAACTTCTTGCCCCCGGCCAGCACCTTGGCGGCGATGCCAGGCACGGTGCCGGCGTCCACGGCGGTGAACACCACGTCGCTGTCCCGGACAATCATGTCGATGGTGGCGTCGTCCATGGGCAGGATTTCCTGGTCGTAGAAGCCCGCAAGAGCCGGGTGCTCGTCCTGAATCCTGCGGCCGGCGGCAAAGCTGTCGGCCAAGTAGGCCACCTGGGTCTCAGGGTGGTTCACCATCAGGCGAAGAAGCTCACCCAAGGCGTAGCTGGCGGCGCCGCAGACAGAAAAACGGATCATGATACATTACCTCCTTGAATATTTCCCCCGCATTTTTCGCGGGTGTTTGGGAACCCTTTTATGCTGTAGAAACCTACTGCCACAACTATTTCCGGATTTTTTTCGTATTTTTTTGAAGCTCCGATATAGATTGTGTTGAAATTTCCCAGCCACTATTATATAATCATTAGGCAGAATATACAAGACAGAATTTTTTCTGTGAAACATTCCTATTTGGAATGAATTTTTGTGTGAATTACATATAGAGAAGGGAGCCGATCCTTGTGAGCATTCAGAAGTATATCGCCTACCTCAAGACCATAGAAACCGGCAGCATCACCAAGGCCGCAGCCCAGCTGGGCTACACCCAGTCCGCTGTCAGCCGGATGATCGCCGACCTGGAAAAGGGCTGGGGGGTCACCCTCCTCACCCGGAACCGCTCCGGCATTGAGATCAGCTCCGAGGGGCTGATGCTGCTGCCCAAGCTCCAGGTCATCTGCTCCGGCTATGAATCCCTCAACCGCACGGTGGCCGAGCTGCACAGCCACACCTCCGGCTCCATCCGGGTTGGCACCTTCTCCAGCTTCTCCTGTGGCCTGCTCCCCGCCATCATCAAGGCCTTCCATGAGATCTACCCCCATATCACCTTTAACCTGCTCAACGGTGAGTACAACGAGATTGCCGGCTGGCTGCGCAAGGGGCTGGTGGACTGCGGCTTCGTGGCCCTCCCCACCGCCGATGATCTGGACGCCGCCTTCCTGGTCCAGGACAGTCTGGTGGCCGTTCTCCCCCCGGACCACCCCATGGCCGACGCCCCCTACTTTCCCGTGGATATGCTGTCTCACGAGGACTTCATCAATGTGCGGGAGGAACAGGACTATGAGATTGCCAAATTCCTGGATGAGCTCCAGCAGAAGCCCAAGATCCGCTATGAGAGCAGCGACGACTACGCGATTCTGTCCATGGTGGAATCCGGCCTGGGCATCAGCGTGATCCACGATCTGATGCTGGTCCCCAACCGATACAACGTGGTGGCCAAGCCCTTTGACGTTCCCCTCGTTCGTGACATTGCCGTGGCCGTGAAGAAGGAGGCCACCCTGTCCACCATTACTCAGCTGTTCCTGGACCACACCAAAACCTGGGCCAGACAGCAGTTTCTCTCCTCCATCCGCACCTGACCGAAATCTTACACTTTGCCCAAAAACGGGAGGGCATTTTTGTAGCCCTTATCATTTACTACAGCCATTTAATTGTGGCAACCCCCACAAAATCTGTGCTTTACTCCTCCCA
>CAJUPW010000024.1:2096-45347 GCA_910588635.1 uncultured Oscillospiraceae bacterium | reverse complement strand
CCGTTGTAGTGCTCCACCACCAGGTTGAAGTCGTCGTCAATCTCCAGGGCAAAGGCCTGGCGGCGGGCGGTGGGGGTGATGAGCTGAACCTGACGGCCGGTGGTGATGCAGCCGGCCCGGTATTTCTTCAGATACTCCCCACGGTCCTCCGGGTAGCCGGCGTACATCCGGTCCAGTGCCAGGATGATCTGAGCGGCCAGATCGGCTCTCAGCAGCTTCTGGAGATAAGGTATACTAAAGGGGCAGTAGCATCCGCCAAGATTTACTGCCCCGTGGCTGCTCCTGGTGCTCCAACACCGGGGGCGGTCTTTTTGTGTCCAAGTTGGACACATACAATCTTGTTGCATTTTGTCATGCGATATGCTATGCTGGAATCAGGAAAGATTTATCTTTCAGCGCTGCCAGTAACGGTAGGCGGTTGGCCCTCCTGACAGGGGGCAGCTTCTTGCCCCCTGATCTGCGGAAAGGGGGGCTGCCCAATGGTTACATATTCCGATCTTATCCAGACCGGCATTTTAGTCGTTGGCATTATTGCCCTGTTCATCCAGGCCAATAAAAAGAAGTAACCGCCCCAGGCTCCAACCGCGGCGGTTACTTCTCGTAACTAGCTAAGAGGGGCCAACCGCTTACCGGCAGCGCCCTTTCTATGTTCAGTATAACCGCCAAATATCAATTTGTCAAGCGCCGCCCCGCCGGGGGCGGTATCATTTTTGTGTCCAAGTTGGACACCAGGAGTTATTGTATTGGGTGCAAATAGCCGCTTTTTTAGACGCTTCTTTTTTACAGATGGGACACTTGTAATTTTCAGATTTGCAACTCATTTGAGCAGGTTTTCCGCATCTGTGTCATACATAACCGTACATCCCCCGAACGGACACCTCCCCGGCGGAGATGGTCTCCCGCTTGCCGTTGTAGTGCTCCACCACCAGGTTGAAGTCGTCGTCGATCTCCAGGGCGAAGGCCTGGCGGCGGGCGGTGGGGGTGATGAGCTGAACCTGGCGGCCGGTGGTGATACAGCCGGCCCGGTATTTTTTCAGATACTCCCCACGGTCCTCCGGGTAGCCGGCGTACATCCGGTCCAGAGCCAGGATGATCTGAGCGGCCAGATCGGCCCGGCGCACCGGATGTCCCAGGGCCTGGGACAGGGAGGTGGCCATCTCCCGGACCTCCTGGGAGAAGTCCTCGGGGGCCTGGTTCACGTTGACGCCGATGCCGGTAACCAGGTAGTCCAGGGTATTGGTCTCGCTGACCAGGCTCAGCTCGGTGAGGATGCCCACCAGCTTTTTGCCATTGAGAATAATGTCATTGGTCCACTTGATCTGGGGCCGGACGCCGCAGCAGGCCTCGATGCCGTCGCACACCGCCACCGCCACCCAGGCTGTGAAGTCGGACACCCGGCCCGGCTCCAGATCGGGACGGAACAGGGCGGACAGGTACAGCCCCTTCCCTCTGGGGGACTGGAAGCCCCGTCCCCGCCGGCCCCGGCCGCCGGTCTGCTCCTCGGCGGTGACCACCAGCCCCTCTGGGGCTCCGGTCATCGCCCGGCGCTTGCACTCGGTGTTGGTGGAATCGATGGTGTCCAGACACACCAGCTGTGAACCCACCTTCGCGTCGGACAGCAGGCCGAACAGCTCCCCCACCCGCAGCCGGTCGGGGGAGTTCTCCAGCCGGTAGCCCCGGTTGGGGGCGGAGGACACCACATAGCCCTCCTGCCGCAGGCCCTCGATGGCCTTCCACACGCCCGCGCGGCTGATACCCAGGGTGCGGCTCATGGCCTCCCCGGACAGATATTCCCCCGGCCGCTCCCGCAGCAAGGCCAGCACTCGATCTCGGCTCATGGTCCATCTCCCCTTCTGTTAAGGGCCGGGCAAAAGCCCGGCCCTCTCTGTTTACTGTTCGTCTACAATCAGACCGTAGTCCCCGTCGTTGCGGCGGTACACCACGGCAAAGGCCCCGTCCGCCTCCTCGTCCCGGAAAGCGAAGAAGCTGTGGCCCACCAGGTTCATCTGTAAAATGGCCTCGTCCTTGGTCATGGGCTTGATGGGGAAGGTCTTGCTGCGCACGATGCGGTACTCGCCCTCCTCCGGCTCCTCGGGGGCGAAGGTGGAGACCTCGGCGTCCACCGCCCGCTCGAAAGCGCCCTGGCGCAGCCGCTTCTCCAGGCGGGTCTTGTTCTTTCTGATTTGGCGCTCCAGGGTGGTGACGGCCGCGTCGATGGAGGCGTGCATATCGGAGGTGCTCTCCGACACACGGAAGATGGTGCCGCTGGAGCGGATGGTGATCTCCACCTTGTTGTTCCGCTCCTTCTCCACGCTGAATGTGATTGCGGCGGTGGCGTCCTCCTTAAAGAAACGGTCCAGCTTTCCCACCTTTTTCTCCGCGTATTTGTGTACGGAGTCGGGCAAGGTCACCTTTTTGTCCGTAAATACAAATTTCATTGCAGTCGCTCCTTTCGCCCAGAGGGCTGGTATAGATCGGGGGGCAGCCCCCGGTTATCTTTATTATACCACATAGAGCGAAAAAAGCCAGAGGGTTTTGTTAATATTTTCTAAATTCTTTGTCCCCCGATGAGGACAGCCCGCACGCTGCCCAGCAGCTCCAGGGGGTGGCGGCCGGTGACAACGATATCTGCCTCCTTGCCCGGGGTGAGGGAGCCCAGAAGCCCGTCCAGCCCTGCGATGCGCGCGGCGCTGATGGTGATGGCGGCCAGAGCGGATTCCTCGTCCATCCCCCCCTTGACCGCCAGCGCGGCGCACAGGGGCAGATACTGGATGGGCACCTCCGGGTGGTCGGTGCAGATGGCCACGTCCACCCCCGCCCGGCTGAGAACCAGCGGGTTTTCCAGGGTCATATTGGCCAGCTCCGGCTTGGAGCGGTCCCCCAGGGCGGGGCCGGTGATGACCGGGATTTTCTCCCCGGCCAGCAGCTCGGGGATGAGGTGGCCCTCGGTGCCGTGGACAATCACACAGTTCAGCTTAAATTCTTTGGCGATCCGAATACCCGTGGCGATGTCGTCCGCCCGGTGGGCGTGGATGTGGACGGGCAGCTCCCCCCGGACTACGGGCAGGAGGGCCTCCAGCTTGGCGTCGTAGTCGGGCGGGTCCGTGTCCTCGTCCTGAGCCGCCTTGTCCAGCTTCTCCCCGTACTCCACCGCCTTGCGCAGATTTTCCCGGATGATGGCGGCGGTGGCCATGCGGGTCGCCGGGGTCTCGTCCCGGTCGTGGTACACCTGCTTGGGGTTCTCCCCCAGAGCCAGCTTCATGGACGCGGGGGCCCTGACGATCATGGCGTCCACCCAGCGGCCGCTGGTCTTGAGGGCGGCAAACTGTCCGGACACCGGGTTGGCCGACCCAGGCCCGGTGAGGACGGTGGTCACCCCCGCCGCCCGGGCCTCGGAGAAGCATCGGTCCAGGGGGTTCACCGCGTCGATGGCCCGGAGCTGGGGCGTGCAGGGATCGGTCTCTTCGTTGCCGTCCTCGCTCTCAAAGCCCAGAGAGTCCCCGAACATGCCAAGGTGGCAGTGGGCGTCGATGAAGCCGGGGCAGACGTGCCCCCCCTGGGCGTCGAAGGTCTCGCCCCGCCACTTGGCGGGGCAGTCGGACATGGGTCCCACCTGGGCAATTTTGCTCCCCTCAACGGCCACATAACCGTTTTCAATGACCGGGCCGTCCATTGTGTGAATGATTCCGTTGATTATAAGCATAAAGCTTCCTCCGCTGACAGGAACCGACAAAGGTTCCCATTGACTTATCTGGCAAATTATGGTAAGCTTGTCCCAGCTCAACCAATATGCTATTCCCCCCGCAAGTGGGCGCCCTCCAGAACAGAGGGCGTCTTTTTTATAGGCGGCCTCATCCGCCACGGATGAGGATTAAACAGGGGCCGTCCGGAGGACGGCCCCAAAGCATGTAAACTTACCGGCGTCCGCCGCCCCGGCGGTTTCCGCCCTTCTTCTCGATGTACCGCAGCTCGGACAGCTTGCTGTCAGAGGACTGCATGAACTGCTTGAGCCGGTCCTCAAAGTCGGTGGGCTCCTTGGGGGGCTGGTGGACAAAGCCCATGGGCCGCTGGCCGCCGCTCTGGCGGGGGGGGCGGCCTCCGGCTCCCGGACGGGGGGCGCTCCCCTGTCTGGGGGCGCGCTGAGGCGGGGGCTCCACCTGCTTGATGGACAGATTGATCCGATTGGCCTGGTCGATACCGATAATCTTCACCTTGACCTCCTGCCCCTCGTGCAGATGGTCGCTCACCTCATTCACATAGGAATAGGCGATCTCCGAGATATGGACCAGCCCGGACTTCCCCTCAGGCAAGGACACAAAGGCCCCGAATTTTGTGATTCCCGTCACTTTGCCATCTACGATGGCCCCTACACCTAACTCCATTGACGCGCCAAATCCTCCCTTGTAAAATTAGAACCTTTTACACACAACACACTAGCAGTCTGCCGCTCAGTTGGCCACATCGATAAACAGCGTCTCGTCCTTCTCCACATAGCCCCTGTCCCGGGCTACCTGCTCCTGCATCTCAGGATCGTCGCTGTTTGCGATGGCGTCGGCCAGCTTTTGGTTTTCCAGCCGCTGATCGGTCACCTGCCGGGCCAGATCGTCCCGCTGGGTCTGGACGCCCTGGATTTTCCCCCTGACGTCGATCAGAGAGAGGGCCATATAAATCAGCAGAATCAGGACCACAATCTTGGTCAAAAATCCGGCTCTTTTGAAGGTCATGACCGTTCTCTCCTCTCTCCCGAAGGGCTCGCCGCCGGGCCGCGGCGTCCAGCTGCCCGGCTGTGTCCTTCATTCTATACCATTTCGCCCCGGAAAGGAAGATGTTTTTTATAATTTTTCTGATTTTTTTCATTATCCCCCGGACCAGCCCCAGCGGAAAGGTCAAAATACCCAAAAAAGCGGCCGCCAGATCGGCTCCCAGGTAGCCCAGACGCAGCAGCCAGGGGCTGACCGCCCAGAAATAGAGGGCTCCACCCACCAGGCAGAACACCGCTCCGTACAGCCGGACCTGACCGCCCCAGGCTCCCTGGGACCAGAGAAACAGGGCCGCCGTGGCCCCCAGCCAGAACAGCAGGTCCAGCAGCGGTCCCAGCAAGGGGAGCTTTACCCGCACCCGCAGGATGCGGAACAGGTCATAAATCACCCCCATGGCGCCCCCCAGCAGCAGAGCCTGGCACAGCGCCCGGCCCTGCTGGGCCACATCCACCGTCATCCGCCCAGCAGACGGGAGAACAGGCTGCCCCGGGAACGGCGCTCTTCCCCGTAGACCAGGGCGTCTACCCGGCCCTCCACCTTCAGGTCGCCCCCGTCCAGAGACAGCTTTTCAATGTGCAGCCCCTCCCCCTGTATCTCCAGCGGGCCCTGGGCGGTGGTGAGGTAAATGGCGCTCTCGTCAAAGCTCTCCACCTCCTCCACACCGGAGACGATCAGCTGCTCCCGCTCCTCCAAAATGATGCGGTGGCTCAGCTCCGGACGGGCCCGGTCGTCCACAAATGCCATAAGTATTCCCCCTTTCTCTCTATCCTATGGATTGGGGAGCGGCCATTATGCCAAAATCGTCCAAATCGCACATGGAAACCGGCACCCGTTTGCGGTAAAATAGCGGAGAAGCTCTCAGTCAGGAGGAAATATATATGATTAAGGCTGTCTTTTTCGATATTGACGGAACGCTGGTCAGCTTTCAGACCCACCGGGTCTCCCCGGGGGTGCTGGACGGGCTGCGCCGGCTCCGGACCAAGGGGGTCAAGCTGTTCATCGCCACCGGCCGCCACTGGGCGTCCATCGGCCCGGCCGCCGACGCCTTCCCCTTTGACGGCTTTATCACTGTCAACGGCCAGTTCTGCTTCGCCGGAGGCCAGGTGCTGCGGCGCAACCCTATCCCCCGGCCGGTGGTGGAGCGGCAGGTGGAGCTCCTGGATGCCGCCAAGGCTCCTTGCCTCTTTTTGGGCGAGCAAGGCACCATGCTGATAAACCAGGACCCCCGCACCGATGTCTTCCCCAGCCAGCTGAACCTGTCCCTGCCCGACCCTGTCCCGTCCAGTCGGGTGCTGGAGCAGGAGATTTACCAGATGACCGCTTTCTTTACCAAAGAGGAGGAGCTGGCCGCCGGGGACGCCTTCTTTCCCGGCCTGGAGGTCATGCGCTGGCACCCCGCCTTTGTGGATGTAATCGCCCCCGGAGGCGGCAAGGACCACGGAATGGACGCGGTCCTGGAGCACTTCGGCTTTGACCTGTCGGAGTCCATGGCCTTCGGAGACGGGGAAAACGACCTGCCCATGCTCCGCCACGCCCACATCGGAGTGGCCATGGGCAACGCCGATGAATTTGTGAAAAAACAGGCCGACTACGTCACCGATTCGGTGGATGAGGACGGCATCCTCACCGCTCTGAAGCATTTTGAGCTGATCTAGGGAGCTCCTTTTACACAATATTCACAAACAGGTATGGCTTTTTCCTCAGAAGTGGTGTACAATAAGGACAAGCACCTATACTGTACACAAAGGAGGCTATCCCATGAAACTGACATTTTTCGGCGCCGCCCACGCAGTCACCGGCAGCTGCCACTGTCTGGAGGTCAACGGCAAGAAGATTCTCATCGACTGCGGCCTGCAGCAGGGTCAGGATGAGCACGATGAGAACAAGCTGGACTTCGCTCCCAATTACATCGACTATGTGCTCATCACCCACGCCCACATCGACCACTCCGGCCGCCTGCCCCTTCTGGTGAAGGAGGGCTTCAACGGCCGCATCCTCACCACTGGCCTGACCGCTCAGCTTATGAGCGTCATGCTCCGGGACTCCGCCCATATCCAGGAGGGAGACGCCCAGTGGCACAACCAGAAGGGCAAGCGCGCCGGCCTGCCTCCGGTGGAGCCGCTGTACACCCTGATGGACGCTGAGGAGGCCATCCACATGCTGGAGTCGGTGGAGTACGGCTGGCTCTTCGACCTGTGCGAGGGGGTCAAGGTCCGCTTCTCCGACGCGGGCCACCTGCTGGGCTCCTCCATCCTGGAGATCTGGGCCACCGAGAACGGCGTCACCAAGAAGATCGTCTTTTCCGGAGACCTGGGCAACGAGGCTCAGCCCATCATTCGAGACCCCTCCTTTGTAGACGGCGCCGACTATGTGGTCATGGAGTCCACCTACGGCGACCGGAACCACGAGCCTCCGGAGAGCTACACCGGGGCTCTGGCCGAGCTTATTGACGATGTTTTCTCCAGGGGGGGCAACGTCATCATCCCCTCCTTCGCCGTGGGGCGCACTCAGGAGCTGCTGTACTACCTGCGGGAGATCAAGCGGGACGGGCTTGTGAAGTCCCTCCCCTCCTTCAAGGTCTATGTGGACTCCCCTCTAGCCACCGAGGCAACCAAAATATATTCTGGCAACCTGAAGGGCTATCTGGACGATGACGCCATCTCCGTCATCCAGGGGGGCGAGAACCTGTTCACCTTCCCTGGCCTCACCCTCACCCAGTCCACCGAGGAGTCCCGGGCTCTCAACGACGACAAGACCCCCAAGATCATCATTTCCGCCTCCGGCATGTGCGATGCCGGCCGTATCCGCCACCACCTGAAGCACAACCTCTGGCGTACCGAGTGCGCCGTGGTCTTTGTGGGCTATCAAGGGGCGGGCACCCTGGGCCGCCATCTGCTGGATGGCGCGAAAAATGTGAAGCTCTTTGGGGAGGATATCTCCGTCCGGGCCAGAATCGTCAACTTCAAGGGCCTGTCCTCCCACGCCGACCGGGATCACCTGCTGGAGTGGATTGAGCATTTCTCCCCAAAACCTCAGCAGGTCTTTGTGGTCCACGGAGACAACGAAGTCACCGAGCTGTTCGCCGGCGATCTGAACCAGCGGGGCATCCCCGCCCACGCCCCCCTCTACGAGGAGGTTTACGACCTGGCCACCAACTGTCTGCTGGCCAAGGGCGTGGTACTGGAAGTCAAGAAGACAGCGGGCTCCGCCGCCCGGCCGTCCGCCGCCTATATCCGGCTTCAGGACATGTCCAAAGAGCTGGCCGGCCTCATCAGCCGCAGCCGGGGCCGTTCCAACAAGGACCTGTCCAAACTGGCCGATCAGCTCAAGCAGATTATGGAAAAATGGGAGTAATAGAAGCGCCGAATCCCCGAGCAGGGGAGCTTGGACCGGAGCGAGGAATGCAAACCAAGCGCCGCGCAGCGGGGCTGTTTGTGTTCCGAGACGGAGGGAAAGCGACCCGGCCGCGAGGGGACCGAGGCGTGACAAGAAGCCCCAAACCACGACATCAAGCACCGATTGGAGAATGACCTCATGGAGATCGACCGCAAGGAACTCAAGCGCCAGACCCGAGAGCGGATGGCCCTCACCGACCCTAAGTTCTGGGTGGTGGCACTGGCCTATATTGTGTTGACCACCGGGGTGTCCTGGCTGTTCAGCTTCGCCCCCGTCCCCCATACCCAGACCTCGCTGCTCTTCTTTCAGCTGCTTCTGACCCTGTATACCACAGTGGTCCAGTTCGGCCTGTGCCTGTGGGCCCTGTGGACCTACCGGCAGCTGGACCCGGGGATCAACTCCCTGATGCAGGGCTTCTCTGTGGCGGGGCGGGTGCTGCTCATGGAGCTGGGTGTCTTTGTGCGTATTATGGGGTGGTATTTTCTGGCTGCGATGGGCCTGTCCGTTCCCTTTTTCCTCCTGCTTTTCACGGCTACCAGTGAAGCGGCCTTGCTGCTGGGCTGGCTGCTGTTCATCGCCGCCCTCGTTGCCGTGCTCATCACCGTCTCCCTGCGGTACGCCCTGTCCCCCTATCTGCTGGCCGACCGGCCGGACGACGGCTCTTCCCTCCCCATTTATCGCAGCGTCTCCCTGATGCGGGGCTGGAAATGGGAGCTGTTCAAGCTGGAGTTCTCCTTCATCGGCTGGGAGGCTGTCAACTTTTTACTGACCCTGGCGGTGCTTCTTTTCTCCCTCAACCAGGCCGGGCTGCTGCCTGTGGATATGATGACCGACGCCTGGCGAAGCCAGGCCATGGAGGTGCTCTACTCCACCCCCGTGGTCGTCCTGAGCACCCTGGTCACGGTTCCGGTGTCCCTGTGGCTCATCCCCTACAAGGCCACCGCCCGCGCCGGGTTTTACGATGCCCGGCTGGTGGCCGCTCAGGGGACGCTGCCCGAAATGCCGCCGCTGTAAGGAGGTACATTTATGGAACGCAGACCTCAGTGGCTGGAGTGGGTCGTGGAGCTCCAGGCCCTGGCCCAGGCAGGGCTGGAGTACGGCCACGACAAATATGACCTGGAACGCTACGCGCGCATTCGGGAGATCGCCGCTGAAATGCTGGCCCGGCAGACCGAGCTGCCCCCGGAAAAGGTAAAGGACCTGTTTTGCAATGAGACCGGCTATCAGACCCCAAAGCTGGATACCCGGGCCGCCATCTTCCAGGGGGAGCGGATTCTCCTGGTCCAGGAGAGCGACGGCCGCTGGTCTCTCCCCGGTGGCTGGGTGGACGTAAACGTGTCGGTGAGGGAAAACGCCGTCAAAGAGGTCAAGGAGGAGGCGGGACTGGATGTCGCCGCCGACCTGGTCATCGCCCTTCAGGACCGGAACCGGCGCAACGCTCCCCCCTCCGTCTACGGCATCTGCAAGGTGTTTGTGCTGTGCTCCTTGCTGGGCGGCTCCTTCCAGCCCAACCTGGAGACACTGGACAGCGGCTGGTTTTCCCTGGACAACCTGCCTGAGCTGGCTACGGAAAAGACCACCGCCGAACAGATTGGCATGTGCTTCGACGCCTACCACGCCGACCACTGGACCACGCTGATCGACTGACCGGCCGGGACGCCCCATGCGGGCGTCCCGGTTTTTCGAAGAATATGAAACACTTGTTTGACATCTCGAAAAATTTGTGCTATAATTTCATTATCTTATATGCCCGCCGACCCACCGAAAGGAGTCCTTCTTATGGCCAAGCTGACCCGGAAACAGCAGGAGATTTACGACTACATTCTCTCCTTTACCAATGAACACGGCTACCCTCCCTCTGTGCGGGAAATTGGCGCGGCGGTGGGTCTGAAATCCCCCTCCACCGTCCACTTCCACATGAAGGGTCTGGAGGAGGCGGGGGTCATTGTCAAGGCCGAGGGCAAAACCAGGGCCATCTCTCTTCCCGGCGTCCCTCTGGGGCCGGTGGCCGAGGAGGCCGACCCCCACGCCAATCAGGTTCCCATCGTGGGCAGCGTGGCCGCCGGCTCCCCTATCCTGGCTCAGGAGTGCATTGAGGACTACCTCACCTTTGACACCCAGGGCCTGTCCGGCGAGCACTTCGCCCTCACCGTCCGGGGCGAGTCCATGCTGGGCGCCGGCATTCTGCCCGGCGATCTGGTGGTGGTCCACCGCCAGCAGGTCGCCCGCAACGGCGAAATTGTGGTGGCCCTCTTCGAGGACGAGGCCACGGTCAAGACCTACCACTGCAAGGACGGTCAGGTCTGGCTCATGCCAGAGAATCCGGAGTATACGCCCATCGACGGCACTCACGCCGAGATTATCGGCAAGGTGGTGGCCGTGGTGCGGCGGTATTAAAACCAACAGCGCCCCGCTTACGCGGGGCGCTGTTTTACAGTACCATATCCTCTTTGGGCAGCTTCTCCCAGGAGAAGAGGGGGACCAGCTCCCGTGGAGAGATTGCCGACCGCCGGTCGATAAGCCCGGCGGCAAAGGCCAGGCGGCCCACAATCTCCGGAGCGGTAAACTCTTCCTGGAGCCGGCCCAGCTCCAGGTCCCGGTCCCGCTTGGCCAGACGGCGTCCATCGGAGGCCAGGAGCAAAGGCAGATGGCCGTACTCCGGGTGGGGCAAGGACAATCGGTCCTGGAGCCAGAGCTGCCGGGGGGAGGAGGACAGCAGGTCGCTCCCCCGCACCACCTGGGTGACCCCCATGGCGGCGTCGTCCACCACCACGGCAAGCTGGTAGGCGTATACCCCGTCGGAACGGCGGAGAATGAAGTCGCCGCAGTCCCGCTTTAATTCCTCTTCGTAATTTCCTTGTAATAAATCACGAAATGTAATTATTTCCTCCGGCACCCGCGCCCTCCAGGCGGGACGGCGGGTCTTGGAGAGCTCCTCTTGCTCCTCCAACCTCAGCCGGCCGCAGCGGCCGTCGTAGACAGCCGTCCCGTCAGACCTGTGGGGGGCGGAGGCGGCCAGCCGCTCCGCACGGGTGCAAAAACAGGGGTAGATCAGCCCTTGCCGCTCCAGTTCATTGAAGGCCTGGGCGTAGGCCTGGGTCCGCCTGCTCTGGTACACCGGCTCATTGTCCCAGTCCAGGCCCAGCCACTCCAGGTCCCGCATCACCTGGTCGCAGTATTCCTGCCGGCACCGGTCCGGGTCCAGGTCCTCCAGCCGCAGCACCATCCCGCCGCCCTCGCTCCGGGCGGCCAGCCAGGCCAGCAGGCAGGACCACAGGTTGCCCAGGTGCATCCGCCCGCTGGGGCTGGGGGCGAAACGGCCGACCGTCCTACTCATCCTCATACTCCGCCAGCGCCTCCCGCAAAAACTCCAGGTCCTTGTCGTCCAGGGCGTGGAGGCCGGCGGTCTCCTCCAGGTGGTGTGTGAACTCGTGGGCCACGGTGGCAAATATCTCGTCCTTCCAGCCCTCCTCGTCCTCCTCCAAAAGGGCGGCAAAGGAGCCGTAGTACAACAGGATATACCGGCCCAGACTGTCGTGGACATACTCCCCCATAATATACATCTCCCCCGGAGGGAAATCCGGGTCGGGGAGGGCCTGTTCCTCCAGTTGGATGCCTCCGTCCAGGTCCTCAAAGAAGGCCTCCGGAAACTCCCGGGCAATCTCCTCCAGCCAGTCGCCCATCTGATCGTAGGTTGGTTTCATGGTGACAAATCCGCCTTTCTTCTCAGCAAGGACAGGGGAGGTACGGAGCATGGCAGCTTCATGCGGAACTCCATCTGAGGGCGGCGGACCTCCTCCAGGGGTTCGCCGTCCCCGTCCCACAGGGCGTCCACCGTGAGGGCCCGAGGCCGGACATCGGGGCCCACCAGCTCCAGGGCATCCCCCACGGCAAACTTGTTGTTCAGGGTGAGGACGGCGTTTCCCTCCCCACCGCAGGACCGGACCTTGGCCACAATCTGCCAGTCCCGGACATACCGGGCGTCCTCGGTAAACTGCCCCGGCTGGCCGTAGAAGAAGCCGGTGGAGTAGTGGCGGTGGCTGATGTGCTCCACCTCGTCCCGCCAGACCGGGTCCAGGGGGACCCCCGCCGCCGCCGCGTCGATGGCGTGGCGGTAGGCCCCGGTGACAATGGCGGCGTAGTAGGCCGACTTGGCCCGCCCCTCCAGCTTGACGGAGTCCACTCCAGCCTCTATCAGCTCTGGGATGTGGTCGATCATGCACATATCCCGGGAGTTCATGATGTATGTCTCCCCGTTCTCCTCATAGACGGGGAAGTACTCCCCGGGGCGCTTCTCCTCCATCAGGGCGTACTGGTAGCGGCAAGGCTGGGCGCAGGCCCCCCGGTTGGAGTCCCGGCCCGTCATGTAGTTGGACAGCAGGCACCGCCCCGAGTAGCTGACGCACATGGCCCCGTGGGCGAACACCTCGATCTCCAGCTCAGGGGGCGTCTTGGCCCGGATTTCTCTGATTTCCTCCAGAGACAGCTCCCGGGCCAAAATCACCCGGCTGGCCCCCAGGCCGTGCCAGGCCCGGGCGGACTGGTAGTTGACGATGCTGGCCTGGGTGGAGATGTGGCACTGGACATGGGGGGCGTGCCTCTTTGCCAGGGCCAGCACCCCCACGTCGGCCAGAATCACCGCGTCCACCCCCAGCTCCTCCAGGTACTCCAGCCACTCCGGCAGTCGGGCCGCCTCCCCGTTCCGGGGCATGGTGTTGCAGGCGATGTGGACGCGCACCCCGTGGGCGCGGCACAGCGCCACGGCCTCTTTCAGCTCCCGGGGGGAGAAATTGCCGGCGAAGGAGCGCATCCCGAAGGTATTTCCCGCCAGATATACGGCGTCCGCCCCATAGGCCACCGCCATCTCCAGCCGCTCCATGTCGCCCGCCGGGGCAAGCAGTTCCAGCTTGTTCATGGTATCTCTCCTTAAAAATATCCACCGGCGGCGCCGGTGGATATTTTTTCTTACTTGTACCGCTCCTGGCTGTTGATAAACTTCTGCAGCTGGTCGTAGGTGCGGAAGAAGTGGTGGATGTCGTCATCCCCCAGAGCATAGTAATAATTGCTGCTGTCAGCGGGGTTCAGAGCGGCCACGATGGACTCCATGCCCGGATTGGCGATGGGTCCGGGGGGCAGGCCCTTGTACTTGTAGGTGTTATAGGGGGAGTCGATCTCCCGGTCGGCCGCGGTGGGTTCCTTGCCGCCGTTGATATAGAACAGAGTGGCGTCGATCTGAAGGAAGCCCTGAGTGCCGCCGTCCGGATTCTTCAGCCGGTTGTGGATAACGGCGGAAACCTCCGTCCGGTCCTCGCTGGTGGCCTCACGCTCGATCAGGGAGGCGATGGTGAGAATCTCACGCAGGGAGTAACCTGTCTCCTCCACCTGTCTCCGGAGATCGTCCCCTACCTGACTGTCAAAGTAGACCAGCAGCTTGTTCAGAGCCAGCACGGGGTCGTGGGGGGTGTAGAAGGTGTAGGTGTCCGGCATCAGGTAGCCCTCCAGCCGGCGGTAGTCCCCCAGAGGGATGTCCTGGAGGAAGGAGAAAGCGTAGTCGTGGTCGGCCGCCGCCTCCTTCAGCTCCTTCACCGTGGCCACCCCCTTCTCCGCGAGAAGCGCGAATATCTGGTCGATATTATAGCCCTCCGGTATGGCGATCTTCACCTGGGAGCGGTTTGCCGAGTTGGACTGCATCCCGGCCAGCAGAGCCCGGTAATCCATATCCGTGTTCAAGGTATAGGTGCCCGGGGACAGCTTGTCCTTCTTGTGGGTCACCGAGGCAAAGAGGTCGAAGAGGACCTTGTACTCGATCATCCCCTCATCCTTCAGCCGGTCGGCCACATCGCCGAACTCCTCCTCCGGCGTGATGGTGAAGGTGATCTCCTTATACTCCTTGTTCAGCGCCAGCACGTCTCCCGCGGCGATCCATCCTATGCAGGCCAGCAGAATGGACAACCCGATCACCATGGCCACATACAGCAGAACCAGGGCGGCGGTGCGTCCGGCGGAGCGCCGTTTCTTTTTTCTGGAACGCCGGGGCGGCTCCTGCTCCTCCCGGTGAGGCGGGTGGACCGCCCGCTCCGGATGGGAAGACCGACGTTCTCTGGGCTCATAATAATCCTGAGGCATAGGGTCAGCTCCTAACAAATTTTTCCTGTCACCAGGGACAAGAGGACGCCATAGAATGGTACAGAACGCGGGGACAGCGTCCCGGCGCGATTTTAAGAGAGGTGAAGTATTATGTTCTGTGGTAACAACGGTTGGGGCGGCAACAGCGCGCTGTGGATCATCATTCTGATTATCATTCTGTTCGGCTGGGGCGGCAACGGCTGCGGAAACAACTGCGGCTGCAACAACGGCTGCGGCTGCAACAACTGCGGCTGCAATAACGACTGCGGCTGCGACAACGACTGCGGCTGCTGAGGGCTACACAGCGGAAGAGGCGGGGGAGCGATCTCCCGCTCTTTTCCAGCCCCTCACAGGGACAGGCTCTCCCCCTCGGTGAGCAGAATATCCACCTTGGCGTCATGGGCCTCGGTCGGGACCCGATCCTGGAGGACCGTCTCCCGGCACAGGCCGGCTTTCACGCCGGAAAAATGCTCCAGCCAGCGGTCGTAGTACCCGCCGCCGAAGCCCAGGCGGAAGCCCCGCCGGTCGTAACACACGGCGGGCACCAGCGTCAGGTCGATGTCCTCCCGTCGGATCAGCGGGCAGTCCTCCCCCGGCTCGGAAATACCAAAGGACACCTTCACCAGGGGCCTGTCCGGATCGTAGCGGCGCACCTCCATCCGGTGGCCGGGCAGCATCCGGGGCAGGCCCACTGTTTTGCCCCGGCGGACCAGCTCCTGGATCAGCCGGGCGGTGTCCGGCTCCTTACCGGGGATGCCCCAGAAGGCGAAAATGGTTTTTGCCGCCTCCACCTGGGGCAGCGCCAGAAAGCGGGCAAAGAGGGCGTCGTCTCCCCGGACAAGCTCCGACCGGCTCAGGGCGGACAGCTCCTCCCGCACCCGGAGGCGCAGTTCCTTCTTCTCCAGGTCAATAGTAGATGTCATGGCGCACCTTGCCGGCCTCGTCCCTACCGACAAGGGCCTCCACCAGGGCCAGACCGAAATCGAAGGCGGAGCCGGCGGCCCGGCCGGTGATGATTTTGCCGTCTGTCACGAAGCGTTGGTCCATCCGGGCCTGGGCGCCGGTGAGCCCCTCCTCCATGCCGGGGTAGCATACGGCGTCTTTTCCGGTGAGCAGGCCCCACTTCCCCAACAGGGTGGGGGCGGCGCAGATGGCGGCCACCCACAGCCCCTTCTCCGCGGCCTCTTTGACAAGCCGCTCCACCCGGGGCTCCCCACCCAGGTTTTTGTAGCCCAGGCCGCCGCCGGGCAGGACCACCATGTCCGCTTTGGACAGGTCCACATCCTCCAGGGCGATGTCGGCCGTCACGGTAATGCCGTGGCTGCCGGGGACGGGCTTCCCGGTGACGGTCACCAGAGCGGTCTCGATATTGGCCCGGCGGAGCAGGTCGGCGGGCACCAGGGCCTCAGCCTCCTCAAAGCCGGGGGCTAACAGGATATATACCATAATTGTTTCCTCCTATTTTTTCAGCCGCTTTCCGGCGGCCTTTACCAGCACCAGGGGGAGCTTGGCCATGCGTCCCACCCGCTGGGGCTCCTTTTTCAGCCGGTAGGCCCACTCCAGGCCCAGCTTCTGCCAGGACTCGGGGGCTCGCTCCACCTTGCCGGCAAAGACATCCAGCGCGCCTCCAAGGCCGATGGCCAGCCGGGCGCCGGTGTGCTTGCCCCACCGCGCCATCCACTTCTCCTGTCTGGGCGCCCCCAGGCACACAAACAGCAGGTCCGGACGGGCGGCAGCCACCTTGAGCAGGACCGCCTCCTCATCCTTGAAATATCCGTCCTGGGCGCCGCACAGGGTGATGTTGGGATGCCGCTCCAGGATGCGCCGGCCGGCCTCCTCGGCCACGCCGGGCTTGGCCCCCAGCAGATAGAGCCGCCCGCCCCGCTCGTTGAGACAGGAGAGCATATCCGCGGCAAACTCAATCCCGGGGACCCGCTCCTTCAGCGGCGTGCCCTGAATCTTCGCCGAGTAGACCACGCCAATGCCGTCCGCCAGAGCCAGGTCGGCCCCGTTGAGCACCTGAAGAAACTCCCGGTCCTTCTCCGCCGCCAGAATGAACTCCGGATTGGGCGTGACCACGTAGTGGAATTTATCCTCCGCCAGAAGGGCGGCCCCCGCCTGGGCGGCCTCCTCCCGGGTGAGATCGTCAAAGCAGACGCCTAATACCTCTTTTTTCAAACAAACCTCCATGCGCCTGTGGGCGCTTTTTCCCCCGCACCCTATTTTGTCCCTCAGGGTGATGTTTCCCGGTTGGACAGCCGCTCAAACAGGGGCAGGTACACTTTTCCTTATACTTCCCGTTATTTTACCATGTCCCGGTGAAAATGTCTATGAAAATTCCGTGAAGTATTTTTTAAGATCAGGCGGAAAATTGTGATTTTTGTAACCGCAATGTAACTTGACCCCCATCTGCTACAAGTGTAGTATGTAATTAACTACAATCGAAGTGGATGTGATCCTATGAAACGCCTCCCCGACACCGAGCTTGAAGTAATGAAAGCCCTGTGGGCCACCGGCCCGGACACACCCCGGGCCCTTTTGGAGGAGCGGCTGGCCCTCTTCGGCTGGGCCGCCAATACCATTAACACCTACCTGGCCCGCCTGGCGGACAAGGGCTTTGTGGCCGTACGCCGGGAGGGCAAGAGCAACCTGTACACCCCCCTGGTGAGCTGTGAGGAGTATCAGGCCTTCGACAGCCGGGCAGTGCTGGAGCGGCTCTACGGCTCCCCCCGGAACTTTGTGGCCGCCCTGGCCCGGGACGGGATGGGCCGGGCCGAGCTGGAGGAACTGCGCACCCTTCTGGACCAGCTGAACGGAGGGCAGGACCGATGAATACTATTCTGCTCACCCTGGGGTCGCTGACTCTGGGCGGCTCCGCCGCCATCCTGCTGTTAGCCCTGGCTGGCCGCTCCATCCGGGGACGGTACGGGGCCAAATGGCGGTGCTGGGGCTGGCTGCTGCTGTGCCTGCGGCTGGCGCTCCCCTTCCCTCTGCTGCCCTATATCCGGACCGGCGCGCCCATTCGGGTGGACATCCCCAATCCCCCCGCCGTCACCCAGCCCTCTACCGTCCCCAATCCCCCCAACAATCCCAATGTGCCGGGGACCGGGAACGCCTCCGCCTCCCAGGGAGCGGCCCAGGGAAACCCTGACCCGCCCGTCTCCTCGGGAGGCATCCCCTCCCCCGCTCCCCTGACAACCGAGCGGGAGCTCGACCCGGCGCGCGTCGCCCTGAGCCTGTGGCTGCTGGGGGCCTGCGCGGTTCTGGCCCGGAACGGGGCCGCCCATGTCCGGTTCCTGTCCTACCTGCGCCGCTGGTCCTCTCCTGTGGCCGACAGCGACGCGGTGTCCGCCTTCAACCGCCTGGGAGACCAGCTCGGCCTGGACCGGCGGCCCCGGCTGCTGGTGTGTCAGGGGCTGAAGGTGCCCATGCTGGCCGGGATTTTCCGCCCCGCCATCCTCCTGCCCCAGGGGAATGTCTCCGGGGAGGAGCTGGGCTTCTCTCTGCTCCACGAGCTCACCCACTACCGCCGGAGAGATATCTGGCTGAAAACCCTGGTCATGTGGGTCAACGCCCTGTACTGGTTCAATCCGCTGGCGTGGTATATGCTCCGCCTGGTGGAGCGGGACACCGAGCTGGCCTGCGACGAGGACGCCCTGAGCCGGCTGTCCCGGTCGGACTACTCCGCCTACGGCCAGACCATCCTGGCCGCCGTGGCAAGATTACAGAACAGAGAAAGGATCGAAACCGATGAATAACAAAATGCCCCGTACTCCCTTCTCCACCCCCCTGTCCGGGTCGGCCAGGGAGACGGAAATACGGCTTCGCAATATCTTCTCCGGGCCCAAGAAGCGGCCCCCGGCGCTGTTTCTGGCCCTGATGTTCTCCGTGTGTATTTTCTGCGGCAATCTGGTTTCCTGCCAGGTGAAGGAGGCGAAAGGTCCGGAGGCCGAGGTTTGGGTGGACTATTCCAGCACCGGGGAAATGCCCTGGGACAAGAGCATCGAACTCCAGCTGGAGGAATATCCCGGCGTCACCTTCCGCTGGACACCCTACGGCATCACCGCCGAGGACGAAACAGGGGAAACCGCCCTGATCGGCGGGATGCCGGTCTGGAACGTGTTCCTCTGCGACCTCAACGGCGACGGCAGGCGGGAGCTGTGCGCCACGGTCTACTTTGGCTCCGGGATCACTGACAGCCATATCGAGGTATACGACTACGATGCCAAGCAGTGGTATATCCTCTGGGACCGGATGGAGTATGACTACGCCCTGTCCCTGGAGGACGGACAGCTCCAGGTCAGCCAGTGGGAATATCAGGGCGGGCCGCCGTGCCAGGGCGAGCCGTTCTCGGTCGGGAGACTGGCCCTCAGCTCAGACGACAGCCAGGAACGGGACGGCACGTGGTTCATCGCCCAGGCGGCGGAGTTCCCTTGGTCGGACGAACCTGACGAAACAGAGCAGCCCGCGCCCCCTGAATCGGTGGTTCCTCCAACCGTTGACCCCGACCCCGCCGCCCGGGCCGCCTATGTCAAGACGCTGGAGGACCTGCTCTACCGCTCTATCCTGCCTGACGGCACGGATTACTGGAGCGGCAGTATGGAGGACAACACCTTCGACGTGGCCGACGTGGACGGCGACGGGCGGGAGGAGCTGGTCTTCCTGACACGGCCCAACATTTACGCTGGCTATCGGGGCTGGGTGCTGGACTATGACCAGAGCGCCGGTTCTGTCCGTGTGCAGTTTGACGGGTTCCCTTCCCTCACTTTTTACAGCAACGGCGCGCTGGCCGAGGACGATTCCCACGCCCAGGGGGTCTGGGCGGATGACGTCTGGCCTCATTCTCTCTACCGCTATCTGCCCGAGTCGGACAGCTATGAGCTGGCGGGCCATGTGTCCGCCTGGGAGAAGGCAGTCTCCGATATCAATGTAGGCAATCTGCCCCCCTTCCCCACTGAGAAAGACACCAGCGGGATGGGTATTCTCTATTACATTCACCCGGTCTCATCATACGAATATCTCAATACCGTCGATAGCCGCGTCAACATGGCGGTGGACCAGTCGGTCTATCTGGAGTGGCTGGAGCCCATTCTGGGGAACGCCCAGCCCCTGGAGCTGGAATATCTGCCTCTGACGGAAGAAAACATCAACCGTTTGAAATAGGAGAAACCGCTATGAACGAACAAATGCCCCGCACGCCCTTTTCCACCCCCCTGTCCGGGTCGGCCAGGGAGACGGAAATACGGCTTCGCAACATCTTCTCCGGGCCCAAGAGACGCCCGCCGGCGCTGTTTCTGGCCCTGATGTTTTCCGTGTGCATCTTCTGCGGCAATCTGGTCTCCTGTCAGGTGAAGGATGTCGAGCCTGACCAGCCCGACATCCCCGCGGAGTGGGACGATCTGGCCCCGCCCGACCTGTCCATGGCCCAAGTGGACTGGGACAACCTGCCCGAGCTGGAACCCATCTATACCGGGAAGGGCCCCAGAATCGAAATCGAGGGGCTGGAGGGCGTTCATGCGGATTGGAACCGCTCCTCCGTATACGACCCCAGATCATCCGGGAATACCCTCTATTTCGGCGGCGACCCGGCCTTCTGCTGTCCCAGTCTGGCGGGCAGGACGGCGGATGGCAGCGCCCAGTGGCGGGACGAGTCCGGCGGGGCCGTCTCGGTGTCCATCATCATCAATGACGACCGGCTGGAGGGCGGCACCATCAACGGCTATTACCTCCAGTTCACGGCGGACTGGGGCAAGCAGACCGTTTCGGAGACCTCCTTTACCTCCGAGGTGGGAGACGGGGTCCTGGAGCTGTCTGAGAAGGAGATGCTCTACGCCGGCTGGGTCCTGTCCAGGCTGATGACCGAGGCCGAGTGGACCGCCACCGCCGATCTCTCCATTTTCCCCCAGCACCCGGACCTGAACCGCAACGGCGTTCCGGAGGATATCTGGCTGTCCGTGCCCGCCCCCTGGGGCACCGGACAGTGGCTGGAGATCTGGGAGGACGGCCAGTGCATCTATCAGGCCGATGGGGACTATGTCCATATGGGCTGGAACGCGGTGTTTCTGTGTACCCTGGAGGGGGAGGACTACCTCCTCCAATACAGCCCCACCATGTACACGGGCGGCGCCACCTATTTTTATGAGCTGTTCACTCTGGAGGGCGGAGAAAAGCAGACGGTACAGGAAAATCATGTCGCTTTTGAGACCAGCCTCGGCTGGTTCGCCCCCAACGGCGGGACAGTGGACCCGGACGACCTCTTCGACCCGGACGCCGTCGCCAATTTTATGGATGAGGTCAACGGACTGCTCTCCCACAGCATTCAGCTGCTGAACACTGACGAGGAGCTGCTGGAGACCTTCCGGCAGGAGGGCCGTCTGGTGGATACGCTGAGCACGCTTTTTGACTATGACCACGAAAAATCCATGGTGGAAAACCTGCGGGATTACCGCAGCTCCATCCTCCGGCAGGCCAGCCAGCTTCCGCCGGCCGGTCCCGGCTGACAGGCCCCAAATCAGAAAGGAAATCGCTATGAACGAAAAAATGCCCCGCACCCCCTTCTCCACTCCCCTGTCCGGGTCGGCCAGGGAGACGGAAATCCGGCTTCGCAATATCTTCTCCGGCCCCAAGAAGCGCCCTCCGCTGCTGTTTCTGGCCCTGATGTTCTCCGTGTGTATCTTCTGCGGCAATCTGGTCTCCTGCCAGGTGAAGGAGACGGAGGCCCCCGACGCCGGGGGCAGCAGCTCCCTGGAGGACCTCCCCGACCCGCCGGAGCGGGAGCCGGAGGCGAAGGTCTGGGAAAACCAGGTAGGGCTGGAAGATATCGACCTGGATGGTGACGGCCTTCCGGACACCGTCACAGCCACAATCCGGTTTGATCCCCAGGCCGAGGACGGAATTTACAACACGCTCACCGTTAAAGCGGTCCTGGGCAGCGGCGCGGAACTGGAATACCATGAGACCGGGGAAACTGGATGGGTCCACTTCAATGTCATAGAGGCCGGCCGTATCACCAACCCAGACCGGGACGCCCTGGTCCTGGAGCTGGAGGCTTTCGGCAGCACCTACGGCGCCTCCAAGGTCCAAATTCTGGAGCTGGACAGCGGCGAGCTGACCCAGTGCTACTGTAACGACGATGAGGTCACCATCTACGGCTCCTATCTCACGAAGCGGGAGGATTCTCCCCTCTCCGCCGTCCGCATCCCCGCCCTGGTGGAGAAGTGGCACGCCCCGGAGTATTACACCCTGAGCTGGAACGGGACCGGCTGGGACTTCGTGGGGGACGGCTACTTTACCGACGCCCAGACGGTCACCGTCACCGGCGGGCGGGTGCTGACCCTGGCGCTGCGGGGCCGGTACACCGGCGAGCAGTTCGGACCCCACCTGATCTACGACCAGATTCAGGTGTTCGACGGGGATATGATGTTCAATCCGGATAAGCTGATTCAGACCATTGTCCCCGAGGACGTGCCAGGAGATGACCGCTTCCCGGAGCAGATTTTTATCGCCGACGACCCCGACTACATCCACATCCAGGACATCAACTTTGATGGTTCGGAGGACTTTGCCATCCGTTGCGACAGCACCAAAAGCACGGGCCGCCGCTGGTTCCGCTGGAATCGGGGGAAGGAGCAGTTTGAATACGGCTTCTCCCTGGCCGGAACGGTTGAGGTCGTCCCCCAGGGGCAGCACTTGATCGAGGAGTATTGGGACGAGTACGGGGAATACGTTGAGTATAACATCTACGGCTTCAACAACCGGGGCTGGCTTATCCTGGAAAGCACCTGGGATACCATGGTCGAGGCCCAAAACGCATGTAAGGAGGACTTTAACCCATGAATCAATCTGTTCCCCGCACGCCCTTCTCCACCCCTCTGTCCGGGTCGGCCAGGGAGACGGAAATCCGCATCCGCAATATCATGTCCGGGCCCAAGAAGCGCCCCCCGGCGCTGTTTTTGGCCCTGATGTTCTCCGTGTGCATCTTCTGCGGCAATTTAGTATCCTGCAACGTGGCCGGGCCTGACGGAGAGAGCGTCCCCGACCGGCTGAGCAATTCCTTGCAAGGGGACGTCTCCCTGGACCTGGAGGAGCACGAGCCCGCCTCGGTCACCTACGAGCCGGGGGAGGACCCCCTGAGCGAGGGGGAACAGAAGCTGCTGGAGACCCTGTTCCGGACCGCCGAGCGGGAGAACGGCTATCGGTTCCAAGCCCCCACCGCCCAACTGATGAGCTATATCCAGAAGGACGGTTGGGTGCTGGGCGCCGTCTTTGTGGAGGACTACTGGGAAAACACCCTGATCCTGGGCATCATGGACAGGGAGACCGGGGAGATGTCCCACGTGACGTTCCAGCGCTCTGTGAAGAACGGCGTACCCAGCGTGGCCACCTTCCAGGATTCTGACGGCGAATACTGTCTGCTTTACACCTTCAACGGCCAGGAGAACGGCCAGTATGACGGTCAGGCGGGAGTGGTCCGCTTCAACGGGGCGTTTATGGAGTGGCAATGGCCGGTGGAGGGGGACGTCCGCTACGGCAACGCGCCGCCCGACGGCCCGGAGGGGGCTTTCAGCGAGTACGAGGCCTACTGGGACGGCCATCTGGCCGTCATGTCCCCCGGCGGGGTGGACGTCTACACCGTCAACCCGGAGTTCGCGTGGGGCAGGGACGAGCCCTGGTCCATGTGGCAGCTTGACCACGACGAGACCTTCTACGCCGACCCCAGCAGCTCCGTCGAGCTGCCCATGCCCGTCTACTTCCAGTCCCTGAACTGGCTGGTGGAGCACACCAACGACCCTGGCGGCTGGCAGGTCGTCTCTCTAAGCCTCAATGAGGAGACATGCGCCCCCGGAAAGCGGGTGGACTGCTACACCCTCCGGGCGCGGTCCTGGACCGGCGCGGAGGAGCTCACCGCCGACCTGTTTTTCCCCTACGAGCAGACAGGCAGCCGGCGCAGCTATGACAGTCTGCACCACGCCGAGGTACCGGAGGCGGCCGCCCTGTCTGCCGATGAGACTGACAGTACGGCAAATTGACGTACTGTCATAAGCGGCCGCAGCCATCCAATATTTCATATCGAACTCTCGCCGCAGACTTCTCCTTCTCGGTCAGGAAAAAAGCTCATATCTCCCCCCACACCCGCATAGATTGGAACAGCAAGAGGCGGGGAGTGTTGCGCTTTGAAAGGAAACATGGAGGAACGGGCTGAGCGTCTGGCGCTCTACATCCTGGAGAACCAGGCGACGGTGCGCTCCGCCGCACAAAAGTTTGGAATTTCAAAGTCCAGCGTACATAAGGACCTGGCCGAGCGTCTGCCCACCTTCAACCGGACGCTCTACCTCCAGGTGAAGCAAGTCCTGGACCAGAACAAGGCCGAGCGCCACATCCGCGGCGGCATCGCCACGCGGAAGAAATACAAAGGAACCTGAAAACCCGGCTTCTCCATAAGGGGAAGCCGGGTTTATTGTCTGGTGGTTGAAATTCATCCTTTTCAAAATAAATACGGTAAGCTATAATGTACTCCAGAGGTGACCGCCATGACAGAATACTATATCCCCACCGGGCACAGCGAGACAGAGCTGGTGGAGAAACGGTCCCGGTTTATCGGCCAGGTGTGGCGGGTATCCTCAGAGGAGGAGGCCCGGGCCAGGATCGAGGAGACCCGAAAAAAGCACTACGACGCCCGGCACAACTGCTGGTGCTACCGGCTGCGCGAGGGGGGCGTGGAGCGCTACTCCGACGACGGCGAGCCCCAGGGCACCGCCGGACAGCCCATGCTCAACGTGTTCCAGCGGGAAGAGGTCACAGACGTGGTCTGCGTGGTGACCCGGTACTTCGGCGGCGTCCTGCTGGGGGCCGGAGGACTGGTGCGGGCCTATGCCAAAAGCGCCAAGGACGCCCTGGACGCGGCCGGACTTTCCGTCGTCCGGCGGTGGGTGGCCATGGAGGTGCCCTGCACCTACGCCCGGTTTGAGGAGGTCCGCCGGGAGGCGGCCCGCTTCGGCGGCGTGGTGGAGAAGGTGGACTACGGCGCCGACGTGCTGCTGTCCGTGTTGATTCCCGAGGAGCGCTCCGCCTCCTTCGCCGCCCACCTGCTGGACGCATCCGCCGGGACCGTGGAGGCGCTGGAGACAGGCGAACAGTTGAAGGACGTGCCGTGGCGGGAGCCTGAAAGAAAAGCTTGAGCGCATACGGGTCATGTCCGGATGTGCCGTCACTCACCAACGAATGCCGGACCGCGACTCTTCAGCAGGCCCGAATCAGCCTTAACAAGGAGCATAGTTATGCGAGACGATTTAAAACTCCGGCTGGAAAAATTTAAAGCATGTTATCCCGCGGAGGCCTCCGGGCGCATTGTAAAGCCGCCTGCGGCGTTTATCGGAGAGGAAATTCTTGAATTGGCCGTCTCCGCGTTGCTTCAGGGAGAGAACATTCTGCTGTGCGGCGGGAAGGCCACCGGGAAAAATATATTAGCGGACAATCTTGCCTGGCTGTTCGCAAGGCCCGTCTATAATATCTCCTTCCATGTAAACACCGACAGCAGCACCCTGATCGGAACGGATACCTTTGCGGGCGGAGAGGTGCGGCTGCGCGGCGGCCCGGTTGCCGAGGCGGCCCGGTGCGGCGGCTTTTGCATTCTGGACGAGATCAACATGGCGAAAAACGACGCCGTCGCCGTCATGCACGCGGTGCTGGACTACCGCAGACTGATTGACGTGCCGGGTTATGACTGTATTCCCATGCACCCAGCCGCCCGCTTCATTGCCACGATGAACTACGGCTACGCGGGCACGCGGGAACTGAATGAAGCCTTGGTCTCCCGTTTTACCGTGATCCGCATGCCGGCCCTTCAGCCGGAGCAGCTGCGCCGTCTGCTGCTGGCTGCCGTCCCAAGCGCGTCTGAAACGCATGTCGGCCGCTGTATCGGACTGTTTATGGACTTGAACGAAAAGGCGGTCAACGGCGAGATATCCACCCATCCGGTGGACCTGCGCGGTATGCTGGCCGCGCTTCGGATGATGACGGACGGGATGCGCCCCAAGGACGCGGTGGACATCAACATCACCAACAAGTGCTTTGACGAGTATGAGTATCAGCTGGTCCGGGATGTGGTGATGACCAGATTTGTCTGACAGGGGAACGGCGTATGGATCGAGAAGAAAGTCTGTTTCTCACTGTCTCTGAGGACCACCGCAAGCGGGAGTATCCGGAGTATGTCCGGGCTATGATCGCCCCGTTCCGGGGGGCCGGCGGGATGGCCGGAGTATATGAAGGCGTAATCCTGGGCGGCGGAGATAAGCTGTTCGGCCTTGGGGAGCTGAACCTGTGGCTCCGGCGGCATCGGTATGCGGCCTATGACATGGACATCCTGCTCCCCATCGCCCATATGTGTCTGGAATATGCGGTGCGCCGGAGGCTGGCGGCCCAGCGCCCCGGCATCCCGGCCATGGCGGAGCAGGCCGCCCGGGAGCTGCTGGACGCCGACCCGCTGCGGTGGCGGTACACGGCCCGAAATTGGATGTATATCTACTGGCTGACCCGTCAGTTTCCCCGGGCGGCCACCGCGGAAAGCAGAGATATCCTGAAAAACTTTGCCGGTTTTCAGGACATGCTGCGGCTGTTTACCCGGTTGACCCAGGAAAGCGGCGGCTGCGCGGACGCCAGATCACTGGTGGACCAGTCGGTGCTCCTGTACAAAAAAATTTTCACCCGATATTTCGCCCCCGACCACAGCCAGGATATCCTGCCCAACCCCGAATACGGAGCGGGGGAGCTTTGGGACGAGGAGGACCCGTTGGCGGAGGGCGCAGAACCGGAGGAGTTCCAGTCGGAGCTGAACTATGAAAAAACCGATCTGACAGCGTCGGACGGCCTTTTGATGTCGGAAGAGGCTCTGGCGGCGGTACCCGAGTACCTCGCCAAAAACTTCGGCCCCAGCTTTCAAACGGAACAGGCTATGCGGGAGATCGAGCGTACGGTCTGCACTGGCATCCACGAGGGCCGCAGGCTGCTGTTCACGGACGGACTTCCGGACAGCGCCTACGAGGAGGACTCCCCCAGGGCCGGCGCCTTAAAGGCCAGCCGGGACGCCAATCTGCGGATGCTGGAGGAGAATATGGATTCCGCCCGACAGGGCATCCGCAGTATCGAGCAGGCCTTCCGCAACGCGCTGAATCTAAAAAACGACCCGGAATTTTACCGCTCGGACCACGGCGTTCTGGTGAACAGCACCCTCTGGAAAGCGGGCCGCTGTGAAGATCCGCGGCTTTTCCGCAAAATATTTCATCAGGACCAGTCCACCGTTGTTGTAGAACTGCTGATCGATGCCAGCGGGTCCCAAATTTCCCGCCAGTCCATGGTGGCGCTGCAAAGCTACATGTTCAGCGCCGCCCTGAGCCGGATTCAGATACCCCACCGGGTGATGAGCTACTGCACCTACGGCGATCACACCGTTCTGCGGCGCTTCCGGGACTACGACGACAAGCCTGAAGCGGACCGGAAAATTCTGGAATACCGGGCAACCTCAAACAATCGGGACGGACTGGCCCTGGCCGCCGCCGGCGTCGGGCTCCTCAAGCGGAGAGAGGACCACAAAATCGTCATCGTTTTCAGCGACGGGCTGCCAAACGACATGGTAAGCGGCCGGAACCATCCGGTTGAAAAATATATCGGGGACGCGGCCATCCGCGACACCTGCTTTCATATCCGGAAGCTGCGCCGCAAAGGCATCCATGTCATCGGCGTCTTTTTAGGCAGCGACAGCGAACTGGAAAACGAGCGGATCATCTACGGCGCCTCCTTTCTTCGTATCCGCCAGGCGGGAGATTTCGGGGGCGCCGCCGGCAAGCGGCTCAGCGAGACACTGCTTCTGTTATAAAAGATGTTCACCCTAAATGGATTTTACCGCCGCGTAAAATAATGTTATACTATAGCGGCTCAGTGTTGAGGAAATCTGTCAGGCGTCCGCATACCTTTTGCAATACCGCAGATCGGTGAGTACCGCGTCCGGGGGCAGCGTTACCTCCAGGCTGTGTCCGTCCCAGGCAAAGCCGTGCTTCTCATAGAACCGCCGGGCGCGGGCGTTCTCCCGAAGGACGTACAGAAAACAGCCGGGATATCCCGCCTGTTTCAGGCGGCGGAGGACCTCCTCCATCACGATGGAGCCGTACCCCCGCCCCCAGTAATCCGGATGGCCGTAGAGAGAGACCAGCTCCCCCCAGGCGGCCAGATCGGGGGAGCTGAAATTACAGATGGTGTCCCCGGCGGCGGTATCCACCCGGGCGGGGCCGTAGGTGGCGCAGCAGAGGGGGGTGTCCCCGCTGTACAGCAGCAGGCCGCGGTAGACGCCCTCCTCATAATTTTGCCGGAAAACCGGGACCCAGCGGCCGTCGGTGATCTCCCGGTCCATATAGTCGGCCGGGATGCTGTCCCGGTAGGCGGCCCGCCAGCCCAGGGCATGAAGGAGGGACATGTCCCGGAAGTGCCGTTCTGAGCGGGCGTCGGCAAGGTATACTTGTTCCACAAAAATCAACTCCATCTGGATATCCCCGGTATCATACATAAAAGTAAAAAATAAGGATTGTATTTTTTGAGGGAAAGAAATATAATAGAGGAAAGCGGACGAGCAAATAGAGATCATTAGGAGGAAAAAAAGATGGCCGTGGAATACAGAAACCTGATGGAAGATATTGTAATGCAGAATCTGGACGTGGTGCTGGAGGGGGCGGGCTGCTGTACCTGCGACTACTGCAAGTCAGATGTGGCCGCCTGGACCCTGAACAACCTGAAGCCCCACTACGTGGCTACCCGGCAAGGCAGGCTGATGGTCAAGCTGCAGAGCTATGAGCTGCAGTCCCGGGCCGACGTGATCGCCGCCATCAGCGAGGCGGCTGTCATGGTAAAGAGCAACCCCCGGCACGGACGCAGTTGATTGTCTGGCCCCGCCTTTCGGCGGGGCCGGTTTTTTATTTCAGAAACAGCCGCAGCAGCTTGTCTTTCATGGGGGTATAGGGGGCGTACCGGACAGGCAGGTCAATGAGGACGGACTTCTCCACGACGCTTTTCCGGTGGGAGAAGGTGTCAAAGCTGTTTCGGCCGTGGTAGCTGCCCATGCCGCTGCTGCCCACACCGCCGAAGGGCAGGCGGCTGGTGGCCAGGTGGATGATGGTGTCGTTGACGCAGCCTCCGCCGAAGGAGGCCCGGCGGAGGAACATCTGCCGGACCGCCCTGTCCTGGGAAAACAGGTAGAGGGCCAGGGGGTGGGGCCTGGCGTTGACGAAGTCCAGCGCCTCCTCCACCCGGTCGAAGGTGAGGACAGGGAGGACCGGGCCGAAGATTTCCTCCCGCATCACCGGGTCATCGGGGGACACGTTGTCCAGTACGGTGGGCTGAATCTTCAGGGTGTCCGGGTCGCCCTTCCCGCCAAAGACCACCTTGGACGGGTCGATCAGGCCCATAACCCGGTCAAAGTGCTTCCGGTTGACCATGCGGACATAGCCCTGGTTGTCCAGGGCGTCGCCGCCGTACTGGACGGCCACCCACCTGCGCACATAGGCCAGGAAGCGATCCTTCACCCGCCGGTCGATGAGCAGATAGTCGGGGGCCACGCAGGTCTGGCCGCAGTTGAGCAGCTTGCCAAAGACGAGGCGCTTGGCGGCCAGGTCCAGCCTGGCGGTGGCGTCCACGACGCAAGGGCTCTTGCCCCCCAGTTCCAGGGTGACGGGAGTGAGGTGCTTGGCCGCTTTTGCCATGACCTCTTTGCCCACCTCCACTCCGCCGGTGAAGAAAATATAGTCAAATTTCTGAGCCAGAAGGGCCTGGTTCTCCGCTCTGCCGCCCTCCACTACCGACACAAACTCCGGCGGGAAGCAGTCCGACAAAATATCCCGGATGACCGCCGACGTGGCGGGGGAGTAGGCGGAGGGCTTCACCACGCAGCAGTTGCCCGCGGCGACAGCCCCGATGAGGGGCTCCATGGCGAGCAGGAAGGGGTAGTTCCAGGGGGACATGATGAGCGCCACCCCGTAAGGCTCCTGGACGGTGAAGCTCCTGGCGGGGAACTGGGCAAGGGGGGTGAGATGGGGCCGGTCCCCCATCCAGCCGGCCAGCCGTTTTTCCACAAAGGACAGCTCGGACAGGGTCATCCCCACCTCGCACATGTAGCTCTCGGTGGGGGATTTGTTCAGGTCGGCCCAGAGGGAGGCGCTGATGTCCGCCTCGTGGGCTTTGATGGCCGCTCTCAGCCGTTTCAGGGCCGCTCTGCGGGCAGACAGGGGCAAGGTGGCCCCGGTATTGAACCAGGCCCGCTGGGCCGCCACAAGGGCTTGAATGTCCATGGAAGCACCTCCTGGGGAAGCGCCTCATCCGCCCCCTTCGGGGGCACCTTCCCCTAAAGGGGAAGGCTTTGGGGGCGCGTCTCTTCTTATACCTTCCCCTTTAGGGGAAGGCGGCACGGCGAAGCCGTGACGGATGAGGACAGCATACCATAAATTTGCCGAACCGTCAAAAATATCTCTTGACAAAATTCTTGCAGGGATATACTATAAATTTAACAGTAGTATATTTTTTATAATACTGAATTTGTATCAGTGCGAGGAGGATGCTGAGATGGCGCGAATAAAAACGACACTGACCCGTGAGCAGTACCTGAAAAAATTCAGCCGGGCGGTGCGGTGGCGGCTGCCGCCCCAGGAGTCGGAGGAGGCCATTGCCGACTACCGGGAACTGATTTTCCGGGAGGAGCGGGACGAAAGCAAGCTGGTGGAGGAGCTGGGCGAACCCGTCCAGGCGGCCCACCTGCTCACCGACGTGCAGACCTACCGCCGGTGGCTGACTGTCTTCGCCGTGCTGGCATTCGGGGTGTTCCTGCTGGCCAAGTGGGCCTTTATGGGTCACAGCAGTTTTTATTTCACCTTTGCCGAGCAGTGGTGGTATCCCGTGTGGGTCATGGCGGCGGGGCTGGTGCTGTCCCTATACTGGTTCCGGCGGCACGGGCAGAAAAACGGCACAACCTCCAAGTGGTTGGTGCTGGCGTTGGTTGTGGTGCTGGTTTTTGGTGTGGGAACAATGGCGTGGAACTGGCATGTATTTGATTCGAGCTTTTTAGATGGCTACGCGGAGGTGTATCCCCTTGTCATCCCCTGGCAGGTCATCTTGCAGCGGGAACTGATTATCAATGGCGGAGTGGTATGCGCTCTGATCGCTTTGGCTGGGCTGATATTGGCAAAGTGCTATGATCGCAGGTGGCTGGCCCTATACACGCTGGCCGTTACGGTGGCGGCAGTATGCGGCTTTATCATTTTTTTCTGTAGAAGCATAGACATAGGATATGCGATCCGCAGTTCCGCCCAGTCCTACCTGTTCGCCCGCCTCATCCCCATCGGGGCGGTGGGCCTGATTGGAACGGGGGTGGCCCTGTGCTGAAGAAGGACCTGTTGGAGCTGTGCCTGCTCCAGCTGCTGGCCGGGGGGGACAAGTACGGCTACGAGGTGCTCACCCCCCTGCGAGCCGCCTTTCCGGACACCCAGGAGAGCGCCATCTACGCCCTGCTC
This sequence comes from uncultured Oscillospiraceae bacterium, assembly GCA_910588635.1. Taxonomy (GTDB): domain Bacteria; phylum Bacillota; class Clostridia; order Oscillospirales; family Oscillospiraceae; genus Lawsonibacter. The sequence goes on along the minus strand of CAJUPW010000024.1, from coordinate 14,521 downwards.
CGGGGTCTGGGCAGGGAGAAATACACCGAATGGTACATGGCACCCGGCGGCGGAGGACCCGACCGAAAATACTACCGGCTCACTCCCGCTGGCCGGGACCGGCTGGAGGAGCTGAAAGGCGACTGGCGGAATATGAGGGACGCCATCGCGTCCTTTGGGGTGTAGTGACCTCATCCGTCCCCTTCGGGGGCACCTTCCCCTAAAGGGGCAGGCTTTAGGGGTGCGTCTCTTTTGCCTTCCCCTTTAGGGGAAGGTGGCACGGCGAAGCCGTGACGGATGAGGCGTTCTCTGCAAAATCATATTTACAACCGGCCAAAATCGTGATATTATATAGCATTGTGGAGAGAATTTCCACAATGCTATGAAAACAAGGAGTGTTCCTTATGAGCCGTATGGTCGGTACCGTTTCCCGGGGCATCCGCACCCCCATCATCCGCAGCGGGGACGATCTGGTGGAGATTGTCACCAGCTCTCTGCTGGAGGCCGCGAAGGAGGACGGCTTTGCCCTCCGGGACCGGGATATCGTGGCCATGACCGAAGCCATCGTAGCCCGGGCCCAGGGCAACTACGCCTCCGTGGACGACATCGCCGCCGATGTGAAGGCCAAGCTGGGCGGCGGGACGGTGGGCGTGATCTTCCCTATCCTCAGCCGCAACCGCTTCGCCATCTGCCTGCGGGGCATCGCCAAGGGGGCGAAGAAGATCGTCCTCATGCTCAGCTATCCCTCCGATGAGGTGGGCAACCACCTCGTCAGCCTGGACGCGGTGGACGAGAAGGGGGTGGACCCCTATAAGGACGTGCTTACTCTGGAGCAGTACCGCTCCCTCTTCGGTTATGAGAAGCACCCGTTTACAGGCGTGGACTACGTGGCCTACTATCAGGAGCTGATTCGGGATTGCGGGGCCGAGGCGGAGATTGTCTTCGCCAACGACCCCCGGGCTATCCTGTCCTACACCAAGGACGTGCTGTGCTGCGATATCCACACCAGAGCCCGTACCAAGCGGCTGCTCAAGGCCGCGGGGGCGGAGCGGGTCCTGGGCCTGGACGAGATTCTCAACGCTCCGGTGAACGGCAGCGGCTGCAACGAGAAGTACGGCCTGCTGGGCTCCAACAAGTCCACCGAGGACCAGGTGAAGCTCTTCCCCCGGGACTGCCAGCCCCTGGTGGAGGCCATCCAGAAGAGGCTTCTCCAGGAGACCGGCAAGCACGTGGAGGTCATGGTTTACGGCGACGGCGCCTTCAAGGACCCGGTGGGCAAAATCTGGGAGCTGGCCGACCCTGTGGTCTCCCCGGCCTACACCGCCGGCCTGGAGGGCACCCCCAATGAGCTCAAGCTGAAGTATCTGGCCGACAACGACTTCGCCGAACTGTCCGGCGAGGCGCTGAAGGAGGCCATCAAGGACCGCATCCACAAGAAGGAGGTTGACCTGGTGGGCCAGATGGTGTCCGAGGGCACCACCCCCCGCCGCCTCACCGACCTGATCGGCTCCCTGTGCGACCTGACCTCCGGCTCGGGGGACAAGGGCACCCCGGTGGTTTTTATCCAGGGCTACTTTGACAACTACACCACAGAATGAGAAAACGGCGCGGGCCTTTTGGTCCGCGCCGTTTTTTCAGCTGAGATGCTCCTCCACGAAGGGGGAGTATTTGGCAAACTCCTCGTCCAGCGCCTGGAAGCCCATGACCTCGGAGAGGGTGTCGCTGCCGGAAAACAGGTCCACGCCGAAGCCCAGCTGATCCCCTTCGATCTCAAAGCCCAGGGCGGACAGGACCGTGGGGAAGAGGTCCACCGCGGTAAATTCCCGGTTGACCGCCCGGGCGGGGGCCTCGCAGTTCAAAAAGCAGTTGTACACCGTCCGGTCGCGGTAGTCCAGTCCGTCCACCAGACTGGTGTCCATTCTGGGGTGGTCGCCGGTGATGACGATGACGCTGTTGTCGTAGAAATCCTGTTCTTCGCACCACCGGATAAAGTCCGCCGCCTGCCGGTCCGCGCAGGAAACCACGTTGCCGGTGACGGAGTCGTAGTCGTCCCGGCACAGAGGACAGACATACCCGTCCACATGGTGGGTGTCTACGGTGAGCATGGTGAAGCTGAAGGGCTGGCCGGACCCTGCCAGGACGGTCAGCTTGTCTTTGGCGATCTGATAGAGAATTGCATCCTCATAGCCCCACCAGACCTTGTAGTCCTCGGGGATATAGCCCTCCTCCCGGGCGGTGAGGAGGTCGCAGATTTCATAATTGCCGTGCTGCTGGTAATACAGCCTCCGGCCGCCGAAGGTGGCGTCGGAGCCGCAGAGGAACATGCTGCGGTAGCCGTTCTCCTCCAGAATATCTCCCAGGGTGGTGCAGCCCGAGGCAAATTCCGAGTGCCGGTTCATGGCGTTTTCCCCCACGGGGAAGGAGAAGGGCAGGCCGGAGGTGGCGGCGAAGATGGCCCCCATGGTCCAGGTGGTCCCGCTGACGGCGCGGAAGCCTCCAAGCCGGTCCGAGTTGGAGAAGGACAGATTCTCTTGGGCCAGGGCGGTGAGATTGGGAATATAGTTGTGCTCCGGCTGGCGTCCGCCCGCCTCCTCCGAGGCGTAGGAGGTCTCCATGCTCTCCAGGCAGAGATAGATCAGGTTCTTTTTCCGGTCCGGGGCGGTGATGGACACCGATGCGGGATCGACGTAGCGGTCCTCGTAGATGGTGGTGGGGTTGCGGCGCAGTTCAATATACTGGCCTACCCTCAGATTGACATAGAGTGCGCGGAAGGCCCAGCACAGGGCGAGAACGCTGATGACGGCCATGGACCGGCGGGCCAGGAGGAACAGGTCGGCCTGACGCCGCCTGCCCCGGAACTGAAAGGACAGAGCAGCCGTGAAGCGCCGCTGAAGCACGACCAGGGCCGCAGCTGTAAGGACAAACAGGGCCGCCAGGCAGATGTGGGGGAGACAGGCGCGCAGGCATTTAAGCGCCACCCCCGCGTCGGTGCCCACCAGGGGGGAGGTCATGGTGTACAGAATCTCCTGGAAGTTGATGTTGAAGGTCCGTCCCAGCCAGACGCTGACCCCCCAGAGGACGCAGGAGACGGAAAAAACCACGCATGCCAACGCCAGGCCCAACCTCATGCCGGCGGGGCGCTCAGACTTCGTCCTGCTCATACTTTTCCACCTTGCGCGCCCTGATCCTGGCAATGCTGATCTCCGGCCTCAGGCCCCTGATGACGGCACAGGCCGCGAACAGGAGCGCCGCAGCCAGCAGCGCGATGATTGTGTAGCGCGCCGAGTCTAGGGCGAAACCAACCCCCGTCAGCTTGTGCAGGAAGAAGGAGAGGCCATGGGCGGCCACATGGTTGAGGCTGACGGCAATACAGTATTGGAATAAAACCTCCAGGCCGGGGGTCAGAGGCCTGCGGCGGCTCTTATAGTCCAGATAGAGAAACAGCACAGGGACGAAAAAGAGATTGATGAAAACAACAGGGTAGATCAAAGGGGTTCAAGCCTCCTTAGGAAAGGATCGTCCGAGAGATAAAAAAGTGACCCCGCATCGTGAGATGCAAGGTCATTTTTTCTATGGCGCAGGCTGGTGGTATTGCCCTTTACAGGCTGAATCACATTGCCCTACGATATAGTACCCTTGACTTTGCGTTTTGATTATAGCTTATATTTGTCTGAATTGCAAGACAGTCTTCGCATATATCCCAATATTTCAAAAAAACAGTGCTGCGCATTTATATTGCTGATATGAAAAGCGTGTGGTATAATGGCTATGGATACTCCCGACTGACGCCTGCCTCAACGCATAATAGGGCAAGTTAAACATTGTTTATTGGAGCGGACCATCCAATCAGAAGCAACGAGAATTTTAAGAGAGGATATGCGATTCAGTCCGGAGGAAACAAATATGACTACTCTATAACATAAGGATGATATGTATGAAACGTTCCGAAATCAATAAAGCGCTGAAAGAGCTGGAGGCCATGTGCGCCCAGTACCGCTTTGCCTTGCCCCCCTTCTGTCACTTCACCCCGGAGCAGTGGCAGGAGCTGGGCCACGAGTACGACGAGGTGCGGGACTGCATGCTGGGCTGGGACATCACCGACTACGGCAAGGGAGATTTTGACCATTTCGGCTTCTCTCTCATCACCATCCGCAACGGCAACCGTGCCATGGCGGACCGGTACCCCAAGGTCTATGCCGAAAAGCTGCTCTACCTGAAGGAGGGTCAGTACGCCCCCAACCACTTCCACTGGTACAAAACCGAGGACATCATCAACCGGGGCGGCGGCAACGTGCTCATCCGGGTATACAACTCCTTGCCCGATGAGGAGATCGACTATGACTCCAACGTCATCGTCCACACCGACGGACGGACCTACACCGTCCCCGCTGGCGCCCAGGTGCGGCTCACCCCCGGCGAGAGCATCCACATCCAGCAGCGGCTGTACCACGACTTCTCGGTGGAGGAGGGAACGGGCCCCGTCCTGCTGGGCGAGGTAAGCCAGTGCAACGACGACAACACCGACAACCGCTTCCATCCCCCGGTGGGCCGCTTCCCGGCCATTGAGGAGGACGAGCCGCCCTACCGTCTGCTGTGCAACGAGTATCCGGCGGCAAAATAAGGCAGAAAATCTCCTGTCTGAGGCAAATCACCCTCAGGCCGTCAGGCAGTTATCCATAACGGGTAACTGCCTGTTCTTGTTTTCCGGGCCGCCCCCGATGATAACCCCTTTTCCCGTATATGGAATAGACTGGGAAGAGAGGTGACGGCAGTGGGCAATCTCTTGGACTATTTGACTTGGCGGGGGGACCTGGTCTTTGACCGGGCCCCCTTCTCCCCTGTGGACGGACTGATCCTGTCCGCACTGTCCTACATACACTTCGACGGCCTGATTCCGGAGCAGGCGGAACGCTCCGTTCCCCTGGCACAGGCGGCAAAAGATTATCTGGCCCTTTCTCCCACCCTACGGGGGCGCAGCCGGTGTGAGAAGGACCTGTCCCTCCTCCAAACTCTGGCCAGCTCCACCCGGTTCGCCCGGCTGGAGCTGTGCGCCCGCGCCGACCGCTTTGTCCCCAGAGAGGAGACCCAGTTCGCCGCCCTGACCGTCCTTCTGGGGGACGGCTCCGCCTTTCTGGCCTTCCGGGGCACCGACGGCACTCTGGTGGGCTGGAAGGAGGATTTCAACCTCAGCTTTATGGACGTGGTCCCCGCCCAGCTGGAGGCGGCGGAGTATATCCGGGACTTTGCCGCTTTCTTTCCCGGCCTTCTGCGGCTGGGAGGCCACTCCAAAGGAGGCAATCTGGCGGTGGCGGGAGCCTCTCTGGCCTCCGTAAAGGTACGGGACCGGATCAAATCGGTGTGGTCCTTCGACGGTCCCGGCCTCACCCCCTACCTTCTCTCCCGCCCGGGATACCAGGAGCTGCGCACCCGCATCCGGAGCTTTGTGCCAAGGTCGTCGGTGGTAGGGCTGCTGCTGGCCCACGAGGAGCCCCACACCGTGGTGGACAGCGACCAGCAGGGCCTGTTCCAGCACGACCCCTACTCCTGGCAGGTGCTGGGGCCGGACTTTGTGCGGCTGGAGGAGGTGGACGCGGGCAGCCGCCTCATCGACCGGACCCTGAAAAGCTGGCTGGCCGGGCTGACCAGCCAGCAGCGGGAGACGGTGGCCGACACGCTCTACGCGCTGCTGTCCTCCGGCGATGCCAGAACGGTAAAGGAGGCCCTGGAGCCTAAAAATCTGGCCAACGCCCTCCGGGCCGCCCTGGACGCCGACCCCAAGGACCTGCTCACCGTGACCGGGTCGCTGGCCCGGCTGGCCGGGGCGGCGCTGCGGGCGCTGTGACACAACAGGGAGGCCGCCCGCGGGCGGCCTCCTCTCATTTCTTTTCAATGATCCTCGCCGTGTGCCTCAGCTTCCGGTCCCCGGCGTTCCGCCGGTTGAGCCCGGCCACCAGCGCGGAGATTTCCCCCTGAGCCTGCTCAATCTCCGCCTTGAACGCCCGGGCGGACAGCCGCAGCGCCCCATGGCCCAGAATAATCATCTGCTCCAGGCCGTCGGAGGTGGCCACCCGCACCCGGTGATCCCGCCCCAGATCATAGGTGGCCTTTTCGATGTAGGCATCGGCGGTCTCGGCCTCCCTGGTGTAGACCACATAGATGTTGTGCCTCTTCTCCACCGATCCCGGGTTTCCCTTCACCTTGTAGGCATCAAACACCAGAATCACCACGCACTTGCGGAAGCCCTGGTAGTTGGACAGGATGTCCTCCAGGGCCGCCCGGGCGGCGGCCACGTCCGCCTGGGCCAGCTCCTTCAGCTCGTCCCAGGCGAAAATGATATTATAGCCGTCCACCAGCAGGTACTCCGGGCCGGTTTTCTGGTTTTGAATGGCGTACTTCCCTTCGTCCAGACTGGTGCGGGCGGGCTTTTTCTGGGGCTGGAAAGCAAGCTCCCGGTCTACTTTCCCGTAGGTGCGCTCAAAAACGGCCAGTAGCTCCTTATCCTGTTCCAGGCTGCCCCCCCGATACTGCCGCTCTCCACCCGAGGGAGCGGCCGGTTCCGGGAGGGGCGTCTCTTTCCCAAGCCGCAGGCCGCTGTCCACATGCATGTGGTCCCTGACCTGGTACCACTTCACATTTACCCCCGCCCCGTGGGAGCAGAACACCGAGTCGGGAGAATTTTCCACGTCCCGCTCCGGGTCGTAGCCGGTCTGGGCGACAATCTCCTCCTGATCGGCACAGGGCTCATACCCTCGGAGGGAACAGGACAGCCGGCCCCTCCCCCGGGTATAGGCGGCGACCTCCCGCCAGTAGTCCCGCAGTCCGGCCACCGGGGCGTGGCCGGTGAGGAGGGCCAGCTCCCCCTCCTGCTCCGGGCCCTCCACGCTGCCGCCCATGGACTGAATGTCGTTCATGGCCCGGCCCACGCAGTCCGGGGGCAGCTCCAGAGTGAAGTCGTAGTGTGGCTCCAGAAGGACGCTGTCCGCCTGCATCAGCCCCTGGCGCACCGCCCGGTAGGTTGCCTGACGGAAGTCGCCTCCCTCGGTGTGCTTCACATGGGCCCGTCCGGCCACCAGGGTGATCTTCATATCGGTGATAGGCGCCCCGGTAAGCACCCCCCGGTGGCGCTTCTCCATCAGGTGGGTGAAGATAAGCCGCTGCCAGTTCAGGTCCAGCTGGTCGGTGGGGCAGGCGGACGCGACGCGCAGTCCGCTGCCCCGGGGGCCGGGCTCCAGCAGCAGGTGGACCTCGGCGTAGTGGCGCAAGGGCTCGAAGTGACCCACCCCCTCCACGGTGTCGGCGATGGTCTCCCGGTAAACGATACTGCCCGTCCCGAATGAGACCTCCACTCCGAAACGCTCCTGAATGAGCCGGGTGAGCACCTCCAGCTGGATTTCTCCCATGAGCTGGAGGTGGATTTCCCCCAGCGCCTCGTTCCACACCACCCGGAGTTGGGGGTCCTCCTCTTCCAGCTGGCGGAGGCTGCGCAGCATGGCGTGGACGTCGCAGCCGGGGGGCAGAATCACCTGATAGTTCAGCACTGGCTCCAGCTCCGGCCCGGCGGCGGGAGGCTCCGCCCCGAACACGTCCCCAGGCCGGGTTTTGGCCGGCCCGGTGAGGGCGCACACCGTCCCGGCGGGAGCCTCGTCCACCGTCTGATATTTTGTGCCGGAGTAGATGCGGATTTGATTGACCTTCTCCTCTCCCAACAGGGTGCGGACCTTTAAGGCGCCGCCGGTGACCTTCACATAGGTGAGCCGGTCGGCCCCGTCCCGAGCGATCTTGAACACCCGGGCGGCAAACTCCGGAGCGCGGGCGGGGGACAGCGTGTATTGAGTCAGGCCGTCCAGCAGCGCCTCCACCCCCTCCAGCTTCAGGGCCGAGCCGAAGAAACAAGGGAAAACCAGCCGCCGGGCAGCCAGGGAGGCCGCGTCCGCCTCCGTGATCCGGCCGCCCTCCAGATACTGGTCCATCAGCCCCTCGTCCAGCGAGGCCAGGTCCTCCTGAACAGGCTCCAGGCTGTCCGAAAAATCCAGACAGCCTCCGTCAAGCTTTTCCTGTAATTGGGCCAGTAGGGCGGCCTTATCCGCCCCCGGCAGGTCCATCTTGTTCACAAAGAGGAGGGTGGGGACGGCGTGCCGCTCCAGCAGCCGCCAAAGGGTACGGGTGTGGCTCTGGATGCCGTCGGCGCCGCTGATGACCAGCACGGCGCAGTCCAGCACCCCCAAGACCCGCTCCATTTCGGCGGAGAAGTCCACATGCCCCGGGGTGTCCAGCAGGGTAATGGCGGCGTCCTTCCAGGCCAGCTCCGCCTGCTTGGAAAAGATGGTGATGCCCCGCTCCCGCTCCTGAGCGTCGGTGTCCAGAAAGGCGTCCCGATGGTCCACCCGGCCCAGCCTGCGCACCGCCCCGCTGAGATATAATAATCCCTCGGACAGGGTGGTCTTGCCCGCGTCCACATGGGCCAGCAGGCCCGTACAAATCCGCCGCTTCAACGGCCTCACCTCCTTCGCCGGTCCGGGGCTGTCTCAGCCCCTCTTAGAACCTGTATTCACAACCTCAAACAACTGTCTGGACGGGTCTTTCCCGTTATGAATACAGGTTCTTACTTCCGAAATACATACCGCTCCAGCCGGTCAAAGGCCTCCTGCACCCTGGACATGGGCAAGGCCAGATTGAGGCGCAGATGACAGGGACCGTGGAACATCCGGCCGTCCTGCACCGCCACCCCCACGTCCCAGGCCGCCTGTTCCACCTGGTCGATGGTCTTATTATGCTCCTCGCACCATCCGGTACAGTCCGCGAAGAGCATATAGGTCCCCTGGGGCTGGGATACCTCCACCCCCTTGAACCGCTCCTCAATACAGCCGCAGGCGAAGTCCACGTTCTCGGTGATGGTCCGGCACAGCTCGTCCGCCCACACATGCCCCTCGGGCCGGTAGGCCCCGATCAGCGCGTGCATGGACAGCACGTTCATCTCGTTATAGTGGGACAGGGAGGCCTCCCGCTCCATCCGCTCCCGGAGCCAGGGGTCGTATATGATGTGATAGGCTCCCACCAGGCCGGCCAGGTTGAAGGTCTTGGAGGGTGCGTACAGGGCCACGGTGCGCCGCCGGGCAGCCGGACTCACCGACTGGGTGGGAATGTGTCTGTGGCCGCTGAGGATGATGTCGGACCAGATTTCGTCGGACACCACATAGACATTGTGCTTTTCAAACAGCTCCATGGCCCGCTCCAGCTCCCACCGCTCCCAGACCCGGCCGCAAGGATTGTGGGGGGAGCAGAGGATGGCGGCGTGGATTTTGTGCTCCACAATCATCTTCTCCATGTGGGCGTAGTTCATCCGCCACACCCCCGCTTCGTCCTTCTCCAGCGGAGAGTGGACCATGCGGTAGCCGTTGTTGGACAGGGCCTTGGTGAAGCCGATATAGGTGGGCGAGTGGACCAGCACCCGCTCCCCCTTGGAGCACAGCACATTCAGCGCACTGAGCACGCCCCCCAGCACTCCGTTCTCATAGCCGATGCATTCCCTGGTCAGCCCCTCCGCCCCGTTTCTGGCCTCATGCCAGCGGATAATGGAGCTGTAATAGTCCTCCGAGGGGAGGAAGTAGCCCAGATGGGGCTCCCGCATCCGCCGGATGACCGCCTCCTGGATGGTGGGCAGCAGCGGGAAATTCATGTCGGCCACCCACATGGGGATGGCATCAAAGCCCTCCCGGGGGGCCAGTGGGGCGCCCGCCTGGCACCCCAGGCCGTCCAGGGCCAAGGCGTCCTTGCCCCGCCGGTCCATCAGGGAAGTAAAATCATATTCCATCTTCACACAGCACCTTTCTTTATATGTCCCGTCAGCCTTAACGCAGCGCCAGCCAGCCCAACCCAAGAAGCTGCACGAACAGCAGCAGGGGAAAGCCCAAGCGGAAGTACCAGTGCCGGGTCTTGTGGTGAAAGACCCGCATTCCCAAGACGCCGCCAAAAGCCCCGCCCAGCGCCGCCGGGAGAAACAGCGCCTTCTCGGAAATCCGCCACGCTCCCCGCCTTGCCCGGCGCTTGTCAGCCCCCATCAGCATAAAGGCGGCCAAGTTGACCGCCAGCAGATACAGGCCCAGCGGCTGCCGCAGCCATTGCGCCATTCCGACCGCCCTCTCTTCTCCAAACAAAATTTGTACCTATTTTAATTATAGCTCCATCAACCGCCTTTTTCAACAAATTTTCGTCTGTAATTTCTATGTAAAAAATTTCTAAATCAGCTTGAAATATGACCCGGCCGTCTGTATAATATTATGCACGGTATTCCAGAAACTCGGACAATATTTCTATTCCCCGTTTCTGGCAACGCGCGGCGCTCCTCCCCGGGATCTGGCCGGCCGGGACGCCGGATACACTACTGAAAGGAATGATACCAATGGCCACTAAATTTTTGTACCTCTTTTCCGAGGGCAACGCCAACATGCGCAATCTGCTGGGCGGCAAGGGCGCCAATCTGGCCGAGATGACCAACATCGGCATGCCCGTCCCCCAGGGCTTCACCATCACCACTGAGGCCTGCACCCAATACTACGAGGACGGGGAAAAGATCAACGACGAGATCCAGGCCCAGATCATGGAGTATATCGACAAGCTGGAGAAGATCACCGGCAAGAAGTTCGGCGACCTGAACAACCCCCTGCTGGTCTCCGTCCGCTCCGGCGCCCGGGCCTCCATGCCCGGCATGATGGACACCATCCTGAACCTCGGCCTGAACGAGCAGGTGGTGGATGTCATTGCCAAGCAGTCCAACAACCCGCGCTGGGCCTGGGACTGCTACCGCCGCTTTATCCAGATGTACTCCGACGTGGTCATGGAGGTGGGCAAGAAGTACTTTGAGCAGCTCATCGACGCCATGAAGGAGAAGAAGGGCGTCACCCAGGACGTGGAGCTGGACGCCGGCGATCTGAAAGAGCTGGCCGGCCAGTTCAAGGCCGAGTACAAGGCCAAGATCGGCGCGGACTTCCCCTCCGACCCCAAGGAACAGCTCATGGGCGCCATCAAGGCCGTGTTCCGCTCCTGGAACAACCCCCGCGCCATTGTCTACCGCCGCATGAACGATATCCCCGGCTCCTGGGGCACCGCCGTCAACGTGCAGTCCATGGCCTTCGGTAATATGGGCGACGACTGCGGCACCGGCGTGGCCTTTACCCGCAACCCCGCCACCGGCGAGAAGAAGCTGATGGGCGAGTTCCTGACCAACGCCCAGGGCGAGGACGTGGTGGCCGGCGTGCGCACTCCCATGCCCATCCAGGAGATGGCGGAGAAGTTCCCCGAGGCCTTCGCGCAGTTCACCGACGTGTGCGCCAAGCTGGAGGACCACTACCGTGATATGCAGGACATGGAGTTCACCGTGGAGCACGGCAAGCTCTATATGCTCCAGACCCGCAACGGCAAGCGCACCGCCGCCGCCGCCCTGAAGATCGCCTGCGACCTGGTGGACGAGGGCATGATCGACGAGAAGAAAGCTGTGTCCATGATCGACCCCCGCAACCTGGACACCTTGCTCCATCCCCAGTTTGACCCCGCTGCTTTGAAGAAGGCTACCCCCATTGCCACCGCTCTGCCCGCCTCCCCCGGCGCCGCCTGCGGCAAGATCGTCTTTACCGCCGATGACGCCAAGGAGTGGGCCGCCCGGGGCGAGAAGGTGTGTCTCGTCCGGCTGGAGACCTCCCCCGAGGATATCGAGGGCATGGTGGCCTCCCAGGGCATCCTCACCGTTCGTGGCGGCATGACCTCCCACGCCGCCGTGGTGGCCCGGGGCATGGGCACCTGCTGCGTGTCCGGCTGCGGCGCCATCAAGATGGACGAGGAGAACAAGAAGTTTGAGCTGGACGGCAAGGTCTACAGCGAAGGCGACTGGATTTCCCTGGACGGCTCCACCGGCAACATCTATGGCGAGGCCATCCCCACTGTGGACGCCTCCATCTCCGGCGAGTTCGGCCGCATCATGGCCTGGGCCGACAAGTACCGCCAGATGGGCGTGCGCACCAACGCCGACAATCCCCGTGACACCGCCCAGGCCGTCAAGTTCGGCGCCCAGGGAATCGGCCTGTGCCGCACCGAGCACATGTTCTTCGAGGCCGACCGCATCCCCGCCATCCGGGAGATGATCTGCTCCGACACCGTGGAGCAGCGCGAGAAGGCTCTGGCCAAGCTGGAGCCCATGCAGCAAGGCGACTTTGAGGCCATGTACGAGGCCTTGGAGGGCCGTCCCATGACCGTCCGCTTCCTGGACCCCCCGCTGCACGAGTTTGTCCCCACCGAGGAGGCCGACATTGAGCTGATGGCCAAGGATATGGGCAAGAGCGTGGCCGACATCAAAGCCATCATCGCCGGCCTCCACGAGTTCAACCCCATGATGGGCCACCGCGGCTGCCGCCTGTCCGTCACCTTCCCTGAGATCGCCCGGATGCAGACCCGCG
>CAJUPW010000024.1:0-2086 GCA_910588635.1 uncultured Oscillospiraceae bacterium | reverse complement strand
CTGTCATCAAGGCCGCCCTGGCCGTCCAGGCCCGCCACCCCGAATGGAACATGGTCCCCGAGATCATGATTCCTCTGGTGGGCGAGCTGAAGGAGTTTGACTATGTGAAGAACATTGTCACCGAGGTGGCGGACGCTCTGATTAAAGAGGCCGGCTCCAATATGAAGTACAAGGTGGGCAACATGATCGAAATCCCCCGGGCCGCCATGTGCGCCGACGATATTGCCCCCCACTCCGATTTCTTCTCTTTCGGCTCCAACGACCTGACCCAGCTGGTATTCGGCTTCAGCCGGGACGACGCGGGCAAATTCCTGGAGGCCTACTACGAGAAGAAGATCTACGAGCAGGACCCCTTCGCCCGTCTGGACCAGCACGGCGTAGGCCGTCTGATTGCCAACGCCTGCCGCTGGGGCCGTTCCACTAACCCCAACGTCCATCTGGGCATCTGCGGCGAGCACGGCGGTGATCCCTCTTCCGTCATGTTCTGCCACGATATCGGGCTGGACTACGTGTCCTGCTCCCCCTTCCGGGTGCCCATCGCCCGGCTGGCTGCCGCTCAAGCCGCCATTGCCAACCCCCGCAAAGACTGATTTCTTTTTGTCGTAGGGCAATGTAATTTAGCCTGTGTAGGGCACTAACACTTAGCCTACGCCATAGAAAAAAGTGACCTGCCATCCTTGGCCTACCCCTGACAGGGGTATCTACGACTCGGGGAAGCACCCCGGCAGGAATCACGCTGAGATTTCTTGCCGGGGACTTTCCTTATTTTGCTGGATGTCCCCGCCGATATAGCCAATGTCGCTGTAGTGGATTTCAATGGTTTGCATGGCTTTCTTCGACCATTTGGTGCTTTTCTCATGCACCACGATTTTCTGGATGAACAGTCGCAGCAACTCCGGCGTCAGCTCCGTAATGTCGGTGTAGCGTTTGGCCTTGGCGGTGAAACCCTCAGTGCTGGAAACCGTATCCCGTAGCTTCTGGATGGCCGCTTCCTTTGCGGGAATTTCTGCCGCCAGCTTTTTCTGCTCCTCCGTATAGCCACCGGACAGCGTCTGGAACTGTTCCACTGAAAGGTGGCCGAGAACCCGATCCTCATACAGCTTTTTGAAGATGGCATCCAGCTCTGCTCCACGTTTCCGCATAGCAGTCAGTTCCCGTTCCTGCCTGCGGATCTCCCGCTGGATCTCAGCGGACTGCCTGTTGCCGATGTACTCCGCGAACTCCCTGGTGTGTTCCCTGGCCATCGCCGTCACCCGTCTAAGATCCTCCAGGATCACCTCGTCCAGCACACACTCCCGGATGTAGTGGGCGGTGCAGACTTCAGCCCCCTCTTTCTTGTAGGTGCGGCAGGTGAAGTTGTTCCAGGTGGGCTTCATCGTGTGCGCCCGGTGCAGCACCATCGTGGATCCGCAGTCCGCGCACACCACCAGCCCGGAGTACTTGTTCTGCTCGTTCATCTTGGTGGGGCGGCGCCTGTTCTGCCGCACCCGCTGGACAATATCCCAGACCTCTTGGGTCACAAGCGCGGAATGCGTCCCCTCAAATACCAGACATTCCTCTCTGGGGTGTTCCACCTTCCGCTTGTCCTTGTAGGACTTGCTGCTGAATCTCATGTTGACGGTATTGCCCAGATACAGCTCGTTTTCCAGCATATTCGCAATCGTGCTGTCTGTCCAATGACAGGGCTTTTCCAAGTCCAACGACACGTGACCGACCCCAAACTTCTGATAGGCATAGGTCGTGGGGCATAAAACCTGTTCCTCGCTTAATTTTCGGGCAATCTGACTCGGCCCACGGCCTGCGGCGCACATGGCGAAGATACGGCGCACGACTGCGGCGGCTTCCTCATCCACCACCAGCTTTTTGCTGTCATGATCATCCTTTTTGTAGCCATAGGGCGCTCTTGTGCCCAGCCGTTCCCCGCGTTCCGCCTTGGCCTTGAGAACGGCCCGCACCTTGCGGCTGGAGTCCCGAACATACCATTCGTTGAACACAGGTTATTGGGGAAAGGGAAAGCAAACAGGCAAAAATCCAGTATTCATGCGGGTTTGCGGCGAGATGGCTCTCAAAAGCTAACCTCACAAAA